>JAHIUA010000009.1 GCA_018817385.1 Pseudomonadota bacterium
AGCGAAAATTAGAGAAATCGAGACCAGATTTTCATGGATTTGAGGCGAATAGCAGGCCTATTTAACGAAAATCTATGGAAATATGGGCCGATTTGTCAAATTTGCAGCAGATTTATGTCTAAGTCCGACAGGCTCCTAGAAAGATGCTTCTGTAACCGTTGTTGCAACAGTTGTTTATTGGTGGTGGAAAAGGGTACAAACACCGTCTTGCCAATAGGCAGCATTTCACGGCTGTTGCAAGTAACATAGAGGGGAGGGGCCTGGGAAAGAGAAAAGGAAATTACCTTATTCTTGGGGCAGCGATTTAAGCCGCAAACATGGGGGCCCCCTGTCTGTTTCGCCTGTATCTGTGGGGGGGTGCGGCTGAAGCCGTTCCAAGACAAGAAAAAGCACCTTCAGGTACTCTCCTTCCCATGGCCACCCCACACTCCAATCTCCAGGAAATTGGCTGCTGCCGGTATTGGCGGGTATTCAGTCCGTGAAAGTTGATTTCCTTTATTTGGGCAGTTGCCGCCGGCCTCAGTCTCTTCGGCACAGCATCTGCTCGGCATCTTTCCTTCTCCGTTATTGACCTTTCTTCGGCAGCGTCTTATCATGCACAGCAGAAAAGGCCATTGCTTGTCTATTACTCGCTGTCCATATCAAGAGGATTCGTATGATTCCATTACCCCAAAAAACATGTCTCAGTTGTCGTAAATTCAGATTGGATGATCCCCATTCAGGTATCTGTCGGGTGGATAAAAGTGTTGATCATTATCCAATGAAACGTACGGATGAGAGCTGCGCTCTGTGGCAGGACGCCGGTCAGCAGTATTATATCCGGAGCGGATGGATTAAGCGGACCCTTGCCACAAAAGAAGAGGCAGAACAGCAGGGAGATCATTGTCGCCAGCTCTGACCTGGAGAAACTCTTTTTATGGTCCTGTCAGGAGCCATCTCCCTTGGTTGCGGCGGGATAAAAGGTCTGTAATCGGCTTTGAACTTGACAGGGGGGGGAACCCGGAGTACAAAGCATCGCCCATGACCAAGGAGTGGCTTCAGCCATCAAGAACAGTATCGCAGGAGATCAGGCAACACGTAATGCAAAGGAAGAAAACTGGCCACTCTCTTCTGTAATATAAAAAATGATCAAGTAACAAGTCAGTTTCGATCCGCCTTCAATTCAACTCACCTCACCTTGCAGCATTCATTTTTTTTCTCTTTTCAAGGCACTTCCATATCGTGTCAGGCTATTGGTATTGTTATACCCTGAGCCTCATTTCTCAATGCATTAAAGCAGCGCATGTCCTACATTGTGGCGCGACAATCTGCCACTTGTGTGAACCCGTTGATTAGAATACTATCTTGCCCAAAGTAAAAGGTAAATAGAGAGGCTGTGGGGGCTTCTTTTGACTGTTTTTTCAAACAGATGCCGTTTGCAGATCTTACAGGTATCCTCATGTGACTCCTGTGAAGGGTCTCGTTTACTTCACTGTACACGGGGGTGCTTCAGAAAGAGGCATCCCTGAAAAAACACATTGTTGTCTTGTTTCCATTCAAGGTTAGCAAGAGAGGAATGTCACAGTCAACATGCTGAGGGCGAGAAAATTTTTCTCAAGTAAGAGGGGGTTGAAAATGAAAAAACATGTAGCTCTATGTATTATTGCATGGACCGTACTGGCGTTATTTATAGTGCCGGCTTCGGTAATCGCTGCCGATGAGGAGGGCTGCGCGATATGTCATAAGTATTCCGGCCTTGCCAGGTTGGACAAGACAGGGAAAATTCGCTTGTTTTATGTCAACAATGATATGTACAAAAATTCCGTCCATGGAAAAGTTCTCTGTCGAAATTGTCATCTCAATCTCGATATTATTCCGCATACGGATGCGAAAAAGGTTGATTGCGCGACAAAATGCCATCTCAAAGAGCCTTCTACTGATGTGGATTTTTCCCATGGCAATCTCTATGCCGAAGTAAATGACAGTATCCATGGCAAGGGAACAGAGGGCTCTCCGAAAAAGTTCAGTGCTGATATGCCTGGTTGTACCGACTGTCATCTGAATACCATCTACAAGCCTGTGCAGGGACTTGATCAAGAAGCGGGGATTTCACGTAATGCCCTGCGTCGCTGTATAGGCTGTCATACCCAGAAAGAGTGGGCCAGTCGTTATTATCAGCATTTTTCCCACCGGCTGCACAGATCGAGAACCGCCGTGGAGACGGTCAATCTCTGT
Organism: Pseudomonadota bacterium; assembly: GCA_018817385.1. Lineage (GTDB taxonomy): Bacteria > Desulfobacterota > Desulfobulbia > Desulfobulbales > Desulfocapsaceae > Desulfocapsa. The sequence continues at coordinate 2,215 of JAHIUA010000009.1, forward strand.
CTCAACTGCCATCAGGATGCTACAATGATGAAGAGACATGATCTCCCCGCCACCGCAAATTATCGTGATACCTACCACTGGAAGGGCGTCTTGTACGGTGATCATAACATGCCCGATTGTATCAGCTGTCATGCACCTGTTGGCTATTCAGTCCACTCGCTTAGCAGCATGCAGGATCCAAAGTCTCCAGTGTATATGAAAAATCTGCAAAGAACCTGTGCCAGCACCGAAAGTTCTCAGGAATGTCATCCCAATGCCAGTCAATCTTTTGCCTCTGGAAAGATTCACCAGACAGGACTTGGATTTGATGAGACAGTGGCTGCCTTTGTCAGAGGTGAAACATCTCTTGAAGAAATCAGTGGTCTTAATAAGGATCGAAGATTACGTGACCTGATGGACGCCGATGCTGATGATGTTAGTGCCATGAGTGAGCAAGAGCGTTTTGAACGGAAGGTGTACATACTGGTAAAGTGGATATATACCCTCCTCATTACCGTCGTTATTGGCGGCATGCTGATACATCAGCTCATGGACTTTTACAGAATAGTCCAAAACAGAAAAAAACATTGAGAGGATGATCACTATGAATACTCAAAAACCAAATGAACTGCCCAGTGAAATAGTCCGTCTCAACGCCCAGGAACGCATACAGCACCTGTTGACCTTTGTTACCTTTGTCCTTTTGGTTATAACAGGTTATATGCTTAGAATGCCTGAGGAATTTATTCTCAAGTTTGGGGACTGGGGAGAAACGATTTTCTACTATCGAGGTATTACCCACCGTGTCTGTGGTGTTCTCATGATCGCCACCGGTCTCTATCATGTCATTTACCTGGTAGCTTCCAAGAGTGGTCGATCCTTTATGTTCGCTATGATTCCGGTTTGGAAAGATGTTGTAGATATCTTTCAAAACCTGGCCTATTATCTTGGCCTGAGAGATGCTCCCCCCAAATTCAGAAGATTTGATTATCGGGAGAAGGCGGAATATTTAGCACTTGTGGCTGGTACCATTATTATCTCCGTGACTGGAGTTTTCCTCTGGACTGAAGTCTACTGGAGTAAGTTTGTTCTTGATCTTTCCATTCTTATTCATGGAATGGAGGCTATTCTTGCAACCTTGGCCATCATTGTCTGGCATTTTTATGCTGTCCACTGGAAGCCGGGTCAATTTCCGATGAGTAATGTCTGGATTGATGGTAAGATGTCTAATCATCATCTCAAGGAAGAGCATGCTGTCCAGTATGAACAAATGGTTGCAGATGGATTGCTTGCCCCAGTTGATGAATCTGACCATTCAGGCCATGGACATTCAGGACATCATAAAACCTTTGGCAGGAGACTGGGGGAAATGATGTCACTGTGTACACTCATTTTCTGTCTTATCGTCTCCGTACTCCTGCTGAAGATTCTTTATTTCCCTTCAGCGCGTTCTATAACGAAGATGCAACCGGCTGATACCGGTAAATTTGTAGGATTTGTTGCCGCAGGTCAGGCAAAGAAGACAGATACACATTTTCATAATATAGATGACACTGTCAAGTTGACCATAGCTAAACAACCAATATGTGTAAGCTGTCATGGAACCTTGCCTCACAGCAAGTCACCGGATATCCGTTCGTTCTTAAATATGCATAACTACTTTATGGCCTGTGAAACCTGTCATGTGCGCCGAGCCGATGTAAAGGGAGAGGTCGCATATCTCTGGTATGATAACATGACGGAAGAACAGGTAACGGTAATTGATGAAAGCAAAAATGGCTATTATGGAGCCAGAATGGTTCCGGTGGCAACCCTGAACGGGGACACGCGTCGTCTGGATAAGGCGAGTAATCCTGGTTTTATCGCCGAGTATATTGCCCAGAAAGATAATCTTACCCCTGAGGAGCAGGCTGAAGCCAAGGTCATCCTCCATAAAGGTATGTCCAAGAAACCGCTCCAGTGTACAGAGTGTCACAGTCGTGAGCCGTACATTGATTTTGTTTCAGCAGGCTACTCAAAGACCAGGGCCGACAGCCTCTATAGGACAGAAGCGGCTGACATGATAGACAGGTATATGAAATTTTACCTGCCAACCATGTTTGACCCGGACATGATAAAAGAACAGAAGATGAAAGAACTGGAACTTGAAAATCGTTCAACCGATTAAAAAACATTATGCGCCACCATCCTAAATATATGCCCGCTTTGTTTTCTTCTGCTCGTGTCATGGCTCAAACCTTGACACAGCAGGTGAAAATCATTTACTCTAAAGATGTCCCTGTGATAAAGCAGAGAAGGCACTATTGTGGATGGTGGTTATTTGTTTTTTTTATACCAGTTATTCTGTTCATGACAAGTGGGGTCAAGGCCGGTGAGGATCCTCTTTACCCAGCTTCTGCTGGCGAGATCGTTGAGGATCCCCTTGGCAACCTTGGCCTTGACGTTGCCGAGGCCGTTGAGGAACCTCTCAACCTGGTTTTGTATCGCACCGTTTTTGTCATTGGTGATCCCCTCCGTCTTCCCAGCGATGTTGCTGTTGACGGGAAGGGGAAAATTTATATTCTTGACGGAACAGCGAATACCGTCAGGATTTATGACCATAATGGAAAGCCTTTATCTACTGTTGGTGACAAAGAAACACTGAATCTCCCCCTGGGACTTGATGTTTCGCCGGCAGGGGATGTGCTGGTTGCAGATTCAGGCAACCACAGGATAGTGCTCTTTCCAGCCAAGCAGGGTGCTCCTGAATTTTTTGATCTGCCGACTCCCCCCGGAGGGAAGGCAACTGATCCAACGGATGTGGTTTTTGGCCAGCAACTCAAAAAATTCTTTGTGGTAGATAATGATAACCACAGAGTCATTGCACTGGATATGAAAGGAAAAATTCTTTGGTCCAGTGGAAAGATGGGACGTAATCCAGAGGAATTTCGCTTTCCCTTTATGCTGGATAAAGACAATAAAGATAACCTCTATATTGTTGAGGTGGTCAACACCAGGATTCAGGTGTTGAACAAAGACGGGGCCCACCTCAAATTCATTGGTGATTGGGGGATTGAAAAGGGCCAATTCTTCAGGCCCAAAGGTATTGCCGTCAGTGAAAATAATGAGCTTCTGGTCTCTGATAGTTACCTTGGTATTATCCAGGTCTTTACCCATGGCGGAACTTTTATTGGCGCTGTTGGCGATGAAGCGGGTAATCTGAGAAAATTTACAACACCAATAGGAATGACGGTTTCGGGAGATCGCTTGTTTGTTATAGAGATGTATACCAATCGCCTTATCGTTCTCGAAAGAGAGGGGCCATAATCAATGAGTCGGTGCCTGCCTGTTGCCTGTATTATTTTGCTGGTTGGATTGTTTTTCCCTTTTCACAACCTGAAAGCAGCTGGCAACCTGACCCAGAATTCCTCACGCGAATGTGCCATCTGCCATTTCAGATGGATAGATCAGTTCGTGAAGGGACACGGTACCGTTTATACGGACTATGAAACTGAGGATGTTGCAGGTGAAGAGCTGATGTGTTTCAGCTGTCATGACGGATCAACTGCAGATTCCCGCCTGAAAGTCTGGTTCCAGGACATGCATAAGACGGGTGTGAAGCCCTCCGATAAAGTCAAAATCCCCAAACTCTTCCCTCTCTCCAAAGATGGTTTTATAGTCTGTGCAACCTGTCACTCTGCCCATTCCAACCCGACTGATACAAGTATCGAACGCAGTGTTTTTCTGAGGATCACCAATAATGATTCCATTATGTGCGAGATGTGCCATATTAATCAGGTGCCGGCAGATAACAATCATCCAACCCACACTGGGAAAAAAACTCTCCCGGCACAGCTTTATACTGAAGGAGCCAGTGTCTCTTTTACAGATCCCAATCACGTTATCTGTGAAAGCTGTCATACGGCTCATGCCAGTGTTGAAAGAACTCTGGTGCACACCATGGCGGAGTCATCCCTCTGTATCATCTGTCATACAGACAAGATTGATGCCAACCCCAAGCAGTCGTCTGTGGGAGTCAATCACCCGCTCAAGGTAGAATTTAAGACAGAACCCTCATTGAACCTGACCCTCCAGGCCGGACCCCAAAACAGTCTTGAGTGTATGTCCTGTCACAAGGTGCACGAGCATGCCCCCGGGACCAAGGCCCTGGTAGCAACCCGTGACCCCCTGTGTTCTTTTTGTCATCCAGACAAGGATGATCGCCTGTCGCTTCTCAAGGGGACCAATGAAAATCATCCTCTGAATGTAACTTTTAAGGCTTCTCCCGATGCGAAGATTGAGCTTGCAGCTGGAGAAAACAATACGGTGCACTGTTTTACCTGTCATCGGATACATCAGCACACCCCTGATACCAAGGCCCTTGCCGCCCAGCGTGACCCGCTCTGTGGAACCTGCCATGCTGCCCAGTACCTGGTGGAACGAACCGATCATGACCTTGGCGTTACGGCCACGGCTGAATTAAACACTGCCGGCCAGAGCAGCAGACAGTTCGGTGTCTGTGTTTCATGTCATGTCCCCCATAAGGCAAGTGGACCCTTTTTATGGTCTCGCTCCGCTATTGAGGAGAATGTTTCACCCTCAGAGCTCTGTCTGTCCTGTCACTCGAAAGAAGGCCCTGGGGCCAAGAAAACCGTTGGCAAATATTCCCATCCTGTCGGCGTCAAGGTCAAGGATTCAAAGCAACTTCCTCTCTATGTCCAGGACAGTGGTGAGTCGGTAATGGAATGCCATACCTGTCATGACCCCCATCGCTGGCAACCCGGGCATGAAACAAAAGGGAAAGGCGAAAATATTGAAGGAGATGGCGATAGCAGTTTCCTGAGACAGACCTGTTCTGCAGATCAGGCCCTGTGCTCTACCTGTCATTCTGAGGAAGGCAGGGTGGAAAAAACTGATCATGATCTCCGCATCACTGGACGGGAAGTTAACAATATTGCCGGAAAGAATGTCGTTCAGGCAGGAGTGTGCAGTGCCTGTCATATACCGCATAATGGCAGCGGTCCAATGTTATGGGCCCAGGATCTGCCACGAAAAGGGCGGTCCACTTCACTGCTGTGTCTCTCCTGCCACAACAAAAATGGGGCTGCTGCTAAGAAAACTGTGGGCAAATACTCCCATCCAGTCGGAGTGGCCGTTAGCGGTTCTCCTGAGCTTCCCCTCCATAAAATTGATGAAACTAAATCGGTGATGGAATGCTCGACCTGCCATAACCCTCATAACTGGAGACCGGACAGGCAACAGCCTGACAGTCTGGAAAATGTGGAAGGTGATGGATTGAGCAGCTTTTTACGGGAGACAAGTGTGGAGGATCCAGCTCTGTGCAACAAGTGCCATGTTCGCCAGAGCAAGGTTGCCGGAACAGAACACGATATGCGGGTGGTTGCGCCTGATGCCTTGAAACCGAAAGAAATCGGTTCGCCGCCGACTTCGATCTGTACCCCGTGTCATACTGTCCATAACGCCGGCAACCAGGCTGCTCTGTGGAACGCCGCCCTGTCATCCTATAAAAAGGATTTCATGGAACGTGCATGTTATGGCTGTCATAATCCGGAAGGTATCGGCAAGGCCAAACTGGTTAAAGTCGGTTCTCATCCCCGGCGGATTCATTTTGGATACAATAAACCCTATGTCAGTAATACCCGTCCCGGGCATGATCAGTCTGTCGAGCTTCCTCTCTATGATGAGAATGGCCAAAAGACGATGTCCGGTGAGATAACCTGTCCAACCTGTCATGATCCTCATATCTGGCAGCCTGGAAAACTGGAAATAGGTCCTGGTGTTAATCTTGAAGGCACAACTGTAAACAGTTTTCTCAGAAAAGATGTGAGAAGGGGGCTCTGCTATGAGTGTCACGGTATTAAAACGCTCTCTTTGTATCGCTATTATCACGTTGTGGAAGAGAGGAAAAAAATGATGGGGCCTTATACCCCCCAGTTCAGGCAGTTAGGGCCTCAGGGCAGTGATTATCGAACAAACTCCAGAGGCAGCACACCATGAGGAGTGAAAGAAAGTCGTCACGAGCAAATCTCTCAGGAACTATTCTGGCCTGCATAGTGATTCTTTTCTTCTCGCTCTGCCCAGGAAAGGAAGGCCTTGCAGCAGAGCAGACATCGGACGCCGCTGGCTCCCCTCATGTTCAGGAAAATAAGGAAAAATTCAGCATAGGGCCCCATAAGAATCTGGCCTGTGTCGAATGCCATACCTCTGCAGGCAGCAATAACCTTGTGGTGGATGCCGCTGTAGCGGTCAGTATAGAACAGTGCCGGAAATGTCATCCGCAAGTCATTACCCATCCTCTGGATATAGAAATTCTGCCTGAAGCATCAAGAGCTGTGGTCCACTCCCTGCCCTTTAGCAAAGAGGACTTGATAGGAAGGATTAGCTGTCTGACCTGTCATGTAATGCATGTCTCAGAAGAGGGTCAGAATCTTCTCAAGGGAAAGCAGACAAACTATCGAGCACAACGTACCTCACTCTGTCTGCACTGCCATCGCGATCGTTTTCAGAGAAAATCACCCCATGACGATCATGAGAAGGCCTGTGGGTATTGTCATATAGCCCGACCTGCCAAAAAAGCTCAGCAGCAGGGACCTCCCGATGTGCAGATGCAGGCGTCATGTGATTTGTGCCATAATGAACTGGCTGACGATCACTACCCGGGGAGCGATCCCTTCATTGATGTTGTTATTCGAGAAGAGGCTATACAAGCTGGCATACTTCCAGAAAATGGTCAACCTGCCTGCACAAGCTGCCATGATCATCATGGGAAGACAGATGGTAAAGGCCTTTTGAGTGTTGCCTATTTAACCCTCTGTAGTAAGTCCAGGTCCATTGATCCGCACTGGAGCGATCTGCACTGTTGGAGTTGCCATGAGGAAAAACCGACTAAAGACGATAGTGCTCTCCGCCATAAAGGAGACAGCAATGCCCTGTGCAATCGTTGCCACGCCTCGGAATATGCCCGGTCAGACATTCACCCGGTGGGACTCAAACCGTCACAGCATATTCGTATTCCTAAATATATGCCTTTAGAGGATGGTCTACTCACCTGTACAACCTGTCATGACTCACGGCTCCAGGCTGGTTGTGTTAAAAAAGTAAGGAGGGCTAAGACGAATGTTCTTTTTTTACGAGGGAAGTTGAAATCACGCACTTCCTTCTGCTTCCTCTGCCATATTGAAGAATCATACAAACTCCTGAACCCGCATGAGCAGGTAAATGAACAGGGAGAGATACAGGAAATAACCTGTCTTTTCTGTCACTCAAGCATACCCGATGTTCAGGTTCTCGGACCGGGAAAGGTGGGTTTTGTTGTTCAGAATCCAGATGCCTATTGTATCGGCTGTCATCATGGTTTTGTCCGCAAACATCCGGCCGGTATTGACCACCTGAGGGTGCCTTCTCCAAAAATTTTGGCGACTCTAAAAACATCCATCCAGCGAATCGGTGTTGAGCTGCCGCTCTATAAAGGCAAAGTGGTCTGCGCCACCTGTCATAATCCCCACCAGACAGGTGTTATCAAATTTTCCGCTGCTGCCACCGGGACAAAGCGTGACAACAAGCTTCGGTTGATGCCGGGAATCATGCAATGTGTTGGCTGCCACTGGGATAAACGGTGAGAAGTTTCCCTTGAGAAAGAGAGTGGGAGAGACTATCCAATAAAAAAGGCAGAACCGGCTTAGCCGGTTCTGCCTTTTTTATTGTCGCGGACAAAGGGTAACCCTTTCATCCCCCCACCAACCTCAATCATGCTCTAACCAAAAAAGGGGGACAACGTGCCTCCAGAGAAAAAAGCAACTCAACCCCTCAGAGAGTGTTGGAGCGGCTTCAGCCGCGAATAGACCAGGCAAGCCCCCCTTATCTCTGTCAAACCAGCACCGGATACCATTCGCGGCTAAAGCCGCTCCAACAAGACAAGTAGCTCACTCGAAGTGCAAGAGGTATCATTCACCAGTTTTAGGAAAGTCTCTCCGGACAAGGCTACCAACCAAGTCGTACAACCAACCTCAATTTACTCAACCCCAAAAAAATAAACAGTTCATCTTCCAAAGAAAAAAGCAACTCAACCCTCAGCTCAGTGTTGGAGCGGCTTCAGCCGCGAATAGACCAGGAGAGTCCCCCCTTATCTGTCAAACCAGCATCGGATCCCTTTAGCAATTGAATCCGGCTCCAACAAGACAAGTAGCTCACTCGAAGTGCAAGAGGTATCATTCACCAGTTTTAGGAAAGTCTCTCCGGACAAGGCTACCAACCAAGTCGTACAACCAACCTCAATTTACTCAACCCCCAAAAAACAAACAGTTCATCTTCCAGAGAAGAAAGCAACCCAACCCTCAGCTCAGTGTTGGAGCGGCTTCAGCCGCGAATAGACCAGGAGAGTCCCCCCTTATCTGTCAAACCAGCATCGGATCCCTTTAGCAATTGAAGCCGCGCCAAAATAGAGAGTTGAAAATATGATTATCTACCCAAGCGAACTTTTATTCGGATGAACTCCATACCTCGTCTTGAATCGGTTCCATGGAGGATACAAACTCAGTCCAGGCCCAGGGGGCGTTGGTGATTTCTGCTCCCAGTATCGTGTCTAGCCCTTGTTTTGCTTCCCACCGACTCTGCGCTTGGACTTTAAACCGATGGCCCCGGCATGACATGACAACTAAGAACTTTTTATCTTTAACATGCAGCTTTCTCGGCATGTCGGAAAGACAGACACCATATCGGGAAACATCACGTACTCGAGCAGTACAGAAGCCAATATCATCTGATATGTCAGCCTCCATTCCTTGTACATCCATTCTGAAGTATCTTCGTTTATTATCCATATTGCCCCCCACTAATAGATTCTTAGTAGTAGATGAAGTTGATAGTACACTAGCATCTGAGTAGATAATATTATCATGAAGTCATCGAATAGCAAATTAAGTATGAGTCCATTGCATGGGGTTAAACAATAAATACCACTATCCGGTTGGTTAGAAGAATTATTCTCCTGTTGCTTTTTTATGAGCTCCTTTAAAAAAAATATTTTAATTATAACGTAATCTGGTATAGCCTCACTCCGTTATGCATGTGAATCCAACGAATAAGGAAACATTTTCCAGGGGCTTTACTATAGCTGCCAACTCATTCTTACTTTCTTATCAGGCGAGAACCGAAAATAAAGACAATTCCTGTGGCAAACAGGAGGATGGTTCCAGGCTCGGGCACTGGCGCACTTGTATTGTTTGGTGTTGACGATATATCACTTATCTTTTCGGGACCACGTAAACGGTGTTCTCTTCCACTCCAAGGCCCATTCGATATGAGAAGCCCACTTTCATATTTAGTGGTTGTAAACGTGTTAATAAGAGCGAAATCAATGGCGTGAATTTTTTTTGGACCAGGCCTGCCATTGATAGCGTGAGTCATTTCGAAATACGAAAAACTCTTTTCAATAATGGATGCAATAGCAAATTCCTTTGGAAAGCTATCGTGCCAATTTTTTGTTGAATGGCTTGTCTCAAAAGTAGAAATTAGTGTGGCTTGTGCAGTAGCAGTGACCAATCCGAGAGCAAGAACTACTGATAACAGGATTGCTTTTTTCATGGTTACCTCCCCTCATTACTTAGGTTTTGCTTTTAAATTTCCATGAGCCTGGCCTGATTCTGTTACTCCCTTCGTGAGTACATTTCTCCACCCTCAATCGACGGATTTTGTTTGTTCCTTTCCATGAACGATATCTATTACTATATTCTCTTTTAAAGGCAAAAGATATCCGTATAAATACCTATTTTGCAATAAAAGACCGAAAAGCCGGAATGAATGCTGCGGAAATAGAAATTTATAAGAGAAAATGTACAAACATTATAGAGTGTTACGACTTGCTATTGAATAAGAAGGAAAAACAAAGAAAAGAGTTACAAAAACGTAACAAGGTCTGTGCAGTACAGGGTTTAATCAACTACGGTTCTCTGTTGTGTTTAAGAGGAGGGAGAATATATCTAAAGGACTTAGTGAGTTGGAGAGAGGTGAAGAAATGTTTTTGGAGAGGGAAAAGGAAGAGAAGTACTTCACTAAAAAAATAACTTCCTTCGCTTTTTTTTTGTTAATCCATTTCCAATGGAGTGGGTGCCACTATTCTGGGGTATAGCGAGCATACATCGTTAGAAGTCTCTATCTGCTCTTCGGGTTGTATCTCTTTTTTTTGGGACAACACATCCTTAGCGGGAGCCCTTTCTAAACAGAACTGTTTTTACGGTATGAAAAATCACCAGCAGATCCATGGCAATGGAAATGTTTTTCATATAATAGAGGTCATATTCAAGTTTGCGCAGGGCATCTTCCTCGGATGCACCATAAGGATAACATACTTGAGCCCAACCGGTAATGCCGGGTCTGATGTAATGCCTGATAGCATAATAGGGTATGCTTTCGGTAAGTTGGTTGACAAATACCGGTCGTTCCGGTCGGGGTCCGACAAAACTCATTTCACCTTTTAATACATTCCACATCTGAGGTAATTCATCGATACGAACTTTGCGGATAAAGCGGCCAAAATGGGTAACCCGGGTATCGTTTTTCATGGCCCAGACAGCCCCATCTTTTTCTGCATCCTGTCTCATAGAGCGGAATTTGATGACGTTAAAGACAGTGCCTTTTTCACCAACACGTTCTTGGAGGTATAAAATAGGGCCAGGAGATTCAAGTTTGATGATGATGGCTGAGAATATCATCAATGGCAGTGAGAGGATAAGGCCAGAGATAGAAAGGGAGACGTCAAGGATTCTTTTAAACAAGTATGACCATCTGTTGAGCGTGAATCCATCGGAAAAGAAAATTTCACTGGGGTCCACTTTTTTAACCATCAATTTTCCGGTTATCCCCTCGTAAAAACTGACCCCCTGTTTCACACTGATTCCACTCAACTTACATTTAAGAAGCTCTCTGGTGGGAGTCTTTTTACGTCTGTCATCAAGGGCCAGAACAATCTTTTCTATGTCATGTTCCCGACAGTAGCTTACCATTTCCGGGAGTTCGCTTAAGATTTCGACCTGGTGGGGGTTGAATGTAACTTCTGTGTCCCCAATGAAGTTGATGATCTTATAGGCAGAATCATGCTTGCCTTCAACTTCTTTGGCAATATCCGCAGCCAGTTCACCTGTACCTAACACTAAAATGTTTTGGACAAACATACGTCGTGTGAGCATTAAATGGTAGGCCCAGCGCCACAGTAAGACTACTCCGCAAATGGCAAAATAACCTGGCCAGAATATACGTATGGAGGTGGTAACCACCGGCAGAAAGTAATAGATAGCACCAAGAACGATACAGCCCAGTCCAAAGGCATTGGTTATTTTAGTTCCCGTCTCGGTGATGGTGAGGTCACGGCTGAGGTCGTACAAATCGTAAAAATAGAGACAGAGCTGAAAAACAACGGTGATGAGTGCTGCCTGGATGAGGTAGGTAGTGAGGTAGTAGGAATATAAATAGTTACCAACCAGAATATAGTGGACCAGGCTGAAGGTGAGAAAAATCCATAAACCTTCACCGGCCCAAAAGATAAAATTCCTGAGAGGGTAATATTTTTTGAATAGATATGGCATAGTCCGTCAGAGAAATACAGATTTTAAAACCTTATTATAAATATATGTATAATTAAGCAGGGTTTGTAAAGGGCTATTTTGAAAAGTGGGGAGTTCAGAGTGCCTTGAATGAAGAAGTTTCACCTACTTCATGGGGATGGTTGTTTATAGTGTGCAACAGAGTGTCAGCGGGAAAAAGAGAATGTGTGTTAGGGATCCACAGGAGAAACGCCTGAACATCTTGAAATCACAACAGCCTCTGGTAACGGTAACTGAACAAACGATTATTATTTGCTAGGGATGATTATTTAGAAGAGCTGTTCATTGCTTTAATTATCTAATTCTGTATAATTAGAACATTAATTTGTATGATGACCTTCGGCACTAATGTTCCCTTCCCTGTCTTGGCGTACCTTCCCAAGATTATACTAACAACAGGTTTGTTATGATGAATTTTCAGAGGCATTTTGTTCCTAGATTACTGATGATTATGAGTTTGGTTGCATTCCTTGCCGGAGGTTTTGGCTGTTCAGGGGAAGATCCTGAGAAAATGTTTCAGCAGGGAATTGATGCCATGACCGGTGACAAACTCGACGAGGCTGTAATTTGGTTTAAAAAGGCATTACAAAAAAATCCAGAAATGGCTTTGGCCCACTACAAACTGGGAGAGGTGTATCGTAAAAAAGGTGAGGCCAAGTTGGCGTATGCCGAGTTAAGTCGTGCTGTTCAACAGGACCCAAAACTAAAGGATGCTCGAAAAGAGTTGGCTTTTCTTCTTGTTGAAAATCGGGCTGTGGATCAAGCAGTAACAGTCTGTGAGCAATTCCTCGAAGTGAATGGGGACGATAAGGACATTTACGTGATACTTGGTAATTCTCTCGCTTATCAAAAAGAAAATGAGAAGGCGGTAACGGTTTTAACAAAAGGCAGTAAACTCTATCCCGAACATATTGTGCTAAAAATAAATTTAGCCCGAATGCTGGTTATAAAAGGTGATGTTGAAGAGGGACGTGCCATGATGGAGGCACTGGCCCAGGAAAAACAAGCCGATGTCGGGGTGCAGCTTGCCCTTGCCCAACTGTATGAAAAACTGGAACGATATGATCTGGCAGTAATGGTTCTTGAGGCTGTCAAAGAAAAATTCCCAGAAAACGCTCTCCCTTATCTCTTCTTAGCCCAACTGTCTCTGAAAAAAAACCAGCCTGACCAGGCCAAAAAGATTCTCCTTGATGCTGAAGAAAAAGGAGTAAGAGATTCTCGACTCTATAGCATGTATGGAATGATCATTCACCGCCAGGGAGATTCTGATAATGCTTTGAAATATTATGAAAAGGCCGTTGGTGCAGCGACTGGTGAAATGCGCCAAAGCTATCAAATGATCCTTGCTGACTATCATATCTTTCTCAAAAATTATCAAGAAGCTCAAAAGATTCTCGAAGGTATCATTGCTGAGGATAGCAGCAAAAAAATGTTGAAATCAAAGATCGTCGAGCTCTTTATGGCTCAAGGAGAGTTCGATCAGGCGCGAGCTTCGGTTGATACCCTGTTAAAAGAAGATTCCAGTGATGCTCGTGGACACTTCTTAAAGGGATTGATGATGATGCAGGATAAAGAGGTCGCCGAGGCCAGGGAAGAATTTTCCAGGGCAAAGGATTTGGCGCCCAACGCAGCCGAAAATCAGTTCCTGTATGGGGTGACCTTCATGAATGAGTCTGAGCAGATCAGTATTGCAGAGATCAGTGAAGCCTTGAAGAAAAACCCGAATCTCTTGAAAGCCCGTTTTGCCTTGGCAGAGATCTATGCCAGAAAAGGAGAGTTTCAACAAAGCCTTGCTGAGCTTGACAAGATTCTTGCCAAACAAGGGGAAAGTAATCAGCTTGATCAGATTGTCGGGAAGCAAACCGATAACATCACGGCTAGAATTTTACGAATTGCTGTGCTCCTGAAAATGGAAAAACCTGATGTTGCTTTGGAGGATGCTAAACTCCTGGTTGAGGAACAGCCCGATGTTTCCGGGCATAAGTTTCGTTTGGCTGAAATCTATTATTATACAGGAGAATATGATAAAGCCTTACTCCTCTATGAAAAACTGCAGGAGGAAAAGCCAGACAGTATTACGATGTTGAATAGAATAGTTGGCGTATTCATGTTGAAAAAGGAATATGAAAAAGCCATGATGGCTGCTGATTCTTTCTTGGTAAAATATCCAATGAATAGTTCGGCAGTCATGATTAAAGCAAAAATATATCTTTCCCAAGGGTACGTGGACCTTGCTGAGAATGCTCTTAAACCTGAAGCGGATAAGGGGGAAGATGCAGCACTCATTGTCATGCTGGCAGAACTCTATAAAAATAAAAAGGAAGTGAATCAGGCAGTTCAATATTTTCAGAAGGCCTTGGAGTTGGTTCCGGATAATATTGAAATAATGATTAAGCTTGCTGGCATCTATATGGAAAGTGGAAGAAAGATAGAGGCAATTGCAAGCTACGAAAAGGTGTTGGAGCTAAAGGATGATTTGCTTCCGGCCATGAACAATCTCGCTTTTCTCTATGCAGAAGAGGGGAGAGATCTTGATCGAGCCCTTAATCTTGCCAATACGGTCTATAGGAAACTCCCGAAAAATGCTGATGTTGCTGATACTCTGGGCTGGATTTATGTTATGAAAAATGTCTACACCCAGGCAGAGCCTTACCTGGTGCAGGCAATGGCTGCAAAGCCGGAAAACCCCTCTATCATCTATCATATGGCCATGCTCCGTTATGGCCAGAAACAACAACAGAAAGCTGAAACCCTGCTGACCTTGGCCATAGAAAAGGGACTTTCCGGTAATGAACTCACTGCTGCAAGAGAAACTCTTGCCGTCCTGACTGTATCCAAAGAGAAACTTCTTATGGCAAAATCTCAAAAACAGCAGGGGAATGTGGAGCAGGCTATAGCACTGTTTGAAGAAGTGTTGAAAAATGAAGGATTCAATACTGAAGCAGCTACAGAACTGGCAGTACTCTATGTTGAACAGAATAAAGACATCACCCGTGCTTTCGAACTTGCCCAAAAGGCTTATGCAGAGCAACCATTTAACCCCCAAACTGCAGATGCCCTGGGCTGGGTCTATTACCATCAGGGATCATTTCTCCTGGCGCAACAGTACCTGGAAAAAGCCCTGAAAAACGACGAACAATACGCACCAGCCCGAATCCATCTCGCAGCAATGCATTTGAAGAAAGAAGAGTTGGAGAAGCAGGAAAAGAATGGGAAATAGCGGTTTGCGGTATGCGGTGTGCGGTTTGAGGTTTTAGGAAAAGATAAGGGGAAAAGAACGGGAAAAGAGCGGGAAAAGAACGGGAAAAGAGCGGGAAAAGAGCGGTAAAAGAGCGGTTTGCGGTATGAGGTTTGCGGTTTTAGGAAAAGATAAGGGGAAAAGAACGGGAAAAGAGCGGGAAAAGAACGGTTTGCGGTATGCGGTATGCGGTATGCGGTTTGAGGTTTTAGGAAAAGATAAGGGGAAAAGAACGGTTTGCGGTATGCGGTATGAGGAAGGGATAGGGGGGCAAGGGCGGTTTTGGGTTTGGGGGAAGATAACCTATAAGGGAGGTGGGGTAGGGGGTGGGGAATTTTCGGGGATTGAAGGTTTGGCAGCGGAGTAAGGATCTTGCTGTGTATGTGTATACGATTACCGGAAAGGGTGATTTTTCGAGAGATCTTGGCCTGAGGGATCAGATACGCAGAGCGACTGTGTCAATCGCGAGCAATATTGCTGAGGGGGATGAACTCAACACTAACAAACAAGCTATTCATTTCTTTTTCATAGCAAAAGGATCAACAGCAGAAGTTTTAACCCAAACAATAATCTCCCACGAAATCGGCTACATCGACCCAAAAACAGCAGCCCACATCCAAGAAGAATGCGACGCCATCTCCCGCATGCTCACCAAATTAATCCAATCAAGAATGGTGAAAAGAGCGGTTTGAGGTTTGCGGTTTGCGGTATGCGGAAAGACAAAGGGAAAAGAACGGGAAAAGAACGGGAAAAGAACGGTATGCGGTATGAGGTATGCGGTTTGCGGAAGGGATAAGGGGAAAAGAAGGGTATGCGGTATGAGGTGTGCGGTTTTCGGAAGGGATAAGGGGAAAAGAAGGGTATGCGGTATGAGGTATGCGGTTTGCGGAAGGGATAAGGGGGAAAGAACGGTATGCGGTATGAGGTGTGCGGTTTTCGGAAGGGATAAGGGGGAAAGAAGGGTATGCGGTATGAGGTGTGCGGTTTTCGGAAGGGATAAGGGGGAAAGAACGGTATGCGGTATGAGGTGTGCGGTTTTCGGAAGGGATAAGGGCAAAAACAAAAAGACGGGTTAGGCAAAACACCCCGCCTTCCCCGCCTTTGTCCTTCCCGCAAACCTAAAACCGCAAAGCGCCTACCGTTTCCTTTCCCTTTGTCCTTCCCGCAAACCTAAAACCGCAAACCGCAAACCGCTCCTTTCCGTTCCTTTCCTTTCCCTTTGTCCTTTCCGCAAACCTAAAACCGCAAACCGCACACCGTTTCCTTTCCCTTCGTCTTTCCCGCAAACCTAAAACCGCAAACCGCAAACCGCTCTTTCCTGTCTTTCCTATCTTTTCCGCAAACCTAAAACCGCAAACCGCATACCGTGCTCTTTCAAGGTATATAAATCATATCACCCGCCTGCAGTTGAAAGTCCACATCGGGGGCTTTCCCTTTCAGTGCGTTATCATAGTTGTACGGGAGGCTTTCTTGCTTTCCATCAACTCTGCGAATGATCATGATGTCATTTGTGTCTGCAAAATCATTCATTCCACCTGCCTGAGCAATGGCCTGAAAAGGAGTCATGGGTGCATTGAAAGGCTGTAAGCCTTGGCTATTGCTTCCGGGTCCGGTCATCGTTATGGTCTGGGGAATAATTTGGCCTGTTTGGGTATTTATCATCCCAGCGTTTGGTTCCCTCCTGACGACATGGACAATGTCCCCTCCATTAATCTGCGGGAAAGCAGTTTCCTGGGCTGATGCAGTCGTCTCGAGTAGGGCCTGCATGTTAAATATCTCAATCTCGCCATTGGCCCGCATGATTTTTATCTTGGTTAGATCGGCCTCTGCAGTTTCTCCCTGGGCAGTAATCAAAAGATCCAGAAAATTCAAGCCCTTTGGGGCAGGGTATATTCCTGGGCTATTGACTGCACCAAAAATACGTATCTTCGGAGTGTCAAGTGCTGGCTGAGAATCATTTGTTACCTGTTCAGTTTCTCTAATAGGAGCCAGAGGGACAAAGACTGTGTCATTCTCATGAAGTACCGGCAGCATTCTATTATCTCCCTTGGAGAGATAGTATTGAATATCTGCCAAGAGATTTATTGATTCGCTCTTTACCTTTCTGGAGATGGTCACTTCTTCAAGATTAGCACCTTCAAGGGTGCCACCGGCTTGGCCGAGAATGGCTTGGATGTTTGCTGATTCCGGTATGTTGTACCAGCCAGGATTTGCCACGTGGCCCAGAATCTGGATGTAATGCCTTTTTTCTATGAGGTTGACAGATGCTTTGTCACTTTTGGAAAGATATTTGGGTAAATTGTTGGTGAGTAACTCGCTGATTTTTTCGGTCGTATAGCCGGAGATTTTAATATTACCCTGGCTGGGCAGAAAAATAAAACCGTGACGGTCCACCTCTACCTTTTCCTTAAAATAATTCCTTTCAGTGGGGCTGAATTCACCAGTCACCTCTTTGGGAATAATTACATACAATAGATCACCGTTGTCGACAATTGCACTGTCTGTTTCAGTAGTAAGTGTAAGGCGGTCAAATGATTGCAGGGGCAGGGCATTCGCAAAAGGCAACTCTTTGCTTTTCCCTGCGATTATCCTGGATATTCTTGCATCCACTATACTTGCCCCGGGCCGGAGGCCGGAGGCAATATCTATTAATTCTTCAATGGACGCGCTTGGTTGCACTTTGTACCAACCGGGGTAACGAACACCATCTCCCATGAGTATGAACCGATTCTGTTCAAGTAGAGATAGGTTAATTTTTGGATCAATTGAAATTATTGAACGGAGTGCTTGCTGTATTTGATTTTTTAAATCGACAACAGATTCCCCAGCAGCATGGATATCGCCTATCTCTGCAATGGTAATGTTCCCGACTGGGCTGATTACGTAGTTTCCTGCAAGGTTGTTTAAAAGAGGATGTTTTTTGAGTTGGAGTTGTATTGTATCTCCAGGGGCAAGAATAGTGTTGTCAGGGAAATTTGTTTTCGCCTGAGCTGAGGTCTGGAACTGTACCAGGAAAAAGAGGGAGAGGATGAGAAAAAGAGAAAAGTAAACAGTTCGTTGGGGGAGGGTGCAATACTGTGTTTTTGTCATGGGATTCAACTATTGGCTGTTAAGGATAGGTGTATAATGAATTAACTTGTCATTTGTGAAGTTGCTATTGCTATATTATATGAGCGCTGACAAAGAGTCAATAATCTCAAAAAAAAACCCCACTGTAACAAATGTTACAGTGGGGTTAAATACGGCCGATGCTGTTTTGCTTTGAGCCGGTTAAGCTTTTTTGTTCTTTTTGCGTTTACTAAAGCCGGCAAGGCCGATTAGACCAGTACCAAAGAGCAACATGGTGGCTGGTTCTGGAACGGGAGCAGTTGAGCCACCACTTGTAGCGGAGAACAAGGGGCTATTATAGTCTCCACTAATAAAATTGCCATCAAGGGTGTAGCTTTGTGCCCAGGCCTGGCCTTCATCCCAGTCCCAATAACTTGTTCCGCTCCCACCGTCGACGTTAGAATATCTATCTGCGCCTAAGAGAATATAGTCAAGAGTTAATTGAATTGGATCATTCGCACTTGTTATAGCAGTTCCAGCGCCGTCATTGTAACTTATTGAAAATTCTACAGTTGTATTTATGTCGTTGTAGTTGATTCCCATAACCGTGAATGTAACCCAATCAACTGGATTGATCATGGTAAAATCTGAGGCATCTAGCGATGAAAGGTCAAATATATCACTTTCAAACTCTAAGGAGACTTGATTGACCTGAACAGTAGGGTCATCAATGTAGAATGAATATAGAGCAGTACCGGAAAATGTGCTCACATCCCAGCTATCTCCATAATTTGAATCTACAGTACTAGTGGAACTAAATGGAATCGCTATTGCCATCGCCCCCCCAGCCGTCAGTATAACACCTGCAACTGCAAGGAACGCACTTCTTAAAATCGTTTTTTTCATAATCCTCTCCCTTTTTTTTGTTTAACACTCATTGCTAGAAAAATTTTCAATGTCAGCAATACAAATTTATTAGCATATGGAATTGTAATTTTCCTGGTACAATTTCATTATTGAGGGATAATAATCTGTCTTCTAAAAAAAAGATATCCGTATAAATACCTATTTTTGTCATTAAATGGAAAAAAAAGGTACAAAAAACTCCCGGAGGAATGGAGTAAATGGGTAGTACTGCTGTAATAATAGTGTGTTAGGGGAACCGGGAGGGGTTACAAAAAAAATAAAAAAAATGTAATTACGAAATTGTGTTTGGTGCTCTTTTGGCAGAGGTTTGTTTTAATCACAGGCGCTTTTTTTGGGTCTGGAGCAGGTTGGAATATTTGTTCCAGTTCGATTGTATATTTTCGTGGGTATAGGGTATACTGAGAAAGTCTGATAGTAGTTGTAGCTTATAGGTATAATTACTAGTTTTTTCAAACATTGGAAAAAAGGATTGCTCTTTACTAATACGTACAATAAGTTGCCATGTTGGATTTTGCGCTATGAATCAAGTCCAGGTATGGAATACCCATCGAAACAATTGGTTATACGCCTTGGTTGGTAGCTACAAATGATGCTCGTGTCAAATTGAAACAACCATAGGCGAAGCATTAAGCTATACACTCTATTCGTGTTTTATTTATGGACAGGCCCTCACTGGTTTGTCTTGGAAAAGGAATTCCCTATAATGAAAATTCTTGTAACCGGCGGAGCAGGCTATATTGGCAGCCATACCTGTCTTGAGTTGTTAGAGGCAGGACGAGACGTTGTTGTCATCGATAACTTTTCTAATTCAAGTCCGGAAGGTCTGCGCCGAGTAGAAGAGCTGACAGGTAAAAGGGTGGAGTTACATACCGTCGATCTGTTAGATCAGGCAGCTGTGCAAAAGGTTTTTACCTCCAGTCCTGATATAGAGTCTGTAATCCATTTTGCCGGTCTTAAGGCCGTTGGCGAGTCAGTGGAAAAGCCGCAACTCTATTATGAAAACAATGTCACTGGTACCTTGAATCTCTGTCGAGCCATGGCAGAGCACAATGTAAAAAATATCGTCTTCAGCTCCTCGGCAACAGTTTATGGCGACCCTGCCACTGTTCCAATTACCGAAGACTTTCCTCTGTCATGCACAAATCCTTATGGGCGCACCAAGTTGATGGTTGAAGAGATCCTTACTGATCTCCATATTGCCGACCCCGAATGGAATGTCGCACTGCTTCGTTATTTTAATCCGGTCGGTGCTCACAAGAGTGGCAGGATTGGAGAAGATCCTGCAGGTATCCCCAATAACCTGATGCCGTATATCTCCCAGGTGGCCGTTGGTGCTCTTCCCCAACTTTCAGTTTTTGGCAATGATTACCAAACACCAGATGGAACCGGTGTCCGAGATTATATCCATGTGGTGGACCTGGCCCTTGGACACCTGAATGCCCTTGAAAAATTAGCATCAAACCCTGGTGTGGTTATTTATAATCTGGGTACAGGGAATGGGTATAGCGTGCTCGATATGGTCAAGGCCTTTGAAAAAGCCTCGGGCAGAAAAGTGGCCTACCAGATAGTTGCCCGCAGGCCCGGAGATATTGCCCAATGTTTTGCAGACCCAAGCCTTGCAGCAAAAGACCTAGGCTGGAAAGCCACTCGCGGTCTACAACAAATGTGCGAAGATACCTGGCGCTGGCAGTCTCAAAACCCCAAAGGATTTTCCTGACCTAAAAATCTCCTCAATAAAATATCTTTTAAGTTATCAGTCAGAAAAAAGAAAATTTCCATCAAGATAAAAAGACCCCCCATGACAACCTCAAACCACTTCCCACCGCACCCCCCATACCGCCTTTTCCCTTTCACCGCAAACCTCAAACCGCCAACCGCAAACCGCAAACCTCAAACCGCCTTTTCCCTTTTACCGCAAACCGCAAACCGCAAACCTAAAACCGCCTTTTCCCTTTCACCGCAAACCGCAAACCGCAAACCTCAAACCGCGTCCTTCCCATGTGCGGCATAGCAGGTTATTACCAATTCAATAATCGACAGTCCAATGACCGTCGAACCCTTGAGCGGATGATCTACCCTGTCATGCACAGGGGGCCTGACGGGTTTGGTTTTTTCATAGGACAGACTGTCGGATTAGCCCACGCCAGGCTCTCCATTGTCGATCTGGAAGGTGGCTGGCAGCCCATTGCCAATGAAGATCGGACGATATGGATTATTTTTAACGGTGAAATTTTCAATTACCCTGAGTTGCGTGAAGGGCTCCTGGCAAGAGGCCATACCTTTAGCACCCATTCAGACACCGAGGTCATTCTCCATCTGTATGAAGAAAAAGGGAAGGATTGCCTGGCAGACCTCAATGGCCAATTTGCCATAGCCATCTATGACTCAAATAAACAGTCTCTTTTTCTGGCCCGGGATCGTATGGGGATTCGGCCTCTTTTTTATACCCTTCATAATGGCTCTTTTTACTTTGCCTCCGAAATAAAATCACTCTTCAACGCTGATCCGGCTCTGCCCAGGGAAATCGATCCGCGTGTTTTGAGTGAGATCTTCACCTTTTGGAGTCCGGCCGGAACAGAGACCGTTTTTACAGGTGTCAAGCAACTGCTTCCTGGGCATTGCCTGGAAGTTACTTCTACAGGTGTTCATGAGCCTCTGTGCTATTGGTCCATTCCATTTTGTCCCGACGAACCAGGCAGACGATCTGAACAGGAGTATGCAGCAGAGTTACGGGAATTACTTATCGACTCTGTACGGCTTCGCCTGCGTGCGGATGTGCCGGTGGGAGCCTATCTGAGCGGAGGACTCGACTCTTCAGCCATAACCTCTCTGGTAAAACATTATACGAAAAACCCCCTGAAGACGTTTTCTGTGACCTTTGCCGATAAGGTGTATGACGAGGCAAAGGAACAAAATGAGATGGTGGATTATCTCGGAACTGATCATCATCAGGTCGCCTGCTCGTACCAGGATATTGCGGCAGTCTTTCCTCAAGTAATCTGGCATACTGAAACGCCTATCCTGCGGACTGCCCCGGCACCACTCTTTCTGTTGTCAAAATTGGTGCGCCGGAACCAGTACAAAGTGGTGCTCACGGGTGAAGGTGCTGATGAGGTACTGGGTGGGTATGATATTTTCAAAGAGGCTAAGGTCAGGGCCTTTATTCATGCTCAACCTGATTCCGATCTTCGACCGCAGCTCCTGAAACGTCTCTATCCCTATCTGGCCATGTCTCCAACAAAGTCTGCCGAATATGCGCGAAGATTTTTTGCTACAGATGCGGATGTCAGTGATCTTTTTTATGGCCACAGACCTCGTTGGAAGACAGCCGCAGGCACTCATGTTTTTCTGACGGATCATGTCTTGGCACAGGACAGAGACCCGGTTCAGGGACTGGGCTATCTCCAGAACGATCTGCAGGGGTTGGACTTTTTTAACAGGGCTCAGTATCTGGAGTGCAAAGTACTGATGGCCAATTATCTCCTCTCTTCACAGGGCGATCGTATGGCCATGGCCAACTCTGTGGAAGGACGGTTTCCATTTCTTGATCACCGAGTGGTGGAGTTTGCCGGCCGTATTCCGACCCACTATAAGATGAAGGCACTCAATGAAAAGAATGTTCTCAAACAGGCAGTGGCAGATATCCTCCCGACAGGAACTGTAAAACGAAAAAAACAGCCATATATGGCCCCGGATATTTTAAGCTTTTTTGGCGAAGCAGAACCTGACTACCTTGACTATTACCTTTCAGAGAGCCTGTTAACAGAAGCAGGGATGTTCAAACCCAAGGCTGTGGACAAATTACTTGGAAAATGTCGGCAAAAAAGCAAGCAAGGTTTTAAAGAAAATATGGCATTTGTTGGAATTTTGTCGAGCCAGATAGTATATGATAAAATGATAAAGAATTTTAAAATAGATACACCAGAGTCTTTGGACAATGTGAAGGTGGTATCGTGAGCAGAATATTTCACTCCATGTGAGCGTAGAAAAAGGGTATTTTTATGGCAGATAACACAACTAAAATACGGACATTTATCTTTGATAATTTTCTTTTTGATGCGGAAGAGGATGCCCTGGAGAATGATACTTCCTTTTTGGAACAGGGGATTATTGATTCAACAGGTGTGCTGGAGTTAGTGGACTGGCTGGAAGAAGAATTTGCGATCTCTGTGGCTGATGAAGAGTTGGTCCCGGAAAATCTTGACAGTGTGAACTTGTTGTCCGCCTACATTACCAGAAAAACAAGCTGATGCAGCAATACGACGTGATTCATTCCTTTCTCCACCAGTCCGCCCTTTCCCATCCGGAGAAGATCGCCCTGATCCAGAAAGAAGAAAAGGTGAGCTATGAGGAGCTTGCCGAACGAGCAGAGCAAATCAGTCAGTGGTTGTTGCATCATGACCTCCAACCGGGTGAGCGGGTTGCCATACTGACTGATGATGCCTGTGAGTATGTGGCAGCCTATTTTGGGATATTGGCCGCCGGTGGGATTGCCATCGGTCTTAATACCCAGACTTCCAACCATGCGTTGAGTTCCGTTCTTGCTGACAGTGGCAGTTGCATCGTCCTCTCCCAGCAAAAATTTCAGAAATATGCTTCGGTAATCATGGCCCAGGCCTCGGTTCGTCATTTCGAGACAACCATACGATCATTGTGGGAGCATGGGATCAGGTCCGAGCCTAAGCCGCTTCCGAGGATACACTCGGAAGATATTGCTCAGATAATCTATACTTCGGGTACAACCGGTGCTCCCAAAGGGGTCATGCTCAGTCATCGTAATCTGGCAGCGAATACGCAGTCTACTGTTGGCTACTTAGGGCTTACAGAGCGTGATACCATCATGGCTGTGCTCCCATTTTTTTATTCGTATGGCAATTCTGTACTGCTGACCCATATTGCCGCGGGTGGAACCCTGGTGGTGAATCAGAGTTTTCTTTATCCCAATGTCATTCTAGAGCAGATGGCGGCGGAAGCGGTAACAGGTTTTTCCGGGGTGCCGTCAAGCTTTGCCATATTATTGAATCGTTCTTCTGTCAGAGAGTACAGTTTTCCTAAGCTGCGTTACCTGACCCAGGCTGGTGCACCGATGTCTCCGGCACTTGCTGCCAATCTCTCTGCAGTCTTTCCAGAAGTGAAAATTTTCATCATGTACGGCCAGACTGAAGCAGGCCCGCGCCTCAGTTTTTTGGAGCCGGAGAGAGTCGTTGATAAGGCAGGGTCTATTGGTAAGGCCATACCCGGGGTAACCCTGACGGTCTGTCGTCCGGACGGATCTGAGGTAGAAGTCGGCGAACTGGGGGAGATTGTGGCCACGGGTGATAATATTATGGCAGGGTATTGGCAGCAGCCCGAGGAAACTGCAACGGTTTTGAAAAAAGGGAAGTTATGGACAGGAGATCTCGCCCGAGTTGATCAGGATGGATTTCTTTTCATTGAGAGTCGGAAAAGTGATATGATCAAATCCGGTTCTCATCGAATTGGTCCTAAAGAGATTGAAGACGCGATCATGGAATTTTCATCAATCCACGAAGTGGCTGTGGTTGGCCATAAAGATGATATCCTGGGGGAGAAGATTGTTGCTTTCTTAGTAGTAAAAGAGGGTTGTGATGCTTCTGAAAAAGAACTGCTTCGTCACTGTCGCCGGAACCTGCCCTCCTTCAAGGTTCCACATACCATTATTTTTGAAAACGAGTTACCCAAGACCGCTACGGGTAAGATACAAAAAACGGAGCTGAAAAAATGAGTGATCGTTTTCTCTGTCAACAATGCATCCTGCCATCCACATTCCCGGGAATTTCCTTTAATGAGAAGGGCGTGTGTAATCACTGTCAACGGTATAAGGGCGAGGATGCCACTGTGGCTTTGCAGGAGAAATATGAACAAAAATTTTTAAAACTCCTCGAAGAGCGGAAAACAAAGAGCAGCTACGATGTAATTGTAGCCTACAGTGGTGGAAAAGATAGTACTTACACCCTGGATGTCTTTGTCAATCGGTATCAGTTACGGGTGCTGGCGTTAACATTTGACAATACCTTCATCTCTCCCAAGGCCTTGGTGAACATAGGTAAGGTATGCGGAAGCCTTGGTGTCGATTCACTTATTATTAAACCTGCTCCGCAGGTGCTGAGGAAAATTTTCCGAACAGCAGCAACCCAAGAGCTTTACTCGGCCAAGACGTTGGAGCGGGCAAGTACTATCTGCACTTCCTGTATTGGCATGGTAAAAGGTATTGTCTTACGGACAGCCCTGGAAAAACATATTCCTTTTGTGGGCTTTGGTTGGTCACCCGGGCAGGCTCCTGTGCAATCTTCGGTAATGCGGACCAACCCGGCTCTGATGCAAGGTACTCAAAAGGCGATTCTCAAGCCGTTACTGGAAATTGCAGGGGATGCAGTACTTCCGTATTTTGTCACTGAAGAGCAGTTTACCCAAAAAGAATTGTTTCCATGGAACATCCATCCGCTGGCCTTCCTTCACTATGATGAGCAGGACATAACGGAGCGAATCAGTCAGTTTGGTTGGGAAAGACCTAATGATACAGACCCGAACTCCTCTAACTGCACCCTCAATGCCTTTGCCAATCAGGTACACCGGAAACGGTATGATTTCCATCCCTACGTCTGGGAGATTGCCAATATGGTGCGCACAGGAGTTTTGAGTAGAGAAGAGGGAATAGAGAAAATAGAACCACCGGAGGACATAAAAATGGTGGCCTATTCCCAAAAAGAGCTAGGTGTGGATTAATTGCAGTCAGCATCTTCTAACAGCAAGACAATTCTTCTCACCTTTGATGTCGAAGATTGGTTTCAGGTGGAGAATTTTAAGGAACATATTCCCTATTCCACTTGGTCTGACCGAGAGTTACGGGTGGAGAAAAATACAATCGAGCTGTTAAACCTCCTTGCCGAGGCCCCAACACCGGTGCAGGCCACTTTCTTTATTCTGGGCTGGGTTGCAGAACGTTGCCCTGATCTGGTGCGTGAAATCCATCAGAGAGGCCATGAGGTTGCATCCCATGGCTTCGAGCACCATTTGTGCTACAATCAGACCCCGGATGAGTTACGCCGAGATTTGCTGAAGAGCAAAGAGCTTCTGGAGGGTATTATCGGACAAGAGGTCACAGGATATCGGGCCCCAAGTTTTTCCATTACTGACGAGGCCCTTACTCTTGTTCGCGAAGCTGGCTATCTCTATGATTCCAGTTATAATTCGTATGGGGGGCATGAGCGTTACGGTTCGTTAACGTTGCCGAAGACGGAAAAGCAGGATCTTCCTCTTTACACCCTGACCCCTTCATTTTATGAAATTCCGGTGAGTAATTTGCGGCTTGGCAACAAGGTCATCCCTTGGGGTGGAGGAGGGTACTTTAGACTGTTGCCAGCTCTCCTGCACCGGATCGGGGTGGAATATATCCTCAAAAAAAATGACTGTTACACCTTTTATATGCATCCATGGGAAATTGATCCGGATCAGCCAAGGGTAAAGGAGGCCAAAACCTTCTTTCGTTTCCGCCATTATGTAAACCTGAGCAGAACCAAAAATAAACTGAAAAAATTTATATCCACCAATACTGAACATTCTTTTCTGACTTGTAGAGACTTTATTGAGAAAGTGAAAAGGTCCTAAGTATTTAGCAGTCACCAAATGTGCTTGACCGCAAACCTAAAACCTAAAACCGCACACCTAAAAAAATGTATATAACAATGATTGGTGCAGGCTATGTCGGCTTGGTGACAGGAGCATGTCTGGCCGATTTCGGTCATCGTGTGGCACGTATCTGTATATGTTAAAAAAAACGTAACAGAATGAAGATGTTATTTTTTATCTGACATGGCGGATTGTGTTCCTATCCTGCACAGAGTGTGTTTATTGCTGTTGATACCTCATTTTTCTGTCGTGGCGATGACCATGCCGTTTTATCTCACTAAAGCAAGTGGGCGATGCCAGATTAAGGTGTCATGGTTTCGGTAGAAAATCACAAGTTTTTTGTGGCTGTGTGGCAGACTTAGATTGTAGACAAGGTGTATTATCTTTCTAAATGAAAAATGATTATAGGATTTGTAATAAAAACAATATGTTAATAACAGGTGATTGGGCTGTTCCAGCCTTTATTGGTGAATAGAATTCGGAGAATGCTGTATGTTGAAAATAATGTCTATTGCTGGTGCCAGGCCCAATTTTATGAAATTGGCTTCAATTGTCAGGGCTGTTGAACAACACAATAATACTTCCTCGGGACCAGTTATTAACCATATCATTGTTCATACCGGCCAGCATTATGATCAAAAGATGTCTGATTCGTTTTTTGTTGATCTCGGTATTCCTCAGCCCGATATTAATCTGGAGGTTGGTTCGGGCAGTCATGCCAGCCAGACAGCGGAGATCATGAAACGGTTTGAACCGGTTTTGTTGGAGCAGTGTCCTGATATCCTTTTGGTTGTTGGAGATGTGAATTCCACCATTGCTTGTACCTTGGTTGCTGCAAAAATTGAGTATCCTGTTGGTCATAAACGTAGGCGGCCTATCATTGTCCATGTGGAAGCGGGCTTACGTTCCTTTGATCGTGATATGCCGGAGGAGGTTAATCGTATATTGACGGATGCTATCAGCGACCTGCTTTTCACCACCGAGGAGCTGTGTCTTTCCTACCTGCAACGGGAAGGGGTGGCTGAAGACAAGGTACATTTTGTTGGAAATGTGATGATTGATACCCTGATGCAGCATGTAGAGAAGGCTGATCTTTCAATAATTCGAGAGCAGCTGGGAGTGGATAGGTCCTATGCTCTTGTTACGTTGCATCGCCCTTCAAATGTTGATCGACTTGAGACATTGGAGCCTTTGGTGGATTGCCTTGAGAAGATCGCTAAGAGGCAGCTGGTTGTTTTCCCGATTCACCCTCGTACCAAAAACAGTCTTCAAACCTTTGGTCTTTATCAACGGTTGGAGGACAACCAGGATATAATAATAGCAGGCCCTCTTGGTTATCTTGATTTTTTAAATCTTATTAAAAATGCCTCAGTTGTTATTACAGATTCTGGAGGAATTCAGGAAGAGACAACGGTACTCAAGGTGCCTTGTGTAACATTGCGGGAAAATAGGAACGCCCGGTTACTGTAATGGTCGGCACCAACTATCTTATTGGCACGGACACGGCACGCATCCTGGAAACAGTTGAATTGGTTTTACAGGGCCAGGGCAAGAAGGGAGAAATACCGAAGTGTTGGGACGGTTTGGCTGGTGATCGAATAGTGAAAATATTGTCAAAGGTAATTGAAGGATAACAGTTGTGGAAATAGTCTCATTACAAAGTGCCCAAGATCAAGAGTGGAATGATTATGTACGTTCCCATGATCAAGGTACGCCGTTTCATTTGACAAATTGGCGAGATGCCATTACCAATGCCTTCGGTCATGAAAGTATTTATCTGGCAGCTAAAAAAGGGAAAAAAATTTCCGGTGTACTTCCTATTACTCATGTGAAAAGCATTTTGTTTGGGAATATTCTCTCCTCAGTGGGCTTTGCCGCGTACGGAGGTATATTGGCAGATGATATTGAGATATTTGATTTCCTGTTAAAAAAAGCGGAAGACACCGCAAAGGAATTGAATGCAGATTATTTAGATTTAAAATTTCTAAGCTCACCACCCTGTAACCTTCCTTCAACTGATCTCTATGTAACTTTTATAAAAGAAATAAGTGATGACCATGAAGAAAATTTAAAGGCCATACCCCGAAAGCAGCGAGCTATGGTGCGTAAAGGGATTAAGTCTGGACTTCAAGCAATCGTTTCAAATGATAGACTTGATGATTTTTATGAAATTTTTGCCAGTAATGTTCATAGGCTAGGAACGCCTGTTTATTCCCAAAAGTGGTTTCAAGCTCTTCTTGATGCGTATGGTGATGACGCGGAAGTTTTATTAATTGGATACAACGGAAAAATTATTTCCGGCGTATTAAGCTTCTATTATGGAGATACTGTTCTTCCGTATTATGCAGCTTCTCTTGTGGAATTTAGGAAATTTGCACCTAACGATTTTCAGTACTGGGAATTAATGAAGCGAGCTGTGAATCGAGGCTGTCGATATTTTGATTATGGCCGCAGTAAAAAAGGGACAGGTCAGTTTCAATTTAAAAAGAATTGGGGTTTTGAACCACAGCAATTGGACTATCGCTATATTTTAAATAAGGTGCAAAATGTACCAGAGATAAATCCACTTAATCCGAAATATCGAAAAAAAATAGCATTATGGAAGAAACTCCCTTTACCTATTACTAAAATTATTGGCCCTCTTATTGTAAAAAATATTCCATGAAATTTCTTTTTATTGCTCACCGAATTCCTTTTCCTCCCAACAAAGGAGATAAAATTCGTTCGTTTCATGAGTTGAAATTTTTGGCAGGATTGGGTGAAGTATATCTCGCTGCCTTGGTTGATGAACCAAAGGATTTTTCTTTTGAAAAAGAGTTGCGTACTTTTTGTAAAGAAGTGTTTTTGGTGCCAATTAATTCAAAAATAAAAAAAATTATCTCCACGATTGGCCTTCTATCAAAACAGCCAATGTCAGTAATATATTTTTATGAGCGATCCCTTCAGGAGCAAATTGACAATATTCTTGATGATGAACATTTCGATGCAATATTCTGTTTTTCTTCAACAACGGCAGAGTATATTTTCCGTTCACGGCACAGATTTTCCAAAAAAGAAAAGAGTAGCGTAAAATTAATAATGGATTTTTGTGATGTCGATTCCTGTAAATGGGCGGATTATGCTTCTTCGCAAAAATGGCCTTTGTCTTTTGTTTATCGTCAAGAAGGGCAGTTATTAAAGGACTATGAATATCGTGTAGCTAAGACATTTGACTACTCTATTTTAATTTCATCCAGAGAGCGCATATTATTTGAAAATGTGCATGGAAAAATGAATAATGTGGTTGAAATTGGAAATGGAGTAGACCTTGATTATTTTAATCCAAAATTTGATGGGTCTGAGCAAACCACAACCTGTCATTCTTTTGAAATTATTTTTACTGGTGCTATGGATTACTATGTCAATATAGAGGGAGTTTTGTGGTTTGTGGAGGATATTTGGCCTTTGATAAAGAAGAAATGTCCCCAGGCTTATTTTACAATTGTTGGCAGTAATCCGGTACCTGACATAGTAAAGCTAAATGGAAAAAATGATATAGGTGTAACGGGATTTGTAGATGATATTCGCCCGTACTATAGACGTGCTGTAATCTGTGTGGCGCCGTTACGTATTGCAAGAGGAGTTCAAAACAAAGTATTGGAAGCTATGGCAATGTCAAAGGCTGTTATTTGTACAGGAAATGCTTTTGAAGGCATAAATGCTGTTCTAGATCGCGATATTTTGGTTCGCGATGTTCCTGTGGAATTTGCACAAGCCGTAGTGGATCTCATCGAAAATCCTTCTAAACGTCTCAAGTTAGAAAAAAATAGTCGGAATTGTGTAGAAAAAAACTATCAATGGGATACCAATTTATCACTTCTTCATGAACTTGTTCTTTCAGAAAATCGGCTTGGTGTTTGATAATTTTTGCGAAGCAAAACAGGACGGTATAGATGTGCGGAATATGTGGAATATATAAGTTCAATGCCCCAATTGAGAACCCTGCCGTTATAATACAGATGACGGATACCCTTAAGCATCGTGGTC
Organism: Pseudomonadota bacterium; assembly: GCA_018817385.1. Lineage (GTDB taxonomy): Bacteria > Desulfobacterota > Desulfobulbia > Desulfobulbales > Desulfocapsaceae > Desulfocapsa. The sequence goes on from JAHIUA010000009.1 coordinate 32,677, forward strand.
CAGACGGTGAAGGCTTTTATCTTAATACTTTGCAGGATTCCTTACCAGTAGAGCCGAGTATTGTTTACCAGACTAAAGGCAAGGGGAATGTTGTTTTAGGACATCGGCGTTTAAGCATTATTGATCTTGCGGGTGGACACCAGCCCTTAAGTAATGAAGATCGTACAGTTTGGGTTACATATAATGGCGAAATATATAATTTCAATCAGGTTAGAGATGAGCTAATTAAGAAGGGCCATCACTTTAAAACAAATTGTGATACGGAGATTATTGTCCATGGGTATGAAGAATGGGGGGAGGACTGTGTAAGGAAATTCAGGGGTATGTTCGCTTTTATAGTCTGGGATGCCAAAAATGAAACCATGTTTGCCGCCAGAGACCGTTTAGGAATAAAACCTTTTTATTATTATAGTGATAATGAGAGGTTTGTTTTCGGTTCAGAAATTAAAGCAATATTGGCTGTTGAAGGTGTCAAAAAAGACTTAAATCAACAAGCCATATTTGATTACCTTAATTTGCTTTATATTCCTGCGCCAAAATCAATTTTTCAAAACATAAAAAAATTGCTTCCAGGGCACACATTAACCATTAAAAAAGGGCAAATGTGTGAGTCCAAAAAATACTGGGATTTGTCTTTTGTTTCTGTGAATCAAAGTCTGTCAGAATCAGAATGGTGTGAACGTGTCATTGACAAACTTGAAGAGGCCGTCAAGATACGTCTTGTAAGCGATGTCTCTTTAGGGGCTTTCTTGAGCGGTGGGATAGATTCAAGCGCTGTTGTTGCTCTTATGTCAGGCTTGATGGGTAAACCTGTTAAGACTTCATCGATTGGGTTCAAGGAAGAAAAATTTAATGAGTTGCCATACGCACAAAAAATTGTATCTAAATACCAGACTGACCATCAGCAAGAGATTATTGAAGCAGATGCGGTCGATATTTTAGAAAAACTTGTCTGGTACTATGATGAACCTTTTGCGGACTCTTCAGCTATTCCAACCTATCTTGTGTCAAAAATAACGAAACAGAGGGTAACAGTAGCCCTGTCCGGGGATGGTGGAGATGAAAATTTTGCTGGATACCGGCGTTACTATTTTGATTTAATGGAAAACAAATTAAGGGATAAGTTTTCAGATTCCTTTCGTAAAACATTTGTTGGGAAATTGGCGGTGGTCTATCCCAAGGCAGACTGGTTGCCTCAGATATTTCGGGCCAAAACATTATTAAGCAATCTTGCCATGTCACCCATGGAAGGGTATTTTAATTCCATGTCTTGGTTCGGCCCATATAAGGACAAAATTATATCTTCAGATTTGCGAGATTCATTAGATGATTACTCTCCGGTAAATTTATTCAATCAATATGGTAAAGTATGTGACAGTAGTGATCCGCTTAGCAAGATTCAATATGTTGATATTAAAACATATCTTGTCGATGATATTCTCGTTAAGGTAGACAGGGCTTCTATGGCCAATTCTCTGGAAGTCCGAGTCCCTCTTTTGGACCATGAGTTTATGGAGTTGGTGGCCACAATGCCATCTTCCTTGAAACTTCATGGAAAAGAAGGGAAGTATCTTTTGAAAAAGTCTTTGGAACCACTATTGCCAAAAGATATTTTATATCGACCCAAAATGGGTTTTTCCGTACCTTTGGCAAAATGGATGAGAGAAGATTTAAGAAGAATTTTTGAGGATAATGTAATGTCATCAAACAACACTATTGGCAGTTATCTTCATATGCCAACCGTAAAGGAAATGTGGCAGAAGCATCAGGCAGGCTTCAGTGATTATGCTTCTGAGTTGTGGGCAATATTATTTTTTGCTATGTGGGCTAAGAGATATGTATAGCTATTTCTTAGCCCACCATAACTTTTGAGAAAGTTCAGTTTGAGTGAGATTGGTAAAAGATAAAAAACAGAACAAAAAAAAAATTCATAACCCGAAGTCTTGATAATGTCACCACCCTTAAAAATAAAATTTCTCTTAGAAGATGATTTTTGTCACTTTAAAGAAGAATGGAATGCATTACTGGATCTGTCAAATTCAAGCTCCTTTTTTTTAAAGTGGGAATGGCTTTTTTCTTTTTGGTCAACGTTGCCGAAAAGAAACTGTGAACTTTCGATTTTCCTTTTATATGAAAATTCAAATCTTGTTGGAATTGGTCCTTTTTATTTACAGAAAGAAAAGTTCTATGGTTTTGCTGTAAAAAAGCTTACTTTTCTTGGAAATACTATTGCATCTGACTATCTTGATATATTTTCTAAGCCAGGATACGAAGAAAAGTGTTGTGAGGCGGTTATAAATTCTATTGCCTCGCAGCAATGCCTTGTCGAATTCACCAGTCTCAGCGAAGAGGCAAATGTTTTTACATATTTTAAAAAACAACATAATTCTAATCATAAATTCAAATTTATTTTTTGTGAAAAAACATTATGTCCTCGAATATTGTTGCCTGAAAGCGTTACTGAGTTTAATGAAAGTCTGAGCAAAAGCACTAAATATTTACTTAAGAGAAAACAAAAAAAAATATTCAATCAATTTCCATCTATTAAATTTAAGAATATTCCTTTTAAAGAAAAGAGCTATTTAGACGAATTGTTCAGTCTGCACAAAAAAAGATGGGATTTAATATCAGGTAATAAGAGTACTTTTTATTCTGACTACAGAAAACAATTTAATAATAAATTTATTCAGTTATGTTCAAATCATGATGGTTTTTTTAGTATTATAGAAATTGAAGGAAAAGTTGTTTCACTGTTATATTTATTTCAATACAAAAAACAACTTTTCTTTTATCAAAACGGCTGGGAACCTGAATTTGCTCAAGTCAGTATTGGGCTAGTGCACATTAAGATGGCAGTGGAAGAAGCCATTGGGGAAAAATACTTGTCTTTTGACATGTTGAGAGGGGATGAACAATACAAATACAAATTTAGCAATGATGTGAGAAATATTTTTTCTTTGATGATGTTTAACAATAATCTGCAGGGTTATCTATTTTATTTGTTACACAATATGGTATTGTCAATTAAACAAAACACCAAAAAAAACATAGGTAGTATATGTACAAAACTACAAAAATTTCAAGAAGGCTAAACATAAAGATATTAGTGTCCGCTCTAGTTTGCATGAAATATCCCTTTTTATTTTTACCCAAAAAATCCAAAGCAGCTGAGAACTATGATTTTGATTTAAAAAACAAACTAGGAGTTTCCGTAGATGGAAACTCCTATGTCTACTTAGCCCAAGGAAAATCTCCTGAATTGAACATTCAATCAGTGATAAAACAGCTTGGAGGGATCAGGAAAATTATTGAGCCCGATGATATTGTTATCATAAAACCAAATGCCCAGTGGTGGAACCAAGGGATGACAAACACTGATAATATTAAAGGTTTTATTGATGAAATATTATCAATACATAACTTTACCGGTGAAATTGTTATTGCTGAAAATCATCAATATTCCGAGGATAAAAGCAGGGGATGGACGACTGATCACCCTAATGGCAAATATAATTACTATGAGCTAATTGATCATTATCATAAAATTGGTTTCAATCGGATTTCCCCTTATCACTGGCACAATGCTGGCAAAAATATTGAAATTCGTGAAGGCGATGCAGAAGGCAATAATGATTATGTTAGTCACCCTGATGAGGGAGACGGTTATGTTTGGCTGAAAGAAAAAATCTTTACCTCTGGCGAGAACAGAGAATGCATGATGAGTTATCCAATTTTTACTAGTGCTGTGACTGGTCGGAGGATTGATTTGATGCGTGGAGTATACGAAAACGGGCATTTTGATCGTTCAAAATTAAAATTCATAAATTTTTCAGCTTTGAACTTTCATAGTCACTATTGCGGCATTACTGCTTCTGTAAAAAATTTAATGGGCGTCGTTGATATGACATGCGGATATCAAGGGACAGCACCGGAAGGTTTCTTTAATTTTCACTTTATTGGAGAAGAATCTAAACTCTACTTATTGGGGCTGAGGGTTAATTATTATTTGAGGCGATTAAAACGGAACAACATGCAATTTATTGGAAATTATATAAAACAATTAGGGTATTTCAATTTCTATTACACTGGGGGAGCGTTAGGGTATTGGTTGAAACATATTTGTTGTCCTGATTTGAACATAATATCAGCTGAATGGGTTGGATGGGGGAGTAGGACAGATCTAACTAAAAGACATCATGCAAAAATGGTTTTAGCATCAACGGATCCTGTTGCCCTTGACTATATCGCGGCACGGGATGTTCTGCTTCCTGCAGCTGTGGAAAATACCAATGATAGTAACTTACTGAAACTGCTTAATCCTGAACTAAAAGAAGGACCTTTCTTTAAATTCCTGTATGAGACATACAAACAAGGGGTTGGGAATATTGATCCAAATAAAATAAAAGTAATAGTTTCCAGAGAAGCGTTATTTATTCCCAAAGGTCATTAATGAAAAAAATACAAGCCATATTAACAGCAGTCAAGAAAGGTTGCTATTTTGAACTTCTTCTTAAGGTAAGTGCCAATTTGGTGCCGCAGTGGTTAATTCTACCAGGAAAAACCAATATAGTTGCTTTTGAAGGAAGCTGTATTTATTTGAAAAGGAAAGTTAAGAACGTAGTTTTTCGTCAGGCATCATCTGAGGATCTCCATGAACTTCTTTCATGTTCAAATTACAACCCCAAAACCGATAACCTAAAAGAGTTGTTTAGTAGCTATTTTTCCAATAACCACCTTTGTTTTTGTTTAGAATATAACGATGAAATAGTAGGATATGCATGGGCTTTTTTAAATAATTATACCATAACTTTTGATCGTTATCATAGGAGCAATGTTTTGATACGGTTTCAGGAACATACTGTTTTTCTTGGGGATGGTTTTATTAATTCTCGCTATAGGTTAAAAGGTTTCTTCCCTGTATTGTTGAGTGGAGTGGTAGATAATCTCCACCGTGATTATCAGATAACAAAATTTTTAGGACATATCGATACATCTAATGACCTTTCCTTCAAGTCTCATCTGAGGCTTGGATTCTCACATATATCCACTTTATATTATGTAAATATTTTATGGATGAATTATATCTCGTTGGTTGATTTTGTTCATCCCGGACAAAATCAGAAAGTTTTTCGTAGACACAAATCAGCTTCTTTAAAAAATAAAGAAGCTGATTTGGAAATTTAACTATTTTAAAATAAAAATGGAATGTAAAATTAACGTGTTACATGTTGTTGGCCTCTTGTCATTTGGAGGGGCAGAATACGGAGTTGTTTTTAACTTGGCAAATCAACTTGATCCGAGAAAATTCAGATGTACTATCGTTAGTCTTAGCCCTATCGAGCCGGAAATTAAGAAGATATGCCCTACGCATATAAATTTGCACTATATCTCCAAAGAAAAATTGGGTCCATTGAAAACATCCTTGGAATTGAGAAAATACGCAATTAAAAATTATGTTGACGTTGTTCATACCCATAACTGGACAACTTATTTTTTTGGTTTTGTTACAACTCTTTTTAGTGGGGTTAGAGGTTTAATTCATACCGAACATGGCAGAGACACTTCCGAGTGGGAAATTTCTAAAAAGAGATATTGGTTTCTTAAATTATTTCTAACGAAGACAAATCGAATAACAGCAGTCTCAAAAGACATCAAAGAAGCAATCAAAGTCAAGTGGCCTAAATTTCATAAAGAAGTTTTAGTTATCAAAAATGGAGTTAATACAGAAACATTTTTCCCTGATAAAAAGCTCAAGAATTATCTTAAAAATGAATTGGCCTTACCCGATGGATCAATTATTATCGGCACAATTAGCGTACTTCGGAAAGTAAAAAACCACCCTGTTTTAATAAAAGCTTTCAATGAAGTTTGTAAAAAAAATCCAAACATTTGTCTTTTAATTGTTGGTGATTCGGAAGAACAAGAATATAAGAATGATCTCATAAAATTAACGAATCAACTAAATATACAAGATAAAGTTTTTTTTATGGGTAAACGAATAGATATTAATCAAATAATGAATGGCTTTGATATCTATGTTAATATGTCTGTGTTTGAGGGTATGTCTATTACTCTTTTAGAAGCTATGTCCTGTGGACTCCCTGTAATTGCATCAAAGGTTGGAGGAACTCCTGAATTTATAAATGATAACCTTACAGGGCTGTTATTTCTCTCCGGCGACCATAAAGAACTTGCAAATAAAATTGAATTATTGCTGGCAGTTCCAGAGCAGAGAGACAATCTTGGGATAAAAGCAAGAGAGGTAATTATTGACCATTTTTCCTGGAAAACATTGGTGCTTCAATATGCTGATCTGTATACAAGATCTTGTTTAAAAACACCGCGAGTTCCATTTATCAGATATTGGGCCAAGTGGTCTAAATTGCGAGTTTTAGCTTCTTTTGAGGCTAAACGATTTGAGGAAAAGAATAGTTTTACCATCCTTACTTTTCATCGTGTTTTGCCTGACACTCAAAATAAATATTTTCGTGACAAGATGGTTGTGCCCTTAGATACCTTTGAGCTGATTTTGATATTTTTGTCAAAACATGCAAATGTTATTTCTCTTCGTGAGGCAATAGAAAAAAAGAAAAAAGGTGATCCCTTTGAGGCTGGAAGCGTTATCATAACATTTGATGATGGATATTGTGACAATTACATATGGGCATTCCCGTTATTAAAAAAATACAACTTACCAGCAACGATCTTTTTAACGACTGGCCCTTTAGATACAGGGGTTCCTTTATGCTGGGATTTGTTAAATTGGGCAATCGCATGCTATTGGGAAAAAAGGATGACGTTGCTGGCTGAAGGGCCTCTAACTGCTTATATGTCTGGAAACAATGCTAAGTCACCTGGTCAGTTGGCAAACGATATAAACGACCGAATCAACGAGATGAATCAAGATGCGCGAATTACTTTTATATCGCAAATCACCGAATGGTACAAAAGGATACAGATGTCAGATCCTCCCAATTTAATGATGGACTGGGATATGGTTCAGGAAATGGCACAAAACAATATCTCGTTTGAGGCTCATACAGTTACACATCCTTTTCTTGATGAGCTAGAACCTGAAAAATTATTATGGGAAACGACCACGAGCCGCAACAGAATACAGCAAATGACAGGCCAGCCAGCCGATATTCTTGCCTGCCCAAGAGGCAGGAATATGACTCTTGCTCAACAATCTGTTCTTAAAAATGAATTCATGGCTATCTGTACGACAAATGAGGGCTTCAACACTCTTTCAACAGACGTGTTTAGTCTAAATCGGAACGACATTCTTTTTTTTCTATTAAAGAAAAGTTTTTGTAAAAAAATATTTTCATTAAAACTCTATCGTTATTAATGAATTTCCTCAAATCTGCTGATATCCCTATGCATGGATTGTTATTTACGACTCTTTTTCCAAATCAAGCCCAACCATTTCATGGAATATTTGTAAAAAGGCGCTATGAGTCAATTATTAAAAAAGGCAATATTAGATATAACTTTATTTGTCCTATAAGTTTTACTAGTCAATTTAGTAAATTAGCGCGAATTCCTTTGTCTACCAACTTAGGTTCTTCGTCCATTAACTATCCAAGATTCTGCACTTTTCCTAAAATTTTAAAAACATTTGACGGCCCTTTACTTTATTTTTTCACTAAATCATTAGTTAAACAAAAAGCTAAAAAATATATCCCAGATTTTATTGATGCTAATTATGCGTATCCAGATGGTTATGCTGCGATGCAGCATGCTAAAACCATAAAAAAACCAATGATTTTGACAGTAAGAGGTTCTGATCTTTATTTATTAGCAAAAGATAAATGTCGAAGAAATAAAATTAGCCAGACCTTACGGTTTGCCAGTGGAGTCATTGCTCTTTCTGAAGGATTAAAAAAGCTGGCCATTGAGCTAGGCGCGTGTCCGGAGCATATCAAAGTCATAGGGAATGGGGTAGACCAGAATCTCTTTATTCCGGTAACTAAAAATATAAGCAAAGTTAACCGAGGAAGATTAGGCATCCCTGAAAAAGCTAGAGTTATTCTTGGTGTTGGTCGCCTTGTTCCATTAAAACGTTTTGATTTGATGCTGTACGTGATATCCAAAATAAAGAAATCTTCCTCACATCCTGTCTATGGTATTATTGTCGGAGCAGGCCCTGAAATGGGTAAGCTTCAACAAATTGCAGCAAGTCTTGATATCCTGAATCAAGTAAAATTTGTTGGCCAGAAAAGTCCTGAAGAGTTGCCGAAATGGTATAATTTGTCAGATGCTCTGATGGTTCTAAGCACCCATGAAGGTAGTCCTAATGTTCCGATGGAGGCCTTAAGTTGCGGCACACCTGTTATCGCAACACAGGTAGGGAACTTGCCGGAAATAATAAACAAAGACAATGGCATTCTGCTTAAAAACATAAATATTGATACAATTGCATCTGCAACAACTGATTATTGGCATAATAATCCCTCACCCCAAGATAGAATTTCAAATTCTGTTGCATTGTATTCATGGGATGCCGTTGCAGAGAAGCAAGAGTCGTTTATAAGAAGAATATTACAGGGAAATCAATGAAAATTCTTCGCTATATATGGGTCAATCCGAATCTCCCAAACGAATAATGAGGGAAACAGCCAAGAATTTCCCCGTCTCCTATCCAAAATTGTTTGCGATCATATCAGAGCAATTTTTTCCTCTTTCAACTCCCCTCACATAAAAGAGGGGGAGTTGAAAGAGGAAAAAATTGCGGTGGTTGATTACATTTCAATGTTCGTTAACAATTTATTGAAATGTTAACGAATTACATGCATAGCGCTTGACAAATATGCTCATAGGCCCCAATCAAGTAGGTTACCACACTTACTTGAAAACAAAGAGGAACCTATGAGCATACTTAAGTTTATCCAAAAACTTCTCAGAATTAAAGGATATCGTGTCGTCAGCTTCACTTTTCATAACTGGTGCAAAGAGCTATGGCTGGAAGTTAAGCCGCACAAAAACGGTGCCCGTTGCCCCAAATGCAACCGACGCGGGAAAATTATCCGAACCCTTGAGAAACCACGCATCTGGCGTGATGTCCCAGTTTGTGGCAGACTGTTATTTCTTATCTACTGCCCTCGAGAAATACAATGCCGCAAACATGGTCGCATTCAAGAGAACATTCCATGGGCTGCTGCCAATGCCAGGGGTACGTACCGATTTGAATATTCATTGCTGAGTTATTGTTCGATCATGACACAGAAAGCGGCATCCGAGCTTTTGAAAATATCGACTTCCACCCTCTCGGATATGCTTCACCGAACCATCAGCAGGATACGCGAGGGACACCGCATCAGGGGGCTAACACATATCGGTATCGATGAAATTTCCTACTGTAAGGGCGGAAGTATGCAACTATCGTTTATGACCTGAAACGCTCTTGTGTTCTCTGGGTTGGGAAAGGGAAAGGTCGAGAAACAATAGATCGTTTCTTTGCCGAAGAACTGAGTGCGTATCAACGGAAACAGATTGTTGCAGGCTGTTGTGATATGGGTCAGGCATATATTGGTGCCATTGAGCACTGGTGCCCAAATGCCACTCTGGTCCTTGATAGATTCCACATAGTCAAGGCCTTGAATGCAGCCGTCGATGAAGTACGTAAAGAGCAATGGCGAGAAGCAGATAAGGACGGCAAAGCTACCTTAAAGGGCCTCAGGTGGTTGCTATATCGCCACTCTTCAACACGAAAGGATGAGGATGTCCTGCGTCTCAAGGCTCTATACATGAACGGCAACCGCCGTATTTACAGAGCCTGGGTGCTCAGTGATGAATTCGAGCAATTCTGGGATTTCAAAGATCAAACAGAAGCCGGAGACTTCCTGGATACCTGGTGTCAGACAGCCAATAAAAGTCGTCTTGAACCGATCAAAAGCTTTGTCAAAACCATCAAAAAGCACAAGCATCGTCTTCTGCCATTTGTGGAAAACAGATTAACCAATGCTATTGCTGAGGGGCTCAACAGAGTCATCAAAATCGTAAAAAACAGAGCCAGCGGATTCAGAAACCTGAACGCCTTTTCCGACATGATTTATCTCACCGTCGGAGACGTTGATATTCCTGGGCAAATACCGGCTCGTTTCTGGACGATATAAAACTGCAGTCAAACGCTGTATCAGCCTACATTAGGGAGTGACACACAATTTGGGAAACTCGGATATAGCCTGAATTAATGGGTTTACCCGACACCAAAATCCTCCTTTTATAAAAGTCGTTTTTTGGGTTGGATTATACCACGGTGAACCGGACAAGATAGTTGTCAGCAACCGGCCAAGTTAATTGTCACATAATAGCTTGGGGTTCTTGATCATATAAACTGGCGCTTGGTGCGTTGGGCAACCTGTAAATATAAGAAACTCAGGGGGCGTCAACGAAAGGCAACCAGATGGTTGAGGAAAATTGCTGAACGTCAGCCGAATATTTTTGTTCATTGGAGAGTTTTGTATAAAAATGGCTGAGCGATAGGAGCCGGATGAGTCGAGAGATTTACGTCCGGTTCTGAGAGAGCCTGAAGGGGCAGTTCCTTTGGGCTACTCACCTGAGAAGCTTGGGGGGAAGTTTCCCTTGCTTACTCGACCAACACAGCTAAAGTGACTGCGAAAAAAGCATATGGTTTCAAGAACTACGATGTTATAAAGATAGCTTTATATCATACACTTGGGAATCTGCCAGAACCGAAGACCACCCACAAATTCTGCGGGTGAACCCCACTTTTACTTGACCACGCCATATTGTAGGCTCGGCGATCTTGCTTATGCGTCTGGTGTGCTTGCTGAAGCGCTTACGCTTATTTAAGTTCGATTAAATCACTTAAGTTTTTTAAATAAAAAATAAAATCACGATGGTAAAATATTTTTCTGAAAATATTACATCTCGATTTTTTTTCTAGCAGTACTTAAAAGTCTATTTGTTAATATTTGGGATTTACATAGAAGGAAAAGTGATTCTTCTTCTATGTCAAGACAATCGTACCCTTCACAGAAACATTTCCAAAGAGTACTGATTTTTTTGTTTGAAAAATAAAATTTGCTTTTTAACTGTTCTTCAAGACTAACACAATAAGTTGCAGCATCGAAATATTTTAAACCAAGCATGCTAATGTCATAATCAAAAATTATTATTTTATCATTATCAGCTAAAAAGTTATATTGTGAATAGTCACCAAAAATATGAACTAGTTCCATATCAGAACGGGGAATATGTAGCGTCTTTTCTTTAATAAAAGATATCATATTTTCAATAATCATCTGATCAAATGTTTTGTTTATTTTCTGTATTTCTTTTAATGCATTAATGTTAATACTAAGAAAATCGTTTGGTGTAATGAAAATATTAGTATTTTTGTTTTGTAACTGGAAATGTTTTAGCCATTCTCCTGTAAGACGATTCAACGCACAAAATTTATGAAAATTAGGACTAATTGGTAAGATAAATGTTGCGAATTTGTTCACCAGCCTAAGGTTTGTTCCTCGTAGTTTTTCTGACAACAATGCATTGTAAGTAGGAAAACAACTAACATATTTAATTGTTGCGCATGAAGGAAAATTCGCCGCAATTTTATCAACTTTATCCGCTGCAACATACTCGTTATTAACAGTTTGCTGAATTCTATCTTTCGAATCTTCAGTAGTTTTATATTGTTTTAAAAAATATATACGACAACTCTTATCAGCGAAGTCTGCCCGAATTTGAGCTAGTCGTGAATGTGGGCGTTCAGTTGTTGAAATTATATTGAACTTTAGGAGCAAATTTCCAGGAAAAAGCTTAGCTACACTGTTCTCTGCCAATTTTATTAATTCTTTATTCATTTTGATTCAATGCAAACCTTGTGGTTGAACGAAGCCGCTGTCGCGGCGGGGGAAAACTAATATAGTGTATACTTCAGTTTGTGTTCAATTCAGAACACAAACTATAAAAAGGAGTATAGCATGAAGTCATCATAAAAAAAACGATTTGCAGCCCTCTATGAAGGTCATCTGAAATTACTCAAGCTCGAACATGAGGGCCTTACCCCCGTAGGACAAATGCTGGCATTAATCTTACCGAATTTTACAGGGAAAGGCCGCTCATGAAGAGTGAAAAATCCATTTCTAAAGCAGGCTCCAGTTTTTTTTTTGGCTAAACTGACCATCAGAAAATCTTACGGTTTTCGGAGCGACAAATTAAGAAAAAATGGTTCTATATCATACTGTTGGCAATTTTCCCGTTCCGGACATCACCCACAGATTTGTCTGAAGAGGCAAAAGTGGACATGTTATTAAGCGACTTTTAACAGAAGCCACTCACCCTCACATTCCATAGGAGTGTAAGCGCTTCAGCAACTACACTCAACGTATAAAACCATTACAGCGTGCCAATTACACGTCAAAGCTAGACCAAACTGACCCCTGTGATGGTTTCAAGCTCTGTCGCAGAGAGGTTGCTCGGTAATAGCTTCCTGTAATCCTCTTTGGTTTTGGCAAAGGGTAGTCTCTCAAAGAGATACCGAAGGTACTTGTAAGGTTCAAGCTTATTTGCTTTAGCCGATACAAGTATATAACAGCACTGGCCTGAGCTCCTTTTGGGTTGCCCGCAAAGAGCCAGTTTTTACGTCCTACGCAGAAGGGGCGTGTAGGATTTTCAGCAAGATTGTTATTGGGGGGTTGCATATTCGAAATCAATATAACCTGTCAACCGGTGCCATTGGTTCAATGTATAACTGATCGCTTTACCAAGTAAACTTTTCGGAACAACCTGGAGGGATTTTTTCTCTAACCATTTATGCATGTTATCAAGAACTGGTGTAACTACTCACCCCTATCCGATTCAACTTCCAAAGCCTTACCTGTCAAAGCTATCTTTTAAGTAACAAGATGGCATCAACCACAAGGAACTAGCTGAAAACCAAGCGTTTTTGTTTTGGTTTTCAAGTTTTTCAAAACTCGCTTTTGATGAGCTGTATCGGTAATTGCATTTGGAGCTCCATTTTTTGCTCGTTTTCGTCGATAATAATTGCCGAGGTAAGACTTGCTATGACTTAAAGACATTGCTGACATTTTTAATGCCTGAGCCAACCTGTTCTTCCCAGGAAGGGTGCGTGGGGATAATATTTTTCCACCGCTAATTTTGTTCCCCGGGCAGATATTTAACCAGGATGTAAAATGCCTTCTATTCTTGAATTTGGAAACATCATTACCAACTTCAGAAAAGAACATCTGTGCAGTTACCAGCCAAGGGTAAGCAGCTTGAAGCCCTTCAGGTTGCGCCCGATGTTATGGTCATAGATCCATGCCAGCAATTCAACCGCCTTGGAGCGAGACCGGTCATAAGTAGAGTCGTCAAAGATCAGCACTTTCTCTCGTTTATCGCTGGTCAGTACATCGATGAAACGAACAACGATGGCCGCCAAGGCCAACATAAATTTACGCCAGTTATGCCTGGGATTTTTCAGGAAGTCATAGGCAGCATCCTTCCCGGATCCCAGATTCGGGTTCCTTACTATTCCCTTGGAAAAGTTAACACCTTCGAACGGCAGCGAGAAGATCACGCTGAACAAAGTGAGCGGAGATATGCCACGCAGCTTTCTGATTCCGTTCTTATGCAGCAGAGTTCCAATCTTGAAATCTTTCATAAAGGAGCCAATTTTATTCTGCAGTTGTATTGCCTCTTGTTGATCCAGGGTAACTACTCACCCCTATCCGATTCAACTTCCAAAGCCTTACCTGTCAAAGCTATCTGAATAGCAACAAGCGGATTGACTCCTTGACTGGCCATGGTTTGCAAGTAACTTGAAATCCGGCAATATGCCAATGCATA
>JAHIUA010000041.1 GCA_018817385.1 Pseudomonadota bacterium
GAAAACATCTTCGACTTTCCCTGAATTTTAAGGTGAAATTAGAGCTACCTCGTCATCAATTAGTGCTGGAAAGCCATACCCTGAATTTAAGTTTTGCCGGTGCTTTTATCAAGCTTGATCATATACCGCTAGTGCTGCCTAATGAGTATATTAGTCTTAAACTGTTGGGGCAGGTCGAATTTACCTGCCGAGTCATTCATTCTAATGCTGACGGGATTGGCTGCCAATTTGATTTTATTCAAATCAGGTACTACGAATTATTCAAAAAAATGATGCTGAGCAACGCTCCTGATCCTGAGAGGATAGTAAAAGAGATTGGACGCTGGGCGGAAACAAAGAGACCGTGATTAAGTGATAAAAAAGGGGTAAGGTTTGACAAATGGCGTTGGGCAGCCCCGCTAACTTCAACGTTAATATTGCCACATCCAATATCTGATTAAAATCAAACTGATCTCAGGTTTATATTGTACTGTACACCGGCAAAATGAAAGTCCACATCTCTTCTATTGGTCTAGAGTGTTTGGAAATATGTGAACTTAGACAACAGCAACAACACGGGCATTCTCAGGTAATATGAGTCAAGCAAAGACATGACCCCTTTCCGAAGTATAAAAATCTATTTTTAAAAACAGAAAAGGAGAAATATTATGGGAGACAAAGGCGGAAAAAAAGATAAGGAAAAAAGCCAGAAACAAACAAACCAAAAGCGGAGTCAAAAAGACAAGAAAAAGGCCGATAAACAGCCTAGTAAAAAGTCTTAATGACTAAAAAGTGTGCAGGTATGAAGGTTAACTGAATCCATCAAAGACCTAGGGACAGGATCCAAAATTTCTACTCGATACAGAGTTAACTATATGTTCCAGGACTTTCTCCTAAAGTTTAAGTTTGAGCAAACTGCCTGATGGTGTTTGTTTGTTTGTTTTTCTTTCTTTTTTTTATTCGAATAAAGGATTCAGGAAAAGATCTTTTTATACCGTTATTTTTGCCACTATCCAGATAAACCCGACCTTTATATTCTTTGGGAGATACCTCTATGGCTGGCCCGCGTAGCCTTGTCCTGGAAATTCATAACCTTACCGAACATCTCTACCGCGTCCTTCAGGAGCAGGTGGGGGTTGAACTCACCGAACTTGTGGAGCATGTTTTTGATCTGGCCAAGGCGCGCCGGGCTGGGGATATAAAAGCGGCCCGTGAGCTGGAAAAACTGGTGGCCAACCTTGATGAACGCCAGGCCGAGGTGGTGCTGACCGCAGCGAGCCTTCGTTTTGATCTGGTCAACATGGCCGAAGATCGCCAGCGGGTGAGGATGCTGCGTGACCGGGAGAGACGCAGTGGCGACCGGCCCCGCCCGGAGTCCATTGGCGCAGCCATCGCCTACCTTTGTGAAGAGGGGTATGGGGCTGAGCAGGTCCAGGGATTTCTTGACAAGCTTTCTATCGAACCGGTCTTTACTGCCCATCCCACAGAGGCTAAGAGGCGGACGGTGCGTGGAAAGCTCAAGCGTATCCAGCAATGTTTGGCTCAGCTCAACCAGCACGACCTCCTGCCCCGCGAAGAGCAGCGCCTGGAGGAGATCATTCACTGTGAAATAGTGGCACTCTGGCAGACCGAGCCCCATCGCCCTGAGCGGCCCACGGTTATCGAGGAGGTGGAACGCGCCCTCTTCTTCATGCAGACCCTCTGGGACGTGGTGCCCCGCCTTTACCAAGAGCTGGAAGATGGCTTGGGTCGTTATTTCTACGGCAATATCTTTTCCAGTACCCGATTCTTACATTTCGGTTCCTGGATCGGCGGCGATCGTGACGGCAACCCCTTTGTCACCAGTGAGATCACTGCCCAGACCCTTACCATTTTACGCCAGGCCGCCCTTGACGCCCACCTTCAGGAGTGCCGGCGGATATACCAGCAGTTGAGCATGTCCATGCGCAAGGTTGGCGTCAATCAAGAGCTGGTCCAGCGACTTGCCGAGATGACGGAGCAGTGGCCCCAGATGAAGGCCCGGATTGATGACGTGCCGGAACAGGAGCTCTATCGCCGCTGGTTACGGGCGGTTGAGTGGCGCCTGCACCAGAGCAGGATTGCCGTTCCTTTTACTGAACAACCATCTGGGGCCTATCAGCGGGCGGCCGAGCTGCTGGCCGATGTCGAGCTGGTCCGCCAGAGTTTATGGGACCATGATGCCCGAGAGGTAGCGGAGAGCACGGTGACAAACTGGCTCTGCCGGATCCGGGTCTTTGGTTTTCACATGGCCTGCCTGGATATCCGCCAGGAGTCGGGTGATTATGAGCAGGTGGTGGCCGAGTTACTGGCCTGCCAGCAGCTCTGTGGTAATTATATGAATCTGGATGAACAAGACCGCCAGACTGTACTGTGCCGTACTATGGGAACAGTACAGCCCCTGGAGGATGACGCCCTCTCCGCCCAAACCAGGGAGACCCTGGCCCTCTTTCGCTTGCTGGCCCGGACCGTCCACCTTTACGGACCTGAAGTCCTGGGTGGTCATGTCATCAGCATGACCCATCAGACAAGCCATGTCCTGCTGGTTCTCTGGCTGTTGCGCTGGGCCGCAGTCGAGGCGGGCGATCCTGGTTTGCTCGGGGTGGGGCCAGCCGGTATCGTGCCGCTTTTTGAGACCATTGATGACCTCAAACGGTCGGCCGCCATCATGGAATCCCTCCTTGAAAACAAACTCTACGATGCCCACCTGGCAAGCTATGGCAAGACCCAAACCATCATGGTGGGCTATTCCGACAGTACCAAGGACGGCGGCTATCTTGAGGCGTGCTGGTCGCTCTATCGCGGCCAGTCTGAACTCTATGACGTGTGCAGGAGCTATGGGGTAAAACCGGTCTTTTTTCACGGGCGCGGCGGCTCCCTGGGGCGTGGCGGTGGTCCGGCGGCCCGCAGCATAATGTCTCTGCCGCCTCACACCGTGGCCGGGGCCATCAGGATGACCGAGCAGGGCGAGGTTTTAGCGGCCCGTTATGATGATCCGGAAATTGCCTTCCGTCACCTGGAGCAGGTAACCGCGGCAACCATTCTGGTGGAGGCTGAAAAAGGCGAGCCGCCCCGCCAGGAGTGGCTGGATTGTATGGAGTCCTTGGCGGCAAGGGCCTATAAGGTCTACCGGGACCTGGTGGAGCAGCCCGGTTTTGTCGACTATTTCCGCCAGACCACCCCCATTGATGAGATAGAGTCTCTGCCCATTGGTTCGCGGCCGTCGCGGCGCAAGCAGAATGTCCACAGCCTGGAAACCCTCAGGGCCATCCCCTGGGTCTTTGCCTGGACCCAGAGCCGGGTCATGGTTCCGGCCTGGTATGGCCTTGGCACTGCCATGGTCGAGTTTGCCGCGGCCGATGAAGAGGGCTGGCAGAAGTTAAGCCGGATGTATCAGCAATGGGCCTTTTTCAAGGCAACGGTGGATAACGCTGAACAGGCCGTGTCTAAGGCCTCGCCCAGCATTGCCCATATCTATTCCCAGCTCGCCGAAAACAAGGAGCAGCGCCGGGTCATCTGGGATCTTCTGGTCAATGAGTATGACAAGTCCTGCAAGGCGGTGCTCTATGTCAATGGCAGCGATGATTTGCTTGAGGTTACCCCCTGGCTGGCCCGCTCCATTGAGGAACGGGATCCCTATGTGGACCCCCTCAATCTGATCCAGGTGGAGTTAATGAAAAGGGGGCGGGAGCTGGCCGGTAAAGATGGTCATGTGCCCGATACTATTCGTGTTCTCATCCGCCAAAGTATCCAGGGGATGTCGGCTGGCATGCGCACAACCGGGTAACTGATAACCGTTCCATTCAAAATAATGGACTAGATATTGATGCCCCTGCAGTCATCAGGGTCATCTATTCAACAGGACTGCATCTCGCCGGAGCAAACCGCCATAGATGAACTCCCACAACCATGCTGATCTCCAAAGAAAAAAGAGAAAAAAGGGAAAATAGGTTGAACCTTTGCTTGACTCATCTTCTACTTAATCCTTCGTGATATAGGCGTTGAAGACTCCAAAAAATCTCAATGAATATCGCTTTTAACGATTACTCTTAGCTAGTAATATTGCCAGATCAAACCTCATGAATTTCTCAATTCACTCTAGGTTAACCTTCCTACTGTATCTCAAAAAAACAATTCAACTCCACCACCCATTTCACCAGTAGTATATGTGGACTTTTGGATGAAAACAGGGTCAATTCCTTGCTTGGCTCATTGACGACCATCAAGGGTCAAGCAAAAAAATTCCCCCCTTCTATGAAAGAAATGCACGTAATTTACGAAGAACCCGAATTTGTCGTGGTAGTAAAGCCCAGTGGACTGCTCTCGGTTCCCGGGCGTGGTCCGGAAAACCTTGATTGTGTAAGCGAGCGAGTGAAAGTACTCTATCCGGGATGCATCGAACAGCCCTCAGTTCACCGCCTTGATATGGATACCTCGGGGCTGTTGGTGGTCGCTCGAACCAAAGAGGTGCATCGCAACATCTCTATTCAGTTTCAGGAGCGCCAGGTAAATAAACGCTATATCGCCATTCTCGATGGCGAATTAGATGGCGAGGAAGGTATCATCGAACTTCCTTTCCGCCTTGATATTGAAAATAGACCTCATCAAATCTATGATCCGGTTCACGGAAAGGTGGGAATTACCCACTGGAAAAAACTCCTGGTAAAAGATGGAAAAACACGAATCGAGTTTAAACCTATCACCGGAAGAACACATCAGCTTAGGGTTCACTCCGCTTCCGAACACGGTCTCGGAATGCCTATTGTCGGTGATCCGCTCTACGGAACTGGAACCGGCCTGGGATTACTGAAACTACATGCCTGTTATCTTTCCTTTGCTCACCCAAGGACTGGCGAGCGTCTCGAATATAACTCGGAACCTCTGTTCTAAATATTTTTGCCGAATCATATTGTTGCCATGAAAACTATTGCAGATATAGACCTTTTGATTACTGCACTTCCCAAAGACGCGACCTGCTACGGCTATTGTACAGATTGTGATGAGGTTCATTATCTGACTGAGGGCAACAGCCGCAAATATGCTCTGGAGCTGATGGCAGAACTCGAACAGCACAAACGGATTGACTTTCACACCCCAGATCCGGAGCCAACATTCTCCACAGACTGCCTCTGGGAAAAAAGAGGCGGACAGATGTTTGGTGTGTTGGAATGTGTCGATGCCGATGGAAATACCGTAGTGCTTCGTGCATTTTCCGGACAGTTCAATACACGCTGGCAGGCAGAGGGCTGGGTTCCACCAACTTTTGATCTGGATGGATACCACCAGATTCTGCCAAAAATCGAGTCGTTGGTCCAGCAACTGACTGACGATATTGAGTCCTGCAAACAAAAAGCAGACCAGTGTAAATTAAAGTTCGAAGAAGCCATACGTTCTGGTGGTCGTGCGGCACAGAAAGATTGCCGCAGGCAGATGCGAGAGGCATTTAAAGCGCTCGAGCTTTCAAAGAAAAACCGGAGAACATATTCCCAATCCATGCTGTTTGTCTTTCAGGATCTGTATCAACTCCAAAATTTCAAAGGTGATCAGCATTCCATCCTGAATGTCTTCTATGAAGACCGGGGAATTCCCACCGGATCCGGCGACTGCTGCGCCCCAAAACTCCTCCAGGCCGCCGCCCAAAACGGGCTGACGCCTCTCGGACTGACCGAATTCTACTTTGGCAAGGCAAATAAATCTTCTACAAAGTACCACAAAGAATTCTATCTCGGCTGCAAAAACAAATGCCAGCCAATTCTAGGCTACATGCTTTGCGGCCTTTAAGGGATCAGGAAACAAATGGGGGTCAGGTCTTCCTTTGACCTTTTTTTGTGAATGTGTGGTATAAAAAAATATGTCCAGACCACTACGCATACTGAAATGATAAGATCTTTGCTTGACTCATTTAAAAGGCAAAATTTTTCTGGATGTCGATTTTGCAATAATCCATATAGCCTCCTATGAACCGGGTAAGACTGATTGGAAAGAGATTGACTAGTAAAGGCTTCTGATCAGCTTCTTATTTACGTTTCTCATACTCACTGCATTTGGAGGCATTGCCGTTGGAAAGTCATCGGAGAGTGGTGTAGTTTTAAGGGATATGATACCACCGTGGCATATTTCAAAGCCGCTAACGCCTTCACACCAGTGATGAACGGTAAGCAGAGATCTGTAAGCAATCCTGTGGAATACGTCCTTCAATATGACGGTTATTGTGCCTGGGCCATGACGAAAAAGCGCAAGGCCTTAACCGACCCGGAAGTTTGGAAGATCGTTGGCGGAAAGCCTTCCCTTAATTACAGTATGGCGGCGTATGAAAAATGGAGCAAAGTTATCCCCGGTACTATCAAAAAAGCCGATAAATACTGGTTACAAATGAACAGCGCGAATTGATCACAGATTTTTTCCACAGGGTATTTATAGTGGAAATTTGGATCTAACCCGCCATTTTCGACAATCAATAAGGTGATGCAAATGCAGGAATTGAAATATTTACAGGGATATCCTGGCCACCTTACAGAACAGGTCCAGCGCTTGATAGCAGAGAAGAAATTACAAACGCTCCTTCTCAAGAAATATCCAACACCGCATGAGATTCGTACAGACAAAGCTCTCTACGAGTATGTGATGGCAATAAAAAATAGTTCCATGCAGCAATCACAGCCCTTAAGCAAGGTACTCTTCGACTCAAAAATCAAGATGCGAAACCAGGCCCTTGGTGTGCATAAGTTTATATCACGGGTACAGGGCGGCAAGCTGAAAGCTAAAAATGAGATCCGCATTGCCTCCACTTTTAGAAACGCACCAGAACCCCTTCTCCGCATGATTGTCGTCCATGAACTTGCCCATCTCAAAGAAAAAGATCACAACAAGGCGTTTTTCAAACTCTGCAAGCATATGGAACTTGAATACCATCAGCTGGAATTTGATATGCGTCTCTACCTGACACAACTCGATCTTTTAGGACCATTATATGTAAAGGAATAAGATTGTCACCACAGCTCAGACTGATTACTTTTATCCACGCATTGAGGAGCATGGGTGATTTTGAAAAGGCCAAACCTTTTTTGCTGAAAAGTTATGAGACAAGTTGAAAGTTTTTCGTGTTTTCTTAAAAGGGGATATACTCGCATTCTTGAAAACATGGATAAAGCCTTTGCTTGCCTCCTGCTATGGTGGGGGAGGCTTGGGCTAAGCCCCCCAATGTCCAACCAACAAACTTACACAACCCATTGAGAATCCCCACATGATAATCGACACCCTCAACAATGCATTCCTCTATCGCTCCCTTGGTCCGCGTATCGCCAGCGCCCTTGACTATATCAAGACCACCGATTTTAGCAGCATGGCCGTAGGCAGGCATACCATTGACCAGGATCGGCTCTTTGCCATCGTCAACGACTACCAGACCATTCCCTGCACCGAGGTAGAGCTGGAAGGGCACCGCCGGTATATTGATGTCCAGTACCTGGTCTCAGGCACCGAGCTTATCGGCTATGCACCGCTCCTGGAGCAGACTCCCTTTCGGGAGTACAACAACGAGGAAGACGATGTCCTCTATCGTGACGAGGCGACCTTTGTCCGCATCACGGCCGGGATGTTTGCCATCCTCTATCCCCACGACCTGCATATGCCCTGCATCGGCGAGGTACCCGTCGCAGTGCGCAAGGTGGTGGTTAAGGTCATGATCTGACCTGAAGTCTGGGCCGCACAAGAACCCGGGACAGATATATTTTCCTTGATAATCGATATAAATTGGGTTCCATTTTAGACGGTTATAAGAGCAATACCGAAACGGCATACTACACGAATCAACAGGTAAATCGAGAAAAAGCCCAGCGGAACTGGGTAGACGGAGCAACAGTGATCTGCAACGCGACGTGGTACTCATCTTCTGCGTGATCTGTGCTCACGCATGCCAGGAGGGGGAACGGCTAATGGGGTCGGGATATAAGCACACAGAGGTGTCAGGCAATGGCTGAGATACAAGATCGAGTTCAGTTACGACCTTCCTGGAAGAGTCGGATCGGAGGTGAATTTGAACACGAGTACATGCAAAACCTCAGACAGTTTCTGATCCAGGAGAAACGGGCTGGCAAGATCATTTATCCGGAAGGAAAAAATATTTTTAATGCCATGAACCTGATTCCTTTTGAGGAGGTGAAGGTTGTCATAATCGGCCAAGACCCGTATCACGGGCCGGGACAGGCGCACGGCTTATGTTTTTCCGTAATGCCGGGAGTAACACCACCTCCATCCCTTAACAATATTTTCAAAGAAATCCATTCAGATCTTGGCATCGCGCCGGCCAACCATGGCTATCTCAACAGTTGGGCAGAACAGGGTGTGCTGCTGTTAAACAGTGTACTTACCGTGGAAAAGAACAGGGCGGCTTCTCACCAGGGAAAGGGATGGGAACATTTCACTGATGCCATTATCAAAACGCTGAACAGAGAACATTCCGGCCTGGTGTTTTTCTTATGGGGCAGTTATGCCCAAAAAAAAGGGGCGATTATTGATAAAAAGCGTCACTTGGTCCTGCAATCGGTTCACCCGTCCCCCTTATCTGCGCATCGTGGTTTTTTTGGTAATAAGCATTTCTCCAAAGCAAATTCATATTTGAAAGATCAGTCAAAATCAGCCATTAACTGGGAACTGCCTTTACTGAATGATGGGAACTCCAGCCATTTTCACGCTACCAGTTAAACCAGTACCCAGGCCAATCCAAAGGCGATACCGTAACAGACGACCAAGCCAAAGAGAAACTGTCCGGGATTCATAAAAAGGACGGGTAAGATACCGACAGCCAACAGGCTGAAGATGCCCCGTCCCATGGAAACAAGCCGCTTTTTTTGCTCGATGGAATTTTCCATCCACTTTCACCGTTGCCAGGATAACAGGGACGACAGGAACAATGTAATAAAACGCAGAAAACCTCCTGGCAGCGAATGTATCATTCACCGCCAGGAGGTCTCAAAGACAAGAGGTCTCTTCTTATTTGAGTACTGCTGCTTTCTGCGGAGCCTTGTTTACATATTTAAAGAAGACTGGGAAGGCGACGAAAAAGGCGACGCAGATCAGGTACTCAATACCCTTAATGTGGGTGTAGTAGTCAACCAGGGTGTGCAAAGGTTTAATCATCCCAATTGCGACCATATATTGACCGGTCAGCTCACTAACAGACCATCCAACATGGGAAAGGGCACTGGTCAGGGCAGCTGCTACCCAGAGACACATTATTGAGCCTGTTGCCAAGATGATTCTGCCTGCTGTTTTTGAAGTATTGGCTGCCATGGTGTTCTCCTCTATAGTTTTTATTGCCGTGGTTTTTTTTTAATCTCTTTCTGTCAGCCGAGCAGTGCGGTGAAATATCCTGTCACAGCATTCAGCGGTCCGACACTTACCAGAGCACTTACCAGGCAGATTCCCCCCCACAGACCTACAAGAGCTGCCATTACCATTCCGGTTCCAAGTGCAAACTCAGAAGTCTCTTTTCCAACTTCAACTTCGGTTCTGGTCATAGTATTTGTATTTGTAGTCATGGTGTCCTCCGTGTCTGGTAGTTCTCTTTTAAAGAGTGTGATTA
>JAHIUA010000042.1 GCA_018817385.1 Pseudomonadota bacterium
AAAAGGATTTTATTGAAGACACTAAATAAGGGCGTTCTTTGAATTACAAAGATGCCCATTTTGGTGTCGAAACACCAGGTTGGGCCCGTTTGCTTTTTGTATTGTTATTCAGTTTTCAAGGATCGTTGCGACACCAAAAGTGCCGTGCGGGATAACCCGCGACGAAATCACTAATCTACTCCGCCTATTTGCTCCTGTCAATATTTATTTTGACTTGAACCGTCGTTTTTGTGAGAGGCTCGTTCACCAAATTGTCTCTCACTCAAAGACCGGGGCAACCTACACAATTACCTGGGTCATGTCAATGGGAAAAATATCTTTGTTTCTTTTTCTCTTCTTCTATCGTCTATCTCCTGTGATTTATGTTAATTAATATTTGCTTTTCATGTAGTTAACACGTAGCATGATTTCATGCTTTATGAGCCGTGTTATTGGAATATCATGCATCTGGAATCTTCTCTACTACTAACTATGAACGATCAAAGTATACTGCTCCGCCAACTGCCTAAGATAGATCTTGCTGTGAATGATCTTCCTCTCGAAGTGGTATTCGATATACCTCCGGCGATAGTTAAATCTGCTGTTCGAGGGACTATTGAGTCCTTTCGTCAAAGAATTCTTTCAGGAGTTATTACTTCTTTGCCCCAAGGGCAGGAAGAGTGGAATACAATCTTTACTGCAGCCATTCATAAAAAGAATAGTCCCAACCTGCAGAAAGTTTTAAATGGCACTGGTGTGGTAATTCATACCAATCTTGGCAGGTCACTCCTTGGTTCTGAGACGATGCAGGCCCTGTTGACTGCCGGGACCCATTATACTAATCTTGAATTTGACCTGGATACGGGAAAGCGAGGGAGCCGTTATAGTCTGGTTGAAGAGATAATCTGTGATCTGACTGGAGCGGAGGCCGCACTGGTGGTGAATAATAATGCAGCTGCTGTTCTGCTGGCCCTCAACTCCCTGGCCTTCGGCAAAGAGACAATTGTGTCCAGGGGGCAACTGGTGGAAATAGGCGGCTCTTTTCGTATTCCCGATATTATGACTCGCAGTGGCGCTACTCTTGTTGAGGTCGGGGCTACCAATAGAACCCACCTTTTTGACTATGAGAGAGCGATTACCGAGGACACTGCGTTGTTGCTCAAGGTTCATACCTCTAATTTCCGGGTGATTGGATTTACTTCTGAAGTTTCAGCCTTAGACATGGTAACCCTTGGGAGAGCACATGGCTTACCGGTGATGGAGGATCTGGGCAGTGGCTCTCTGATTGATCTTTCCCCTTGGGGGCTTCCCAAAGAACCCACAGTTCAGGAGATTGTCAATGCCGGAGTCGATGTTGTTACCTTCAGCGGAGATAAATTGCTTGGTGGACCACAGGCAGGGCTGATAGTCGGGCGTACCGAGATGATAACGCGTATCAAAAAAAATCCTATGAATCGGGCCCTTCGTATTGATAAATTCACCCTGGCCTCCCTTGAATCGGTCCTGCGTTTTTATTATGACCTGGAAAAAGCTCGAGAAAAGGTACCAACGCTTGCCCTCCTTACTCTTTCTCCTGAACTGATTAAGAAGAAAGGGCAAAAGATTCTTCGTCGCTTGGGAGGAGCCAGGAAAGTGAAAGATCGGATTCAACTCTTGCCGACGGTCTCTAAAGTCGGGGGAGGGGCAATGCCTGAGCATGGTCTTCCCAGTTGGTCTCTCGTTTTACAGCCTGGGTCTGGCGGGGCAAGTGAGTTGGAGAGGTTTTTTCGGACCCTTCCGGTTCCCCTTATTGGCAGGATAGAAGAGGAGAAAATGGTTTTAGACTTGAGAACTATTCTGGATGATGACCTCTCTCTTTTTGTAGAGAGTATGAATAGCTACCTGCAGCGGGAGCCAAGCTAACTGATGTTCGGTTATTTTCAACATGAAGCCGGCAAGGGACTTGAAAAAAACGATTTTTTCCGTTTTGGCCATGAATTCAAGGGGATTATTCAGGAGCATGTTCCTACAGTGCAGGGAATTGCTTTTTTCGACCCACCTCGGCAGCAGCCAGCTGTTCATGCAGATGAAGGACAAAAGGAAAAAAGATGGCGTGAGGCCATGGAAAAAGCTGTAACCCAGGGGACTCCAGTACTTGCAGGTGATTTGCTCTTTCTTCCTTTTTCTGTTGGAGAACAATTTATTGTAGCTCAGCTGGAGGGATTGGATGATTTTCTGGTGAGAAAGGTTGGGGGGGATTGGATTGATGGTCTAGGGAGTCTACTCCTTCGTGAATTCTTATTGGTCAAACGAGCCTGTATTGATTCTTTGACTGGACTGCTCAGCAGTTTATATCTGGAGGAGTATCTTGATTCCAGGGAGCAGTGTTGTCAAGGGGTATTGTTGTTGGTTGCTGTCTATCCTAAAGGTTCAAGCTCATTTCAGGCCAAGAAATATCAGTGTAGGACTGTTACCCTCCTCAAGGGTTTTGTAGAAAACCGTTTTCCCCTCTATTATCTGGGGCAATCATGTTTTGGGATAGTCTGCGAGAATTGCGATTCGGAGTTTGTTTCCGGTTTTGTCCCTTCCCTGGTTAATTTTTTAAAAAGAGAACGCTGCTATCGTGTCCATGTCGGGAGCGCTGCCATAGAATGTGTGGTAGAGGCGCCTGATTTTGAAAAAATGCCTTCTTCTGAGGAAGTGATGAAAAAGGCCTGGGCCGCCTTGCATGTTGCCAGTAAACGTGGCCCCTTTGCCTTTTGTAATTATTCGTCCATAGCGGATGCTGCGAAACACCCCTTTGCCCCGCCTGCTCTCCGCCTCTCTCGCTGGTTGCAACGAGTTACACGCAAGGTTGATAGATTTTCCCTGCTTCAGTTTGATTCTGGAGATCAGGCATTGATAGCCACGGTGACTGGGCTTGCCCAAGAGGGCATGGAATACTTTGTTGCTGGCGATGCGGTATTTCTCATGGTACCGGAAAAAGATGGCCGGAATGGAGGAAAAGTAGGGGAGAAAATCCTTTTGCTCCTTGGAACGAAGAAGAAAGAACAGTCTGTACGTGCAGGTTCCAGTTCTTTTCCTAGCGCCGATTTTCGTAAATCTGAACTCCTGCTCAATTGTCGCAAGGCACTTCTGCATGGAAGTTTTTTAGATCCGGGGGGATTGGTTGTTTTTGATGCTGTGAGTCTCAATATCAGTGGTGATGTTTATTACGGAGACGGAGATCTTGTTCGGGCTGTTAAAGAGTATCGCAGGGGATTGCTCCTTGACCCGGACAATGGAAATCTGCTCAATAGTCTCGGGGTCTGTTACGCGCAAATGAATCGCCATAAGGAGGCCGTTGATTGCTTCAGCAAGGCCTGTAAGAGCAAAGAAGACCAATTTATGGCCCTTTATAATCTCGGCCTTGAACAGCAGCTCAAGAGGGAGAACTTACAGGCCATTGATTCTTTTACCAAGGGTCTTGCTCTTCCCATGCAAGAGGATAGAGGGGGGACGGCGAGAAAGGATATACGCTTTCAGCTGGCAGTACTTTGTATTGAGGAAGGCCAATATGAAAATGGCTTGGAACTTTTGCTGTCCTGGTATAAATCAGAAAGTGAGAGTCCTGGGAGCGGAAAGGCAGCGCGTTATCTTGGTCAATCCTATTATCATCTGGGGAATTATCGAGAGGCGATGACTTGGCTGCAGCGAGCCATGCGTTATGATGAATATGATGCTGAGGTCCTGGGGCTTCTTGGAGAACTCTATTTGAGGGAGAATGAGGGGGACGATATTGCCCTGAGATTCTGCGAAAAAAGTGTTGAGCTGAGCCCTGATTCTTTTACCTTGAAGTTGCGTCTGTCCAGGGCCCAGATCCATTGTGGAGATTTTCAGGCCGCCATAAGAAATTTACGTCCCTGTCTCCAGAACAGGAAATTGCGACCGGCAGCTCTGTTGCAAAGAGGAGTAATATCTCTGGAACAGGGAGATCTGGCTGTGGCTAAAAAATGGTTTACTAAAACAGTGTCTTGTGCAGGTGCTGATCCTGAAACAGTGCAGCAAGCCCGGCACTCTTTGCATAAATTGAAAAAGTAGGGCAACCTGTATGGTTGTGGCTTTCATTTGAATAGTTATGAAGTAAGGGAAAAAATGGGTATGAAAGAGCGTAGACTTGTCAGTCGAGAACCGAAATATTGTCTTGAAAATGATGTGATAGGTGATTCCTGGAGGATGTTTCGAATTATGGGGGAGTTTGTCAATGGTTTTGACGTGATGTCCGCCATTAACGTACCGGCGGTAACCATTTACGGATCAGCCAGGACTCCTGTCGATCACCCCTATTATCAGATGGCGGAAAGAATAGCCACAGATCTTGCTGAGCAAGGGTATGGTGTTATCACCGGCGGTGGTCCGGGAATCATGGAGGCTGCCAATAAGGGTGCCATTGAGGCAGGTGGGGTTTCTGTGGGCTTGAACATTGCCCTTCCCCATGAGCAGGCTCCCAATCCATATGTGAATTTTCCACTACAATTTAAATACTTCTTTGTTCGGAAAGTAATGTTTTTGAAGTACTCGATGGCCTTTATCTGTATGCCTGGAGGATTCGGTTCCCTGGATGAGCTCTTCGAATCGGTGACCCTGATCCAGACAGAACGGATCAAGCCTTTTCCTATCGTCCTGGTTGGCAGTGAGTTTTGGGGTGGGCTGATTGATTGGATGAAGGATCAGCTTGTTACAAACGGTACCATCAGTGAGAAAGATCTTGGCCTGATTCATGTCATGGATGAACCGGATGATGTCGTTGGTTTTATAAAAAAGACAGTTGTATTGTGAAGATTGCAAGGACTGATCAACGTTGTAAGAAATATAGGACAGGGAATGAACAATTCTTCTATCAGCGGTAACTTGTTAAAGGAGTGGATGAATGGCTCAGATTGATGCGTTTTTTAAGTTGATGAATGATGAGGGTGCCTCGGATTTGCATATGGTCGCAGAGCAGCAGCCTATTCTCCGTATCCGCGGTGATATGGAACGTGTCAAGTTTAAACGTATGATGAATGAAGAGTTGAGGGCTATGCTCTATGAAATCTGCCCTGAGGATAAGATCAAAATATTTGAAGAAAGCGGCGATGTGGATTTTGGTTACGAAATCCCTGGGTTGGCCAGGTATAGGTGTAACTTTTTTCGGCAAAAATTTGGCATTGGCGCGGTTTTTCGCGAGATTCCCAGTGAAATCCTTACCTGTGAACAGTTGGGACTGCCCAAGGTTATCTCCCGTCTGGCCTACCTCCCCAAGGGATTGGTTCTGGTGACGGGGCCAACCGGTTCAGGAAAGTCAACGACTTTGGCGGCCATTGTTGATGAGGCAAATAGAAACAGAAAGGATCATATTCTGACCATTGAAGATCCCATTGAGTTTGTACATCGCAGTCAGAAGTGTGTTATCAATCACCGAGAGGTCGGCCAGCATACCAAGAGTTTTAGCGCAGCCCTGCGTGGTGCCCTGCGCGAGGATCCGGATATCATCATGGTTGGTGAGATGCGTGATCTGGAAACGATTTCTCTGGCCATGGAAGCTGCCATGACTGGTCATCTGGTGTTTGGAACCCTGCATACCCTGAATGCCATGAAAACAGTAGATCGTGTGGTTGAGATTTTTCCGGCAAACCAGCAGGGGCAGGTCAGATCCACCCTCTCCGATGCTTTGAAGGCCATCGTCTCGCAGACCTTGTTTAAACGTATTGATGTGAAGGGACGTTGTGCCGCCCTGGAAGTTCTTATCGCGACCCCTGCAGTTCGTAATTTGGTTCGAGAGGCAAAGACTTATCAGATTGCATCAGTTATGCAGACAGGAAAGAAATACGGCATGCAGACCTTGGATGATGCCATCATGGGGTTCTTGGAAAAGCGGATGATCACTGCTGATGATGCCTATTCCAATGCGGTTGATAAATCAAAATTCCTCAAGTTTTTGAAAAAGCCACCCTCTGATTTTACCGAGGTTTAAGGGGGTACTGGCTGGATTCTGCTGAGCTCTCAAAATATTTTTTTGACTGTTCTTTGGTTGAGTCCGGTCGCTCGCGCCACGGTTTGATAAGTTCCGTGCCTCTGGCGCCTGCGGCGTCCTTGCCCTCCTCGAAGTTGCCAGGAATTTGAAAACTCCCTGCCCTTAACCAGTTCAAACTCCTTAAGCAGCCGTCTTCTGTGGTGCTCAGTCAGTGCCAATGTGGAGGAAGGAAACTGACCCCTTCCAGGGAGGGCTCAAGGCCCCTGTCCTCTGGGGTCCGATTTTCTTCCCCATGCTGTTTAGACCAGATCATTGAGTGCTGCTTCGATTTCTGGAAAGGCGAAGGTGAAGCCGCTCTCTTGCAGGGACTTCGAGACAACGCGTTGTGAACGCAACAGTACAGTGGCAAACTCGCCCAATGCCAGCCTGAGGATAAATCCAGGCACAGGAAGAAGGGCCGGGCGGTGCAGTGCCTTTGCCAGGGCTTGGGTGAAGTCGCTGTTGGTCACCGGGTTTGGTGCCACTGCGTTTACAGGTCCTCGTAGAGTTGTATTATTCATGGCATGGAGCATCATACTTGTCAGGTCATGAATGTGAATCCAGGACATATACTGGCGGCCATTGCCCAATCTGCCCCCTAACCCTAATTTAAAAGGCAGGAGCATTTGTGCCAGGGCTCCGCCATCAGCCCCCAGGACGACACCGGTTCGAATCAACACCACGCGCACTCCATACTCTTCAGCTCGCAGGGCCTCTTTTTCCCAGTCCATACATACTTGGGCCAGAAAGTCATCTCCGGCCGTGGCCCCTTCTGTTATAGTTTCTGCACCCCGCTCACCGTAATAACCAATAGCAGAAGAACAGACAAGAGTTGCTGGTCTGTGTTTGGCTTTGGCAATGGTGTCCACCAGGAAACGGGTACCCTCAATGCGACTGGCCCGGATCCTTTTTTTCTTGGCTTCATTCCAGCGTCCTTGAAATATTGATTCACCGGCCAGGTGGAATATGGTGCCTACACCCTCCAGAAAAGAAGGATCTGCATTTCCGGAACCATCCCACTGGCGTGCCTCTCTGTTGCCAAAGAGATGCTTTATTTTTTGAACGTTGCGTCCGGCAATAATAGATTCAGGAAGCCTTACTGCAAGGTGTTTACCGACAAAACCTGTTCCGCCTGTGATCAATACCTTCATGGTCTCATCTCCTGGGAAAGGGAAAACGCTTGTTTTTATACTCCTTATACCCTAGGGACTGCATGGAGGAATGTCAACGTTTTTACCAGGATGTGCTTGTTGACTTTCTCCTCATGTTGTCTATGGTTGGACTAGGTGAATCCCTTGTCAGCACCATAGTCGCACATCGTTTCCGTAACTGTCTTGAGCAGGCCGGTGGCACTCTAACTGAGAACGAGTTGGTACCTGTTCTCTTTTCTTGTTTTATCAGTTGCTCAGTCTGGAGGACAAATGGGAAAAATTGTTTTTGAAGAGAATATTTACACCTATCATATTGATTTTGCAGGTCATGTCAGCAATATTGTCTATATTCAGTGGATGGAGATTGGCCGCCTCAAGCTCCTTGAAGCAGTTGGCATGCCTGTCCATGAGGTGATCGCTAGCCTTGGCCTGTTCCCCACTCTGGTCAAGACCGAAATCCGCTATCGGAGGCAGCTCTTTCTTGGTGACAGGGTTGGTGTTGAGGTCTGGTTGTCGCGGTTGCAGCAGGTCTCAGCAATCATGGAGTTTCGTTTTTATAACGGAAAAGGGGAATTGATTGCCGATGGTCGGCAGACCGGGCTCTTCGTTGACGCCAAGAGTCATCAGCCAAGAGCCCTTGATCAAAAGAGTCGTGCCGGTTTTATGCCCTATCTGGAAAACAATACGTTAAGGGAGAACAATGGCAACTGACCCTTCATCCAGATCAGCGAGATGAGGTAATTGAGATTGAATAGTTCATTGTGCTCAGCGATCAGATGCAGTCTGACTCAGGTTATCGAAAGTGACTCGCACACGTTCTACTCGTTGTCGATTAACGCCGAAATCTGAATAACCAATCCTGGAGGCGGAGCGAATATGGATAAGGTTGTTGGCATGGTCCAGTCGACAGCTGAGATCATCAACAAAACGAAAAATCCTGCTTTGAAAAGTGACGTGGAGAAAATGATCATCCGCTTTTTCGATTTGACCACCCATATTGATGAGAATATCCTGCAGGGCCAGCCATGCTTCGCAGGCAGGTCCTGAAAAATGAAGCGGAGCAATATGGGATGAACCATTGGGGGCTTCACTGGAGACGCAATTGGGCCGTGCAGGACAGGGTAACAGGTGGCCGCTGCTCATGGTGCTGTTCTCTTGTGGTGGCGCCAGTTGCAGGCCCTGTTCCTTGGTATTGTCACTGCACCCGGCAACCAGAGGAGCTGCAAGCAAGATCATGACGAAGAGTGTTTTTAAAAAGGTTTGCATTGGTTGTTGCTATCAATAAGAGATTTGCTCCCGATCACTTTGTCACTGGAGATACGCCCAAAAGTTGGTTTCTGTTTGGCTCTGATATCACCACCTTTCTCCAATAGGAGCTACACCTTTTGGGCTTGTTTCAGAGTTCCTTGCCTAATTTCAAGGCAAGGAGGGGAGAGAGAGGGTTCCGTCCTTTGCCAGTTGTCTGTTACTGCTAGAAATATAGCATTGCCGGTACCTACTTGTAAATGTTCTGATGCGGCAAAATCACATTGATGAGGAGATTGGTATGAAAAATGAATTAAGAGAAAAACAACCTGGTTCGGTCTTGTTTATTCCCCATGGTGGTGGCCCCTTGCCTTTACTTGGAGAGGAAAGTCATGAGAAACTGGTCGCTTTCCTCCAGGGTATCAGCCAACGCTTTGTCGAACCAGCGGCCATAGTTGTGATCAGTGCCCATTGGGAAGAGGAGAGGGCAACAATAACCAGTGCTTCAGCACCTCCATTACTCTATGATTATTCCGGGTTCCCTGATGCAGCATATAAAATCGAATACCCTGCCCCAGGGCATCCCATCCTGGCCCATAAAATGTATGATCTCCTGCAGGAGAGTGGCGTTGAAGCGAGACTAGATGCTCATCGACCTTTTGATCATGGCCTGTTTATTCCCTTAAAATTGATGTACCCGGGGGCTGCCATTCCCTGTGTTCAGTTGTCACTCCTAAAAAGTCTCGACCCGGAAAGGCACATCCGCATTGGCCGGGCGTTGTCAGCCTTGCGAAAGGAAAATATTCTGATACTCGGTTCAGGATTTTCATTTCATAATCTCAGGGCCTTATTATCCGACAGTGGGGGGCCTGATACTCAAAATGAAGCCTTTAACCATTGGCTCGTTGAGACTTGTACAAATCCTGTCCTGTCCTCAGCTGAACGGGAAAAAAGGCTCATTGCCTGGAGTGATGCCCCTTTTGCCCGCTATTGTCACCCCCGAGAAGAGCATTTATTACCGCTCCATGTCTGTTGTGGGCTCACCGACTCTCCGGCGAAAATTGTTTTTGATGGTAAGGTAATGGGGAAAAAAGTGAGTGCTTTCCTCTGGTAGAGGGCTAGCCAGGCACCTGGGGCTGGGGGGCTGAGAAAGAACCCTGCTGCAACTGGAACTTGTCATGGGCAGGGCAGGCAGCATAACTGGGATAGGGACTGGTTCGAAGTTCTGGCCTGGGGAAGGGGGGCGCATAAGGCTCTTGCAAGTGACTTTTCACTAAAAAACAGCAAGGGTGGTCTCCAGGAAAAGCAGGCTCCAGAGGAGCGTTCGAGTCCAGTTGGTGGATATCAGGCGTTTGATGATTGCAGAGTCCTTTCCCTGACGATGCAGTCTGAAATGGCAGGGGGCGGACAGGCTGAAGGTGGCAAG
>JAHIUA010000043.1 GCA_018817385.1 Pseudomonadota bacterium
AAAGCGCTTTATCGGTCATTCCATAAGCATTCCAGGCTCTTGAGAAAATATCAGTCAAAATCCTGTCAAGCTTTTTTTGCAATCCCCTCACTTTTTTTTGTGGGGGGGGTGAGTAGTTACGCCAGAAGTTGTATTCACTGTCAGGCGATTCGGCCGCCGGTTCGTAGGGGCGCGCCCAGATCCAGGCCTTGCCGTCTTTCTTGCCGTAGAAGTCAAAGTCGGTTCCTGGCTTACAGGCGGGGTCATGCTTGGTATTGAAACGCCAGCGGGTCTCTTTGCCATTAACAAAAGGCCATTGCACTCCGGACCGTTCTTTGAGCACCGTGTAGGGCGCCATATTGTGTTTGGGGCCATCGTGGAAGCGTCTGTATTCTTCCCAGATTTTACCAATATACTCATCTTCTCCCCAGGGAAATTGCTTTTCGAAACCGAGCCTCCTGGCAACCTCGATGATCTGCCAGGTGTCCGACATGGTGTCACCGGGGCCTGGAACAATGCGCTCAAAGTGCTGGGTGCGGCGTTCGGAGTTACCGAACATTCCTTCCTGCTCAACCCACATCGTTGACGGCAGTATAACATCGGCAACGTCAGTGGTCGGGGTGGGATAGACGTCGGAAACGACGATAAAACGGTCATCTTTTAAGGCCCCGTTGCGGTAGCGGTTCAGGTTTGGCATGGTGATCATCGGGTTGGTCACCTGGATCCACATGAACCTGATATCCCCACGATCCAGGGCCCGAAACATCTCCACGGTATGATAGGTGGGCTTCGGGTCGATATTCGTGACCGGCACATCCCATATCTTGGCAGCCATTTGCCGATCATGCTCGTTCATGACCACCCCATGCGGCAGGGCGTGGGTTAATGTTCCGACCTCACGGACAGTACCGCAGGCACTTGGCTGGCCAGTGAGAGAGAAGGGACTGTTGCCGGGGGTGGATATCTTACCGGTAAGGAGGTGGATGTTGTAGACAAGGTTCTGAATCCAGGTCCCCCTTACGTGCTGGTTCATCCCCATGCACCAGAAGGAGGTGACTTTCTTGGTCGGATCGCCATACAGAGATGCCATGTATTTAATATCCTTTGCAGAGACCCCGGAGATCCTTTCCACCTTTTCGGGGGTGTAGTCTGCCAGGAAGGCTTTGTATTCTGCAAAGGTAATATCTTCGGGCGTATCGGTGAAAGTGAAATGATCTTCGGTGCCATAGCCGATATTGGTTTTTCCCTTATGAAAGGTGGTATGTCTGTTGACAAAGTCCCAGTTGACCCAGTCGTTGCGGATGATTTCGTAACAGATCGCATTGGCTACGGCGAGATCGGTATTGGGTTTGAAGAGGATGGATTTATCGGATGCCTGGCTGGACCGGGTGCTGCGGGTGGCAAAGTCGATAATGGTCACATTTCTTTTGCGTTTGCGACTGGCCAGCATCCGGGAAAATAGAATAGGATGCATTTCCGCCATATTATTGCCCCAGGTTACAAAGACATCAGCATGCTCGATATCTTCATAGCAGCCCATGGGTTCGTCTATGCCAAAGCTGGTCATAAAACCGGTGACCGCGCTTGACATACAGAGCCGGGCGTTGGCCTCGACATTGTTGGTGCCGAGGCATCCTTTGAAGAGTTTGGAGGCCACGTACCCATCCGGTATGGTCCACTGGCCGGAACCGTAGATGGCGACAGAATCTTTTCCGTGTTTGGCGATGGTTTCTTTGATCTTGGCGGCAATGACATCCAAGGCTTCACTTATGGGCACTGCAACCATTTCACCATTCCTGCGAATTTGGGCCTTCTGGATACGATCCTTGCCATACAGGGCCTGAACAGAATGGAAGCCTTTGACACAGCATAATCCTTTGTTGACACTGCAGTTAGGATCACCTTTGACGGCAACGGCGCGGTCTCCGGACATACCGACCAATACGCCGCAACCTGTGCCGCAGAAACGGCAGGGAGCTTTTTTCCAGGTTATTCTTCCGGATGCGTCTTCCTGTTTCTGCCAACCGGCAAAGCTGATACCAGGGAAGATTGAACCAGCGGCAGCAATGGCACTGCCTGCAGCAGCGGACTTGATGAATGATCTTCTGTTTAGCTTCATGATATCCTTTTCCTCTCCCTATTTATTGTTCGTAAAAGTTCACCAGCACCTCATTTTCATTCATTTTCCTCTTGCCACAGAGAGGGGCCATGGCCTCAAGGATAAAATGAGTAAATCTGAAGTGCTGGCAACCTCTTACAATCCGAGTTCTGCCTGGTTTTAGAGGCCATGGTGAACGGTTACTCTTCTTCAGCATTATGGGCAAAGGTCATACTTATTGATTGTAAGGACGGTAGATTTTTAAGCATTTTCTGCAGATTCTTTTCTGCTTCTTCATCAGGAGTATCTGTCACCAGTACCACTGCTTCATGATTATCGGCTGGAATGACTTCGCAGTATTCCATGGCTGAGAGGTCGGCACATAATTGCTCCTTTACTCCTCTCCGGGGCAGAACCAGATAACTTAAGATCGGCATAGGGTCTCCATGAACGCTGTGGTTATTTTTCTGCAAGCAATTAATAAATGGCTAGGTTTGTCAGCGTCGTATTGCCCTGGCGGACTCGTGAGTAGATTTTTGTACGCCACCACGATGTTCAGGGTAAGGACATCTGGGCCAACCTGGAACGAAAAATATACTCCATGGGGCTGAAAGGATTATATCATACGGAAACAGGGAAAGTAAAATATCTCATGACTCTTTTTTTATTTTTTTTTAAGTGGATAGGTCGGTTCTGGCAATGCAATGGCCCTCGCTGTCAGGTGAGGCAAAAAAGGGTGGGGAGGGTCGCCATGGGAACCTTTGGGACCGTAGCTGATGGTGTCGCTGTTCCCTGTCCGTCGTCTTCCCGGTCGAGAGGTTGAAACCCCTGGAGGGGTTGCAGGAGGAAACGCAGGGGGATGTCAGGTATTGGCAGATAGGTCGGTAAAAGGATCCTGTTCCCTCCCTGCCAGATCTTGCTGTATGCAGTTCGTAACATATCGAATTTAAATGTCAATTAGCTCAATGGAAGGGACCGACTGCTGCAAAGAGCAGTTTTCTGCCGCGGTCTCTTTCCAGGGGAATTCATTTTTTTTCGGAATCTCAATACTTCTCTCTTGACAATGGGGGACATACTGACAATATTTAAAGTAAGTAATCAATTACTAACATTTCAGGAGGCACTATGGGAACGCATGCCAAGCATCTTCCGGCAGAGGAGCGCCGTACAGTAACTGTCGAGGCCGTGGTCGAGTTGGCTGGAGAGCAGAATCCAAATGATATCACCACCTCTGCCATTGCTGGACGCATGGGGTTGACCCAGGGCGCTCTGTTTCGACACTTCCCCAATAAGGCTGCCATCCAGGAAGCCGTGATGGAGTGGGTGGCTGAGCAGTTGCTGGCCAGGTTGGATAAGGCTATACAGGGAGCACCCTCTCCGCTCGCTGCCCTCGAAGCCATGTTCATGGCCCATGTAGTGTTTGTGGCCGAGCATCCTGGTGTTCCCCGTATTCTCTTTGGCGAGTTGCAACATTCTGAAAGAACGGCCTCTAAGGCGAAGGTACAAACACTTATCCGGCGCTATGGCGAACGTCTGCACCGGCTGTTGGAAGAAGGAAAAATGGATACAGAACTGGACGCAAATCTTGATATAGAGGCGGCTGCTATTCTCTTTATCGGAACTATCCAGGGGCTTATTATGCAATCACTCTTGGCCGGCGATGTGGATCACATTCGGCATGATGCCCCGAGGGTCTTTGCCATCTATCGTCGTGGCATCAGGAGCGCGCAATGAAAAGTCTACCGATACAAGGACGTACTCTGGCACTGGTGGTGGTGCTTTTCCCCCTTTTGGCCCTCTTTATCTATGTCGCCCTGCGTTCAGGGCCGCTTGCTCCGGTACCGGTGACCGTGGCTAGGGTGAAAACCGAGGCCATCACACCTGCCCTCTTTGGCATCGGTACCGTCGAGGCACAATATACCTACAAGATTGGCCCTACCAGTGCTGGGCGGCTTAAGCGCCTGGATGTTGAGGTGGGAGATCTGGTCAGGGCTGGCCAGGTGCTTGGCGAAATGGATCCGATTGACCTTGACGATCGAATCCGGGCCCAGGATGCCGCAGGCAAGCGCGCTGAAGCGCAGCTGAGTGAAGCCAAGGCCAGGCAGGCCTATGCGCAAATCCAGGCCCGGCGCTATGAGCAATTACTGACCGCGCGCTCAACCAGTGAGGAAATCGTTGCTACGAAAAAACATGAGCTGGAGGTGGCCGTGGCAGGTTTGCAGGCAGCGGCTGAGGAACTTGTCCGTGTCCATTCTGAAGGTAAGGCCCTGCTCGCTCAGCGCAGCAATCTGAAGATTGTAGCCCCGAGTGATGGTCTGGTGACCCTGCGCCATGTAGATCCCGGCACCACAGTGGTGGCTGGCCAGGCAGTGGTGGAGCTGGTTGATCCCGCGAATTTGTGGATTAATGTTCGTTTTGACCAGATTCACGCCGGTGGTCTAACTGTCAATCTGCCGGCCCAGATCGTCCTCCGTTCACAGGCGGGCGAGGTGCGTGGAGGTCGAGTCCTGCGGGTGGAACCATATGCTGACGCAGTAACTGAGGAAACCCTGGCCAAGGTGGAGTTCAATCAACTTCCCGAACCCCTGCCGCCAGTGGGTGAACTGGCTGAAATCACTGTCGCCTTGCCACCGCTTCCGCCAGCACCGGTCATTGCCAATGCCGCCATTCGCCGTGTCGATGGCAAATTAGGGGTGTGGCATGTCATGAATGGTGATCTGCGTTTTACCCCGGTCGCATTGGGTCTTGCCGATCTGGACGGGTCTGTGCAGGTTCGAGAGGGGCTCAAGGTCGGTGACCAGTATGTGGTCTATAGTGCAAAGGCTTTGACTGCAGACATCCGCATCGATGTTGTCGATCGCATTCCAGGGGTGACGCCATGATCAGTCTTGCAGGACGCGACATCATGCACGCCTGGGGAAAATTTGTCTTTACCGGCGTGGGCCTTGGCCTGCTGATCGGCGTGACACTGTCCATGGCTGGCATCTACCGCGGCATGGTAGATGATGCCAAGGCGTTACTCGATAACAGTGGCGCTGATCTCTGGGTGGTGCAACAAGATACCCTCGGTCCCTATGCTGAATCGTCGAGCATTTATGACGACACCTGGCGTTCCCTCCGCGGCATGCCGGGGGTCGCCAGCGCAGCCAACGTTACCTATCTTACAATGCAGGTACGCCAGGGCGAGCGCGACGTGCGGACCATGGTTACCGGCGTTACGCCGGGAGCTGCCGGCACCAGCGGCTGGCCCCCCTATCTTGTCGCTGGCCGCCAGATCACCCGTGGCCATTATGAGGCTGTGGCTGATATCGCCTCCGGCTTCAAACTTGGCGATACGCTCCAGATCCGTCGCAACTACTATACCGTGGTTGGCTTGACCAGAAGAATGGTCTCTTCCAGTGGCGATCCCATGGTCTTCATCCCCCTGAAAGATGCCCAGGAGGCCCAATTCCTCAAGGATAATGACGCCATTCACCAGCAGCGGCGCCGCACTGCCGAAAATCCGGCGTTCAATCGTCCGCAAGTTCCGGGTTTACTTGATGCCGTCATCGCTTCCCAAAGCATCAATCCTTATGTCAATGCGGTGCTGGTGCAGATTGAATCGGGCCATAACTCCGAGGTCGTGGCAGAGTCGATCCGCCGTTGGAAGCGACTGACCGTCTATACCCGCAATCAGATGGAAGAGATACTCGTTGGCAAGCTGATCGCCACTTCAGCAAGACAGATTGCCATGTTTCTGGTGATCCTGTCGATTGTCAGCTCCGCCATTGTTGCCTTTATCATCTACACCCTGACCCTGGGCAAGATCCGCGAGATTGCTGTGCTCAAGTTGATCGGTACCAAAAACCGCACCATTATCGCTTTGATCATGCAACAGTCCGTTGCCCTGGGTTTGATTGGTTTTGTGGTGGGCAAGATCACGGCCACCCTTCTGATGGCGCCGATCTTTCCTAAATATGTCCTATTGGAGCCTCTCGATTCGGTTATTGGCTTCGGAGCTGTGGTGGTGATCTGTATTCTCTCGAGCATTATCGCCATTCGTGCTGCCCTAAAAGTCGACCCGGCTGAGGCCATAGGAGGGTAATATGGGCTATAAAGGGATTCATATCGAAAGCTTAAAAAAACGCTATGGCAGTGGCGACACCGCTGTAGAGGCCCTGAAGAACGTGGATATGCAGGTGGCTCCGGGTGAGGTGGTCGGTTTGATCGGACCCTCAGGGTCAGGAAAGAGTACACTCCTGAAATCTCTGGGGGCGGTGATCGAACCCACCGCCGGGCGGATGATCCTGGGTGACGAGGTCATTTATGACGATGGCTGGAAAGTGAAAGATTTGCGCGCCCTGCGCCGCGATAAAATCGGCTTTGTCTTCCAGGCGCCATATCTTATCCCTTTCCTCGATGTAACCGATAACGT
Organism: Pseudomonadota bacterium; assembly: GCA_018817385.1. GTDB lineage: Bacteria > Desulfobacterota > Desulfobulbia > Desulfobulbales > Desulfocapsaceae > Desulfocapsa. The sequence continues at coordinate 6,492 of JAHIUA010000043.1, forward strand.
CGCTTTGTTGCCCATGCTGGCCGGTGTATCAAACAGCGAAGCGCGTAAGCGGGCAGTAAAATTATTGAAAGCCCTCGATGTGGAACATCGTGCCAAGGCCATGCCATCGCAGCTCTCGGGAGGCGAACAGCAGCGGGTGGCCATTGCCCGGGGCTTGATCAATCGCCCCCCGGTGATTCTTGCCGACGAGCCCACGGCTCCCCTCGACAGCGAACGGGCTCTGGCGGTGATTCGGATTCTAAACGACATGGCCCGCCAATACGAGACGGCTATCATTATCGTCACCCACGATGAAAAGATTATCCCGACCTTCAAGCGCATCTACCATATCCGCGATGGGGTGACCTACGAAGAAGTCGGCGAGGGGCGAAATTTTACCTGACCCTTATCTGGGGGCCTGTCGGACTGAGATATAATCCTGCCGCAAATTTGCCAAATCGGCCCATATTTTCATGACTTTTCGGTAAACAGTCCTCCTGTTCGCCTCAAATCCATGAGAATCAGGTTTTGATTTCTCCAGTTTTCGCAATGATTCTCTCAATTCGACAAACCCTGGAGGTGGCTCAAGACCAGCAATGAGATATACACGAGCTATGCAAAACAGTTTTCTTGCCTGTCATTGCTCTTTTTGTAATCCGTTTCAGGAGTATTTGTATGAACATCCCTCACTCGATCAGTTATCAGCTCATTATGACCCTTATTCTTTCCACTCTCCTGGCTGGCTGCACGGTTGGTCCTGACTTCAAACGGCCGCCACCTCCTGAGGTGGAGACCTATACCTCCACTCCCATAGTGCTTGGAGAATCACAGCGCTTCAGTGAAAAGGGAGAGGATAATCAGCAATGGTGGCATGAACTCGGTTCGCCAAAGCTGAATGCCCTGATTGATGAAGCCTTGTCTGCCAACCCCACACTGGCTGGGGCGCGGGCTACTTTGCGCCAGGCCAATGAACTGTATGTGGCCCAGGCCGGCTCGAGCCTCTATCCACAGGTTGGGGCCAATGTCGGTGGCCAGCGTCAGCGCTCCAATCCCAGCGTGTCAGGCCAGAGTGGTGATGGCCAGGAATTCAGCCTTTACAGCACCAGCGTCTCTGTCCACTACACCTTCGATCTGGTCGGAGGCAGTCGACGTGCTCTGGAGTCTTTGGCCGCCCAGGTCGATTATCAGGGCTTTCAACTTGAAGGAGCCCGGTTGACCTTACTAGCAGATATCGTTACCGGCGCCGTCACCCTGGCCAGGCTGGCTGACCAAATCCAGGCCACAGAGGCCATCCTCCGCTCCCAGGAAGAACAACTGGCAATGACCCGCGAAGGTGTGCGCTTGGGCCAGATCGCTCCGGATGCTGTTCTGGCCATCCAGACCCAGGTGGAACAGACGCGGGCCAGTATCCCCTCCCTGCGTAATCAGCTGCAGCAAAATGAACACCTGCTGGCCGTACTCGTTGGTCGAGCACCAGGGACCGGAGGCTTGCCGTTCTTCTCCCTCCGCGAGTTCACTTTGCCAGTTGATCTGCCGCTTACCGTACCCTCGGTGCTAGTCCGCAGTCGTCCAGACATCCAGGCAGCCGAGGCCCTGTTACATGCGGCTAATGCGGAATATGGGGTGGCAATCGCTCAGCTCTACCCGCAACTCACCCTCAGCGCCAATCTCGGCTCCCAGGCCTTGACGACCGGCGCCCTGTTTGGCAGCGATTCGGCCATCTGGAGCCTGGTTGGACAACTGACGCAACCCCTCTTCTCCCCAGGATTACCGGCACAAAAACGTGCGGCCCTGGCGGCATTCGATGCGGCGGCTGCGAATTACCGTATGGTCGTACTCGAATCTCTGCGCAGTGTGGCTGATGTGCTGCGTGCCCTGGAGAACGATGCCCAGAGATTGACAGCCCTTTCTGCCGCTCATGCGGCAGCGCAAGGTGCTCTGGAATCTATCCAGCGCCAATATGGGCTTGGATCTGTCAGCTATGTCAATCTTCTCATCGCCCAAGAGCAGGTACAGCAGGTACGAATAGCCCTGATCGAAGCTCAGGCCCACCACCTTATTGAGAGCAGCGCTGCATTTTATCAGGCCATGGGCGGTGGAAAATCAACAGCCGGTACGACGCTGGTAAAAGTGGAGCCGACTAATGTTCCCAGGGAACGTTTGATACGGTAAGGTTTGCCACAATCTATCCCTGTTTATTTCGAGTAGTAGAGGATTTCAGTGCTCGTTATCCAATCAGAAAGGGTAGGTCAAGGGGGAGGAGTGAAGAAGAAACGTTGCTCTGCTGCCCCCTGGATCAGGTGCGGGGCGTGGCCACGGGAAAAAATGAAGGACTGCTGAGGTGCGGAAAGATTCTGCTGTTGGCAAGCTGAAAATTGTTTGTGTGGTTGGATAGTTATCTGAGAATCTGAGGGGAGATCCCCCAGGGGACGCTCTGGCCGTTGCTCCTGAGAGCCTGTCGGACTGAGACATAATTCTGCTGCAAAGTTGACACGTCGGCCCCTATTTCCCAGGCTTTTCGTTAAATAGTTCTGCTGCTTACTTCAACGCCATGAAAATCCGGTCTCGATTTCTCGCCTTTTCACTCCGATTCTCTCAATCCGAAAGACTCCTGCAGCAATAAGGAGGGAAACGACTTCTCCCTCCTTGGCGGGCTTATGGTGGTTGCAGCGGAATCATATTTTAAAACTTCCAACGATGTCATTCAGTTCTTTGGAGCTGGCGAGGAGATCTGCTGCGCTCTCTTTGATCTCGTTGCTGCTATTGGAAATCCTCTGCGCCGAGGACGATACCTCTGTAATGTTTTCGGTAATGTCGGCTGCAACGGCAGAGCTCTGGGTGACATTTTCATTCACTTCCTGGATCCCTTGGCTGGCCTGGGAAATAATGTTGGCGATTTCCCGGGTTGCGGCTGTCTGTTCCTCTACTGCGGTGGCAATGGTGGCCACAATATTATTGACGCCGCCAATAATTGTTGAGATTTGGCTGATTTCCTCTCTGGTTGTTTTCGTGGTGCCTTGGACAGCGTCAATAAGTGTTTTGATATCCAGGGTGGCCTCTGCTGTCTGCTTGGCCAGTGCCTTTATTTCATTGGCCACCACAGCAAATCCCTTTCCTGCCTCACCTGCCCGGGCGGCCTCGATGGTTGCATTCAGGGCCAAGAGGTTGGTTTGTTCGGAAATTTCGGTAATTGTTTTCGTTACCTTGCCGATTTTGTCTGCTGCCAGTCCCAGTTCCGTCATTTTTTCGGAAGCACTGATGGCCTGTTCTACGGCCTCACCGGAAACATTTCTCCCTCTTTCTGCATTTTCGGCAATTTCATTGATGGTGGCGCTCATTTCTTCTGCTGCAGTGGCCACCATGTTGCTGTTCGTGGAGGATTCCTCCATTGCAGCGGCCACATTGTTGAGATTTGCACTCATTTCCTCGGAGGAGTTCGCAACATTGGTTGCCCGCTGTGAGGTGTCTTCTGCGTTGGAGAGCAACTGGCTGGAAATGGTGGAAAGTTCTGTGGATCTGGTTCTGACATGGGAGGAACTTGCAGAAATTTTCTTGATTATTCCCTGCAGCTTTACAAGGAAACTATTGAACAAGGTTGCCAGCTCACCAAGCTCATCCCTCGACCCTATGTTGATACGTTTGGTCAGATCACCCTCTCCCTCGGTTACGTCTCTGAGGCCTGCGGTCAGTTGTTTGAGGCCAGAGGTAATGCTCACTACGATAAGTATAGTGAGGGCAATGATGGCCAGAAAGACCAGTCCTGCAATCAGCAGCATATTGATGGCTTTGCTGCGGGTCAGTTTACTCATATTGGCATCCAGTGCTGCCATGGTGTGATCTATATTATCAATATAGACCCCGGTACCAATCCACATATCAAGGCCGGGAATCATTTCCGCATAACTGAGTTTTGGAGCATCCCCTTTTCCTGGTTTGGGCCATATGTAACTGACAAAACCGCCACCGGACTTGGCCTGGTTCTCCAATTCCTGAATAACATAGACGCCGTTCTTGTCTTTGATGTTAGCAAAATCTTTGCCCTGATTCTCTTTTTTGACCGGAAATGCCACATTGGTGGTGTTCTGGTAGACGAAAAAATATCCCGAGCTGTCCTTCTCAAAACGGATGGTGTCAACCATGGCGCGGATGAGTTCGACTTTGTTTTTCTCCTCGCTATGGCCTGTTTTTTCAATGGCCTGGTTAATGGCGAGTGCCATGGCGTGGCTTGCCACCTTGATCTTATCTTTTTGGTCCTCCATCATTACGGTACCGGTTTCTTTGAGTCCGAGATCACGGACCTGCCCTGAGATATTCAAGGCGAAAAAGGACATTACTCCAAAAAGAATGACGATACCGATAAGGATCAGAAACATCCGCCACTTGATGCTCATATTGGTTAGCATGCTTTCTCCGGAACAGATTGATGGGTTAGGGTGAAACAGGAATCAGTTAGATATCAGACAGATAGTAAGAAGACGGCGCTTTTGGACGAGCAATTGAATTGCAGGCGTTAACATTCATTTGCCTTTTGTTTATTAAAGCATAAAGTTAGCGCTTTACAAAAGGGTTGTTTGCCTGGCAGCCTCTTGGCTTCGTGCGTCATTGGTGCCAGGTGGATGCGCTGCACGTTGAATAACCAGTAAATACGGGGTGGCACAATGTGGTTGTGGGCAAGTGGCCACTTTTTTCAGCCGGGGATTTATTTTTCAGCCATTGCAAAAAAAATTTCTTTGCTGATCCTTGACAGTAATGGTAATTATTGGTCACTTTTTTCTTCGTTACCTGCGTTATAGCCGATGACTGGTGAATGATACTATTACTGATGGCTTGGATCTGCTCTGTCTGCTCCCTGTTTTTTCTCCTGGCGTCGGGATTCAAACGACTCCTTGCAGTGCGCACCCTCTTGAGGGGGACCTAAAAAAGGATGTCTTTTGTGAATGGCCTGTGGAGGCATATCTCAGGGCGACAGTAGAGACAATTTTTTTTTTAGTTCGGTTTCGATAGTGTCGGTGAAGCAGGCAAAAATAACTTCCTCGACAGTGTCTGTCTCGGAGAGCCAGGAGTGAGTCTCTGTTATGGCAATTTTACAGGCCTGGTCGGGCGGATAGCCGTAAACACCGCAGCTGATGGCGGGAAAGGCAATGGAGCGGCATTTGTTTTTTTCGGCCAGGAGGAGGCATTGCCGGTAGCAGGAAGCCAGGAGTTCAGCTTCCCCGTTGTTTCCTCCCCTCCAGATCGGGCCCACCGTGTGAATTACATGGCGGGCCGGGAGCCGATATCCTCGGGTGATCCTGGCTTCTCCTGTCGGGCAGCCACCTATCTTACGGCATTCTTCGAGCAGCTCAGGGCCGGCAGCAGCATGGATGGCGCCATCCACACCTCCGCCTCCAAGGAGGGAGTTATTGGCAGCGTTGACAATGGCATCGACCCTAAGGGTGGTAATATCTTCGCGAATGACTTTGATGGGGCTCATGACTTATCCTCCCTCGCCATCTCTTTTTCGAGAAGTTGACCAAGGAACAGGGAAAAATCAGCAACCAGGGCTATGCAGTATTTTCGCCGGCTGTCCGGGTTGGTATAGTAGTCTTTCACTGCATCTCTGTTCTGCCAGTCAAGGCGGGCAATGTCCCGGCAGTTGGACCCTCCGTAGCCTTCAGTCAGGTTGTCGAATTGACGCACCAGTTTGTGGCTGAGTCCCCAGAGACGGGGATTTTCTCTCTCGGTCAGATTTCCTCTGCTGTACAAAGAGGAGACAAGGGCCACCGCACCGAGGAGGATACCGCAGACAGAGCCTGAGCCAGCTATGCCGCCGCCAAAGGCACCAATTGCCCGGATAACTGCTTCATCTGTCCTGTTTATTTTTTCCTGACCCACGGCCAGAATTGCCTGGCCTCAATGAAATCGTTTTGTAAACAGCTCTACAGCCTTGTCTCGCATCTCCTCAGGGCTCATGATTCTCTCCAGTGGTCATATTTTTCATTCACAGGAATCAATTCAGTTGATAGGATATACAATACCCGTTTTTGGAGAAGATGTCAGGTGGATGAGAGAGGCGATGTGGATCTTTCTCTTCGCCATGGAGTGAGACGCAGTGGAGGAACGAGGATGGATGATAAAGCAAGGGCCATGGTTTTGGCCTCTTTTGCAGCTGACGCCCTGGCCTTAGGGGCGCATTGGATTTACGAAACCGAGCGTATCGAAAAGGAGTTTGGCAGAGTCGAAAATTTCTTTTCGCCTCTGGCTGATTCCTATCACCCTGGCAAAAGGAAGGGGGATTTTACCCATTACGGAGACCAGGCCCTGGTGCTCCTGCAGTCGGTGGCTGCCCAGAGAGGCTTTGTCCTCGAGGATTTCAGTCGTCGCTGGCAGGGGTTTTTTGCTGACTGTGACGCCTATGTGGATGCGGCGACCCGGGAAGCCCTGATCAATTTTGGCCAGGGGACGGGACCGGAAAACAGCGGTTCTCATTCTTCAGATCTGGGCGGTGTGGCTCGGATAGCTGCCCTGGCCTATCGCTACCGGGATGATTTTGATGGGATGTCGGCTGCGGTTCATGCCCAGACGGCAATGACCCATGCGGCCCCAGCCGCACTTGCCGGTGCGGATTTTCTCAGCCGAACGCTCTTTGCCATCCTGCAGGGGGCGGCTCCAAAGGAGGCCATGGCCGAGGCCCTGGCGGAAGGGGTGGCCGATATGGCACTGGATATGCGTTTGGCCGTAGCCTTTGATTCGGCGGGCAAGGAGAGCCGTCAGGTGATTGGTCAATTTGGCCAGATGTGTACCATTGTCTCTGCCCTGCCAGGGGTCGTGCACCTGGTATTGACCTATGGTGATGACCTGCGCACGGCATTGATTGAAAATGTGATGGCAGGCGGTGATTCTGCGGCCAGGGGCATGGTTACTGGAATGATCCTGGGGGCCTCTCTCGGGCTTGATGCCGTACCGCTGGAGTGGCTGCAGGGGATGAATCGTTATCTAGAAATCAATGACCTCCTGGCAACGCTTGAGAAGCAGTAAAGAGGGTTCCGCTCCTGTGTCATTCACCCCACTGGATTTTCCGCAAAGAGAACATCGTGGTCTTGTTCCCTTTTATCTTTGTCGCCGGCGATTTTTGCCTCGCAGAATGTGGTTTTTTTGTTTGACATTGGCGAGAGCGATAACTATTCTCCTTTATTGCACCTTTGTTTTTGTCCGAGCAGCTCAAGGAGGATCAGCTGCAGTATTTGGCTGCCTGTCTGCAGCTTCTGGATCTGGACGGGTATGAAAAGATAAACCTCTTTGAGGGTCTCTCTCATGCCAAGGTCTCAACTTTTTGTGCTTTGTTGTTTATGGAACTGATCGATACCCATAGCCATGTTGATGTGGATGTTTTTATTGATGACTTAGAGGAAGTCCTTTCCAGGGCCAGGGGCGCAGGGGTGGTTGCTCAGATTCTGCCGGGAGTAGATCGGGCAGGCTGGGAGAGGCTCTTCTCGCTTTGCAGCAAAGAAAGAGATCTCCACCCGGCCATTGGCCTGCATCCCATGTATCTGCAAAATCATGGTTGGCAGGATCTTGATCTCCTGCGTAAGCATGCGCTGGGTAGAGAGCTGGTGGCCATTGGTGAGATCGGTCTCGATTATTTTGTGGAAGATGCGAACCGGGCCGCTCAGCAGGAGCTGTTTGAGGCCCAATTAACTATTGCCGCCGAGGCTGAACTCCCCGTACTCCTCCATGTGCGTAAGGCGCATGACCAGGTTCAGGCCACCCTCCGCCGTCTGCGTTTTAGCCGGGGAGGAATCGTTCATGCCTTCAGTGGTAGTCTGCAACAGGCAGAGCAGTACCTGAAAATGGGATTTTATATCAGTATCTGCGGGACTGTTACCTATGACCGGGCTACCCGGATTCGGCGGGTGGCCACAGAAATCCCCCTTCAGTCTCTGGTTCTGGAAACGGATTCTCCGGATATCCCGCCCGTCAGTCACTGTCGACAGCGGAACAGTCCTGAATACCTGCCTGAGATTTTGTCAGCCCTGGCCGGGTTACGGGGGGAGACGGAGGAGGAAGTCGCTCTCCAGACCACGAAAAATGCGCGCTCTATTCTTGGCCTGTGAGTGGGAGTGAGGAGGGAAAAGAGAGGTGTGACAAAGAGGCTGAAGAGGGCAAGAGAGAGGGGAGCAGGGGATCTGGCATCAGGTATTCTTTTGGAGAAAACTCGTTGCCGGACTATTCTATCCTAAAGGTAAGGGAAATATTTTCTCAGTGACGAAAAAGGAGACAGTATGAGTGAACGAAACGGAGCAGCAACATTTTTAGGAAACCCGCTGACATTGGTTGGGGATGAAATCAAGATGGGAGATAAGGCCCCCGGGTTTACTCTCCTCAAGAATGATCTGTCACCAACGTCCATGGCTGATTTTGCCGGCAAGGTCTTGATTCTGACCCTGGTACCCTCTTTGGATACCCCGGTCTGTGATACGGAAACTCGTCGTTTTAACACTGCGGCTGCAGCCCTGGGAGAGGATATCGCTATCCTTGCCGTCAGCATGGATCTTCCCTTTGCCCAGGCGCGTTGGTGTGGAGCGGCAGGAGTGGAGGCGGTGCAGACCCTGTCCGACCACAGGGATGCCTCCATGGGTGAGGCCTACGGGGCCCTGATCAAGGAGTTGCGCTTGCACAGTCGCGCCGTATTTGTTGTTAATCGGGAGGGAGTGGTTACCTATGTCCAGTATGTGAAGGAAATCAGCGAAGAGCCTGATTACGATGCGGCCCTTGCGGCGGCCAAGGCTTGCGTGGCTTGATTATTGGTGTTGGCGGAGTTCTGTCCTTTCTCCTCAATGCTGAGTGGGGAGAGAGGACGAAAGCTGTTGGCTGCAAAAGAGCAGGAAAGGCATCTTGTTTTCTGTTATCGTGCAGGAAAAACGGCTGTAACGAACCAGTTATCATGCCAATGAGCGATATCGGAAAGAGGTCCCTCAATTCCACTCGGTTCAGGAGTTATCGGCTGCTCAGGTTGCCTGTCACGGGGTGGCAGGCAACCTGAGTTGCTGATGGTATGTCAGGTTGTCCCGAAGGACTGGTTGTCATTTTTCATTTTTCTCGGATTTGCCATTATCAAAGAGCTCGGGATAGAGTTCATGGGCACAGTCAGGGCAGATGCCGTGGCTGAATTCCGCATTTGAATGGTCTCGGATATAGGATTCCACCTGGTTCCAGTAGCCCTTGTCATCCCGTATCTTCTTGCAGGATGCACAAATGGGAATGATCCCGCTCAGGAGCTTTACTTTGGATAAAGCTTCCTGGAGTCTGTTAATGATATCTTGCCGCTCTTTTTCCTCTTCTTTCTGTTGTGAGATATCCCGACCGACATTGATGGTGCCGAGGAGCGTCCCGTCTTCGTGAAAGCAGGGGGAACAGGTCTCCATCAGAGGGAATCCCAGGAAAGATTCAGGGATCTCCACACTGACCGGTCTGTTTTGGGCAATGGCCTCCAGGTGTGGACAGTTCGGGAATGGGCTGTCTCTGTTGTAGATGGCTCGGCAACAGTGCTGTCCCAGAAGTTCTTCAGGATCCTTGCCGAGAAAGTCGGCCAGAGACTTGTTGACTCGGACAAAGCGCATCTCTGTGTCGAGGACAGATATAAAATCGGGAATGGTGTCAAAGGTCGTAAACCATTGCCTGGTAACAGACGCCAGTTCTTTGTTAATTCTTTCGTGTTCTACTATTTCCAGTTTCAGCGCCCTGTTGATAATGTCTTTCTCTTCTGTCCTTTTTTTCACCATTTCTTCCAGGTGATTCATGTAGTGTTGAATCTTTGCTTCATCCTGCTTCTGCTTAGTGATATCCCGGACCAGGACAATGAGGCAATGCTCATTGTCGCTGTTTACCGGAATTATTTTAAAACGGAGGAGTCGCTCATTGATCTTGATGGGATATTGAGTCCCTAAGATCAGAGGCCGGTTCTTCAGTCTGTTAAAGTTTCTCTCAATGAGTTCTTGGTATTCTTCAGGGAAAAGGTCGATAAAGTTTGAAGAGAGGAGTTGTTGTTCAGAACAGTTGAGATACTGTATTACTTTCGAATTACAGTAGGTTATTTTTTTTTCTGGGGTCAGTTCGAGAAATCCATCACCCATAGATTCCAGTGTTATTTCAAAGTGCCTCTTCCTGGACAGGAGTTCGGTGGTGATCTGTCGTTTATAGACTGTTTCGACCCCCAGTATTTCATCGGGCGTTTTTCTGCCCACAGAGGAAAGAATTACCTTGATATGTTTTTCCATATCTTTTGCTGGCCCTTTCGCTATGCAGGCATCAGCGCCGGCTCTTCGGAAGTCATAGTTTTCTTCGGAGGCGATGGCAGAGAGGATGATAATGAGTGGATTGTTCAGTTCTTTTTTGTTGCGGACGATACGGCAGAGCTGTTCCCCATCAATGTTGGGCATAATGAGGTCGGTGATCAGAATGTCGGGATGGAAGGATTTGAGGGATTCAAGAGCGGAGAGACCGTCTGTGGCCGTCACGACGATATGGCCCATTTTTTCCAGAATTTCTGAGAGGAGCCTTAGAATAACTGGATTGTTGTCGACCAGCAGTACCTTTTTTTCTTCCATTGCGCACCTGTCATAAGGGGCGGTGAACGTATCAGATCGTGTTCGCCTTGAATAAAGAAAAACGCCCATTCCATTGGTAGAAATTGGGCGTAAGTATAAGTGGAGATCCGTTTTGGTCATCCTCTTTCGGTATCCTGGCTACCGTGATGACTGCCCCGTGATCTTGGACCTCCAAGTTTTCCCAGATGTAACGTTACTGTAGAACGAATTGTTACCTTGGTACTTTTTCAATAGTCTTTCAATTTTGGAGAAAAGTCAATGCATTCGTTATGTGCTGTATTGTCTGAAAAGGTGCAGGAGGTGGTAATCCTTGCTATTTGAGCATGGAGGGGGGAGGCGGCTTCTGTTTTCGAGTGTTTTCCTGGGGGGCGGCGTTTGTTGCATTCTCAATGCCATTTGCATCAGGGAAATCGCAATTCTCCCTCCTTTTTGCCTTGTCGCCAGGAAAAAGGGCTTCTATCCGCTCTCTGATAAAGAGGTTTTTGCGGGCTCCTTCGGCAAACTGCCTGGGGCAGAACAGGGCAAAAAGTGCCCTGAGGAGAAAACAGAGACCTAAGAGGATCCAGAACAGAAGGATGATCAATTCGTCCACAGTATTTTCCGGTCAGATATTTTTGTTTGTGGGGGGAATTGGCTGTTTTGGCTCCTCGACCCTGGAGTGGCCAGAGAGGCCGCATGTGCTGCGCATCTTTATTGTTGTCCCCCTCGCACTGTATCGGAGTAGCATGATGGCCTTCCCTGCAATGCAGGGATTCATGGCTGCTGACTGATCAAGGTCGTCAAGGACAAAAAAAAGGCAGGGCCTCTCAGGGAGATCCTGCCTCTGCTACAAATTCTACAGCCTGTAGAAAATCAACATCCGCCTATGCCTCAGCCACCTTTTGGTTTGGCAACTTCAGGGGCAGGTAAGCCTTCCTTGGTAAGCGGTCCGCCAATGGCTGAACGGGAAACTTTGATGCGGACATTTTCGGCAATCTCCAGAGTCACTACACTGTCGGTAAGTCGGGTAATGGTTCCGTGAATGCCACCCTTGGTCACGACTTTGTTGCCGGTTTTAAGGTCGTTCAGAAACTGTTGCTGTTGTTTGGCCTGTTTCTGCTGGGGTCTGATGAGCATGAAGTAAAAGACGGCAAAAATGAGAATAAGGGGAATAAAAGAAGCAATGCCTCCTGCCCCTCCGGCTCCTGCTGCCGGGCCTGCTGCGTATGCAACTCCTGTCATGGTATTTCCTCCAATAAAAGAACAAAATGTGAATGGCTAACGTAAGAGTGTGATTTTATCTTAGAGGAATATTTGTAATCACTCTGTTTCAAGCCTGCCATAAAAATCGTTACGAAATGCGGAAAAGCGGTCTTTTTCAATGGCCTCACGCATCTCAGTCATGAGATTGAGGTAGAAATGGAGGTTGTGGATGGTATTGAGTTGATAGCTGAGGATTTCCCGGCACTGAAAGAGGTGGCGGAGGTAGGCTCGTGAGTAATTGCGGCAGGTGTAACAGTTGCAGTTGGGGTCCAGCGGTTCCTTGTCAGTGCGATATCTGGAATTTTTAATCACTACCTTGCCGGTGGAGGTGAACAGGGTGCCGTTGCGGGCATTTCGTGTGGGCATGACGCAGTCGAACATGTCCACCCCGCGGTAAACCCCTTCCACCAGATCTTCAGGAGTGCCAACGCCCATGAGATAACGGGCATAGTCTTTTGGGAGATGGGGAACGGTGGCCTCGGTCATCTCCTCCATCATGGATTTGTCTTCTCCCACACTGAGGCCGCCAAGGGCATAGCCGTCAAAGCCGATATCGATGAGGGCCGCGGCATGCGCCTGCCTGAGATCTGGAAACATGCCGCCTTGGACAATGCCAAAGAGGAGCTGACCTGTTTCATTCTGGCCATCGCGGCAGCGCCTGGCCCAGCGGCTGGTGAGGTCGGTGGCCTTGACCGTTTCTTCCCGGGTTGCTGGATAGGGGATGCAGGTATCCAGGCACATCATAATATCCGAGCCCAGGGCTTCCTGGACCTGGACCGCACTTTCAGGGCTGAGAAAGAGTTTGGAGCCGTCCAGATGAGAACGGAAACTCGCCCCTTCTTCTGTGATCTTTGTCAATTCTTTGAGGCTGAAAATTTGAAAGCCACCGGAGTCGGTGAGGATGGGTCGGTCCCAATTCATGAAACCATGCAGACCTCCGAAGCTGCGGATGAGCTCATGACCGGGCCGGATAAAGAGATGATAGGTGTTGCCGAGGATGATCTGGGCACCTAGCTCTTTAAGGTTTTCCGGGGTCACGGCCTTGACTGTGGCCTGTGTACCCACCGGCATGAAGATCGGGGTTTGGACGGTGCCGTGCAAGGTCTGGATTTCCCCCCTGCGGGCAGCACAGTCTGAAGACTGGCAATGGAGGGTGAATGGGGTTTTTTTATTTTTATGCATCGCTTTTTCTCCTGATTATAGCAAAGAGCGCTACTCTACCCGCTGGCTCCCACCTTTTCAAGTCCGGGGTTGCCGGATTGGCGAGGACAGGAGAAAAAGGTGAGAATGTCGGTCAGGAATCAGTCTTGGCTTTGGCCCGTATCTTTTTTCTTTGCCATCTGTTCCCGCTCCAGTAAAATCCTTTTTCGTTTAATACCCCATCGATACCCCCCAACAGAGCCATCACGGCGGATGATTCTGTGACAGGGGATGAGCACTGCCACAGGATTTGCCCCGCAGGCGTTTGCCACGGCGCGAGCACTCTTGGGTCGGCCAATACGTTCTCCAAGTTCGCTGTAGGTGAGGGTGGTTCCTGGAGGAATAGCAATCAGACTCCTCCACACCTGTTGCTGGAACGTGGTTCCTTGGATGTCCAGAGGCAGGTGCAAATCTTTTGCCCGGCTGTCTATGTAGGCCACGATTTTCATGAGATCTTCGGAGAACGCTGAATTTGCAGCAGAGATCTGAGCCTTTGGAAATCGATTCTGGAGGGCAATGAGAAGAGGGCCTGGGGCGTCGTCCAGGCCAATGAAACAGATTCCCTTCTCTGTTGTTCCTGCCAGAACCCAGCCCAGGTCGCAGGGAGCAGAGGCCTGCTGAATGGAGAGTCCCACGCCTCCCCGTTGAGAGGTGGGGAGGGACATGCTCAGGTGCTGTGCACTTGTCTTTTGCGGGATGGGATGTATCTTTTTGCTGCTTTGCTTTTTCATGAATGGACCTGAATGTCGGTGGCTCTGCTCTTACCTTCTCAGGTTGCAGTATAAATCTTTTTTTGTTCGGAAACACCCTTCTTCTTGTCTTCTGATCAAGAAAGAGAGTCAGGAAAGCAAGAGAGGTTGAGAGAATGGATTCTGTAGAGAGCCTGAAATGACAGGAATATTGTCAGGGAATTTGACTAATTGGCTATCTATTGACTATAGTGGAACAGGGTAGTATGAAACCTGTCTGAAAGAAAGAAGGGAGAGTGGGCAGTGGCAGCGGGAATGGATAGGGTTCGCAAAAGGAAGGAAAAGCATGGAGGACAGTTTTTTGCCCTCTGTTTTTGCCTTTTCTGGGCAGTGGTGTTGCCCGCAGCAGGGGGGGCGGCGCAGTCTGAAAGCGCGGCGTGGCTGTCCAGCCATAACCGGTACCGCAGCCGCCATCACAGTGCGCCTCTGCAATGGTCCGCTATGATCGCAGACAGCGCTCGGGCTTACGCTGCAACCTGCCCCAAAGGCCATTCCGCTTCCGCTTATGGAGAAAATATTTCCTGGGCAACCTATGGGCAGAGTCCGCAAAGCGTGGTTGACTACTGGTATAGTGAGGAGCCTGGGTATGACTATGAGCGTCCCGGATTCTCTCCCGGCATCGGACATTTTACTCAGATTGTGTGGAAGAATAGCACCGAGGTTGGTTGCGGTTGCAGATCTGATTGCCCTGATGGGTACAGTAATGTCTGTGTCTGTCAGTATAATCCGCCGGGTAATTATCGTAACAGATTTAGCGAAAACGTTCTGCCTTCCCATGCAAAGTAGGAGAGGATCGTGGGTGTAGAAATTGAAAGAAAATTTCTGGTAAAAGACAATTCCTGGATGCAGGGAGCAAAAGGGAAACTCTATTGTCAGGGCTATCTGAGCCGGGAAAAAGAGCGAACGGTACGGGTGCGCCGAGTGGAAGATGAGGCTTTTTTGACAATCAAAGGCGGCAGTGATGGTCCTTCCCGTCTGGAGTATGAGTATGCAATTCCGCTGGCAGATGGACAGGAACTGCTGGACAATCTTTGTCAACAGCCGCTGATTGAAAAAGTACGTTACCGGGTTCCGTATGCAGAAATGGTCTGGGAGGTGGACGAGTTCCGTGGCGCCAACACGGGACTTGTGGTTGCGGAAATAGAACTTATCTCCCCGGAACAGGAGATTCTGAGACCTCCCTGGCTGGGTGAGGAGGTGACCGGTGATTCGCGCTACTACAATTCCAGCCTTGTGGTCAGGCCATATACATCTAAGTTGTTTACTCAGCATACGCCTTGAAAAAAACTGAAAGGATACCCGGAACCATCATGAATCAGCAGCAGAGGGAAACTGTTCTTGTCATTGAAGATGATCTGGTCAACCGGGAACTTCTGAAGATGATCCTGAAAAAAGCAGGTTACTTGGTGATTACTGCGGAAAATGGGTGCTCAGGAGTGGAAAAAGTTCAGACTGAGCTGCCTGATCTGGTTCTCCTCGATATTGTCATGCCGGAGATGGATGGAATAACCGCATGCAGAATCTTGAAAAACGATCCCCTGACCCTGGATATACCGATCTTGATGATTTCTTCCCTGACCAGTGTCAAGGACAAAGTAGACTGCTTTGATGTCGGCGCTGCAGATTATTTACCCAAGCCTTTTCAGCCTCAGGAGGTATTGGTCAGGGTGCGAACCCATCTCAAACTGAGGAAACTCTACCGCACGGTGGTGGAAAATAATAGATTGCTTGAGGAAAAACAAAAGGTCCTTGATCAGGATCTGTCAGCTGCTGCAAAAGTGCAGCAACACCTCCTTCCCCAGACACTGCCGCTGACGGCCATGGAGTTTTCCTGGTATTTTCAACCCTGTCAGCAGGTGAGTGGGGATATCTTCAATGTCTTTCGTCTGGATGCAGACCATATGGCCTTGTATATGGTAGATGTCAGTGGGCACGGGGTCTCGGCGGCCTTGATTACCGCCCTGGTTTCGGAGTTTTTTTCTACACATGGAGGGCGACTGAAAGAGGAGCAGGGTAAGTCTTCTTGTCGTATTCGCAGGCCTGTTGAGGTGGTGGCGCTTCTGGACAAAGAGTTCCCTCTCGAGCGTTTTGGCTGTTACTTCACTATTTTTTATCTGATTGTCGATGTTCATAGCGGCGAATATACCTACTGTTCGGCCGGCCACCCTTCACCCTTCCTGGTCAGCAGCGATGGTGATTCCCTCGCCTTGAAAGAGGGCGGAGTTCCCATTGGCATGGGGACACTGGCTCCGCCTCCTGATGAAGGGAGTGGTTGTTTTCAGGCAGGTCAGCGCTTGCTGCTCTACACCGATGGGGTTTCGGAGTACGAAACCCGGGAAGGCCTGATGTATGGTTCGCAACGCCTGCAGGAAATATTGCGTGGCATGGTGACATCTCCACTGGCAGAGGTCAAGGCCGCGCTGCTCCAGGATATTCGGGAGTTTGGTGAAGGGATGGAGGCAAAGGATGACATGAGCTTTCTGCTCATGGAATTTCACCGGGAAGAGTAACTTGTCTCCGTCGGGGAGAGGAGAAGGGGATGCCTTTGCCTCGGATTTGTAGTACATTCCCGTTTCTGGAAAGGACCTTGATGAGCAATGCCAGTTACTTATCAGCAAGAGTCAGTTTCCGGATAGCCTTTTCCTTCTCCATTATGTCATGGAGAAGGGAAAACTGTACCAGGGCTCTGTGCAGAGTCTCTTCCGGGCTGCGACACTTGAAGTAGATACCACCTTCCAGATAGTCCGCAAAAAAACGCAGTCCCAGTTCAAAGGTGATCGACTTTACTCCGTCGTAGATCAATGTTCTGTCAACGGGGGTGAGGAGTTGGCCTGCCTCCTCTAAAAATCCTTGTAATGTGATCCGGCAGAGGTCGAGGTCAAACCGTATCTGGTCTGGTTCGCTGTCTTCTCCTCCGCTGTTGCAGGTGGAACGTAAACAGTCACCCAGGTCGTGTTGGAGGAGACCCGGTCCTACGGTGTCCAGATCGATGAGGCTGATGGCCAGCCCACTTTTCGGGTCAAAGAGGACATTGGCGATTTTGGGGTCTCCATGGATGATTCGGGTCCGGAGATCTCCCCTGGTAAGTGCCCTTTCCAGGGAGAGGCTGTGGGTGCGGTTTTTTCTGATCGTTTCCAGGCAAAATCGAATAGCTGCAGAGTTATGATTCAGGCCATTGGCGAGCAGCTGATCATAGTGGCAGAGATAGGCACTGAGCTGATGAAATCCTGGCAGGGGCGTTTGTATCTTCTCGACATCCAGGCCAGTGAGTCTTTTGTGAAAATGGCCAAGAGCCCAACCCGTCTGTTCAGCCAGGAGGGGATTGTCTGCTCGGGAAACAGTGACGCTGTCTTTGATATGGGAAAGGGCCCGCCACGTCGAGCCGTTATTGTCGAGTATTGAGAGAGAACCGTCCAGGGCTGGAACGAGCACTGCTTCTTCCCATCGTTGTCCGCCAGTATCTGGACGGGATGCCAGATGACGGCTCAGTTCCTGCAGGTTGTCGATCAGAACCTGAGGACAAGGAAAGACCTGGCCGTTGATGCGTTGAAGAACGATGGCTCGCCTGTCTGTACGGACCAGAAACGTATCGTTGATGTTTCCCTGGCCAAGGGTTGACACCTGTGCCGCGCTGATAGCGGGGCAGTAGCGGCTAAGGATTTCCTGGGGGGGCATCAGGGGGAGCATGGGCAAGAGGCATCCTCTTTTGCTACCAGACGGTAGTGCGAGGTTTTTTGGAGGAAAGGGCCCTCGATCAGATGATAGGAACAGGCTGCTGTGAGAAGAATGGCAAGGATGAGCAAGGGAAAAGCCAGCCATGGGTGTGGCTGCAAGAGGCCAAAGGAGGTGCAGAGCTGAATAAGTGGAAAGTGAAAGATATAGACGCCGTAGGAGATGTCTCCATATCTTCCCCAATTGCCTGTATAGGGGAGACAGACAGCAAGGGAGATGACGGTAATGGCCAGGGCCAAGGGGTACAGGGGCGGGAAAAAACTATAGCCCTTTACGGTCAGAAAGAGGAGGCTGGAGAAGAACAGTTTCCGCCAATGTTTTTTGAACAAGGAAAAATAGAGATACATTCCTCCGCCGGCGAGGAAAAAGGTCAGTTGCCCGGGGAGCTGTTTTTCCAGCCTGAGATAGATATCCAGTCCGCTGCTGTGGTAGAGATGGACGAAGAGGGCAGAGTAACCGATTGATGCAGCATAGAGAAGGCAAAGGATAAGCCATTTTTTCCTGTTTCTCAAGAGAAGGAAGATGAGGGGGAGCGAAAGGTAAAACATAACCTCGACTTTGATGGTCCAGAGTGGAGCATTGATAACTTGCAAGGGATTGGCGCTGAATATTTCGGGAAGATCCGGCTGGAGGAAATTGAGAAAGAAAAGGTTGGCCAGGAGGTAGCGAAACCATTCTCGGGAGAATAAGAGTTCTGCTTCTGGAGGGGCCAGCAGGGGGAGGAAAAAGGCCGCTAGGACAACCACTGTCACATACGCCGGATAGATCCTTCGAAGTCGTTTGTTCAGATAGGAAAAAAGGCTGGAAGAACGCTCATAACTTCTGAAAATAAGAAAACCGCTGACTACGAAAAAACAATCGACAGCTACCCCTGAATGAAAATAATAACCTAAAGGGATAAAGGCACGGACACCACTGACCGCTCCCAGGTGAGCCAGGCAGACATTGAAGGCCAGGATAAGGCGGAGAAGGTCAAAATTGTTGTTATGCGGAATATCTGCCACAGAGTCTTTCCGATGAGACGTTTGTAGTACCTGACAGTTCAGGAAAAGGGACTGAAGGTTGAGGGCTGAAGGGAACACACCATCCCTGGGATTTGTTTTGTCCTGTTGATGTCAAAAATCCCAATTGTGTCTTCTTTGATGGTGTTTTTTCCTTTTCAATCGTTATCTTCACCATTGGAGGAGTTGTTGCAGATAACAATTTATCCGGCATCCCCAACACCTTTTCTTTAGTCTGGGACTATACTCTATTCTTTGTTGTTTTGCTCCTTGAACCCTCTGCAAAAAAAATCGCCGGCAGATGAGAAGAGGGTACCCCATGTGAAACCAGCAACGGCACAGTGGCTTGCTGCCGACTGTGCCGTTGCTGAAGAAGTGAACATTTGGAATTATAGCTGTTTAACGCCATCGTCGCTGAGGTACCGTTTGGCCTTGCGTTTCAATTTGGCATCAGCCTGTACTTTTTTGAAGAGGAAAGGGTAGCCTGCCCGGAACCAGACGATCTGCTCCGGGGCATATCCCCATTCGGTGATGGCGGCGAAAGTGGCATTGTAGCTGCGATGGCATTTCGGTCCCTGGCAGAAAAAGGCAATGGTTGCCTTGTCTTTGGCAATGCCTTTGTCGGCCAGGGCCTTATCCAGTGACTCTTGGGTCAGAGTGTTTTCCGGAAGGCCTTTTTTATTGTAAATGAGGAGAACAGCATCCTGGACGGTGCCTTTTTTGAAGAAGCTTTCCGGGCGAGTATCCACCCAGAGGATATTTTCACCCTCTTGCAGGTGGGTCACGGCCTCATCCTCATCCCATACATCTACTCCCCAGGGCAGTTTTTATAGGCGTTGGCCAGTTGATCCGCAGGGATTTTTCCCTTGTCCACCTCCTGCGCTACAAGTGGTGTCGACAGACAGAGACAAAAAATGGCCAAAATGGCGAGATGTACGAATTTGGAAAAGATTTTTGGCATGCATTCCTCCTTGGAATGAGGTTAAGGGTTAGGGAAGAGAAATTAGCTTTTCAGGGTAAATGACTTCACCTGGTTGCGCAGAGTTGTGGCTATGGATTCAAGTTCCTGTGCCGAGGTGTTGAGAGCAACCATCGTTTCACTGGTAACGGTCGCCGAATTACTGATGTCTGTTATATTTTTTGAAAATCCAGTGGTTCTTTGATGGGCAATGGAGATGTTGTTGGAAATATTATTGGCCACTGAGGACTGTTCGTTGACTGCGGCGGTGATTATAAGGGATGATTCATTTACCGATTCGATAACAGTGGAGATATTTTTGGCAGCAGAAACTGCTTCTGTTGTGAACTTTTGGATATTTTCAATGTCAGTGTGAATGGCATGGGCTGTGTTCATGCTTTGGCTGGCCAGAACTTTTACTTCCGAAGCAACCACGGCAAACCCTTTACCTGCGTCACCGGCCCGTGCTGCTTCAATGGTTGCATTCAAGGCCAGAAGATTGGTTTGATCTGCAAATTCGGTGATGGATTCGTTGGCTTTTCCTATGCTGATAACGACCTTACTCAGCTGTTCAATGACATCGGAGGACTTTTTGGCAATCTGTTTGGCCTCGTGAGTGGTCTGACTGCTTGTCTTGGTGTTATCACTGATTTCTTTTATGGAGGCTGACATCTCTTCGGTGGCACTGGCAATGAGCTGGAGGTTGGTGGTGACAGATGCAAAGGATACTTCAAGTTCCTGAGTTCTGGATTCGATGATCCTTGAGGAAATATCAAGGTCATCTGAGAGTGCGGAGACCTGGCGGGATGTCTGGAGGAGATTGTCTGCCTTGTCGCTGATATTACGAATGATTGAACCAATATTGTCAGTGATGGAAGTAAGGGCTTTTCCCAGGACATCCTGATCCGAATAGATGTCAATCTGTACGGCAAGATTTCCTTCTGCAATGGCCTTTGCCTGTCGGGACCGTTCCTGGATATGAGCGCCCATGGTGTTGAGGGCAGCACTCATTTCATTGAGCTCTTTGCTTGCCTGTGCCTGAAGAGAAGAGGAGCTGTCACCGGAGGCAAGTGCTGCTGCAAAAGCTATTACCTCTCTGATGGGGGCAATGATCCCCTTGCTTATTGCGAGAAGGGCCAATATCTGGGAGAGGAGAACAATGGCCAGGGTGATAGACAGACCGTAAAGCCAGCGTTTTTTCTCGGCCCGGACAAATTTTGTGGCATCACTGATAACCAGTAAATGACCGATAGCCTCTTCGTTGGGAGCAGACAGAGGAAGGATGTCGGCCAGAAAATCTGTGGACTGGGCTGTGGTCTGGATAAAAGAACTGTTTTGAAGATCTTCAGGTAAGGCTGGCAATAATCTGTTGCTCAGTTCCTCGTTGGTGGAATAATTGATGACCCGACGTGTGGAATCGTAGAGCATTACCGTATTGGTGGTCAATTCGGCAATCTGCTCTATCCAGAGGGCTGAATCCAGCGCAAGTTCAACATAGCCGATTGTATTGTCATTATCATCGGTGATCACTGTGGTCACAGAGTAGACAACAGGAAAGGAATCCGTTGCTCGTCCAGGGCCGCGATAGAAAAAGTGAAACTCAAAGTCTTCCGCAGCCATCCGAAAAAGCGGTTGCAGGTTGTTTGGTAACGGGCTGAAGTACGGGGGAAGGTTCCTGGCATGCTGGAGAAGAATTCTATAGTTGACATCATAGACGATGAAGCGGACAATTTGTTGTTCCTGCAGGGAGAGAAACAGGCCATCAAGAACCATTTTTGAACTGCTGTCCTTGGGATTTTCTATGAAATTGAGGAGCTCGTCAGTATTTAAGACATTCGTTAATGCTTTTTCAATCCGCGGTTGCTGACTGGAGATGGCCCCGTTCAAGGCAATGGTGTCGGCGATATGCATGGTCCTGTTGCGATCCTGCTTCAACGCTTCGGTTCCCTGATCATATATGGAAAAAAAGACCGGGAGAAGGAGGAGGATAGGCAGGCAAATCATGCCCATTATTTTAATCTTTAAGGAGAACGTATTGAGAAAGTTCATATGTGGACATGAAGGGAAAAATGATTGTCAGGTTTTGGCCCAGAGCCTTTTTCAATGCCTGGCTATTTGTAGTGTATGTCAATTAAGGATCGTTTCAAAAAGAGTGTATCACAAGAGCGTATGAAAATGAAATGGTTGATCTCGTTTTTAGGGAATAATTTCGATGAAGGCCCTGAAAACACTCAATCCTGGCTGTCGCCAGGTGCGAAAAGGAGAACTGTTGTCATTTCTTTTTCATTGAAGAGAGGGTCGATAGATTCCAGTGCCACAAATGACAGGCTTAGCCCCTTTTCTTGCCCCGCTGTTCTCTAAAATGATAGCGGCCATAGGCGAAGGCGCCCCAGAGGGCCGCATCACTTTTCAAGATCAGGTGGATAGGAAAGGACGACATGAGTTCGTTCATCTTTTCCTTTCGTCTGAAACTGTCAAGAAAAGAGGCAAAGGAGATGCGACCAGCAAGTCTTGGCATGATGCCTCCGCCTATGAACAGCCCACCGGTGGCATAGAGCTTCAGGGCCAGGTTTCCTGCCTCGGCTCCCAGGATGTCGAGAAAAGTTGTCAGAGTCTTCAGGCAGAGAGGGCATGGAAAGTCAGCCAGCGCCCCTTCTATGATGAGTGGTGTTTGGTCTCCAGATCCTGTTATATCTTGCCATCGTTTGTGGTCCCTTGCCACCTCAGTGGCAGAAAAGAAGTCAAAGATATTGGGAATGCCCTTGCCCGAACAGAGTAGTTCATAACTTACAGCGGGCTGTTTTTTCTGGAGATACGCCAGAAGTTCTCCCTGCTCCTGATTGAGCGGAGCAAAGTCACAATGGCCACCTTCTGAGCCTTTGGCCAAGAAAAACGATGTTCCGCTAACGAGAAAGCCTTCACCCAGTCCTGTGCCGGGAGCGATTACCGCCTGGATACCGTTCTTCTCTGCCTGGCCCGCCTGGATTACCAGGAGGTCGCGTTCCTGCAGGTGTGGGAGAGAGGCGCAGAGTGCGGTAAGGTCATTGATCAGGCAGGTAGCCCGCCAGCCGAATTTGCTTTGCAAGCTGTGTTCGCTCAGCTTCCATGGGAGATTGGTGAGTTTTGCTTCACCGTGACGGACAACTGCGGCCACGCCCAAACAGGCATAATCCGGTGGGGGAGCATGAACGAGAAAGTCCGTCAGGATTGCATCAAAATCTGGAAATTGTCGATTGAGAAAGCGTTGGTGGGCCAGGGGAGGGGCCTCTGGGCTGTCTGCAAGCTCAAAGATTGCCAGGTCACTCTTGGTTCCGCCGATATCCGCTGCCAGGAGAAGGGTCATTTATCAGGTAAACAGGCTATGGGCTGCAGACAAAACACTTCAACTTGCTTCATTATGCTCTCTCCAGATCAAAAAAACGGAACTCTTCAGCGGCACGCCATCTTCGACCATTCAGCTCTTCTTGAACTGCACCAGTATGCTTCGAAGTCCTGACTGAACAAATATAAAACACTGCTGAACAGTTCCAGAGCAGTTGTTTGCCAACGATTGGCGAGTGACCTGAATAGGTACAAAAAAACAAACCGTCCCGTTCTGCAACCTCTTTTTCCTTCCTTCGCTCCGAGGAGCCTACTTTTCTTCCACAGGGAAATGAGCACGGAACCATTCGCGCCAGCCCCCTTTGAGAGCATAGACATCTGTGTAGCCCTGAGCAATAAGCTGTTGTGCCAGACTGGCACTGGTTGCCTCGTGCGGTCAGGCGCAGTAGAGGACCAGGGGGTTGTCTTTTGGATAGTGTTTGGACCATACTGCCAGCTGTTCTCCCGGAGCTCGGATAGCGCCCTGAATCTTGAATTCGCTGGCACTCCAGTCCCTTCCTGAGCGGACATCGAGTATGATCAGGTCTGGAGAGTCGAGTCTGGATTTGAGTTCCTCTATGCTCATGGTTGGAACATCACCAGCCAGTGCCGGGAGAGCGGAAGCGACGAGAAAGAATGCGAGGAGGACGAAGAGCTTTTTCATACTGTTTTCTCCTTAAGGTGAACCTGTAGGGTTCTGTCGTTTGTTTATAAAATGCCAGCAGGTGCTAAGCACACTGGTGGCGAAAAAAACGGAAAAGATAAAGATGCCCATTTCCAATCTGCGCGGATCGTCAATAATCAGGGTGATACCTCCAGCCATGAGCAGGAGCGTGGAGAAAAGTGCCGGATAGGGCATGGATGCAGACACTTTTTGGATCCAGCGGACAGCGGAAAGGCAGAGGGAACTGTAGTAGAGGAGCCAGAGAATGAGAGCGCTGCGGAGGAGTGATTCCAGGAGTTCGTTTCCTGCCAGTCCTGTAGCCATACAGGTGCCGATTGCTGCTGCCAGCAAGAAAGGGAGGACCCATCTCTTTTCTTGGGTGGATAAAAACAGGGGAACTGTTTTTTCTCTGGCCAGCGTTGTAAGGATATTCCGGGTGAGAATCATAAGCCCGTTCAAAGCGCCGCAGGTACCAGAAATAATGACAATCCCCATAAGCTGGCGGCCCGGGTCGTCAAGGATTTCTCGTGCCGTAGTCATATAGGGAATTGTCGAGGCGGCGAGTCTCTCCGGGCTGACATGGCCAAGAGAGGCGAGAATCCAGAGACCGGAAAGGAGAAATCCCATGACCAGGGGAAGGGGAAAGGAGCTCCTTCGTTGGTCCACGGATAGTGTGTGGCCAACAAAAATAAGGAGGAGAAGGCTGACAGAGGAGAGAGAAAATCCGCTCCCTTGCTGGAGTAGTTCGGTACTTTGTTTGTCAGGAGAGAAAATTCCATAGAGGGCAAGAAGGAGGAGGCCACCCATGGCCAGGGTGCTGAAGCAGAGCTGCAGCCAAAGAGCATACTCTTTGCGGAAGAGCTGGAGGGTGGTGAGCAGGCCCAGGAGGAGAAAGGAAAAGCCGAAATTGGGAAACCAGTAGAGGAAGACCTCGTTAAAGGTATAGCCTGCGGTGACCAGGAGGGCGGTTCCGGCAAGTATCGTCAGGGGGAGGCAGGCCGTCAGGCTCAGAGTCGTTGCTGGTATGCTGCCGCTTCCTCGCTGTAAGACGAGAAAATCCCAGCCAGGTGAAGAAGGAAGACTCTCACTCCTGAGGAGCCTGCTGCACACCATGTAGACAATGACCACTCCGATCAGGGAGGGAAAGATCAACCAGCCCATTTGACCGCTTACGTTGCCGGCAATCACCAGGGCTTCAGGAGAAAATATCCAGCTGACTCCGAGGGCCAGTGAGAGGAGTGAGGAGGATTTCATGAATATGTCATTATCGCATGGGAAAATGGGCTGCTTTGTCTGGGCAGGGGACTGCCCAGTTGCCGTGTTTCAGGAAGTGGTTTACCAGCTATGGGAGAGGACGTGCTCTTCCTCTGCAACGGAAATGGCCTTGTCCTCTCAGAGTGCTTCACAACTATGGCAGCCATGACATTGCTCCCTGTTTGTCGGCTTGGCTTTGTTGTTGGTCCGTTCATAGACCTCGCCGGGACATCCCTCCACACCGTCACCGTTTTTTGTTATCAACAGTGCGTTGCCACCTCCATAATTCTCCTCGCCGGAATATCCTGTCGCATCTTCCCGGATTGGGTTGGAGTTGGCGAAAGAAAGGAATGACTAACAAAAAGTATATGTTGCCTCTGGGCGAAAATCAAGAAGACTCTTTTCTTGGTGGTTGTTTGTCGAGGGGGACCTTTCTTGCAAACCACTACAAAATTTGACTGTTTCTTTTTATTCCCTTACAATGTAATGAGTATTATTTCTCATTCCCAACCCCTTTTTTTTATAATATACCCAGGCTCGGCGATGGGATATTGGTAAATGAGTCCTTATCCAAGAATTGGTATCTGAATTGAAAAAAATAGCCTATAGCGCTTTTATGCCCCTCTGGATTGCATTTCTCACAATGATCTCCAGTGGGGATTGGTCTCTTTTGCACGCCCATGAGATGAACAAGGTGGTAGAGTTGTCACCGGCAACTCTTGTTCTGACCGATGACGAGCAAGAGTTTCTCAAAAAGAAGGGCCAGATCACCATGTGCGTCGATCCTGACTGGATGCCTCTGGAAAAGATCGAGTACGGCAAACATGTGGGGATGACAGCCGATTACATGGCCCTCTTTGGCAAGACTATTCCTGTTCCCCTGGTGCTGGTTCCCACCAGGACCTGGGTGGAAAGTGTTGAGTATGCCAAGGCCCGAAAATGCGACATCTTCTCCCTGGCCATGTCCACTCCAGAGCGGGAACGGTATATGGATTTCACTCGCCCTTATCTTCGCATACCCTTGGTCATGGCTGCCAGGATGGAACGCCCTTTTATCGATGACATTACCGCTATCACTGATCGAAAATTGGGGGTGGTGAAGGGATATGCCTTTGGAGAATTACTGCGGACACGCTATCCGAAAATGCAGATTGTGGAGGTGGAAAACGTTGACAAGGGTTTGCAACAGGTGGCGGAGGGGGATCTCTATGGTTTTATCGGAACGCTTGCCACAGTTGGGTATTCCATTCAGAAAGCATTTGCCACCGAGTTGAAGGTCGCCGGTAAATTTGATGAGCGCTGGGAACTGGGAGTGGCCACCCGCAAGGACGAACCTCTGCTGTGCTCTATTTTTGACAAGGCCATTGCTGCCATTGATCCGGAAGATCCTCAGCGTATACTGAATCGGTGGATATCCGTCAAGTATGTGGATGAACGGAATTTCGACATTGTCTGGCAGGTCATGATTTTTGTTGGACTTGGTATCGTTCTGTTGCTCTATAGAAATTTCACCTTAAGGAAATACTCCAGGCAGCTGGAGGAACAGAATAAACAGATTTCACAACAGTCAGAACAGCTGCAACAGACCGAACGGCAACTTCTTTTTACCCAATATACCGTCGAATCCTGTGCTTTTCCCATTCTCTGGGTTGTTAACGGCAAGACCCTGGCAGAGACGCTTATTATTAATGCCAACAAGGCCTCCACCGATCTCCTGGGATACAGCCATAAGGAACTGTGTGCTCTTCCCATTGGTGATATTGATGTGGAACTCACTGAAAAATCGTGGAAAGAGTGGTTGGCAGCGACCTCGCATGAGCGGAGTTCCCTCTCCATGCGGCGCACTCACAGGCGCAAGGACGGGTCGACCATTCCTGTAGATATTTTTGCCAGTTACTTCGAATATCACGGTCAGGAGTACCAGTTCTTCTTTTTTATTGATGCGAGTAAAGAGAAAAGATTGCAGGACAAACTGCATCGATCCATGAAGATGGAGATGATTGGGGTGATGGCCGGAGGGGTGGCTCATGATCTGAATAATATCCTTTCCGGTATTGTCAGCTATCCGGAACTGCTGCTTATGAAGGTGCCGGCAGACAGTGATCTGCGTAAGCCATTGCAAGCCATACATGATTCAGGGAAACGGGCGGCGGACGTTGTCGCAGATTTGCTCACCGTGGCCCGTGGTGTTGCCGCTGCTCGGCAGAATGCTAATCTGAACACCTTGATCCAGGCCTATCTCGACTCTCCCGAGTACGGTCAAATACATTCCCGTCATCAGGAAGTTGAGTGCGTCGTTGATCTTGATTCGGAACTGCTTGATATCTCGTGTTCCCCTGTGCATGTAAACAAATGTTTGATGAATCTCATCGTTAATGCTATCGAGGCAGTGGGAGAAGTGGGGCATGTCTGGATTACTACCAGTAATTGCTATCTGGACCAGCCTCTGGAGAAGAACCAGTTGCTGGAACGGGGCGAATATGTGCTGATTTCTATTGCTGATGACGGTCCTGGTATTGGAGAGGAGGACCTGAAACATATCTTTGAGCCCTTTTATTCCAAGAAGGTCATGGGCAAGAGCGGTACCGGTCTGGGGCTTACTGTGGTTTGGAATAGCGTTCAGGATCATGGCGGTACTATTGTGGTAGAACGTGCTAACGGCAAAACTGTTTTTACCCTCTATTTTCCAGCCACCCGAAGCAAGACGAGGGGCAAGACTGAACTGTTGGATATTGCAGAGTTGCAGGGAAATGGAGAAAAAATTCTTGTTGTTGATGATGAAGCGCAGCAGCGTGATATAGCAGAAAAGTTGCTGACCCATCTAGGTTACCAGGTGAATTGTGTGGAATCGGGAGAGCGGGCAGTGGAGTATGTCCGGGTGAATCAGCCGGATCTGATCGTTCTTGATATGATCATGGAGCCGGGCATGAATGGACGGAGGACCTATGAGGAAATCAGGAAGCTCCGACCCGGTCAGAAGGCCATTGTGGCCAGTGGCTTTTCGGAAAACGAGGAAGTGAAAAAGGTCCAGCTTCTGGGGGCCAGGACCTTTGTCAAAAAACCATATACCCTGCGCCAGATCGGCCTGAGTGTCCAAGAGACCTTGCTCTCTTAGTGTGTTGCCCCTATTCTTGAGAGGTTCTCTTGCGGCGTGGTGCGCAGGGCTTTTGTGGCAAGGAATGAGCCGCGAATATTCTTCTGTTGTTCTCGTAGAGGGAGCATCCCCTGTCGGCGCATCCATCTGGAAGATCAAGTTGCGCAAAAGTTCCTTGCAGGTTTTTCCTCAGTGTAACCCCTTTATTTACAAGCGAAAAAACTGGTCGTTCAGGCCTGGATCTCTGGGCCCGGATTTTTCCATGCATCGGACTGCTTTCTCGGCCGGTGTGGGAGGAAACAAATTTTGGAAAAAGAACAACTGCTGTTTTCTGAGAGGCCATCCCCGGCGTTGAGGAGGTCTGAGACAGGAAAGAATTTCATTGCTGAGGGTGGTTCAGATACTTTTGTAAGCTGGTGCCGGGGCTGAAATTGATATGTCTCTTGCCGCTGCCTGCAGATGAGAGGGAAAAGCTGCCAAATCCTCTGAGGTGAACTGTTTGCCCCTGAATCAGGATTGTGGTCAGTGTCTGGGCTAATTCCTGGAGAAATCTGTTTGCCTCCGAGGCAGAGAGCCCACTGTGACCCGCAATGTATTCCACTGGTACACTGTGGTCATCTTCTTGTGTCAAAAAACCAACACCATTGCATTCCGGGCACTCTTCATAAGAAAGGAGGAAACGACTGACTCCTCCGAAGGTGGAGGTCTGACCGCTGCCGCTGCATCCGGGGCAGGGACGTATTCTGGCAGTGCTCATGAGTTTGTGTTTTACCTTCTTTTGCCGATGATGGATCCCAGGATGCCACGGACAATAGAACGGCCGATCTGGGAACCAATGGTTCGAACCACTGATTTGATCATGGCTTCTCCCACAGACTGTCGCTGGCTGCCGGAGCTTTTGCCTGCTTTGGCAGCTGCCTTTTCTCTTTCCAGCTCCGCAGCGGCCTCCTGACGTTTGCGTTGAAGCGTCTCTTCCCTTTCTGCCAGCAGTTCATAGGCGGATTCTCGATCGAGTGGAGTATCGTAGCGACCCTTGAGGGGAGAGCGGCCCATGAGTTGGTTTTTCTCCTCAAGGGTGAGAGGTCCGATCTGGGAACGGGGGGGCGCCAACAGGCACCAGTCCACCATGGTGGGACGGCCTTTGGGGTCCAGGGTGGAGACCAGGGCCTCTCCTACGCCAAGTTCGGTGATGGCTTTTTCGGTGTCGATGTCAGGATTCTGGCGAAAGGTCTGGGCTGCCACCTTTACGGCCTTCTGATCTTTTGGGGTAAAGGCCCGCAGAGCATGTTGAATGCGGCAGCCCAGCTGGCCGAGGACTTCGTCGGGGATGTCGTTGGGGTACTGACTGACAAAAAAGATCCCCACTCCTTTGGAGCGAATGAGACGTACCACCTGGGTGATCCTGTCTGTCAGGGCTTTGGGCGCATTGTTAAAAAGAAGATGCGCCTCGTCAAAGAAAAAGACCAGTTTTGGCAGTGGGGCATCACCACGTTCAGGCAGATCTTCCATGAGCTCGGAGAGCAGCCAGAGGAGAAAGGTGGAGTAGATCTTGGGGTTGGAGTAGAGGGATGAGGCATCGAGGAGGCTGATTACTCCCTGACCGGAAAAGTCAGTATGCATCAGGTCTTCAATGTTCAGTCCCGGTTCCCCGAAAAAGAATTCTCCTCCTGATTCATTGAGGACCATGAGTTTTCGTTGGATAGTGGATATGCTCTGACTGCTGATGTTACCGTATCCTCTGGCCAGTTCTTTCCGCTTGTCGGCGATCCAGTTGAGCATGGCACTCAGATCCTTGAGATCAAGGAGGAGCAGGCCCTGATCGTCGGCCACGGAAAAGGCCACATGGAGGATTCCGCTTTGGGTATCGTTGAGGTCAAGGAGATTGGCGAGGAGCACGGGACCCATTTCTGAGATCGTGGTGCGTACGGGATGACCCGTTTTGGCGTAGATGTCCCAGAAGAGGACAGGGCAGCCTGCAAAGGGATGGTCGCTGATCCCCATGTGCTGCAGGCGGGCACTGATTTTTTCGTGTGCCTTCCCGGCCTGGGCAATGCCGGAGAGGTCGCCTTTGACATCGGCGGAAAAGACAGGGACGCCGAGACGGGAAAAGGATTCTGCCAGCAATTGGAGGGTAACGGTCTTGCCGGTGCCGGTGGCTCCGGTGACGAGGCCATGTCGGTTGGCCATGGCCGCATCCAGAAAAACTTTGCTGCCGGTGGGGTTGCCGCCAATGAGAACCTGCTGCTGTTCTGTCATACTTTACTCCTTGCTGGCCGGGGAATGGTGGGGGACGATGATTCCTTTCACTATAGCCGCATTAGAGAGGATAATCAAATGTCAGAGCGGGTCGCACCAGCCCTTTTTTTCCTTTCACATTACAATTGACATAGGTGGTACTCCCCACTGTCAGCATGCCGCTGTGGTTGTGGATATGACCGAAGATGTGAAATCGAGGGCGGATGCGCTGTATGGCCTCCAGGAGGTCACAACAGCCATGGCTGACCCCTCCATCCTCGTCCATGATGCCGCTGGGAGGGACGTGGGTGATGAGGATATCGGTGTCTGCAGGAATCAGAGCCCATTTTTCGCGTATGGCCTGGCCCCTGGGCAGGGCAAAGGCATCACAGGCCGCCGTGTTGAGAATCGGTTGCCAGGGGGATCCGTAGAACTTGATCCCTGCAATGCTCACTGCTTCATCCTGGAGATAGATGGCATCCGACAGCAGTTGGCGACCGAGCTCCGGGGCCTTGGCCAGGAGATGATCATGATTGCCGGCGATGACGATTTTGTAGCGATGGGGCAGGGTTTTGAGAAAGGCGTTGAAGCCGGCCACATCCTGAACCGTCCGGCACACGGACATGTCTCCGGCAAAGATGAGGATGTCGGCCTCTGGAATTTCCACCTGCCTATGGAGCATGTGGGTGTCACTGAAAGCAGTTATTTTCACGGGGACAGAGGAGTGGCTCAGGGCTGGATCTCGTCGATGGAGCGAATGTCCCAGGCCTCGGTCTTGGCCTTGTTGTCTGGATTGCTCACTACCTTGAATTCAAAGATGTTGTTGGGGTCGAGGAAGAGAGTGTCTGAGGTGACGTTGGACTTGGAGCAGTGAAAAAAGACGCTTTCTGCCTGCAGGCCGTGGGGTTGCATGGTGAAGTAACGCATGAAGCCGAAGCCGCGATCCGGGTTGTAATTGATGGGGAATCCACGTTGGCGGTGAGAGTCGCTCCCCTGGATGGGGAGAAGGCCAGGGATGAGAAAGCCTGAGAGGTAACTGTCTGCCTCTTCTTTGAGCTCGTTGCTGACATTGTTAAAGGCAATCACCTCCACACGGCAGCCCATGTTCTGCAGGGCCTGGACCAGGCGGATAAAATCACCGTCACCGGTGAGGAGGATGATGCGATCGAGGTTCCTGGCCTGGAGGAGGGCATCAATGGCCAGATCCATATCTGCGTTGGCCTTGGTGGTGAGGATGCCTTCGTCGTCGACAAAGTGCTTCACA
Source organism: Pseudomonadota bacterium (assembly GCA_018817385.1). Lineage (GTDB taxonomy): Bacteria > Desulfobacterota > Desulfobulbia > Desulfobulbales > Desulfocapsaceae > Desulfocapsa. The sequence continues at coordinate 37,810 of JAHIUA010000043.1, forward strand.
TATTTTTTGATCACCTTGAAGCCGCACTGGCGGAGGATGCCATGGTAGCGGTAGAGTTTTTGACGATATTCCCGGTCCTCCTTGGTTCGTTCTCGGTCTTCGGCCAGGTAAGAGTTGGCCCGCAGTAATATGGACTGACCGAGGTTGGCCAGGTCCACCAGGATATCATAGCGCATTCCGTATCCACCGCAGAGCCTGATATTCTCTGCATCTACGTATATTCCGGTTTTTAATGTCATGATTTTTTGAACAGGTAGGCCTGTGAAGAAGAGGGTTGGACGTTTCTTGTACCTGATTGTAACCGCTGTAAATAAGAACGGTTGTACCAGATTCTCAAGGGGTTTGGCAAGGAGTGGAAGAAGGATTTTGTTCTTTGCCGGAACTCTCTTTTATTCAGGTTGAGAGGAGGCACGAAGAAAAAGGGGCTCCTGCCCCCTGCCAGTGGTATAGGCCCGAAAGGATAGGGGGCATCTGCAAAGGGCTGCTGAACACATTATCCGCTTGCTCAGAGTCTCCTCCGCTTTGAGCATATGGCGCCCCGGATCTTTTCCCTGCTCAGACGGTCACTGCTACTCCCCCTTGCCGTTATCCTTCTACGGCCGGCAAGGTGAGGGTAAAGGTGGAGCCGTGGCCGACCTGGCTCTGAACCTCCACACTGCCATTGTGGGTCCCGGCAATATGTTTGACAATAGCCAGGCCCAGGCCGGTACCGCCCTGGGTTCGGCTGCGAGACTTGTCGCAGCGGTAAAACCGTTCAAAGATACGCTCCTGGTGTTCAGTACCAATGCCGGGGCCCTCATCTTGGATACTGATGTGGATGAGGTTACGGCCAGTGCTCTTTTCCTCTCTTTTCGCCAGCAGTGTAATTGTTGATCCTTGCGGGCTATAGGTAATGGCATTGGTCAGCAGGTTGATAATCGCCTGTTCAAGCATGGGTTGGATGACCAGGGCCATGAGCTCTGGGGGGCATTGGATGTCGAGGGGGATATTTTTCTGTTCAGCACTCACTGTACAGGTCTGGACCGCTGCCTCAATAATGGGACAGATCTTTTCCAGCTGCAGTTCTATCTCATTTTTTTTGGTTTGATCTTCAATACGGGCCAGGGTCAAAAGATCGTCGACAATGGCATCGAGTCTGGCCCCTTGTCTGTGGATGATTTTGAGAAAATTTATCGCCTCTTCCGGATTGTCCATGGCACCGTCGAGCAGGGTCTCCACGTAGCCGCGAATGGCGGTAATCGGGGTCTTGAGCTCGTGGGAGACATTGGCTACAAAATCCTGCCTGATATTTTCCAGCTGATTGATCCGTGTCAGGTTGCTCATGATTACCAGGCTGCCCATCCTTTTGTTTTCTCCGTCATAGAGCGGGTGTGCAGAACAGCGCAGGGTCATCTTCTGTCCATTCTCCATGAGGGTGAGGTCTTTTCTGGTCGTGATTTCATCGTCCAGAGATTTGCTGAGAAAGTCCTGTAGCAGCCTGTTGCGGATAACCCCGGCAAAGGGTGTGCCCTGTACAGCCTGACCCTCTATGTGAAAGAGCTCGGCGGCAGCCCTGTTTATGCGGATGATTGTCTGCTCGGGGCTAATGGCCAGGACTCCGTCGGTCATACTGGTGAAGACGGCTTCAAGTTCATTCCGTTGTTGGATAATGGTCTTGAGGCGCCTGTTGATCTGCTCAGCCATATTGTTGAGTGAGTAAGAGAGTTCTCTCATCTCTCTGGGGAGGTGGCTGTCCTGGATGAGAATGGGCTGATCTGTCTCTCCGCTGGCCAGACGTTCTGCCCCCAGCCGCATTGCTTCAAGGGGGCTGCTGATGCGGCGAGCCAGGGAATAGAATAAGGCAGCTGCGATGAGGGCGATGAATAAGGTGCCGAAGAGTAGTCTGGTGCGGGTGGAGGAAAGGACTGTGTCAAGGGCTGTGGCCGGGACGGAAAGGCGGAGGACGCCGTCGAGTGGTTTGTCGGTTTGCAGCGGGATTGCCACATACAGCATGTTCTGCTGGAGTGTTTTGCTGAAACGCAGTGAGGCGCCAACCAGTCCGCTCATGGCTGTCTGGATTTCCGGACGAGTCTCATGGTTGTCCATCTGGGCAGGATCTTCGTTGGAATCGGCCAGCACCCGCCCGTTTTTGGCAATGACGGTGATACGGGTGGTGGCAGCTCGGCCAGTTTGACGACAGAACTCCTGGAGTTGACCGCCATTGGTGCTCAAAAGCAGGTTGATATGGGGGCGGAGCAGCAGGGCCCGGTCTCCAATGTCTTCCTGCATTTCATGGTAGTAAAAGGAGCGAATGGTATGGGTCCCGTACCAGGTCGTGGCGAAAATAGAAGTGATGATAATCAGGAGAGCCGCCGGAAAAATCTGCCAGAAAAATCGTCTGTTTTTCATAAGTGTAGAACGCGTTGAGGAGAGTGTCTGCTGGTTGGATAAGGCATTCATTGGGCGATATATGCGTTGGCCTTCAGCCAGGTGCCAGGAGGAAGATCCAGCACCCGGCACACTGCTACCCTTCCTGCAAACGATAGCCGATGCCGCGGACGGTTTCGATACAGTGTCCTGTCTCGCCCAGTTTTTTACGCAGGCCGAATATCTGGACGTCTACAGCCCGGGGGGTGATGAGGTAGTCATAGCCACGAATTTTATCGATGATCTGCTGACGGGTATAGACCCAGCCAGGACGGGTGGCAAGCTGTTCAAGGATCGTGAACTCAGTGGCAGTAAGATGGACCTGTTTTCCTGCAACCAGGACTTCATGGCGACCGCGATGGATGATTATGGCATGGACGCTGATGGTGTCTTTATCATCCGAGCGTTGTTCTGTAAGGATTTTTTCCTGCTCTCGGCGTAATAAGGCCTGGACCCGGGCAATGAGGACCCGTGGACTGAAGGGTTTTGTGACGTAGTCATCGGCACCGCAGGCGAGGCCGGAAACAATATCATCCTCTTCACTCTTTGCCGTCAGCATGATGATTGGTGGCTGCACGCTGCCCGGCTTTTCCCGGAGGAGGGTGCACACTTCCATCCCATTTCTGCCGGGTAGCATCAGGTCTAAGATAATGAGGTCAACCTGCTCCTGTTCCAGGATCTCCAGGGCCTCTTCTCCGGAGTCGGCACAGGTGACATTGAATCCAGATTTTATCAGGTTATAGCTGACGAGTTGCTGGATGTCGGCATCGTCTTCTACAACGAGGATACTTGCTTTTCCCACACGATTTCTCCTGCTGGTTAGAGATTCTCTGTATTCGCTATAAAATATACTGACTTGAGCATGGGAAAGCCATGCTGCCTGGTGACAGAAGCTGACCTGAATTGCTGAAGTCTGTAGAGTAACTCCTCAATTGTGAATGTAATTCTACATGCCACTCCCCAGCATGCAAGAAAAAATGACCTCCTAACGCAATCTTAATAAAACGCTAATCAGAACCTAAAACAGACTGAGTAAAAAAGAGGAGAACACTTCAATTAGCTATCCAGGAGGATACTTTGGCTCACCAACTCACCTTTCATCGGGAAATAGACAAATTAAAGAAAAAATTTATGGTCCTGGGTTCATTGGTTGAAGATCGGCTGCAGAAGGCCTGTCTGGCCATGCAGACCAGAGAACCTGTACTGTTGCAGGAAATTGTCAGTTCGGATTGGGAAATTGATGAAATGGAAATCGAGGTGGAAGAGGAGTGTCTCAAAATCCTTGCCCTCCACCAGCCGGTTGCCTCCGATCTTCGTTTGCTTGTGGCGATCATCAAGATAAACAATGAGCTGGAGCGCATTGCTGATAATGCCGTGAATATTGCCAAGCGCGTGCAGACGATCAGTAAGGATTCGACGCTGACCTTTCGCATTGACTATCAGCCCATGTCCAGCAAGGTGCTGAGGATGTTCAAGTTGGGCCTGGATGCCCTGGTCACCGAGAACGCTGACCTGGCACGGAAGGTCTTTTTTGAAGATGAAGAGGTGGATCATTTGCGTGATCAGGCCTATAAGGCTGTTATCCGGGAGTTAAACAGTGAACCTGGTCATGCCGCCTGCCTGGTAAATCTCTATCTCCTCGCTCGTCACCTTGAGCGCATAGGGGACCGAATTACAAATATTGCCGAAGAGGTTATCTATCTTGTAGAAGGAAAGATTGTCCGCGGGGAGATGGATTGACATGTATCCTTCCTTTTTTCTCCTTCTTTTGCTGACCATAGCCTCTCTTGCCTATATGCAGGGAAAGCGAAGGGCCTTCTCTCTGACCGGGCTTGCGGCCGGTTCAAGCAGGCTCCACTCGCGACCTGGTTATTATGGGTTGTTGACCGCGCTCTGGTGTGTGCTTCCCCCACTCCTTATCTTTGTCTTTTGGTTGGCTATTTCCGATTCTCTGTTGATCGCAATGGCCATGAAAACCCTGCCGACCTCTCTTCAGAATCTCTCTCTCGATCAGACTGACCTGCTGGTCAACAACCTGCGTAACCTGATTGCCGGGCATGTGGCGGCCAGGGATATTGATCCGGTGCTGGAGAAGGCCGCAGAGCAATATATTGGTTTGCAGCATATCAGCCAGATGGCCTTGGGTGTTGTCATGCTGGTGACGGCCCTGTTCTCTACCTTTTCTGTCTATAGACGCATTTGTCCTGAGATGCGTGCCCGCAACCATGTGGAACGAATTGTTCAGATCAGTCTTGTCCTTTGTTCCACCATTGCCATTCTTACCACCATCGGCATTGTTCTCTCTGTTCTTTTCGAATCCATCCGATTTTTTCAACAGGTACCGTTGACCGATTTTCTCTTTGGCCTGAAATGGAGTCCACAGATGGCCATGCGCGCCGACCAGGCGGGCAGTTCCGGCAGCTTTGGTGCAATTCCAGTGCTTGCCGGAACCTTTATGATCTCGGGTATCGCCCTGGCTGTGGCCGTACCCATTGGTCTCATGTCAGCCATTTATCTCTCTGAATATGCCAGCTCACGGGTGCGGGCCTGGGCCAAGCCGATTATGGAAATCCTGGCCGGTGTCCCAACTGTGGTGTACGGCTTTTTTGCTGCTCTTGTGGTCGCCCCCTTTATTCGCGAGAGCGGAGAACTCTTTGCTCTCAGTGTGTCTTCCGAAAGTGCCCTGGCTGCAGGCCTGGTTATGGGGGTGATGATAATCCCCTTTGTCTCTTCCCTTTCCGATGATGTCATTAATGCAGTGCCTCAGGCCATGCGTGATGGTTCGTATGCCCTTGGCGCAACCAGAAGCGAGACGATACTGCGGGTCATTGTTCCTGCTGCCCTGCCGGGTATTGTCGGTGGCGTTCTCTTGGCTGCATCGAGAGCAATCGGTGAGACCATGATTGTGGTTATGGCTGCCGGTCTTTCCGCAAATCTGACTGCAAACCCCCTCCAGGCGGTGACCACAGTGACTGTGCAGATTGTGACCTTGTTGGTTGGTGATCAGGAATTTGACAGCCCGAAGACCCTTGTGGCTTTTGCCCTTGGCCTGCTGCTCTTTATTATCACCCTGATTCTGAATGTGATTGCCCTCTATGTGGTGCGCAGGTATCGGGAAGAATATGAGTAGGATGGCGGAATGCGGTATGAGGTATGAGGAATGCGGTATGCGGTGTGCGGAATGCGGTATGAGGTATGCGGAATGCGGTATGAGGTATGCGGTGTGCGGTATGCGGTATGCGGTGTGCGGTATGAGGTATGAGGTGTGCGGTATGCGGTGTGCGGTATGAGGTATGAGGTATGAGGTGTGAGGTGTGAGGTATGCGGTATGCGGTATGAGGCATGAGGTGTGTGGTTTGAGGATTAAGGAAGAGGACGGGGTATGCTGGTAGGAAAGAAAGAAAGCACAATGGATCGGGTGAATAGGGGGTTGGCCAGGCGTTATCGCCGGGAACGATGGTTCCGTTTGTTCGGTCTGAGTGCAATTGTTACAAGTGTTTGTTTCATCGGCCTCCTTTTTGTCTCCATAGGGGCCAATGGCTGGTCTGCCTTTCAACAGACCGAGATCCTGCTCGATATTCATTTTGATACCGAGCAGTTTGATGTTGATAACCTGTCTACTGCAAATTACGGGGCCCTGGTCAAAAACTCCATGCAGACCCTGTTTCCTGATGTTGCGGGACGCAGTGAGAAACGGGAACTCTCTAAGCTTGTCAGCTCTGGTGCCCCCTATATCCTCCAGAAGATGGTGATGCAGGATACCGGAATCATTGGTTCCAGCCAAAAGATCTGGCTGCCGGCCGATGATGAGGTGGATATGTTTCAGAAAGGGTATATCTTACGGGATGTGATGGAGGGTGACCGGCGGCTGAGCGATAAACAGATCGGCTGGATCGACCAGTTGTTTGCCGAGGGGCGATTGGAGAAAAAGTTCAACAGTACTTTTTTCACGGCTGGAGATTCGCGGGAACCGGAGCTTGCTGGAATTCGTGGTGCCGTTGCTGGCTCTCTTTTTACTCTGGCTGTTACTTTGGTGCTCTCTTTCCCCATAGGCGTGGCCACAGCGGTCTATCTTGAAGAATTTGCCCCCCGCAACAGGTGGACTGATCTGGTGGAGGTCAATATCAATAACCTGGCAGCTGTCCCCTCCATCGTCTTTGGTCTTTTGGGCCTGGCAGTCTTTCTCAATGTTTTCGGAATGCCAAGGTCCGCTCCCCTGGTCGGTGGCCTGGTACTGACTCTGATGACCCTGCCGACTATTATTATAGCCTCCCGGGCTTCTTTGAAATCAGTACCGCCATCCATTCGCGAAGCTGCCTTAGGGGTTGGAGCTTCGAAAATGCAGGCCATAACACATCATATCCTGCCCCTTGCCATGCCTGGGATGATGACCGGTACGATCATCGGTATGGCCCAGGCCCTGGGGGAGACGGCACCGTTGCTGATGATTGGTATGGTGGCCTTTATTGTTGATGTGCCTACTGCTGTAACTGATCCCGCCACCGTGTTGCCGGTACAGATCTATCTCTGGGCCGATTCCCCGGAACGGGCCTTTGTTGAACGAACCTCAGCAGCTATCATGGTCCTATTGGCTTTTCTGATCTCCATGAATGCAATGGCTGTCTTTCTGCGCCGGAAATTTGAACGTCGCTGGTAAGGAGAGATGTAATTGTCTTCTAATGTGACCTTAATAAAAGTCTAACAATTGTCGGGTAACTTCTTCACATGCTGAAACTTCTGCATGGGTTTAGGAAATGCAGCGGAATTTCGATTGGAATTATTTACCTTTAAACAGGAGAAAAACAATGTGGAAAAAAGGAGTAACGCTGGCAACTGCCGCAATTATTTTTGCTTCGGCTGCTGCAAATGTCTCTGCCGCCTCCGGTCGTGATTATATCTCGATTGTCGGCTCTTCAACGGTCTACCCTTTCGCCACCACCGTGGCCGAACAGTTCGGGAAAACCAGCAAGTTCAAGACCCCGAAAATTGAATCCACCGGTTCCGGTGGGGGCATGAAGCTGTTCTGTGCCGGTTCAGATATTGATACTCCGGATATTACTAATGCCTCTCGGCGGATCAAGTATTCCGAGTATGAAAAATGTCAGAAAAACGGGGTGACAGAGATTGTCGAGGTCAAGATCGGTTATGACGGTATTGTCCTTGCAAATTCCAAGGCCGCAGCTCAGTTGAGTCTGGGCAAGAAGGATATCTTTCTGGCCCTGGCAAAAGAGGTTCCGGACCCGAAAGGCGGTGAAAAATTGATCGCCAACCCCTATACAACCTGGAAAGAGGTGAATCCATCTCTCCCTGACAGCAAAATAGAGGTTCTTGGACCACCTCCCACCTCAGGTACCCGTGACGCCTTTGTTGAGCTGGCCATGGAAGGTGGTTGTCAGCAAATTGATTGGATCAAGGCCCGCAAAGAAACAGACAAAAAACATTTTAAGTCAGTCTGTCATACGGTTCGTGAAGACGGTGCCTACATTGAAGCCGGTGAAAACGACAACCTGATTGTCCAAAAGCTTGAAGCCAACCCCAAGGCCATTGGTATCTTTGGGTTTAGCTTTCTGGATCAGAACGGAGACAAGATTCAGGGATCCGTTGTTGAGGGTGAGGAGCCAACGTTTGAGAATATTGCCGCTGGTAACTACCCTGTTTCCCGTCCCCTCTATTGTTACGTGAAGAAAAATCACGTTGGTGTTGTGCCGGGAATGGCAGAATTTCTGGCTGAATTCAGCAGCGAAAAGGCCTGGGGCGAGGAAGGGTATTTAGCCGACAAGGGCCTTATTCCCATGCCTGCCAAAGAACGCCAGCAGTTTGCAGCCGATGTGGCGGCTCTTAAACCGCTGCTGATGGCTAAATAGAGAGAAGATGAAGAGGCTGAAGACTGAAGTGGAAACAAGATATTGTGGGTCTGATGAAATGGTTAGTCTGCAGCCTGACAACTTAAGAGAAGGATTTGGTAATGGAATCAATGAGTGCGGTGCTGAAAAGTGGTGGAGCTTTATTTTCAGGAGCGGAAGGCGTGATCCAGGCACAGGTTCGGCAAGAGGACAAGACCCCGCGGGAAGACCGACTGACTGTCGGTCTTCCTTTTGTGGATGATGCTCGTATGACTTGCCGGGGGGTGAGTGTCTTTTACGGTGAGAAACATGCCATTAACAACGTCTCCATTGACGTGGGTCGTAATCAAGTCCTGGCTATGATCGGTCCTTCCGGTTGTGGAAAGTCCACTTTTTTGCGCTGTCTGAACCGGATGAATGATACCGTGGAGGGCTGCCGGGTTGTTGGTGATATCCAACTTGATAACTTGAATATTTATGATAGATCTGTGGATGTCGTGCCTCTGCGGGCTCAGGTGGGCATGGTCTTTCAGAAACCCAACCCTTTTCCCAAGTCTATCTATGATAATGTGGCCTATGGTCCGAAAATCCACGGCCTGGCCTCTTCCCGGGCAGAACTGGACGAGGTTGTGGAGAGCTCTTTGAAAAAGGCCGGTCTGTGGAATGAAGTAAGCGACCGCCTCGATCAGCCGGGAACCGGTCTCTCGGGTGGTCAGCAGCAACGGCTCTGTATAGCCCGGGCCATTGCCGTCCGGCCGGAGGTCATTCTCATGGATGAACCCTGCTCAGCCCTCGATCCCATTGCCACTGCCACGGTGGAAGATCTTATTTCCGAATTGCAGGAGCATTATACCATCGTTATCGTTACCCATAATATGCAGCAGGCCGCCCGGGTCTCACAGCGGACCGCCTATTTTCACCTGGGAGATCTGATTGAGGTGGGGAGTACCGATCGTATCTTCACCAACCCGCGTCATAGATTGACAGAGGACTATATCACCGGCCGTTTCGGTTGATGGGGTGGGTTGGAGAGAGATCAGCAGAGGGTGCTGCTCTTGGTCTCTCTCTTCTCTTGGGAACTCTGCAACAGCACTTCATCGTCGTCCATTGCGGTCTTCTTGAAGCGCACTCGCATGTCTCGAAATCCTCACTGAACGAATAGAAAGTACTGCTAAACAGCGAGAGAGTGGTTGTTTGCCACTTGTTGGCCATTAGCTGAAGTGTTCTTTTTCTGGTTGATTTCTTTTGTAGAGCTGCTCTTGCGATGTTTCCCATTGTCCCTTATATTGAAAGCTGTGATTGGAGGCAGATGTTGGTTTGCTGTCGATACAAGATAACTCATACTTTCGGTGATTCTTCCCATGCAAACGGTATTGAAAAAACAGTTTTCTCTCTTCTCGGTTGTGGCTTTTCTGGTCTTACTCGCCTGGGCTCCCCTTTACGCCGGCTCGGAAAAAGAAATGGAGGGGTGGGGGGTTGATGATGCATACAATAAACTTTACAATCCAAGGGAGTTGGACAAGCTCAAGGGCAAGGTCGTTCGCTTCGAAGAACTGACACCTCTTTCGGGAATGTCTCAGGCAACGGCCCTGATTCTGGATGATGATGGTGAAAAAATTGTGGTTCATCTCTGCCCTCTCTGGTTTGCGACAGCAAAAGAGACTGGAATCAAACGTGGTGACCAGGTGAAAATAAAGGGAAGCTGGGCAGAAATTGAAGGGAAGGATGTTTTCCTGGCCTCCAAGGTCAAAAAGGGTGAAAATTATGAATTCAAGGTTCGTCTGACAAAGGATGGCACCCCATTCTGGACGATGACTCCGGAACAGCTGGTCCTTGAGCGTGGCCGGGATTGATGCAATTGGCGGGCTTTACGAAACTGGTCACTAATCCTGATTGATGTTAAGGAAAGGGGGCAAGAGAGTGATTTTTCCTTTAGCCCAGAGAGACGGAATGCGTTTTTATTTCGCGTCCCGGCCCTGACAACTGGCCTCCTGCATTGTCAATCGATTGATTGGCTTATTGTCTTCCTCAGTTCGGGGAGTTGGTATGGCTTGGCAATGGCTGCACAGAAACCATGATCCTTGAAATTTGCCATGACTTGGTCGTTTGAATAGCCACTGGAAACGATAACCTTTGCTTGTGCGTTCAGTGTCAGGAACTCTTGCACTGCTTCTTTGCCCCCCATCCCTCCCGGAATGGTCAGATCCATGATTGTCAAGTCAATGGGGAGCTTGCTCTCCATTGACTTTTTATAGAGTTCCAGCGCTTCGTTGCCATCTTTGGCAACCACTACCTTGTGCCCCATCCTTCCTAACATTTCCTGAGTAATATTTCGTAGCATCTCTTCGTCATCCATCACCATAATCCTGAACTTTCGGGTACTCAACTTTGCTTTTTCTACCTTTTTTGTCGGGACGGAATGTTGTGTTGACGCTGGAAGGTAGATCGTAAAGGTTGTGCCAGCTCCTGGAGAGGACTGCACTGAAATGTGTCCGCCATGTTTGTTGACGATTGAATGGGTAATCGCCAGGCCAAGGCCATTCCCTTTCTGTTTGGTAGAGAAATAAGGATCAAATATCTTATCCAGCACATTGGCGGGGATACCGATGCCACTGTCCGTTATTTCCATTTTTACAAAGAGATCAGTTTGGGGTAATACAATGCTTGTTGAACTTGCAGGGCATACGTTTTCGCATAAGACCTCAACTATCCCGCCATTGGGCATGGCGTTGCTGGCATTGAGGATGATGTTTTGCACAACTTGACTGATCTGACTCTTGTCAATGTCGACCAGCCAGAGGTCTGGAGAAAATAGATAACGGCAGGCGACTTTGTCCCCCCGGAGTATGAAATCGGCCGAATCTTTGACAACTTCAGTGAGGGAAGAAATTTCTTTGATTGGTTCACCTCCCTTGGCGAACGTGAGGAGCTGCTGGGTTAAATCTCGAGCCCGATTTGATGCCTTCACCGCTTCCTGGAGTAGTTTCTGGGTCTCAGGAGAGAGAGCGGAATCCAGAAGGGAGAGGTCGATATTCCCGAGAATTGCTGCCAAAATGTTGTTGAAATCATGCGCTATTCCACCTGCGAGGACGCCGATCGATTCCAGTTTTTTGGCCTTGATCAGTTCCTGTTCCGTGAGCAGCTCCTTGGTGATGTCTCTGAAAACCAGGACGATACCAGTTATCTTGCCAGTTTGATCTCTGATCGGTGCACCACTGTCAGCAATATTCCTTTCCTGGCCATTTTTTGAAATCAGGATTGTGTCCTTCGTCATACCGATAATTTCCCCGGAAGTGAGGATTTCTTGCACTGGATTCTCGCAGGGGTCTTTTGTCACCTTGTTCTGAAGATTGAATACTTCTGCCAATGGTCGTCCTGCCGCCTCTTCATTGTTCCAGCCTGTAAGGGTTTCAGCAACTTTGTTGATGAGGACAACTCGCCCCTCGGTATCAGTGGTAATGACGCCGTCTCCGATGCTTCTCAGGGTCACAGCCAGACGTTCGGTTTCTTCAGCCAGCCTGGTTTCGGTCAGTTTTGCTTGCGAAATATCTGTAGCCACTTCAAGGCGGACTATCCGATCGTCAATCCATTTGATTGCCCGGTCGTGAATGTGAAACCACTGTCCGGTGACAATATGTTGAAAATCCCAGGTGTATGCTTTTCCAGGTTTGCCTTTCTCATCCAGGAGATATTTGTTGGTACAGAAGCTGCATGGGCCGCTTTGAGATTTCTGGATGCTCTGCCAACAGATTTGGCCGGTAATGTCACCATGCTTTTTTTTCGAGTACTCATTGATGAACAGGATCTCGTAGGTGTCCATATCGGCAACATAAACAATGGTATCCAGGCTGTTCATCAAAAGTCGGAAGCGGGCCTCATTCTCCTGCAGCGTCTTCTGACCCATTGTCAAGGCATCTGTCATATCAAGAAAAGCCCTGGTCAGGGTCGTGAATTCGTCAGGCGTATCCACCGATTGTCTGCCAGTTGGGAGGTTTCCCCGGCTCATATTTCGGGTCATATCGATAAGACGATGAATTGGAGCAATGAATGTGTTTTTGCCAATCAGCCAGGATATGAAAAGTGACATTGTGGTGGCCAGTAACATGAGGACCAAATTCCTGCTCAGGGCAGCGTTGGCGGGGGCAAGGATATGGTCTTCGGGAATACCTGCCCAGACAAATATATAAGGAGTATCTTTCTCAGTGAGATGAACCTGTTGGAAGGCGACTATCCTCTTGGTGCCGTCTGAGCCCTTTCCGATGAAGATTCCCTCTCCTTGTGCTTGGCTTGCTGTTTGCCAGGCTTTGGCTTTGATTGGCTTTCCTACCGGGTTGAACAGCGTATTGAAAGGATAATAAAAAAGTCGGGTTCCCTGGTGGTCTGTGACGGCCACAAAGGATTTTTCTGGCAGGGTTGAGAAGTCATATAAGTTGGCGAAATGTTCCGGGGTGATAGCCATGGTTAAAATGGCTTTGAGGGTCTGATTTTTGTCGAGGACTGGATAAGCAAAGACAAATGCAGGAAGCGCCGCTCCCGCTCTGGTGATTATATATTCACCGGCGGCAAATTCTTTTTGCTGCAAGGCCGCGCGAACATGTTTACGATCTGCGAGATTTGTTTTGGAAAAGGGTTTTCCCGAAGCCAACACGTCTCCGTTGAGATTTGTTAAGGTGATGTTGTAGTATTCGGAGTTTTTCTCCAGCACGGCCCTGAAAATTTCAGTGCTGGCCAGAATGTTCATGGACTGAATGGGAGGGAGCAGAGACAGAGTGGAGAGAATTTGTCTCGTGGCGCGGGTAATATTTTGCTGGGCTTCGGCCATGGTGTGGGTTAACAGCAACACATCATGCTTGGCATTTTCGATGGAGTGGCGTCGCTGCTCCATACCGGTATAAAGAAAAATGCTCAGGGCCGGTAAAACCGCGAGCATGACCAGCAAGGTAAGGTTCTTGCCTATTGAACCCAAGTTTACAAATTTCATAATCTAACCTTCAGGCAGTGGCCTGCTAGTGAAACATATCGCCCAGGTGTTGCTCGCAGTAGTGTATCTCGTACACCATTGTTTGTGAAGAGAAGAGCTTGATGCTGTTTTGGGAGACGGAGGAGCAGGGTGCGGCGATACAAACTTTTTTTTCACCTTGCAGACTTGATTGTGATGGCCGTAACGATGCCCCACACCCAGTTGAAAAATAAGACGAAAAGCGGAGTGTAGAGTCCCAGGTCAAGTCCGGCTATTCCTTTGTGTGCTATGAGAGGAAAAACAACAAAAAATTGGACAGCGGTGGGAAACAGACTCAGGACTGTGCCCTTCACGAGCAACTTTGTCTGTAGCAGTGGAAGGATGAAAAGGAGCCCCCAGATCCCGCCCCAGACAATGCGAGGATACAGATAGCTGGATGTTAAAGAAGGGGCAATCGCGACACCAAATGATGCTGTAATGCCGAAGTCTCCCAGTAACCAAACTACAATGCTGTTTGCGAGAGCACCCACGCAACCCGCAGCAAAGAAAACTAATAATTTTTTCATATTGGACCGTTACTGAATTGAATATGCCTGACAGTTTGCCGGCACCCAACTGAACTCTTCCCCCAGCTTGTCCGTTCAGGAGGAGAATGGCTGAGCTGAAAAGAATGACCCCTGGTCAGAGTCGTCATTGTGGCGCTGTTGTTTAATAGCCTTGTTGATCTCTATTCTGATAGCTAACCATATTTGAGATGTTTTTTATATAGGTAGAACTACCCATATTCTAAAATAAGTATCTGCTGCTGGCTCTGGTGGAGGAGCTGGTGGGAGCGCCCTTACCCATGAAAAACCATGGGAGAAAAGGCATGGCCCTGGAATCTGGCGTTGAACATCCATTTGGAATGCTCTGGCTTAAGTGGCTTGTATCTTGCATGAAAACAAGTTCAATCCCAAAAAAGTCAAATTTTTAACTACAGGAATGAACTATGGAAAAAAAATATCTTGTTTTGGCGGGGTGTCTGTTTCTGCTCAATTCCACCCAGGCAGTCGCTACTGAGGAGAATTTTGCCCTTGGCCTCAAGGGAGGAACTCTTGGTGGCGGTGTGGAAGCAACAAAGGTGTTGAGCGATGATCTGGTCTTACGGACTGGAGTCAATTACTTGACGTTCTCCATCGATTCGACGATTGGTGATATAGATTATGAGATGGAGGCGACCTATAAAAATGGTAATCTGTTAGTCGATTGGCATCCGTTCAGTGGCGCCTTCAGGATATCGGGGGGCGTGTTTCTCAATGGTAATGAGGTGGATGTGGACGGTATCGTCTCAAAAGAGAGGGTCCTGGGGCCAATAGCCCAGTATTTGCCCCTCAATGATATGGTACATGTGAAAGGGAATGTTGATTTTAATTCCCTTGCCCCCTATGCAGGTATTGGTTGGAGGAGTAACCACGGCGAATCTGGTTGGGGGCTGGCCTGTGAATTCGGAGTATTGTTTCAGGGCTCTGCCCAAGTCTCTGATCTTTATCTCCAGGCGCCTATAGATGTGAATAATACAACAAATGTTCAGGATTTTTTGAGTGAGCAGAAAAAAGAAATTGAGGATGAACTGGATGACTACCAATATTATCCAGTGGCCTCAATTATGCTCATGTATAACTTCTGATGGTGCTGGAGTCCGTGCCCCTGGCAAAGAAAGGGCCACTGTCTATACCCTCCTAACGCCGTAATGAAGAGAAGAGGGGGTTGGAATGTGTCTCGGGGCCCGGATTTCTACGTTATTGGTGGTCACGGGCTCCGCTGACCGCATCTTGGGCCAGTTGCCTGATTCCCTGCCAATTTTCCTTACTGATGAGATCGTTGGGGACGATCCAGGAACCGCCGACAGAGAGAACATTGGCGAGTTGTAGGTACTCTCGGTAATTTTTGGCAGATATGCCTCCGGTAGGACAGAAACGGATTTGCGGGAAGGGGCCGCCGATGGACTGGAGCATCTTGATCCCCCCTGCCGCTTCTGCCGGAAAAAACTTAAAGGTGTTGTAGCCTTCTTCTATGCCCAGCATCAGCTCGGAAACCGTTGAAATTCCAGGGATCAGGGGAATGGTTCCCTTGTTTGCTGCCGAGAGGAGGGCGGGAGTCAACCCTGGACTGATGGCAAAAGATGCTCCGGCATCGGTTACTGCGGCCAGATCGTGAGCGTTGAGAACGGTTCCGGCGCCGGTGATGGCCTCCGGTACTTCCTTGCTGATGGCGCTGATGGCCTCAATTGCCCCCTCTGTGCGAAGGACGATCTCCAGGACTCGTATCCCCCCTGCAACCAGAGCCCTGGCCAGAGGCACGGCATGCTCGATCCTTTTGATTACCATCACTGGAATCACTGGCCCGTTCTCCAGGATTTCTCTGCCACTTTTTTGCCACTTCTCTGACATCTGCTCTCCTTGCGGTATCTTTATGATACGGGTTGCGGTGAAATGTTTTCTTGTTCTGAGGCGAAGATGGAGCTGGCCCCTTCCTCGGCACCAGGGAGGTTGCGGCGGAGGGAGGCAAAGATCTGTCTGCCTGTTCCCTGGCGTAAGGCGCTCAGGTGCTCAGCTTTGGCATACTCCCGGGCCTCCAGTTCGGCGTCGTCCACATGGAGGTGGAGCTCGCCGCTTTTGGCGTCCAGGCTGATGAGATCTCCCTCCCGGACCTTGGCAATCATCCCGCCGTTCAAGCCTTCCGGAGTCAGGTGGATAGCAAAGGGAACCTTGCCCGAGGCACCGGAGAGGCGGCCGTCCGTGACCAGACCCACGGTATAGCCGCGATCCATGATGATGCTGAGATAGGTGATCAGCTTATGGAGTTCGGGCATGCCGTTGGCCCTGGGGCCTTGGAAACGGACCACCGCCACCAGGTCATGATCCATTTCTCCGGCCTTGAAGGCCTCTCCCATCTCTTCCTGGGTATGGAAAATCATGGCCGGGGCAGTGAGTCTGGTTTCTCTTCCCTGGGCCAGGGACGACACCTTGATAATGGCACGGCCCAGATTGCCGGACAGGACTTTGAGCCCCCCGCTTGCGGCAAATGGGGTCTTGACTGTGGTGATGATCTCAGTATTCTGGCTGCCTGCAGGCTTGTTTCCCCATACCAGCTTTTCAGCTCGGATTTCCGGGGTGGCGGTGTAGCGTTCGAGGCCTCTGCCGGCCACGGTCTGCACATCTTCGTGCAGGAAACCGTTTTCCAGGAGCTCTTTGATCAGTACTGCCATACCGCCGGCTTCCTGGAAGGAGTTGATGTCCCCTGAACCATTGGGATAGATGCGAACCAGGAGAGGGGTTACATCGGAGAGGTCGGTGAAGTCATCCCAGTTGATCACGATTCCAGCGGCCCGGGCGATGGCAACCAGGTGAATGGTTTCATTGGTGGACCCCCCGGAAGCCATGAGACCGATAATGGCATTGACCACAGATTTTTCACTGATCACATGGCCGATGGGGAGGTACTCATTGGTCTGGGCCGTAATGGCGGTGACTCTGGCGGCAGCCGCCCGGGTCAGCTGTTCACGGATGGCAGTTCCGCTATTGACAAATGAGGCACCGGGCAGATGCATGCCCAGCATCTCTGCCATCAGTTGATTGGAGTTGGCGGTTCCGTAAAAGGTGCAGGTGCCTGGACTGTGATAGGCTCGACACTCGAAATCGAGCATTTCGGCGTGGTTGATTTCGCCTAAGGCATATCGTTCCCTGGCCCTGGCCTTTTCCTTATTGGCAAGTCCGGATTTCATGGGGCCGCCTGGTACCAGGAGCATGGGCAGATGACCGAACTGGAGCCCGCCCATGAGGAGACCGGGAAGGATCTTGTCGCAGATACCGAGGAGCAATGCCCCGTCAAAGACGTTGTGGGAGAGGCCGATAACAGTGGACATGGCGATTACATCACGGCTGACCAGGCTGAGATCCATGCCCGGTTCTCCCTGGGTTACCCCGTCGCACATGGCTGGCACGCCAGCAGCAAACTGGCAGCTGCCACCCGCCTTGGCCACAGCATCTTTGAGTACTGGCGGGTAGTCCCCATAGGGCTGGTGGGCGGAGAGGAGGTCGTTGTAGCCGGAGATGATGGCGATATTGGGCCGGTCCTGCTCGAGGAGTCCGTTTTTTTCGGCCCGGGACGCGCCGGCCAGGTCATGAGCCAGGTTGGAGCAGGGGAGACGATGTCGGAAGGGCCGTGATGCTCGCGTCTCTGCAATCTGCTGCAGATAGGCGAGCCGCATCTCCCTGCTGCGGGCGATGATACGTTCGGTAACTTTTTTGACTACACTGTGCATTACATCTCTCCTTTTCATAACAGGTTCCCAGGGAAGGGGGACCTTGGTGAACCGTTACCGGCAATCAGGGTGCCCAGTAGACAGCGACTGGGACCTGGCTTTGGTTCAGGATATATCTGATCGGCATCTCTTCTGCCGGCGCATCTTGGCAGGCCTTGAAATAGATATCCCGTTTTGTTGCACCGCCGATATGAAGGATGATCTGGCGAGAGTTGAGGATGGCTGGCAGGGTCAGGCTCATTCGTTCATGGGGGGCCTCGGGAGGAGAAATGGCCAGGCAGAGTTTTTCGCTGTCCAGGGCAACAGCCTCTAACAGACGATCCGCTCCGGGAAAGAGCGAGGCCGTGTGGCCATCATTGCCCATGCCCAGAATCAAGGCATCAAAAGGCAGCGGCAGACGGGAGAGGGCGGCCGCACAGGAGTCTTCACCATCCCTGGCTGTGGCAGCACTTGTCTTCATGCCAACAAAGCGAGCCTCTGCTGCCCGCCTCTGCAACAGATGTTTGCGGACCATTTTTTCGTTGGAATCCTCTGCCTCCGAGTCCACCCAGCGTTCGTCGACAAGGGTAATAAAGACCTTAGCCCAATCGAGCCCCACTCCTGAAAGAGCGGCAAACAGTGGCAGGGGCGTAGTCCCCCCGGAAACTGCCAGACTGGCCTGGCCCCTGGCCGCAATACCCTCTTCCAGCAGTTCACCAATCCGTCCGGCCAATTCTTGCACCAGGCTGCCCGTGTCATTAAATTGCAAAAACTGAAGACCTTTCACCGGACTCTCCCTCATACAAAAACTTGAAATCTGACCATGGGCGATGTCTCCCTTACTCTTCCCACTCTCTTCCGTCCCGGGCCAGCAGCGCCACCGAGGCCACAGGGCCCCAGGAACCGGCAGGATAGGACCTGGGTGGCTCGTTGCTCCCTTGCCAGGCCTCATGAATGGAGTCGATCCAGGCCCAGGAGCGTTCCACCTCGTCACGGCGGATGAAAAGGGACTGGTTGCCGATCATGGTCTCGAGGATAAGTCGTTCGTAGGCATCGGCCACGTGCCCGGAATGAAAGGCCTCGCAGAAGCTGAGGTCGAGCATGGTCTTCTGCAGTTTGATTCCCTTGCCGATCCCGGGGACTTTGTTCAGCATCTCGATTTCCACGCCTTCGTCCGGCTGGAGACGGATCACCAGCTTGTTCTGGGGCAGGTGTCTGTAGCTGTCTTTGAAGATATTGTGGGGCAGCTGTTTGAAATAGATGACCACTTCGGAGCGCTTGGTGGTCAGACGTTTGCCGGTACGCAGGTAAAAGGGGACCCCTGCCCAGCGCCAGTTGTCGATATCCACCTTGATGGCGACAAAGCTCTCGGTGTTGGAATGGGGGTTGCCATCGGCCTCCTCATGGTAGCCGGGAACCGGTTTACCCTTGATAAAGCCCGCAGAGTATTGCCCACGGACAGTTTTTTTGTCTACATTGTCAAGGGTGATGGGGCGCAGGGCCTTAAGCACTTTAAGCTTTTCGTTGCGGATGGAGTCTCCGTCCATGTTGACTGGCGGTTCCATGGCCACCAGAGTGAGGATCTGCATAAGATGGTTTTGCACCATGTCCCGAAGCTGGCCGGATTCGTCAAAGTATCCCCAGCGCCCTTCGATACCTACCTCCTCGGCAACCGTGATCTGAACATGATCGATGGTGTTGTGGTCCCAGTTGGTGGTGAAGATGGAGTTGGCAAAACGGAGAGCCAGCAGGTTCATGACAGTCTCTTTGCCAAGGTAGTGGTCGATACGGTAAACCTGGTCTTCGTGAAAGAACCTGGAGACCACGTCGTTGATCTCTTGAGAAGAGGCCAGGTCACGGCCAATGGGTTTTTCCAGGACCACCCGGGTTTCCGGGGTGATGATCCCGGCGTGATCCAGGCCTTGACAGATATCGTCAAAGAGAAAGGGAGCCACGGAGAAGTAGTTGACCAGAATCCGTTTTTCCTGATCGATGGCCTCGGCAAGACGCTGATAGTCGTCGGGCTTGTCGATATTGATGAGGACATAGTGGAGGCGCGCCAGCAGTCGGGTCTTGACCTCTGCAATAAGGGGCTCCTTGATGAAGGTGTTCAGGGCCTCTTCCATCTTGGTCGTAAATTCCTCCGGGCTGAGATCATGGCGGGCGATGCCGATGATGCGGGTGTCGGGGGGGAGGTGCCCTGCCTTGTCCAGCTGATAGAGGGAGGGGAGCAGCTTTCGTCTGGAAAGGTCTCCGAGAACACCGAAGATGGTGAAGTCACATGGCTTGTTGTTGTCTGGCATGGCTGTTTCCTTTGTGACCTCCTGGGGGCAGGAAGTCAGGCCTCTTTCAGAGAGATGATCTCGATTTTATGATTAGTAGTCGGATGGTCTGGGGAAGGACCTTCCGTCTGCAGGATACATTTTCCGGAAAGGCCAAACGTTTCCACCCAGTAACGGGCATAATCACTCCAGTCCGTTGGATGGTCCTGTTCAAGGATGGGCCAGACTCCGTATGAAAAGAGCAGTTCCTGGCAGGTCTTGTGAATGGGGGTGATGGCCAGAATCCAGACGGGAAGACGAAAACGGGTGATACTGCGGGCTGTACAGCCACTGGCTGTGGGGCTGAGTACCGCTGCCGGTGATTCAATATTGTCCAGGAGTTGTTCAATGGACAGGGCAATGAGATCCATGGTGTTTTGCTTGAAATTGCCAGTCTGCTGCGGTCTGAGAGTGGTCTCTGCACGGCGCCGGCGCCGGGTTGGTTCCGTGGCTGCAGCGATTTTGGCCAGCATCTCCACCGAGGCGAGGGGGTAGTCGCCCATGGCCGATTCTTCGGAGAGCATGACGCAGTCAGTGCCATCCAGGATGGCGTTGGCCACATCCGTGGATTCTGCCCGGGTGGGGCGGCGGTTGCGGGTCATGGATTCCAGCATCTGGGTGGCGGTAATAACCGGTTTACCAAAGAGGTTGGCCCTGGCAGTGATGAATTTCTGGATCACGGCGATCTCTTCGATGGGAACCTCGACCCCCAAGTCACCCCGGGCCACCATGATGCCGTCGGAAACCGCCAGGATATCGTCTATCCTCTCCTGAACTGAAGAGCGTTCTATTTTAGCGATGATAAAGGGGTCATAGCCCATCTCTGCTGCAGCTCTGCGGACATCTTCCACGTCCTGGGCAGAGGCGACAAAGGACTGGCTCACCGCATCCACCCCATGTTCCAGGGCAAACTGCATGCATGCCCGATCGTTGGCGGTAAAAGCACTGGTACCGAGGTCGATTCCAGGAATGTTGAGTCCCTTGCGGGAGCGAAGCTCTCCACCCATGACCACGGTACAATGGATATCCGTAGTCGTGGCGCCTTCCACCCGCAGCTGGATCAGGCCGTCATTGAGATAGAGCGTATTCCCCGGTTTCACCACGGCCGGAAGTTCCATCATGGTGATGGAGACCCGGTCGCTTGTGCCGATGATGTCTTCTGTGGTCAGGGTGAAGCGGGCCTCTTTTTCCAGAGTGACCGGTTCCTCGCCAAAACTGCCGATGCGCATCTTGGGACCTGGCAGGTCAGCCATGATGGCTACCCGTTTCCCCGTGCATTTCGAAGCAGCTCTGATCTTGGCAATCACCTCTTTGTGGCTTGTAAAGTCACCATGGGAGAAGTTGAGACGGGCCACGTTCATTCCGGCCTGCAGCATCTGTTCTATCATTTCCTGGGTGTCTGAGGCCGGGCCAATGGTGCAGATCAGTTTGGTCTTGTTGTTGGGCAGTGTTTTCATGATGTGGTTGGAGAAGAGATGAGTTCCAGCGTTTGGGCGGCTATTTCCAGTTCTTCGTTGGTGGGGATGATCAAGATCTGGATTTTACTCTGTTGCTGGTGAATGGCTCTGGCTTTGCTGGAATGGGTCTCATTTTTTTCAGGATCCACAATAATCCCGAGTTCCTGGAGTCCGGCACAGCTTTTTTGTCGGACCAGGGCCGAATGTTCACCGATACCACCGGTAAAGACTATACAGTCGGCCCCCCCCAGGACGGCCAGGTAGGAACCGATATACTTTTTCAATCGATAACAGAAGATCTCCAGGGCCAGCTCCGCCTGCTTGTCTCCCCCCTTGATGCGTTCAGTGATGCTGCGCATGTCGTTATCACCGCAGATTCCCTTGAGCCCGCTTTTTTTGTTGAGCAACTCGTCCAGATCATTCAGCGACATGCCGGTTTCGCGGGCGAGGTAGAAGAGGATGGCCGGGTCCAGGTCTCCTGAGCGGGTTCCCATAACCAGTCCCTCCAGCGGGGTCATGCCCATTGAGGTGTCCTGGCAGGAACCGTGAGCAATGGCAGCAGCACTGGCCCCGTTTCCCAGGTGCAGGGTAATGATCTTCAGGGAGGTAACAGGTCGTCCGAGAAAGCGGGCCGCCTCCTTGGCCACATAGCCATGGGAGGTCCCATGGAACCCGTAGCGCCGCACTTTTTCTTTTTCATAGAGTTCAAAGGGAAGGGCATAGAGATAGGAATGGATGGGGATGGTCTGGTGGAAGGCCGTATCAAATACTGCCACCTGAGGCGTATGGGGGGCCTGTTCCATGGTCACTTCCATACTCATCAGATGGGCGGGATTATGCAGGGGAGCAAGGGGGATCAGGTCATGGATGCCGGCCATAACTGTCTTGTCGATGAGGACCGGCTGGTGAAAGGTTTCGCCGCCATGGACCACCCGGTGGCCGATACCTTTCAGCTTGTTGAGATGGAGGAGCAGGTTGCTTTCTTTGAGAAGAGAAGACATGGTTGCTATCGCTGTCTTGTGTTCCGGGATGGACAGCTCCTGGCTGATCTGCTGTGGATTCCCTTGGCTGTCAGTAAACTTGAGACTGGCCTGGCTTGACTCTTCTCCAATCTGCTCGATAATTCCTGAGGCCAGGGGGTGGAGATTGCTGGTGTCAAAAAGCTGAAATTTGAGTGAAGAGCTTCCAGAGTTGAGGACCAGTATCATTTTGTCACCTTTTTTGTTGAAGCCTGGGCCTGAATGGCAGTGATGGCCACGGTGTTGATAATGTCAGTAACCAGGCAGCCGCGGCTGAGGTCGTTCACTGGTTTTTTCAAGCCCTGCAGGACTGGCCCGATGGCCACTGCCCCAGAGGATCGCTGCACGGCTTTGTAGGTATTGTTGCCAGTGTTGAGGTCCGGGAAGATAAAGACTGTGGCCCGGCCTGCAACCGGGCTGTCCGGCATCTTGGTACGAGCCACAGACGGTTCAATGGCGGCATCGTACTGGATGGGACCTTCAATGAGGAGGTCCGGTCGTTTTTCTCGGGCAATGGCGGTAGCCTGCCGCACCTTTTCCACATCAGCTCCTGTTCCTGAGGCCCCGGTGGAGTAGGAAAGCATGGCTACCCGAGGTTCAATACCAAACATTGCCGCCGTGTCTGCGGAGGAGATGGCGATCTCTGCCAGCTGAGCAGCATTTGGATCCGGATTGACGGCGCAGTCTCCATAGACCAGGACGCGGGTGTCCAGGCACATAAGGAAAACAGAAGAGACCACCGAGATTCCTGGACTGGTTTTAATGATCTGCAGGGCCGGGCGAATGGTGTCAGCCGTCGTGTGGATGGCCCCTGAAACCATCCCGTCTGCCAGTCCGTGATGGACCATCATGGTTCCGAAGTAAGCGGGATTGCTCATGATGTCACGAGAGCCGTCCAGGGTCATGTTCTTGTGTTTGCGCAGTTCGAAGAAGTCTTTGACAAAGGTCTCGGTATACTGGGAATTTGCGGGATCAATAATAGACGCCTTGCTCAGGTTCAGGCCCAGTGATGCAGAAAATCCCTTGATGGTATCCGGGTTACCGAGAAGGGTGATATCCACCACATTACGACGAAGGAGAATCTCAGTGGCCCGGAGGATACGTGCGTCACTGCTTTCCGGGAGGATGATATTTTTCTTCAGAGAACGGGCCCGCTCAAAGAGGCTGTGCTCAAACATCACAGGCGTGACAGTGGTCGGAGTGGTGGTAAGTTCCGCCATTTCCAGAATCTGTTTGCCGCTGACATGGGTCTCGAAGAGGCCAAGGGCCAGGGCGATTTTTCGTTCATCACCGGGATTGATAAGGGCAGGGACGCTATCTGCGTTTTTGGTGGCGGTATAGGTGTCGGTCTTGACACTGAGGAGAGGAGCGGCCAGGTTCCGTCCTTCCAGGAGACGCATGATGTTGGGGCCGGGCAGAAATCCGCCGGTGAGCAGGATTCCGGCCAGGTTCGGATACGTTGGCGAGCGCAGGGCAGAGAGCGAGGCGAGGATTATATCATCTCGGTCACCAGGGACAATGATCAGATCGCCATCTTCTATGTGATCAAGAAAGTGATCTACGGTCATGGCCGCGATCTTGAATTGTTTGACAATTCGGTCCATCCCTTCCTGGTGTCCCATGACATTGAAGCAGTTCAGGGCCTTACTGATGTCGGCCAGGGAAGGTTTGTCCAGTTCGTTGTTTTCCGGGATGAGAAAGACCGGGACTCCAGAGGCTTCTTCAGGGGCCTCGAGCTCAACCTCCAGGACCCCAAAGGTATCCTCGGACATGCGGTTGACAAAGGTGGCAAAGTGGGCGCACCCTGCCTCCTTGATGGCATCCTGGGTAATTTTGATCTCTTTGGCAATATCCCGGGGCGTCTGGTTTCTGCCATTGATTACACCAATAAAGGGACAACCGAGATTCTTGGCTATCTCCATATTGATATCCATGTCAAAGGCAGAGAGGAAGGCTGTGCTATTGAGTCCCTGGCAGAGGACAAAGTCATAGTGCTCTTTCAGGGTTTCCAGGCGATTAATCAGTTCTTCAAGAAAGAACTTGATTCGATCTTCGGCAATAAAATTTTTTACCTCTTCTGCCTGGAAACCATAACTCTCTTCATAGTCCATGCCTGGGCAGTAGCGACTGAGGATGAGAGCGATGTCGGGGTCCTGGTTCTTATCAGTATCAATGACGGGACGGAAAAAAGCCACTCGGCCCATGGAGCGGGTGAGGATCTCCATGATGCCCATGGTGATGACAAGTTTTCCGGCTTCAGGTTCGAGGGAGGCAACGTAGAATGTATTTGATTGCATGGCAGAGAGTTCTTGGTAGGGGGGACAGAGGTTCTTTTAGAAGTTGATCAGGAGATTTATCTGAATCCTGTTCAATATTTCATTCATCCGTAACTATTCAGGTAATGGCCAATAATCGGCAAACAATCGCTCTGTAACTGTTTAGCAGTGCTTGAGAGTCGTTCAGTCAGGACTTCGAAGGATATTCGTGCTCTTCGAGAAGACCTGACTGGACGAAGATGGAGTGCTGCTGAATAGTTACATTTATCCTACGTTAAATACCAATCCTCTTGCAAGACTTTTACACCTTTTCCTTTATTAGTTGAATACTTGTGTCTGAGGCAAGGGGAAAGGACTCTTTTTGGCGAAAATATATCTGCTTCCATGGCGCAGGGTCTTCGCTGTTGCTGGAATGGTTTGCCGTATCCCCCGGCAGCTGGTTGCCTGATCTCTTGGCAGGAGTTGAAGAATGAATGAAAACGGAAGATGGACTTGCGTTTCCGGCCTCAGGGAAATCAGGGTGATTGCCGCGCAGCGAGCTGTTGCAAGGGTCTGTCCAGGTGTCTCATTTTTGGGCACTTTGTTCCTGTCTTTTTTTTGATACTGCACAATAATCAGGCAGGAGGGCGTTTTGTATTTCTGCTGGGATTGGCGCCCAAGCTTTTTATTATGCGTAAAATGGAAGTGTTAGCATTGTTTGGTGAGTGGCATAGCCAAACTGGCATGTCAAATGCAAAAAGAAGGTAGAATCGAGAAGAGAAGACAAGGAGGAGAGACAATGTTTCGCCATGGAATGACTGGTGGCTGGTGGTGCGGGACGGGAGGTTTTTTTCCGGGCCCTTTGGGAATGTTGGCCAGCATTCTCTTCTGGGGACTGCTCATCTATCTGGCGGTGAAGATTGGCCAGTCGATTTTCTTCAGTGGTCAAAAGGGAGAGAATCTACACAACGATAATGCCCTGGACCTCCTCAAAAAACGCTATGCACTTGGTGAAATTAATCAGGAGGAATTTGAGAAAATACGAAGAGAGATACGTGAGTGAAAAGGATGTTGCGAATAAATCGAAACATCCAGTAGATAAACCTATTAAAGAGGAATGCGACAATGAAATTGAAACGAAATATGAGTGTAGCCGTTATTGCCCTTTCACTGCTGGCAGGCGTTGCTTTAGCAGCCAACAGTACTGACACTTCGAGCGGAGATACCACCACTGGTCCCGGATATGGGATGATGGACGGGCAGGGGCCGTATTATTATGGGATGCATAACAGGCATGGGAAAGGCATGAGAGGTCAGGGCTGTCTCATGAATGGGGGGGAAGCTGGCATGGGTCAGAAAGGCATGATGGGTCAGGGCCTTGGCATGAATCGCGGTGCTGGGATGCTGGATCCAGCTCTGCTTGAGAAACGTAATCAGTTTCTGGATGCCACCGTAGATCTGCGCAAGCGGATCCATGATAAACAGTTTAGCTATATGGAGGCCAGTCGAGATTCAGCGCTGACTCAGGGGGAATTCCAGAATATGGGAAAAGAACTCTTCGCTCTGCGTCAGGAGCTCCAGGCTGAGCGCCAGAAGTTTTTCCCAATAGAACAGTAAGGATCGCTTGAACCTTCCCTTGGAGATGAAAGGTCGTGTCCCGTATCGGATGCGGCCTTTTATCTTTTTTGATCTCTTGTTTTTTGTCGTATGTGTTACAGTGGAAAAAAACTCCAATCAGGAGAAGAGAATGACATTTTCGATCCCATGATCCCTTCTGCGAACCAACCATTCAGGTTTTCACGACCTGCTCTGGCCCTCATCCTTGCCAGCTCTCTGCTTGCGGTTATTCTTGCTGTGACCACAGTTCGTAATCTGAATCGCGAACAGCGTCTCCTGGAAACTTTTTTTTTCCAGGAAGGCCTGACCCTTATCCGTTCTTTTGAGGCCGGGGCCAGGACTTCCATGCGGCACTACATGACTGGGACAAATCCCCTCAACACACTGGTTGAAGAGACGGCAAAAGAGGAGAGTGTTGCCTATATCCGTATCCTCCATGAAACCGGAGAGCCGGTTGCAGAATCAGGTGATCTTCCTCCAGCCATGGGTGCTGAAGATGTACAGCGTATTTTGTCAGCCCAGGAACCGGTTACCCGACTTCTCAAGATAGAGGGGAAAAGTATCTTTGAGGTAGCCCGTGTTTTTGAGCCCCTTCCTCCCCTCTTACCCAGGGGGGGGAGAATGCACAAGTATGCGCAGAAGTGGCAGGAAGAAGAGGAAAAAAAAGGGCAGCAGCTCATTGTCGTGGGCCTGGGAACCAGTGAGTTTGAGGGTGCCAGAGAGAAGGATAGAGTGAACGCCTTGTTCATGGGGGCGGTCCTATTTTTACTGGGAAGTGCCGGCCTCTATTTTCTTTTTCTCTATCAGAGTATACGGGTAGGAAATTCAACCCTTGCCAACATGCGCCTCTATACGGAAAATGTGATCGAAAGCATACCGGCCGGGCTTATCACTTTGAATGGCCAGGGAACTGTTGTCTCCTGTAACAGGCGTGCGGAAATGCTTCTTTGCCGCGGCCTTCAGGAATTGCAAGGGATGGCTCTGGGAGACCTTTTTTCTTCCTTGCCCTCCGGACTGCTTGAGGAGCAGAAACTGTTCATGGAGAAGAATGTACTCTGCCATGACAGCAATGGGGAAACTATTCCTGTCAAACTCAGTACGTCTCCCCTTCTCGATCATGATGGGCAGAGCAATGGCCTGGTGATTGTTCTCAGAGATATGCGGGAGATCCAAAAGATTGAGCAGCAGCTTGAGCTCTCCAGGCGTCTTGCCTCTCTGGGAAAAATGGCTGCAGGTGTTGCTCATGAGATCAGAAATCCTCTGGGGACCTTGCGTGGTTTTGCCCAGTATTTTGGCAACGAGGCAGGCGAGGGGACGGATGGGAAAAAGTATGCCGAGCTTATGGTTTCTGAAGTGGATCGTTTGAACCAGACCATATCCAGTCTCCTCCAGTTTGCCAGGGCGCGTGAACCGCAACGCATGCAGGTCAGAGCTGTAGACCTGTTCGGCAAACTTGAAAGTCTGGTGGCTGCCGATTTTGTAGCCGCAAATATCACTTATTATCAGGATTATGATTCTGGACTATTTCTGTTCGCAGATCCTGATTTACTCCTGCAGGTCCTACTGAATCTTGTGAAAAACAGTATCAGTGTAACGGCTGCGGGAGGCGAAATCCATTTGACCGCCCGTCGCCAGGGCCAAGGAGTGCAAGTCGAAGTCAGCGACACAGGGCAGGGCATGACAGAGGAAGAACTGGAGAAACTTTTTGATCCTTTTTTTTCTACCCGTAAAGATGGCACTGGCCTCGGCCTGGCTGTAAGTCATCAGATAGTTGAACAGCATAATGGCTATATCGAAGTGGAGAGCAAACGTGGTCAGGGGACGACAATGAAGGTCATTTTACCGGGAGAAAACAGTGACTGAAAAAAGAAAAAAACGGATTCTCTTGGTCGATGACGATGTGGCCCATCGAACCATGCTCAAGGTGAATCTCTCTGGCAAGCACTTACAAATATTTGAAGTCGATGATGGGGATCAGGTCATCCCTTTTCTTGAGGAGGAAGAGAGTGACCTGATTCTCCTCGATATGAAGATGGCGCGTATGGATGGGCTGGCCACCTTGAAGGCCCTTCAAGAGACGGTATATTCAGCAATACCGGTGATTGTCCTCACTGCTTTTTCTTCTGTTGAGACCGCTGTCAAGGCGATGCGTGTGGGGGCCTACGACTATGTGGCCAAGCCTGTCGATCTTGAGGAATTAAGACTGGTGATTGAGAGGGCGCTGGGTTTTCAGGAGATGAAGGAAGAAAATGAACGCTTGAAAAGGCGGCTTGAGAAACAATTTTCCTTCGCCAATATGATTGGCAGCAGCCCGGCCATGGAGGAGCTCTTTAAGACCCTGGAACTGGTGGCCCCCTCCGATGCCACGGTCCTGATCACCGGGGAATCGGGAACAGGAAAGGAACTGGTCGCCAGTGCCCTGCATCAGCAGAGCAGACGCCAGAGCTTTCCCTTTGTCAAAGTCAACTGTGCAGCCCTCAATGAAAATCTCTTGGAAAGCGAATTGTTCGGCCATGAGGCCGGAGCATTTACCGGGGCGGTTGGTCAACGAAAGGGACGATTTGAACAGGCCGATAAGGGAACTCTTTTTCTTGATGAAATCGGAGACATGAGTCTGCCGACTCAGGCCAAGATCCTCAGGGTGTTGCAGGAAGGGGAATTGGACAGGCTGGGAGGAAATGAAACTATCAGGGTGGATGTGCGGCTGCTGGCAGCCACGCACAGGAATCTGCAGGAGATGATTGAAGAGGGAACCTTCAGACAGGACCTTTTTTTCAGACTCTCAGTGGTGCCGCTTGAGTTGCCACCGCTGCGAGAAAGGAGGAAAGATATTCCAGATCTGCTCACGCTCTTTCTCGATCGCTACACAGAGAAAAACAGGAAGGATATAAAAGGCTTTCATCCGGAAGTGCTGCGTATTTTTCTCACCTATGAATGGCCAGGGAATATTCGTGAGCTAGAAAATACGGTGGAACGGGCTGTTATCCTCTGTCCCGGCGAGCAGATCACCGTCCGGGAGTTGCCTTCGCAACTGTTAGCCGAAGGAGGGGGTGCAGAGACGCCCCATGTAACGACACCTCTCACCCTTCGTGAAATGGAACGGGAGATGATCCGGGCTACCCTTGCCCAAAACAGAGGAAACAGGAGTAAGACAGCCAAAATATTAGGCGTTGCCCGTCAGACCCTCCTCAATAAACTCAAAGACTATGATATTCTCTAGGTTCTGGCCAGGTACTGAAACTGACCCTGGCCAAAAGGTTGCGTCTTTCCCCTCTTGCATTGCTTTTCAGTCTTTTGCGAAGGGAGAGCCTGCCGGTGCGATTATTTTTTTCCCCCGGTCTTGATGCTGGCGGAAGGGGCGAAACGCCCGTTTTTGAGAAAGAAGCAGGTCTGGGCAACGACATCCGGGGCATTCATGATAAAGGGATGGGATTCATGTACCACCAGAAAATCGGTCATTCCGGCAAGTTTCGCCTGCTCTACCCCAACCTTGCCGTCATCAGGGCCGGGAATGATTTTGCTGAGCCAGAAATCGAAAAAGGCATGACGGTCTCCGGTGATGATTCCCAGGGGAAATTCGGCAGGACCCAGTCGGTTGGGCAGAGAGTGACTGTCTGTGCTCAGTTGTTGCCCTGCCGGGCCGTTGAGCCAGTCATAAAACCACCACTCTTTCAGGGTATCGGTGGCAGTGCTTCCCCGGTTAGGCGGGCTGAGCATGACCACCTTGCCCAGGTTCTGTGGACGAGAGGTGGCCAAGAGTTGGCGAACGATAATGCCTCCCAGAGAGTGGGTGACGAAGTGAATAGCAGACGGGTTGAAGTGGTTGCAGCTCTCTATAGCCTTGGGCAGGCTGGTGGCTGCTATTTCTTCTATGCTGAGGTCAGTGGATGGATAGTCAAGGTTCACCGTGCAGTAACCTGCAGCGTTCAGTCCCTCCTCCATCTCTGTCATGGCGCGATGGCTGCGTGCCATGCCATGGAGGAGGATGACACACTCTCCATTCCTTTGTTTGGGACAGGTAGTGAAAAGTGTGGTCTCTCCGGCAAGCGGGGATGCCGACAGTAAGAAGAGAAGCAGAACAGAGAAAAGAGAGGAATTCCACCAGGAAATTCCCCAACCGTTTCCGGACATGGCACCGCACCCCTTGCTTATCCCAGTGGAATAGGTCAACGAACCTATGCAATATAATAAGCGTTGAGAAGTGTGCCAGGTGTTCGTGATCAGTAGAGTCAGCAATATATCAGTATGCTGACTCTACTGATCACGGACAGATGGGATGCTTCTCAACGCTTATTCCCATTCGATGGTGGCTGGGGGCTTAGAAGAGATATCGAGAACCACCCTGTTTACTCCCCGTACCTCGTTGATGATCCGGTTAGAGATGGTCCCTAAGAGTTCATAGGGGAGTTTCGACCAGTCTGCGGTCATGGCATCTTTGGAATCAACAGAGCGGAGGGCAATCACGTTTTCATAGGTGCGTCCATCACCCATGACACCCACAGTCTGAATGGGCAGAAGGACAGCAAAGGATTGCCACACTTTACGGTACCATCCGGATTTTTTCATCTCTTCGAGAACAATGACATCGGCCTGACGTATGATATCCAGTCGTTGTTTGGTTACTTCCCCCATGATCCGAATACCCAGACCCGGTCCGGGGAAGGGCTGACGATAAATGGCCTCTTCAGGCAGTCCAAGCTCCAGGCCCAGAAGGCGGACTTCGTCTTTGAAGAGTTCGCGCAGGGGTTCGATCAATTCCAGTTTCATCACCTCGGGCAGACCGCCCACGTTGTGATGGGATTTGATGGGGGCCTCTCCCATGAAGGAGACGGATTCAATGACATCGGGATAAAGAGTTCCCTGGGCCAGGTAATTGACCTCTCCCAGTTTTGTCGCTTCTTCTTCAAATATCTTGATAAAGCCGAGTCCTATCCGTTTCCTCTTGACCTCCGGGTCGACGATTCCGTCCAGTTCAGAGAGAAAAAAGTCGGTGGCATTAACATCTATGACCTTCAGTTTCGACTTTTCGCGGAAGAAGCGAAGGATGGCCTCGCTTTCTCCGATGCGCATGAGGCCGTTGTTGACATAGATACAGGTAAGTTGGTCACCGATGGCCCGATGCACCAGAGCTGCGGTTACCGAGGAGTCGACGCCGCCGGAAAGGGCGCAGATCACCTTGGAGGGACCCACTTTTCCCCTGATTTCTTGAATAGTGGACTCGATAAAAGAACTCATGGTCCATCTCGGGCTACAGTTGCAGATCCCGAAGATAAAGTTGCGCAGTACATCAGTGCCAATAAGGGTATGAATAACCTCAGGGTGAAACTGGACAGCAACAAAGGGTTTAGTGGTATGACGAAGGGCGGCGTTGGGAGAATGGTCACTGGTGGCAGTCACCTCAAATCCAGCAGGAACGACCTCGATTCTGTCACCATGGCTCATCCAAACCTGGTGGTGAATGGCATCCGTGGCCAGTCCGGCGAAGATTCCTTCGGTGTATTGGACGCTGAGGTCAGCCTTACCGAATTCTCTCTTTGTCGCTTGCTCCACTTTGCCACCGAGCTGCTGGATCATCAGCTGGGCCCCATAACAGATTCCGAGAATCGGTACGCCCAGATCAAAAATGGCAGGGTCGGAAAGGGGGGCGTCGTTATCGTAAACAGAGCGTGGGCCACCGGAGAGGACAATGCCGGTGGGGTGCATGGCCTTGATTGTTGCCAGTGCTGTGGTATAGGGGTGGATCTCGCAGTAGACCTTCTGCTCGCGTATCCGTCTGGCAATAAGTTGGGTGGTCTGAGAACCGAAGTCAAGAATCAGGATTTTTTCATCATGGATGTTCATTGTCGTCTCGCATTGATAAAAGAAAAAAAGGAGGCCATAATGATAGTATAGCCTCCTGTCTTCTAAACCGAATCGGAAAAAGGCTACGCAGTTCGGTAGTTGGGAGCTTCCTTGGTAATAATGACATCGTGGACATGAGATTCACGGAGTCCGGAGGCGGAAATCTTGACAAAAACGGCTTTCTGACGCAGGTCTTCAATGGTGGCAGCCCCCACATAACCCATACCGGAACGGAGTCCGCCCAGAAGCTGGTAGATGATATTGGCCAAGGGACCGCGATAGGGGACTTTGCCTTCGATCCCCTCAGGGACCAGCTTTGACTGGCTGGAGACTTCCGACTGGAAGTAACGGTCGGAGGAGCCCTTGCGCATGGCGCCCAGGGAACCCATTCCTCGATATCCCTTGTAGGTTCGTCCCTGATAGAGGAAGGTGTCACCAGGTGTTTCGTCGGTTCCGGCAAAGAGGGAGCCGATCATGATTGCATGGGCTCCGGCGCCGATGGCCTTGGTCAGTTCTCCTGAATACTTGATGCCTCCATCGGAGATGATGGGGATATCATATTTCGAGGCAGCTGCGACGCAGTTCTTGATAGCAGTCATCTGGGGGACACCTACACCGGCGACGATGCGTGTGGTACAGATAGAACCTGGACCAACACCTACTTTTACGCAGTTGGCCCCTGACTTGATCAAGGCCTCGGTCCCTTCATAACTGGCCACGTTGCCGGCGATTATTTGCAGGCTAGGAAAAGTGGCCCTGATCTGTTCCACGGCCTGCAATACTCCCTGAGAGTGGCCATGGGCAGAGTCGATGACAACCACATCGGCGCCGGCATTCACCAGTTTCTGGGCATTGGCTTCAATGTTTGGACCAACGCCTAAGGCTGCCCCAACAAGTAATCGGCCTAGATTATCTTTGGCAGCCAGGGGATACTTTTTGATCTTTTCAAGATCCTTGATGGTAATCAGGCCACTGAGCTTTCCCTTATTATCTACCACCAGCAATTTTTCGATGCGGTGTTCATGGAGCAGGGCCTTGGAGTGTTCCAGGCTGATTCCTACCTTGGCCGTTACTAGGTTCCTGCTGGTCATGACATCACTTACCCGCAGGTCAGAATCAGAGACAAATCGCAGGTCACGATTGGTAACAATGCCAACCAGGTCACCATCTCGGAGAACAGGGAGGCCAGAGATCTTATACTTGGCCATAATCCGTTCCACTTCGGCTACAGATTGATTTTCCTCGACGGTGATCGGATCAACAATCATTCCTGATTCCGATTTTTTGACTCGCTCAACCTCTTTGGCCTGGTTGGTGATGGACATGTTTTTATGGATAATCCCGATGCCGCCTTCTCGGGCCATGGCTATGGCTGTACGATGTTCGGTGACGGTGTCCATGGCCGCACTCACCAGCGGGGCATTCAGGCTCAGATTGTTGGTCAGTTTGGTGGTAAGAGAGACTTCGTTGGGAAGTACCTTGGAGGCCGAAGGAACCAAGAGCAAATCGTCAAAGGTCAGGGCTACTTCTATGGTATCAGGTAACATGAGAGTTCCTTTATCAGGTATCAAAAAAAAGTGGTTTACGGTAACGAACCCATGGGGCGAGCAGGTTATAAAGAGTGTCTAATATGTTAGCATGTCGCCGGTAAAGATCAAAATTGTTTTCAGAAAAAGATGGTTTTGCTTTCCCCGTCTATCTATGCTCTATTATAAGAAAAGGAGAATAGATATGTTGCTTGAAATAAACCCAGAAAATCCCCAACAGCGACTGATCCAACAGGTTGTGAAACGCCTCAAGGAAGGTGCTGTTATCTGTTATCCCACTGACACAGGTTATGGTATTGGCTGCGATCTCTTCTGTCAGAAAGCTGTTAAAAGGATCATCCAGATGAAGAGCAGGGCAAAGGATAAACCTTTTTCCTTTATGTGCTCCGACCTCAAAAATATCAGCAACTATGCCCATGTCTCTAATACAGCGTACCGGTTGTTGAAGAAAAATTTGCCCGGTCCTTACACCTTTGTTCTGCCTGGAACCAAATTGGTTCCCAAAACCATGGCCACAAAACAGAAGACCGTGGGGATCAGGGTACCAGAAAATCCCATTTCCAGGATGCTCCTGGAAACATTAGGAAACCCTAT
Organism: Pseudomonadota bacterium; assembly: GCA_018817385.1. GTDB lineage: Bacteria > Desulfobacterota > Desulfobulbia > Desulfobulbales > Desulfocapsaceae > Desulfocapsa. Next base: position 71,952 of record JAHIUA010000043.1, read on the forward strand.
TGTCAACACCTCGCTGCCCAGTGAAGAGGGGGCCGTGCCATTGGCAGACCCCTATGAAATTGACTGTCTTTTTGGAAAACGGGTGGATCTCATTATTGATGGAGGAGAGGTCTACTCTGATCCTTCCTCTCTCATCGATCTCACCGGAGATGTTCCTCTGGTCCTGAGAGTAGGTCAAGGCAATGTGAATCCTTTCCTCTGATTTTTCCATATCCTTTTATTTGCAGCAACGAAAAGGAGAGGAAGCGGCTTTCCAAGCGTCGCTACCCTCTGATCTTGTCAATTCTTAATGCCTGTCTCTTTTATGAGCGCCTCTTTTAGCGATTTGCTCATGGTGAAGTGAATGGTTTTTCGCTCCGGAATGTTCATAATGGTGCCGGTCTTCGGGTTTTTGGTACAACGCGCCTTGCGTTTGCGTACAGCAAAACTGCCAAACCCCCTGAGTTCTATCCTGCGTTCTTCTTTCAGGGCGATTTCCATGGTGTTGAGCATGATCTCCAGGGCAGTGCTTACGTCCTGTTTATTGAGGGAAAGTTCAGTGGTTACTTCATTAACAAGTTCTTTTTTTAGCATGATGATATTGTACTACCTGACGGATAATGGTGAGCTATAAAAAAAAGGTTGTTTTACCAGAGAGTGATCTTCCGGCAAAACAACCTGTTGGTTTAGGGCAATAGGTTGAAGGATTACTTCTCCTCGGCAGCACCTTCTTCTTTGGCTTCGCTCTCTCCACCGGCAGCGGCTTTGAGGAGATCGCCAAAGGTTGAAGGAGCGGCAGCTTCTGCCTCTTTCTTCTTCTTGGCGTAGTTCTCGGCAGCACCTTCTTCTCCGTCTTCCTCCAGAGTCTTGATGGAGAGACCGATCTTTCTGTCTTTGGCTGATACGTTGATGACGATGGCCTTTAAGGTATCGCCTACCTGGTACATGCCGACAGGGGTTTTGATCTTGTCTTTGGAGATTTCAGAGACGTGGACAAGGCCTTCAATTCCTTCTTCCAGCTGAACAAAGACACCAAAATCGGTGACATTGGTGATCTGTCCCTCAATGATGGTTCCGGAAGGATAGTTGTTGTAGGCTGCCTGCCATGGGTCGGGCTCAAGCTGTTTTATTCCCAGAGAGAATCGCTCGTTTGCCTTGTCGATCTTGAGGACAACTGCCTGGATGGTCTCTCCCTTGGAGTATTTCTCAGAAGGATGCTTGATCCGTTCGGTCCAGGAGAGATCGGAGACATGGATGAGTCCGTCGATGCCCTCTTCGATCCCGATAAAAATACCGAAATCGGTGATATTTTTGACCTTGCCCTCAATGACGGAGCCGACAGGGTAGTTCTCGGTAACCAGATCCCAGGGGTTGGGAAGCAGTTGCTTCATACCCAGAGAGATCCGTTTGGTCTCTGGCTCGATGTTGAGTACCATGATCTCTAACTCGTCGCCCACGGTAACCATCTTCGATGGATGGCGTGGTTTCTTGGACCAGGTCATTTCAGAGACATGGATCAGGCCTTCGACACCCTCTTCCAGTTCGACGAAAACACCGTAATCCGTAATGGAGACGACCTTACCGGTGGTTTTCTCGCCAACGGGGTAGCGCTCAGCGACAGTGGCCCATGGATCAGCCTTGAGCTGTTTCACACCGAGAGAGACCCGGTCATGTTCTTTGTCGTATTTGAGGACTTTGACCTCAAGCTCCTGGCCAACTTTATACAGTTTGGCCGGATGGGAAACGCGTCCCCAGGAGAGGTCGGTGATATGGCAGAGGCCATCCATGCCGCCCATATCGATGAAAAGGCCGTAATCGGTGATATTGGTAATGGCTCCCTTGATGATCTGTCCTTCCTCAAGGATGGAGCGCATTTTCTCGCGAAGTTCAGCCCGGGCATCTTCAAGGATGGCGCGACGGGAAATAACTACGTTGTTGCGCTTGCGGTTGAACTTGAGAATCTTGAAATCGAAGGATTCCCCAATGAGGGCATCGAGATCTTTGACCGGGCGCAGATCGATCTGAGAGTAAGGGAGGAATGCAGGGACGCCGATATTGACAGACATACCGCCCTTGACACGGCTTTCCACTTTCCCTTCAATAGTACCGTCTTCTTCCTGAATTTTGGCAATGTCTTCCCATACTTTGATGGCAATTGCCTGTTCCCGTGACAGCAGGAGCCCGCCCTCGTCCTTGCGGCGTTCTACAAATACTTCAAATATGTCGCCGATATTGATCTCGGCTCCTTCTTCCAGCTGGAACTGGGACTTGGCGATGTAGCTTTCAGCCTTGTCTCCTACATCAACAAGGACATAATCGTCCACAGTACCGATAATGGTACCCATGGTCACGTCTCCGACTTTGACCACTTTGTTGTTTTCTTCCATTTCGAAGAGTTCTGCAAAACTCAACTCTTCGCTGCTGTTGTCCTGGGTTGTTTGTTTAATTTCCTCTGTCATGGGGTTTGCTCTTCTTGCGGCCCGAAGGCCAGGTGTTGAGGTTTTAGGGGTATCGATGCTGTGGTTATGAGTCAACTCGCTCATTCATCGACCAATAAAAGCAAGGGGGATTACAGTCCAACACTGTAGCCTCCTGTGGATAAAAATTATAATTTATAGCAAAAGAAAAATGGAAAGACAAGAACTTCTTGGTGGGGAGCAAAAAAAAAGAGCACGGTCCAGGCTGGAGCCGTGCTCTGGAAAAAGATAAGGACTCAGTCTCGGATTTCGTTGGTGAGAAAGTTGATGGCCTCTTTGTCGATTAAGCCATATTCAACGGAGAGTAAGATGCCATTTTTTTTGTTGGCAAACCACCATCTCCGGCATGGCTTGCCGTCAATGAAGAGAGCAAGTCGGTTTGTGATGGCAATGAGACCCAGCTTTTTCGCCAGCTTGGTGATTGTTTTTCCCTGTTTTTCGAACTCTTTTGCGGAATGGACACAGAGCGAAGGCGTTTCTTTTTTCATGGTAATCCTCCTGATTGAGTGGCGGGATACTGTGGAAATTGTTTTTTTGAGAGATCTCTTTTGTGAAGCGACCGGTCAGCCTATTAAGGTTCGGATGATGTCTTTTTTACCTATGATACCGACAAGTTTTTCCTGGTCCAGGACGGGAAGGGTGTGAATGTTCTCTTCAGCCATGATGGTCGCGAGTTCGTCCAAGGGGGTATCCGGGGTGACGTTTCTCGGCGGACCGCTGCAGATATCTCCTACTTTGGTTCCGGCAATCTTTTTCATCTCTGCTTCCATTTTTTCCGGATTTTCCAGATAGAAAACTGAATCGAGAATAGTGATCACCGTGGGGATGTGAAGTTTTTTGGATTGGTCGATGAGATCGTTTTCGGTGACGACTGCAATCACTTTGCCTGCATCGTCTACTACCGGAACGCCATTAATAGTATGATCGGTGAGGAGCTTTGCCAGTTCTTTCACTGAGGCCTGACAGTGAATTGTTATAACGTTTCGACTCATGATGTCGCGAGCTTTGAGCATGTTTTCTCCTTTTGAAGTGGGCAAAACTGTAGCTGGAGTCTATGGGGAAAATACCCGAACCCCTATGATGAAATCATACCATACTCCTGAGCGAATCTCAAAACTTTGCATTCGAAAAAGAGAAGTGGAGGTGGCTGTGCCTGTCAGCGGGGAAAAGCGGCAGCGACGCCGCCATCTACCGGCAGAGTAGCACCTGTGGTGGGGGTCAGGGTGGAGGCGAAAAAGACCACTGCATTTCCCACATGATCAGCAAGGACCTCGGTCTTGAGCAGATTTCTCTCCCGGTAATAGGCCTTCAGGCCTTCGGGGTCGAGGTTGCGGGAGCGCATTCTGTCAGGACCGATGACATCCCAGAGTCCGGAAGAGATGTTGTGATCATCAAAGATGGCATCGGCATTGATCATATTGACGCGAACATTATAGCCGGCAAGTTCCATGGCCGCAATTTTTCCCAGCTGGTGGGCCCCTGCCTTGGAAGAGGAGTAGGCACCAAAGGCGGCCCCTGGGGAAAAAACGTTTTTGGAGCTGTTAATAATGATGTGCGCTGGAGCCTTGCCAAAGGTGGCCTGTCTGCGAAAGACAGGAATGGCTGCTTGGATGACCTGGAAGACACCCATGGTGTTGACCTCTGTCACCTGTCTGAACTTTTGTTCGTCCAGGTCTTCCAGGGTGGCCACATGGGCCAGTCCGGCATTGGGGACCAGGATATCGAGGCCGCCGCATTCTTTGATGATGGTTTGGATGCCACTGACGACAGACTTTTTGGCGGTCACATCCATAACCAGGGTCCCAATTCTGTGGCCAGGAAATTCCTGGCCAAGAAGTGCGGAGACCTGATTCAGGCGATCCTCATTCAGGTCAGTGAGATAGACGTGAGCGCCGGCTGCCAGAAGTTTTCTCCCAATTCCGCAGGCAATGGCTCCGCCGCCGCCGCTGACCATGGCCACCTGTCCGGCAAGGGGGAGGAGAGAGGTCTTGTCCAACTTGGCCTGTTCCAGGCTCCAGTACTCCATGTCAAAGATATGGGACTGGGCCAGTTCCTGGTAGGGACCTATATGGCTGGCTCGACGTTTCGCCAGGAGGGTATGTTCGGCAATATCTCCAGCAATGGTGGCTGCTTTTTCCGTGCCACCAGCAGTGATAAGTCCAAGCCCCGGGACCAGAATGACCCTGGGTTTGCAATCCAGACGAATGCGCTCTACGCCCTTGGCGGTCACCTGCGCCTTGAAATAGTCCTCATAGGCATTCTCATAGGCAGCGAGCGCGGCCGCGGTGGTGTGGCGTATCTCTTCTTCATCACTGCTTTGAGGGGCCAGCCAGAGGGGGTGGTTTTTGGTACGAATGACATGGTCGGGGGTGAGGACACCGCTTTCATAGCGAGCCTGGGCTCCTTCTTCCTGGAGGCAGAGGAGGATCTCTGTGTTCTGGCGAAGCTGGAGGTAAAAGGGGTGGTAAGTGCCTCCTCTTTCGATGGTCAGTGCGCCCCGCAGTAGTGGCAGGAGTACTTCTGCAGCTGTTTGTCCGCCAGTGGAAACAATCACTGGGCTGGAACCGGGTTGATGGGAGGCGATGTACTCTTCTGCCAGGGTGACGTAGTGGATCATTCTGCTGTAGGCAAGATCCCCACTCTCGGCAAAGGTGAAAATGCCGTGGTTGAGGAGGATGATGGCCTCGATTTCCGGTTGCCTCTCGTAGAGTTCCGCCACTTTTTTTGAGAGGGGGAAGCCGGGCATGATCCAGGGGAGAATTCCTATTTTATCTCCCAGTACTTCCCGGAGCCGATCTTCGGGGTGGGCCATGTTGGTCAGGGAGACGATGGCGTCGGCGTGGGTGTGGTCGATAAATTTATGGGGCAGAAAGGCGTGAACCAGGGTCTCAATGGAGGGGTTGGGTGCACAGGCATCGAGCATATGGGTCCTGAACTGGTTGACCATTTCTTCATCACTCAACTGATCAAGGCGGCGAAGCCGTTGCAGGTAGTTGAGGTCCAGGGCTGGGAACCCCTGGGGCTCAATGGAACCGAGGTCCCAGCCACTTCCCTTGATAAAAAGAACATCGCACTCCTCTCCAAGCAGAGTTTTTATCTGTGACTTGACTGAGGTGTTTCCACCGCCGTGCAGGACCAGATCTTCCTCTTGACCAATGAGGCGAGAGGTGTAGGTACGCATGGCAAGATCTGGGTTGCACCCCTGCTGGGCTTGGAAAAATGAAGCGGCTTCTGCTGCTGAATATCTGTTTTTCATAGTCGGATTAATTGAAAATATAGTTTCAGCCACTGTAGGCGTTGATTTCTGCCATCAGGGTGCCGAAGAGTTCTTCGTATTGGGGAATGGCCTTGCGCAGGACGGTGACCAGTTGCGGGACCTCCCGGTCATTGACCACCAGGTTGGCTGAGTTGGCTAAGGCTTCGAGGTCATAGAGGGTGGAGAATTCTGGGCCAATGAGGATGTAAAAGATGAAACGCCGTTTCTGCATTCCCATGCCGCACATGAATTGGTGGAAAAAGGAGTCGTTCAAGTCCGTTTCTTCGAATTGGCAGTGGAAAATTACACTCGCATAGTTGACGAACTGCATCTTTTCTATGGCTTCTTCTGCAGATTCGGCAAAGGTGGGTTGATAGCCGATGCTTTCTACGGCCTCTGCCACCTGGTCACGTTCCGCACCACTCTGGATCAGGATTAACGATTGGGGGATGTCTTCAATGACTTCTTTTTCTTCAAAGACGCCCTCTTTGAGCCAGCTGATATCCGGTGGTGCTGGTGGCTTTACTTTCGGCTTTATTTTGCTGTTGGTGGATTGTCCTTTATGGGGCGAAGCTCTCTGCTCCGTAGCTGTGGTGAAGCTCTCTGCATTGACAAAAATAGTGTTTTCGCATTGAGGGCACTTGAGGCGTACAGACTGTTTGGGGGGCAGTTGCTGGACACTTGTTCTGATTTTGTCGCTGATTTTCAGCAATTTTGTACAGTGGGGACAGGTTATGGTCATTGCGGTCCTCTTTGGGGCTATCCGGCTGGAAATAATTTAATTTTTCGCAGGTTACCAGCGATTCTCATCCTCTTCCGGCTCCATGGCCAGTCCACTGAGGGTGGAAGTTGCTTCTCCACGTGTGGCCTTGATGGTATCAAGACCTCGAGAGATCTCATTCTTGTAGGAGCAGTAGTTAAGGGCCGTTTCTTCGGTAATAACTTCTGATTCGTAGAGTTCGAGGATGTGCTGGTCAAAGGTACGCATATCCATAGCCGATCCCTGCTGAATGACTTTGTAAAAAGTTTTTTCTTCTGTTTCACCGTTGATAATCAGGTCCTTGACCCGCAGGCTGGTACAGAGGATCTCCATGGCTGCCGTCCGGCCTCCTCCGATTTTTGGCAGCAGGCGCTGTCCCACGACCCAGCGAATGGTATCTGTCAGACGGTTGCGGATCTGCGGCTGTTCTTCCTGCTCAAACATACCCAGGATTCTGTTGATGGTCTGTCCGGCATCGATGGTGTGCAGGGTGGAGAGGACCAGATGGCCTGTTTCTGCAGCGGTGAGGCCAATTTCCATGGTTTCCCGGTCACGCATCTCACCGACCAGAATGACTTTGGGCGCCTGGCGCAGGGCTGCCCGCATGCCAATGGGGAAGGTACTGAAATCGTTTCCCAGTTCCCGTTGATTGAAGGTAGCTTTGACATGGGGGTGAACATACTCAATGGGGTCTTCCAGGGTCACTATGTGGACAGAACGATCCATGTTGATCTTATGAAGCAGTGCTGCCAGGGAGGTTGTTTTACCGCTGCCGGTGGCACCGGTAAAGAGGACAAGACCGTTGAGCTCTGAAGCCATTTTGTTGAAGGCACTTGGAAAGTTCATTCCTTTAATGGTTGGAATGGAGGTTTCCAGTTTTCTCAGTACCGTGGTGAAATACCCTTTCTGGGTAAAGATGTTGACCCTGAAGCGGACCTTTTCTCCCAGAGAGTAAGAGAGGTCGCAGGAACCGTTTTCAATGAGATCACGTAACAGCCGTTTGTTGTTGCCGATCAGGTTCAGGGCAAAAACTTCGGCCTGAAAAGGAGTAAGCTCCTTCACCGGCGGAGAGACATCTACCGGCATCAGGACACCTGCTGATTCGACTTGCAGGGTTTTCCCCACCGTAATATTGAGATCGGAAACATCATCGTAGGACGCAAGCATCGCTGTAATCCAATAATCTAGTTCGGTCTGTTTCATGCATTTCCTCCGGAAAAAATGTTACACGCCTCTTCATTTTCATAGTATATTGTCATGAAAGTGACAAGGGAATCAATATTTTTTTATTAATTAACTATAGATAGGGTGAACGTATATGACAAATCCTCTACGCAGTGCCACCACCACTGAGGGTCGAAGAATGGCTGGAGCCCGTAGTCTCTGGCGGGCTAACGGGATGACGGAAGAGCAGTTTGGCAAACCGATTATCGCAATCGTGAATTCTTTTACCCAGTTTGTTCCTGGCCATGTCCATCTTCATGAAATTGGCCAGCACCTGAAAAAGCGGATTGCGGAACTGGGCTGTTTTGCTGCCGAATTCAATACCATTGCCGTTGATGACGGCATTGCCATGGGACACGCAGGGATGCTCTATTCACTGCCATCTCGAGAACTTATTGCCGACAGTGTAGAGTATATGTGTAACGCCCATACCGTGGATGCCATGATTTGTATCAGTAACTGTGATAAAATCACCCCGGGCATGCTTATGGCTGCCATGCGTCTCAATATTCCCGCTATTTTTGTCTCTGGTGGGCCCATGGAAGCAGGTGTGGACGGCGACAAGCGTTATGATCTTGTGGATGCCATGGTCATGGCCGCCGATCAGTCGGTCAGTGATGCAGAGGTCAGCGTTGTTGAACGCTGCGCTTGTCCTACCTGCGGTTCCTGCTCCGGAATGTTCACAGCCAATTCCATGAATTCCCTGAATGAGGCCCTGGGTATGGCTCTTCCCGGTAATGGGACTATTGTTGCCACCCACGGAAACCGGTTTCAACTCTTCGAAAGGGCGGCAAAGCGAATTGTTGAGATGGCCGATGCCTGGTATACCCATGGTGATGGTTCTGTCCTGCCCAGAGGGATAGCTACCCGGGCGGCCTTCCTCAATGCCATGACCCTTGATATCGCCATGGGCGGGTCCACCAATACGGTCTTGCACCTCCTGGCCATTGCCAACGCGGCAGAGGTCGATTTTACCATGGCGGATATTGATGCCCTTTCCCGGAAGATTCCCAATCTGTGCAAGGTCGCTCCGTCTTCTCACTATCACATGGAAGATGTGAATCGTGCCGGTGGCATTGTCGCTATTCTTGGAGAGCTGAATCGGGCAGGCTTGATTGCCAGTGATGTCAGCCGGGTGGAAGGGGAGAGCCTGAAAGAAATTCTTGAAAAATGGGACATCAGGGGAGAGGGGTGTACTGAGGAGGCCCGCCAGCTGTATCTCAGTGCTCCGGCCCAGAGGGGACGGAACCTGGTGATGGGATCGCAGCAGGCTATGTACACAGAAGCGGATCTGGATCGTAGCAAGGGCTGTATTCGTGACCTGGAACACTGCTATAATAGGGATGGTGGTCTGGCGGTCCTCTATGGCAATATTGCCGAGGACGGTTGTGTCGTCAAAACTGCCGGCGTCGATCCCTCGGTTTTTCATTTTACCGGCACAGCCAAGGTGTTCTCTTCCCAGGACGCTGCCTGTGATGCCATCCTTGATGGCAGTATCAAGGCAGGTGATGTCGTAATTATCCGTTACGAAGGCCCCAAAGGTGGGCCTGGGATGCAGGAGATGCTCTATCCCACATCATATCTCAAGTCGGTTCATCTCGGTAAAGAGTGTGCTTTGATTACAGATGGGCGCTTTTCCGGGGGAACCTCCGGTCTTTCAATTGGCCATGTCTCTCCGGAGGCGGCTGCCGGCGGTGCCATCGGTCTGGTGGAAGATGGGGATCAGGTCGAAATCGATATTCCGGGACGAAAGATCAACGTCCTTATCTCCGCTGAAGCGCTGGAACAGCGGCGGCGGCAGGAGATGGAAAAGGGGAAAAAGGCCTTTTGTCCTGTCGGCCGTCATCGCCCCTTGTCGCAGGCCCTGAGGGCCTATGCTCTGCTGGCCGCTTCAGCAGACAAAGGGGCGGTCAGAGTTCTGCCTGAGGAGTAGAGGGGGGGCTTTACAATGCCTTGAGTGAGAAGTGAATCTGTTACTCGATGTCTGCTTAGAGGAGGTTGTTTGGCAGTCTCACAGGCTCACTCTTCTCCCCTAACTCCTCGTTACCATAATGATAATTTACGGAATATCAAATAGATGCATTGAAGGACGTTTCCTGTCGGGTACCTGGAGGGCCATTTGTGGGTGCCATGGCTGAGATGGAATCTATCGGCCATGGAGAGCCATTAACAAGCTTGTCTGTGTCTGTCCGTCTTTTTTGTGCATAATGATATTGACACATGTCTATATCTTCTGTAAATTAATTTTATTATTATGCCACTGAGGGATTTGTTTTTAATATATTTTTTTGCGAGGGTGATGTTATGAGTAAAACTCAGGTTATCATTGCCTTGGTTGTTCTCTGTTTACTGGGAATAATCTGGGGCTCGGTTCAGGACAAAAAAAGCCAAGGCTTGGAAAAAGAGTTGGAGGCTTTAAAAGGGCAGTTGACTACGACTGCACCGGGAGCTGACGAGGCAACAATCAGCCAGGCGGATCTCGAAGGGCTTCAGGCTCAGAATAAAGGATTGCTGGAAGACACTGCAATCTTAAAGCAAACTATTGTTGATCAGCAGGCAGGAATTTCAGGGTTGCAGCAGCAACTGGCAGAGGCTGTAAAGAACTCACAGGCAGCAGAGATGCTTCAGGCTCAGTTGACTAAACGTACAGCTGATGTGAAAAAGCTTATGGGAACTATTGCCACCATCAAGGCCGAACTTGAGGATAAAGTTGCTGCCCTGGCAGCAGCAGAAGAGACGCAGCGTGGACTGGAAGAGGTGAAAAACACCTTGGCCAATACTGTGGATGAATACAGTGCCAAGAGCCAAAAACTTTCAGCAGAGGTTGAAGAATACGGACTGCGTGTCCGTTCTTTGGAAAAGGCTCTGGAAGAGAGGACAAAGCTCCTGCTCAGCAATCAGGAAGAACTGGCTCGGACCAAGTTGAACATGAATGTCCTGCTCTCTAAGATAGGAGCCCAGAACAACTCACTGGCCATCCTTGAAGAGACTCGTGTCGCTTTGACCAAGGAACTGGCAGAGAAGTTTTCGACCATCGAGGATCTTGAGCGTCAACTCAGTGCCCAGGTCACCGTTGAAACGGTGATTGAAGGCCAGGGTCACGCTGAGGAAGCTCCTGCTCAGCACTGATTTCTTTTCTCTTACAAGTAAAAGGCTGATCATGTCCTGACGGGCATGATCAGCCTTTTTTGTTTAGGGCTCACCCAACATAAAGAGCATTCTGCCATCCCCACTCAAGATGGAGCAAAGCGATTGTTAGTGCTATAAGCCTCGACATGAGCCTGCTGGTTGTCTCCGATAAAATCATGTTTCGAACTGTTCATAGTTTCCCCTTCCCATCTCTACTGATCTCCCTTTACGTAAGCCCTCAGCCAGCTAACTCTATAGGGTCAAGTGACCTGAGAGATGAAATCTGGTCTCGATTTTCTGTCTGATGACCTCACTGCTTATGTCAAACTCTCGATAAAGGCCTTGCAGAGCGGTGAGAGGCTGAGCTTCTTGCGGGTGATCAGGTAAAATGGACGTTGTATTTGTATGCCGTTAATGGCAACGGTCGCCAGGGCTCCGGAGCGGATGTCTTCCTCAACGGCACGGGAAGAAAGAATAGCAACGCCGATTCCTGCCTTCACTGCCTCTCGAATGGCTTCGGTGCTTCCAATTTCAGCGACTATTTTTCTTTTCGCCGGATTCAGTCCATGTTTTTCAAGGAGTTCTTCTGTTACCAGCCGGGTTCCTGAGGAGTGGTCACGGATAATGAAGTCGACTTCAAGCAGTTGTTTCAGGCTGATCTCTTTTTTTCCCGCCCAAGGATGTGTTGTTGGAACGGCAATGATGAGATCATCCTGAAAGAGTTGTTGCCAGGAGAGCCCAGGCTCTTTCCATCTGGCTCCCACCACGCCCATCTCCAGTTCTCCGGAGAGGATCTCCGCGCCAATGGTCTTGGAACCGGCAATGCGCAGAGAAATGCTGATATTCGGGTGTTCTTTTTTGAACCTTCCAATCTCTTTAGGCAGGATATAGGTTCCGGGGATGGTCCCTGCGCCCATGCGTAATCGTCCGCTCAGCATGCCTGCATACTGATCAAGGGCCTGTCTCGTCTCTTCCAGAAGGTGCAATGCTTTGACAGCATAGGAGTAGAGGATGGTTCCTGCCTCGGTGGGTCGTATCTCCTTGCCCAGTCGGTTCAGAAGGAGTTGTCCTGTCTCTTCTTCCAGAGAACGAATATGTTCGGAGACAGTTGGCTGAGAGAGCAGGAGTATTTCAGCTGCCCGGGTGAAACTCTTCTGTTCAATGACTTTGCAATAAACTGCAAGTTTGTGGGTATCCATTGGCGTCCTCGGATGGAAGATGGGAAGTGGATTGATAAAAGTGATGAGAATTTTCGTTAAATAGTGATTACCTATTTGACTCATAGGTCCTGTCAACTTACTATGTTTTGAGTTTCTTTCACAGTGAAGAGTTACGCAATATTTAAAAGGGAAAAGGGTTGCGATGAAAACACTCGACTGCAAGGGACTCAACTGTCCCGAGCCTGTCTTGCGGGCTAAGGCCTTTCTTGAGCAGGGAACAGCTGAGCCATTTATAGTTGTTGTAGACAACGAGGCTTCCAGAGAAAATGTCCTCCGTTTTGGCCGGAGTCAGGGCTGTGAGGTGCGTGTTGCTGCAGGAGGAGATGGAAGTTTTACCATTAGCCTTGTTCCCGGCCACGACCAAAGTTCCGGAGAACGCTTCGATAAGGCCGATTATGGTTGTGAACTAGGTACTGGCCGAAACATGGTCTATGTCATCTCTTCCAACAGCATGGGGCAGGGGAGTGACGAATTGGGATGGGCCCTGCTCCAGACCTATGTGACCACCATCGCCGAGGTCTCGCCGCTTCCCTCCCATATTTTACTTTATAACGGAGGGGTAAAACTTGTCACTACCAAGGGCAAGGCCCTGGAGGCCCTGCAGGCTCTGGAAAAGAAAGGGGTGATCATCTGGTCCTGCGGCACCTGTCTTGAGTTTTTCAAGCTTGAAAAAGAACGTCAAGTGGGCAGTATTACCAATATGTATGATATCATGTCCACCATGGCCTCAGCCGGTAAACTGGTCAGCCCCTTTTGAGCTGACCACTGAAGTGTGGCCTGCGGTGGATGTTGTTGGCATAAGCAGTTTCTTCTTTCTGAAGTGGGATATCTTTGATCATGGCTCAAGAAAAATATCTTCCTCCCATTGCTCGAATCGCCGAGGATTGTGTGAACTGCGGCATCTGTGTTCAGGAATGTGCCTTTCTAGAGGAGAAAGGTTCTCCTAAACACCTGGCCGAGGAATGGCTGGCTGGAAGAGGTGGGGGCTTTCCCTTTGAATGTAATCTCTGTGGCCTGTGTCGCGGGGTATGTCCTGATGATCTCGATCCGTCAGCCATGATTCTTGCCATGCGCCGAGAATTGGTGGCTCGAGGAGAAGGTGACTTGCGTCAGCACAGGACTCTGCGAGCCTATGAAAAACGAGGCACCTCTTCGCTCTTTTCCTGGTTTTATCTCCCTGAGAATTGTAAGACGATTTTTTTTCCAGGCTGCGCCCTGCCTGGAAGTCGTCCCCATGTCTTTACCTCCCTGTTCCAGTTGCTGCAGGAATTGCTTCCAGATCTTGGTCTCGTCTTCGACTGCTGTACGAACCCCTCTCACGATCTTGGCAATGAGGCCCATTTTAAGAAAACGTTTGGAGAATTGTGTGATATTCTCCTCCGTCACTCGGTACAAAAGGTGTTGGTGGCCTGTCCCAGCTGTTATCGGCTTTTTGAGGAACACGGGGCAGGGCTGCGTGTCGGTATGATCTATGAAGAGCTTGGCCAGGCAGGCAGAATTTTCAGGCAGGAGAGGAGGCAGGTGACCGTTCATGATCCTTGCGGAGTCCGGTTCTCGGGAAAAGTACAGGACAGTGTGCGGGAGATTTTACGACAATCAGGTCTGGAGGTGAGGGAGATGGCCCACAGCCGAGCTACCTCGTTCTGTTGCGGAGAAGGGGGGGCAGCAGGTTTTCTCCGGCCCGATTTTTCTCGGGTCTGGACTGATAAACGGGTGGCAGAGGCCAGCGCCATGCAGGTCGTCAGTTACTGTGCCGGCTGTACCAGTTCCCGTGACCGGAGGGCGGGAAGCGCTCATCTTCTTGAGCTTCTCTTGAATCCCGAATCCGCACTGGAGGGAGGGGCCAAGGTGAGCAAGGCCCCCTTTACCTATTGGAACAGGTATCGTTTGAAAAAACGTCTGCAGCGGCAGTTGCAGGGCGGAGTTTGCGGTTCCAGGCAGGAGCTGTCAGGAAAAAAAGTGTCTTGAAAGGCTAGTTATTCGTCGTTGTGGTCCATAAGAATCCGGTTAACCTTGGTCCCTGCCTTCCAGAGGCCATCCACCATCTGCTCCAATTTTTTTCCCTTTAGCCGCAGAGTGAGGAGCTGCCGATCCGGGCTGAAATTTCTCAAGACGGTGATGGCTATCAGCTCTATATCAAATTGTTTGCAGATATCGATGACCGTATAGATGGCCGAACTGTCCTTTCCAATCTCTATTTCGACCCGTGCCCCTTCCTCACCACCACCTAAGATCTCGACAAAGGCCCTGAAGATATCTGACTCGGTGATGATCCCGACAATCTTTTGGTCTTTAAGCACCGGAACAGCCCCTATCTTGAATTTCCGCATGAGGATAGCAATGTCTTCCAGGGGGTCCATGGGGTCGGCAGTGATGGGAGTTGTTGTCATAAACGAGGAAACCTTGGCCTGGGCTGCCAGTATCCGCTCATGCGGCTTCAGCGAAGAGTCCATGGCGGAGGGGAGTGCTTTTTGGATATCCGTTTGGCTGATGATGCCCATCAGTTTCTCAATCTCCACCACCAGCAGATGGCGGAAATTGTGTTCAGCAAGGATCGCCTGTGCCTCGGCAAGAGATGCATCCTGATCGACGCTAATGAAATCCTGCTGCATCCACAGTTTGACAAACATTGTTTTTCCTCCTTTATAAATCGGTTGCAATGAGGGTGTTTCCATCATTGCTGAGCAGGAAACGGATGGCTTTGAGATCCTGTTCCACCGTTTTGCAGGCCTTGCCGATCTGCAGGTGTGTTCCGGCAAAAATAGTGTTGTGGACGATGATCGAAATTCCCCTGAGATATTTCAAGCCAATCTCAGGTTCATCGAGACTGGTTCCGGGCGCGAGGTTGAGTTTGTGGAGGTTATAGTTCATGGTACGAATGGATTCTTGCAGCGCCTGACGGTGTGGCCCTTTCGTTTGTTGTCCGTGGCGCTGCAGCCAGAGCTGGAGCTCCTTTTCAAGAGTATGCAGCTGGGAGTGCAGTTGGATGTAACGAACATAGCGCTCCGGTTCTATACCGGCACCAAGGAGGGTTGGAGGGGCATTGCTTGAGCCCACCGATCCCAGGCTGATGCTGCCGCCGCTCAAGAGCAGGCCGGCCATGATCTGACTATCTTCGTGGCCGTGGATGTCTCCATCGGCCATGATTTCGGAGTAATATGCCTGTTTGCGGATGATTACTCGGCCTCCACTCCTGAGATGTCCCAGTTCCATGAAGAGGAAATCTGCATCTCCCCGTACCTGGATCTTACTGTCCTTGCCGATGATTCCTTCTTTGATAATGAGATTCCCCTGGCAATGGATAGAGGCGGATCTGACACTACCGTTGATCAAGAGGTCTCCAAGGGTATGGACCTCAAAACCGGAAAGGACGGAACCGCTGATTTCAACGGCATCTTTTGATTCAATATTGCCGGTACTGAAATCAATATCGCCGGAGATAATCTGTTTGGCACAGACCTTAATACTGTTTTCATTGACCAGAGAGAGAATACCGGAGCGGAGAGCCCGAATGACACCATTGGCCTCATCATATTCTGCATCTTCGGAAACAGTAACGGGAATGTCCTTTCCTGCCTGTTGGGGGATCTCTGCTCCGAGAACATTGATCCCAGGAGTACCAGCAGTAGCCGGGATTTTCGTGGCAATGACCTGCCCTTCTTTGACCCCCACGAACATCTTCCGTTCCCGAAAGTCGATTTTTCCGTTTCCCAGGATCTTTCCGGGAAATGGCCCTATTTCAATATCAAAGCGAAGAAAGCTGTCTCTGCCATCCAGCGGAAGAATGCCCCTGGCCACGGTCTGGGCCGAGAGGACTGCCTGTTCGTGATCACATCGGTGCACAAGCTCCTGGAGGTACTTCGAATCAAGACCAACCTGTATGCCGTTATCTCTCAGAATCTCAAAAAGGCGTTCGCCTGTCAGGTTGTGGCCGCCGGGAACAGATGGATAGAGGGTAATGGCTGCCTCCATCTTGTCTTCTGCTATGGAGAGAAGAGGAATCAGTGACACCGAGAGGGTCTCCGTATCAGCCCCCCTTTGTCTGGAGAGGAAGGGATAACCGTCAACAGTGGCCGCAAGACTGGTATTGTCTGCCGATAAAACAGTATGGGGTCCTTCCAGGAGGGTGTTTTTTCGAGGGGAGGCGGTTGTTTTCTTGACCAGATTTACCAGGCACTGATCCTTTCGAACCAGCTCGGCGGACTCAAAAGAAGGGCTTTCCTCCTTATCATTGCTGATGATCCCGGTGCGGAAGAGGATGTCCGGGCAAAGGTGCTGGGAATCAGAAGAGGGGAAGGGGGCAGTCACGAATAGCTCATATTAGATCGGTCGGATAAGGGCCTTCAACCAGGTGCGGCAGGCTGCCAGTTGTTTTCTTTTGAGGAGTATGGAAAATATTTGCGAGGCTGCTTCAGCGAAGCTCATGCACTTTGCCTGGTGTATCTTTCTGCAATAGAGGAGGTGAAATCCAGCAGAACTTTCGACAACAGGACTTATTTCTCCGGGGCGTAGGCTAAAAAGGACCCTGTCCAGTTCCTCGCACAGTTCCCCGGCCTTGATGCTACCGAGATCGCCTCCGTCTATGTTGATGCTGAATCGTGAATAGCATTTTGCCTCCTGACTGAAATTTTCTGGATTACGGCAAAGCCTGTGACGGATGGCAGTTGCCTGCTCCAGTGCCGGATCAGTCAGGTTTGGGGAGGAGGGATCGGAAAAAAACAGGAGATGGTCAACACTGCGCCGTTCCGGTTCCATAAAGCTGTCTTTATGGTGGCGAAAATATTCTCGTATCTAAAATGGATCGACAGACTGGACGCTGGATGCTACTTGCGTCAGCACGGCTTCCACCCTGAGATCATTGTTCAGGGCGGTGAGATAATCAGTATAAGAGAGTCCATTTTCCCGGAGCAGGGTATGAAAGTCCATTTTTTCACGATATTCGCCAATAATTGTCTCCATTGTTCGCAGGAGGACAGGCTCGGGTACGACGACGTAACAGGCCTCATCGGAAGAGAGAATGAGTTGATGGAGGAGCATTTCCTGGCTGGCCAGCTGATAGGTGCAAAGATATTCCTTCTCAGTCAGCTCGCTTGAGTTTTTTTGATAGTCGATCATAGCGAACTTCATAAGGTGGAAAGAAAGTGCCGGCGTAATCTTGGTTGGTTTTTTTCCCGCAAACATAGGCGTCTCAATGGTGGAAGTCTGACCACAATCAACATCCTCATTTTTATTCATTGTATCGTATTCGCTGTGGGAAACAAAATTTTTCTGGCGTTTGTAAAAAAACCGTTGAAAAAAAAGAATGTTCATGGGCTTGCAGGCTTGCTTGAGGCTGGTAGACGTAGGGCTGGTCAGTCTTTGCGGAAGAGAGGTGGCTGCCGAGTACAATGCTGCCAGCCCCCGGTCTCGAGCCAGGGAAGGATGCTGGAGTTCCTTCTTGCCTCTGCAGGTTTTGTATCGTATCCTGTTCAGGAGGGAATCTTTTTTGTGGTCAAGGGAGAAAAGAGAGGCGGAAAGGGCACAGGATATGGCTGCTAAAGCCGGGGCCAGTCATGAGAGGGAATGGTCGTTTCTTTGAGTGCTTGCTTGTCGTGCTTACACTGGTCATGGCCGCAGCTGCAGGCCGGCCTTGCTCGGCATAAAGAGGGAGGAGGCCTGTTACTGCAACCTTACAAAAAGGATCGGGCTCTGTTGTGATCGGTGTCGGAGAATTGTTTCAGGGCCTGGAGCGTGGCTTTTGTCCAGGAAGGTTTTTTGCTTGAAACAGAAAAGGTCAAGAAACTGCTGAAGGGCTGGGGAAGGAAAGCGTTTCCACGAAGTCGCAGGGGCTGGCTCAACCTGCTGGGGCCAGAGGAGGCGGATACCTTGACAGACGGCCGGTTATCCTCTTCTTGACTCCTCGATTTTCTGGGGTGTTTTTAATGAACTTCCCATATGTCATCTTCCTTGGGTTCGTGCTCCATGACCATCTCGGTCCAATCCCAGGGAACATTATCAATGAATGCCCCTACGATCGTGGTCAGTCCGTCCTTTGTTTCCCATTTTTCCTGGGCCTTCAGCTTGAAGCTTTGACCCCGGCCGGATATAACTACCTTAAAGAGACCATCTTTGGCATGAAGTTTTCTCGGGATGTCTGTGATACAAATACCGAATCGTGATATATCTCTGATGGTTCCGGAGCAAAAACCTGCTCGATCGGAGATGTCTACTTTCATACCGATCATACTACTGCGGACGTATTTTCGTTGTTCCATATCTTCTCCGTATGGGGGAATAAGGAATTATCTATTGCCAGGAGATATTACCTCATTCTTGAAAGAATATCATGTTCTGTAAAGGATTCAAAGATGATAGTTGCCTGTTTCTGTGTAGGTAATTATACCTATAAGGGGCGCAGGTCCCTGTTGACAAAGGCATTGGCTGCGATCTCCTGCAGGAAGTCGCAGCCAGAATGAGTTGCTCTGACGGGTTGTAGGTTCAGAGGAGAGGGATGTCATCTCCGCTCTTCGGAAGTTATCAAAAAACTACTGAGTATTCTGAGGTGCAATATGGAGGACTCGAGGAGTGATCTTCAATTATATAATCCTTGGTGTATCTCTGCGACGCCTGTGCCTCCAGGGAAGCGGGCCAATCCCACCAGATCTCTCTTTACTCTATGGTTCTGCATATCTGGTTTTGAGTGTGCCCTTACTTGTCTGAATTGACTGGTATAATTATTGATGTTTGTTGAAATCTCTTCTCTGCCATTCGCCTCCTGGTGGGCGCTCCTTAATATTTTGGGAGTGCTGTTTGGAGTCTTTTATGTCTTACTCCATCCTCGAGAACCGAGGAGTATGTTGGCCTGGATCTTGACTTTTTTGTTTGTGCCCATCTTCGGAGTTGTCCTTTTCTTTCTCCTCAGTGAACCGAAGCGGAATCGTGCCCGACGTCGCCTGACCAGGAAGCGAAGGGGCATGAACCCGGAATTGGGAAAAACCGTTGGTGCCTTTCGTCGGATTCATGCACCTGTGATCGAGGAAAATGGATTCCCCCCTTCCCTGCGTAAATTTGTAAAACTTGCGACTCGAATCAATGATCGCCAGCCCCCTACTGGTGCCAATACTGTCGAAATTTATCATGATCGAGGCCCTGATGCCTGGCAGGCCCTGCTGGAGAGTGTAGCATCTGCCAGCCATCATGTTCACCTGGAGTACTTTATTTTTCGGGCCGACAGAAGTGGTGAAGAGTTGGCCAGGCTGCTGATGAAAAAGGCAAAAAATGGTGTGTCCTGTCGTCTTCTTCTGGACCATCTCGGTTCCTGGGACCTACCTCTGTCCTTTGTTGATCGTCTTCGCAGTTCTGGCGTCCAGGTCGCCTGGTTCATGCCGGTGCTTCCGTGGAGAGGCCCCCGTTGGCGCTTCCATTTCAACTTTCGTAATCATCGGAAAATTGTCGTTATTGATGGGCAGGTGGCCTTTACCGGCAGCCAGAATATAGCGGATGAGTATTTTCGTAGCGATACCCCTTCCGGGCTCTGGATCGATACTCATCTCCGCCTTACCGGTCCTGCGGTCTATGAGCTTCAAGAGACATTTATTGAAGACTGGTACTATGCCACTGGAGATGATATTTTTGCAGAACACTATTTTCCGTCTCTGCAGGAACAAGAGCATTCCCACGGCCAGATCGTTCAGGTCATTCCCTCTGGTCCAGACTCTGACGCCGGAATCATGCATCATCTCCTCCTGGCAGCCATCTCAGCAGCGGATTATTCCGTTGTCCTTGCCACCCCTTATTTTGTTCCGGATCAGGCCATGGTCCTGACCCTTGAAGCTGCGGCCTTGCGGGGGGTGCGGGTCAGGCTCCTGTTGCCGGAAAAATCAGACCATGGTCTGGCCCTTTGGGCTGGGCGCAGTTATTATCAGGAACTGACAGAGAGTGGGGTCGAGATCTCTGAGATGGGGCCAGCCTTTCTCCATTCCAAGGTGGGGGTCATAGATCAACTCTGGGGCCTGGTTGGTTCTGCCAACATGGATCAGCGCAGTTTTCATCTTAATTTTGAAATCACCACTGTCCTTTATGAATCATCCAGTCTTTTGCAACTGGAGCATTGTCTCGTCGATCTCATAGATCACTCACAACGCAGCACTGCCCCTTTCTGTGGGCTGTGGCAACGGCTGAAGATGGGGGTTGCCCGTCTTGTCTCTCCTCTGTATTGAGTATTGTTTCTTGGCATATCCCTTAAAGTGATTATTGTTCCCAGATGTTGGCGGATGTTTGCTTGCACAACGTCAGCTGGGAGGGTGCTAGCCATGGGAAAAATCATTCTAGTCTTGCTGATCACCTTCTTTTCTTTGCCTGGCAGGACAGATGGACAGGAGCCGAGAGATCTGATGAAAGGAGAAAATGAGATGAGGGTGAAATTTGACCGGCAAGAGGGCAATCATCTGCGCCATGAAAAGAGTCCCTATCTGCAGCAGCATACCTCTAATCCGGTGGACTGGTATCCATGGGGAGAAGAGGCCTTGATCAGGGCCAGGACGGAGGACAAACCAATTTTTCTCTCCATCGGTTATTCCACCTGTCACTGGTGTCACGTGATGGCCCACGAGTCCTTTGAAAATCAGGAAGTGG
This sequence comes from Pseudomonadota bacterium, assembly GCA_018817385.1. GTDB lineage: Bacteria > Desulfobacterota > Desulfobulbia > Desulfobulbales > Desulfocapsaceae > Desulfocapsa. The sequence continues at coordinate 92,610 of JAHIUA010000043.1, forward strand.
CCGACTTTCTCAATCACTATTTTATCTCCATCAAGGTGGATCGTGAAGAGCTTCCCGGTATCGACCAGATTTACATGGCAGCCACCCAGGCCATGACCGGCAGTGGGGGCTGGCCCATGTCCCTTTTTCTCTTTCCCGATACCAGGCCTTTTTACGCCGGTACCTATTTCCCTCTCCAAAGTGCTTACGGTCGGCCTGGATTTCTGGAACTCTTGCAGCTCATTCATACGGCCTGGCTGAAAGATCGAAAGAGCCTGAGCCTGTCTGCGGAGAAGGTGACGGCGTACATTCAAGAGAACAACCCGGACAGTGGTCGATCTCTTACCAGGTCCTGGATGGAGAAGGGCTTTGCGCAGATAAGAGACAGCTATGAACCAAAGTATGGTGGTTTCAGTCAGGCTCCAAAGTTTCCACGGCCGGTGGTCATGGACTTTCTCTTCCATTATTACAAGTCCAGTGGACAGGGAGAGGCACGAGATATGGCCCTTTACACCCTGGAGCAGATGGCGGCCGGAGGGATGTATGACCATGTCGGTGGAGGGTTTCATCGCTATTCAGTGGATGGCCAGTGGCGGGTACCTCATTTCGAAAAGATGCTCTACGATCAGGGCCAATTGGCCTCCATCTATCTTTCTGCTTTTCAGTTAAGTGCTGATCCCAGGTATAAAAAGACGGCTAGTGAGATTCTCGACTACGTGTTGCGGGATATGCAGGACCCTGGGGGTGGGTTTTATTCAGCAGAGGATGCCGATTCAGTCAATCCTTATGATCTCGCTGAGCATGGAGAAGGCGCCTATTATCTCTGGACCGAAGAGGAGATCAATTCCCTGCTCACCGGGCAGGAAGCCACCTTGTTACGGGCCTATTATGGGGTGAAAAGAAATGGGAATGCTCTCCATGATCCACAGAAGGAATTTGTTGGCCGCAATATCCTTTATCAGGCCAAGGACTCGGCCCAGATAGCAAGGGAGGGGCAGGTGAGTGAGGAGGCGCTCGAGGAATATCTACGCAAGGGCCGGGCCAAGCTCCTCAGCCAACGGAAAAAGAGAATAGCGCCTCACCTGGATGACAAGATTATCACCGCCTGGAATGGCCTGATGATCTCAGCCCTTGCCAGGGCAGCAGTGATTCTGGAGGAGGATCGTTACCTCTTGGCCGCCCAGCGGGCTGCTGATTTTATCCTTAAAAATCTAGTTGTTGGCGGAGAGCTGAAGCGACGCTGGCGAGACGGAGAGGCCCGTCATCCAGCCGCTTTAGATGATTACAGTTTTCTGATCCAGGGGCTGCTTGACCTCTACCGGGCAGAGCATGTCCCATCCCGCCTGGTTGAGGCCATGGACCTGAGCGAACAGCAGATTGCCCTCTTCAGCGATGAAAAAGGGGGCTTTTATGACACTCCTCAAGGCGCAGGTCTGCTGGCCAGGATGCAGGCAGCCTACGATGGGGCCGAGCCTTCAGGAAATTCCGTGGCTGCCCTCAATTTTCTCCGTCTGGGAAGCCTGACCGGGAAGAAGCAATGGAGTGAGCTTGGCAAAAAGAGCATCGAGACCTTTGGCAAAACCCTCGAGGCCTATCCAGCGGTCATGCCCTTGATGCTTACAGCCATGGATTTCCAGCTGGATAAACCCAGGCAGATCGTCATAGTTGGAGAGGCGGATGGAGAAGATACCAAGGGGTTGCTTCGTGAGGTTCATTCTCGTTACCTGCCCCATACCATTCTCCTGTTAGCAGATGGTATGGAAAATCAGGCCTTTCTTGAAAAAAACCTCCCCTTCTTAGCGACGGTGGTGAAAAGTGAGGGGCGCGCTACGGCCTACGTCTGCGAGGACTTTAGCTGCAAGATGCCGGTGAATACGCGCCAGGCCTTGGCCAAACTTCTCGATGGAAAACCTGAACGCTGACAGCTGGTTCTCTCTAGCTTTGTCTGGGACCTTATTTGGGGGCGTATTTGTAGAGTTTTCTCTGTAGGGTTCTTCTGTGGATACCCAGTTTTTTGGCGGCGCAGCTGATGTTGTCATCACAGTCAGTGAGCACTCGCTGGATATGTTCCCATTCAACTCTGGCCAATGATGGGGGCAGGATCTCCTCGTTGAGATTTTCCAGTTCCAGGCTCCTGTCGTTGGAGAAGGCCTTGAGGATTTCGTCAATATCTGCGGGCTTGGCAAGGTAGGCGATAGCCCCAAGGCGGATGGCCTCGGTGGCCGTGGCAATGGAGCCGTAACCGGTGAGCACGACGATCCTCATTTTTGGGGCAACAGTCAGGGCGTCCTTGATCAGAAGGAGGCCACTTTTTCCAGGCATCTTCAGGTCGATCACAGCCATGGTCGGCTTTTCCTTTTCGGTGATGGCCATGGCCTCGTCGTAGCAGGAGGCGGTAGTTGTGATGTAGCCCCTGCGGATAAAGGCCCGGTTTAAGCGTTCTCTGAAGAAATCCTCGTCATCAGCCAGTAGAATTTTTTCCATCAACTCACTCCGTTCTCTTTATATTCGTGTAGTTTTTTCTTATCATCTCCAGAGCAAGGGTCAGTGTTACCCTGGTCCCTTGCTCTGATTGCAGTTCTATGATGAGGTCGCCGCCAAACTGTTCGGCCATGCTCTTGGCAAGGAAGAGGCCAAGACCGAGTCCTGAATCCTTGGTGGTGAAGAATGGTTCGGTCACCTGGCTCTCTAACTGTTCCTCAATGCCTGTTCCCGGATCGCATATTTCCACCCCCAGATGCTCATATGTTGTAAACCAGCGCATGCTCACTTCCTCGGGGGGCGAGGAGGCCTCAAGCCCGTTTTTGACCAGTCCTTTGATTGTTCGGCACAGTGAACGAAAAGGCATGGTGATTTGTAAGTCCTCCGGTTCTATCGTTACCCGGAGTCGTCGGCGATCCTCTTCCTTGATCTCTTCAAGGATCTGGCTCACTGCCTCTTGAATCGGGAATTCTCTGATCTCTTCCCCCAGATGCTCGCCGGCCCCGGCTGCCATTTGATAGAGGATTTCCTTGCAATCCGCGACCTGCCTTCTGATCAGCAGGGCATCATCGAGGAGTTCTCCGCTCTCGCCATGCTCTTTCAGATAGTGGATCATCTCGCAGGAGACCACGGCAACTGTGCTGAGGGGCGTGGAGAGTTCGTGGGCTGCTCCTGCCGCAAAGGTGGCCAGGGAGGCCAAGCGTTCGTGGCGTTCCCGTTCCTTTTCCAGGGACTGGATCTTGATTCGATGTTGGGTGAGGGCTTTTTGGGACTTGCTGACAAAAAAGACTATGAATATCGAGGTGACGATGAAGGCACCACCCATTCCCTTGAGTTGCAGTTGGATGGAGTCGGTGAGATTGTCGATTAACTGGAGATCGTTAGCATCTTTGGGGATGTGTGGTTCGGAAAGGGCAGAGATGAAGGACGGCGGAAAGTAGAAGAGCAGGCTGTAGCAAGCTATGGTGGTGGCGGTGATCAGCCAGGAGCATTTTTCCTGGAGAATGAGGGCCCCAGTGACGATGTGTATCAGATAGAGAAAGACAAAGGGGTTCATGGCCGCACCGGTGACATGGAGAAGACCGGTGAGGAAAACGGTATCCATCAAGAGGATGAGTAAAATAAGCTGGTTGGAGACTGGGGCATTGATTTCGTGCCGAATATGAAGATAGATGTTGCTGGCCCCTTCAAAGAGGATGATGGTGGAGACAGGCAGGAGGGGGATATCGATATCCATAACCAGCCATACTGCGATTATGAGAACGATCTGGCAGAGGACTGCGCCCCAGCGCAGGGCCAGCAACCAGGGTAAGGTCACATTGACTTGTTCTTTCTGGGCGTTACGAATGAAAGATTTGAGATTGGGGAAGAGCATAGGGCACCGGATGTACTCCTTGAAAAGGGCCAAGGGCCTGGAGTCCAGGAAAAACCGGGCAGGCCTGCCGTCAACTTCGCAAGTGGGAGTGGCAGTCCGCACGTATTGTTATTGTAACTGACGAAATACAGTTTAGGCGTTCCTGTAACAAAAGTAAAACAAAATCTATACCTTATCCGTTGTTTCTGGGAGGGTGCCGGCACTTTCTACAATGTTTTTCAGGGGATGCGACAATATGCCACATTGTGGTGCTTGCTGTTTTCGGTTATCTTTGTTGTAAGTGAGGTCTGATTGGAGTTGGCTGAGCTGGATGCGTTGGTCTTGGCCAATAATCGTACAACCAGTATGTGGAGGAAAGACATTATGGAGAAACCGGATAAAAATTGTCATAGCTTATCTCGCCGGAAGATGATGATTGGTACTGCAGGGATCCTTGCTGCAGGTACTGCTCTCACGCAATTTGGTGGGATATTGAAGTCGGCTCAGGCCAAAGGTGGGACTAACGAAAAGTGGCCATGGCCCTATGAAAAACTTGATCCGGGCAAGACTGCTGAGATCTGTTACGAGGAGTGGTACAGGGTGTTTTGTGGTTGTGCAGTAATCAACTCTGTTTTTACTCAGTTGGCGGAAAAAGTTGGAGAGCCGTATGCCTCCTTCCCATCCGATGCCTTTGTATTTCTTGAAGGCGGTATGGTTGGCTGGGGTACGGTTTGTGGTTCGCCGGCTGGCGCCAATATCGTTGCCAACCTGATCATTGGTCCCCGTATCGCCGGTGCCCCGGAGGGGCACCAGATTGCCAATGACCTCATGGAATGGTATTCCAGGGCCGATATGCCTATTTTTAAACCGGCAACACCACGCATTGCCATCGATAAAATTGTTACCACCACCAGTGACTCTCCACTCTGCCACGTGTCCGTTGGTAAGTGGATGGAGGCCTCAGGGCACCCCCTGAAGAGTGCTGAAAGAAAAGACCGTTGTGCCAGGGTTGCGGCGAGCACTGCCTACCGGCTGGTGGAGTTGCTCAATGACTGGAAGGACGGCAAGTATGAGACCACCGCAGAGTTTTCTGCGGTGAAAGAGCATGGCATTACCGGTCAATATAACTGCGGTGAATGTCACGATAACGTCCCAAGCCCTCCCATGCCGACAGAGAAATCTTGAGGCGGTTCCTCATAACCGGGCTCTTTTAGGGCCTTCCGGTGCCGCTGGGTGATTGTCTGTTTCTCATGGACAGATGTTCCAAGTGGGGCCGGAAGAGCAAGAGCCTTCTCCTGAAGGGTTGAAATCGGATGCGAAAGCATCTGGCTTCAACCCTTTTTTTTTGCTGATTGGGAAGGGATGGAAGGGGGCTTTATCGCAATAGTGAAAGACAGGTCCGTCTGGAGGTGCCGTGCCATTGTTTATGCCATGGGGATAGTAGCTGTATACTTGGAAACACCTTGAAAAATGTCGAGAGGGAGCGTATCCTCAAATGGGTTTATGCATCTTAAGGGGGAAAGAGTGTAGCCTATTTCAATGCTTCGGGTTACATTATCTTTGGATGGATACAGTGTTTGAAGAAAGATAGTAAAATGAGACCTGGTTGTCATAAAAACATGGCGTTGAGCCATTTTGCTGTCCCGTGCAGCAGTTAAGGGCTCCGGTTTTGTTAGGTAGGAAGGATGAAGAAAAAAGAGAGTGAACTGGAGGCCAGTGAGCGCAATCAAAAGGGACTGCTGGCTATTCATGTGGGCCTTGCTGCAAACGCATTGTTGGCGGTGTTAAAGGCCACCATTGGGGTTGCCGGTCATAGTCCGGCTCTGCTTGCCGATGGGATCAATTCCACCTCGGATGTGGCCTATGGGGTGGTGATGGCGATTTTCATGAAACTCTCGGGAAAACCGGCTGATCATGAACATCCTTATGGTCATGATCAGATGGAGAGTATTGCCGCTGTGGTGGTTGGGGCCTTTGTTGTTACTACCGCCATCGCTATTTTCTGGAACTCGGTGAACGGGGTCTATGAAATACTCTCCGGGGCAGGTGATTTTGCCGGGGCATCCGGAGTCGCCCTCTGGGTCGCTCTGGGCGCAGCCTGTCTCAAACTCTGGTTGACCTTGTGGACCAGTAAGATCGGGAAAAAGATTAAAAACAGTGCGGTGGAAGCGCTGGCCCATGATCATCGCAACGATATCTTCTCGGCCTTGGCTGCTGCAATTGGTATCTTCTTTGGCCGTATGGGCTTTCCTTGGGTGGATCCCTTGGCAGGGGCTGTGGTCTCCTTGATTATCCTCTATACCGGGGTGGATATCCTGCGTACCTCCTCAGCAGATCTCATGGATACCCTGCCAGGCAAACAACTGGGCAGGGAAATTCGCGAGCTATTGGCATCGGTGCAAGGGGTAAAGTGTGTAGAAGAGGTTCATGCCCACCGGTTTGGTCCTTATCTGGTGGTCAATATCACCATAGGAGTGGATGGTAGTCTGAGCGTGACTGAAGGGGATAGGATTGCCACTGGGGCTGAGGAGATTCTCTTGCGTGAGATTGAATTTATGCGCCGGGTCTATGTCCATTACCATCCGACGCCCCCCTGTGAATAGAATTACTCATTGTAACTATACAGGTACTGCCGAATTTTTTTTGGCAAACAACCGCTCTAGTACTTTTACCCCAAGGGGGGACTGCACATTGAGTGCCGGCTTACCGTTCATCACCGGTGGCAGCAGTGCTTTCTATGCGTTCAGTCAGGACTTTGAAACATACTGGTGCTCTTCGAGAAGAGCTGAATGGACGAAGAGGGAGTGCTGCTGAACAGTTACAACTCGTTTTGCTCCTTCGCTGGTCTCAGACCTTCTTGAAGCGGCTGGCTGGAGCCGAACAGATAGGACAGTTAGCCGGGGCATTGCCTTCCATGATAAAGCCGCAAAAGCCGCAGACATGATACGGAGTTTTCAGGCCACTGTTTTTATCAAGGTTCTTTTTTAGGCTGAGGTGTTTGCGTTGAACCTTGGCTGACTGGGAAAAGGCGTAGTGCATGGCCTTTTCACCACCATCCTCTGCTATTTTTGCAGCCCCTTCATAGTGGTTGATGAGATCGGGGATCTCTTCTCCAAAGGCAGTCTGACAGTTCTGAGTGTTTTTACCGGTCTGCCCCCGGAGCTGGACGAGGAGGCGGCATGCCTGGGCTTCTTCTGAGACAGCGATTGCCTGGAAAAGTCTGGCCAGTTGGAACTCACCGTCCTGTTGTGCCCGCAGGCTATAAATTTTTTTCCGTATGGCGGCCCGGGAAATTTTGACAAAGGCCTCTTCTATTTGCTGACGGGTTTGGACATCCATTAGTTCTATTCAGGCTGAGGTGGAAACTGCTACGGCTGAAGGCGACGATTGTAACTTGCAGATGGCTAATCCTTAATTTTTTTTTTGCTCCGTTCATCAGGCCCTTTGCCTGATTTCTCACGGGAATTGGCGGATTATCTCCTCGCAACTTTTGACTATTTTACCATGTAAAAATCATCCTCGCATCTTTTTTGCCCCCAATCCCCAGAATCGCTGACTCAGGCCAACCCCGAAGAAGATAAACAACGCCGCAAGGTATTGAAACGAGGTGAAGGATTCCCGAAAGATCAGCCAGCCGAGTAGCATGGTAAACAGGGGGATGAGGTTGACATAGATGGAGGCCTTGCCTGCCTCCATAGAGGAGAGGGCGAAGTTATAGCATCCGTAGGCCATAATGGTGATGGCCAGCCCCAGATAGACGATGGCGACTGTGGGGATCAGGAGCAGGGATTCGGGGAGGGGGACCTGGGGCAGGGCCAGGAAGGGAGTAAAAAAAATGGCCCCCACCCAGGCCTGTACAGCGGTGAGGAAAAGCGCCGGATAGCGGGAGGTCAAGCTTTTGACCGAGATCGTGTAGACAGTGGCGCAGACCATGGCCAGAAATTCATAAAAGTTTCCCAGCAGGGGATCAGGAGCATGTTCTGTGGCTGTCGCTCCCAGGCTGAGTGCAATACCGCCTGCCATGGCCAGAAGGAGTCCCAAGAGGTTCTGCAGTGAAAATTTTTCCGCGAGAAAGAGGGCTGAGGCCACGGAAATTAAGAGGGGAAGCATGGTGGTGATGACCGAAGCTTGAGAGGCTGTGGTGTTTTTCAGGGCATGGGCCTCGAAAATGAAGTATAAACAGGGTTCACTGAGGGCCATGAGTCCCATGAGCTTCCAGTCCTGTCTGCGGATGCGGATCTTCCGAAATCGAGGCAGAAAAAAGAGAAAGGCCAGAGATGCCACTGCCATCCGGCCGAATATCACGACCATGGGATGGTAATCGACAAAGGCCACCTTGAGAGCAATGAAGGAACTCCCCCAGAGAAACATGGCCAGTACCAGACAGAGGACTGGCAGAAATTGGGAGTTCGGTGCTTTCATGGGAAAGGGTTTGACGTTGTTATGAAAATGCTTATTAATAAGTGAAATTCTCAGTTGATTGCTCTTGGGAGCTGAGTTCAGGTAATCATGAATTAAGAGTACTTGAATAATTTTCGCTGATCCCTTATGGCGTGGAAGGTACTTGCCTGAACTGGTTATCTGTCGTTAAAACATAGAAAATGAATTGTGACTATACTCGATAAGAGGCGGTCACCTTAAACTTTTCTCTGAGGAAGTCAAGAAGGTTTCCCATGTGAAAAATCTTTCTTTGATAGGGTACGCCAGCCTTAAAAGAGGCTGAAAAATAGAAATGAAAAGAAATTCTTGTCCGTTGCAGCAAAAGGTTATTGTTTTTTTACTTGTTTCACTCCTCTCCTGGATCTTTCCCCTGATTGCAACAGCTGGAGCTTCTGCTAAAGGATATTCTGTGACTCTGGAGGCCTTCCGTCAGGTGGCATGTGAAGATGAAGAACTCTTTCACTATAATAAAGATATTATCAAAGCACTGGATTACACCAATATGCGTGTCCTCCGCTCCTTTACTCAGTTGCCCTGCATTTCGGCCCAGGAGATAGTGGATGTCCTGAGAAGACTGGTTACTGCCAAAATAAGCTTTGAAGACCAACTCCTCCTTGAGCGCTTTGTTACCTTGGAAGGAGCCGATGTGGTGTCGAGCTGGCAGTTTCTGAAACAGCTGGACGGGTTGAGCTATAGCGCCGGTAGAGTGATGATGGCCTTTCAGTTTGTCGATGTCATAACGGCTCATGATCTCCTGGCCTATGTCGATCGCATTGGAGGGATGGCCGAACCAGCTGGTTGGGCCCTGAAGGCCTTCCTTGTCCTCCCCGGGCAGAGCAGGAAAAGTGTAGCGCAAGGCATGGATCTGTTGGAGGCGATGAGTGAAAGGCAGCAGTGGGCCATGGAACAGTGTTGCAAGATTCCTGGGATGAACGCCTATAAGGCTTTGGAAAATATGTCCTATATCCGCGGCTTGGCCAATACTGATGCCTGGAATGCACGGGGACTGTTCAAGCAGGATATCGATCCCGAGGTAGCTTTTTCCTGGCTCAAAGATTATTTCAGTCTGCCCCAACAGAGGGAAGAAGAACTGTTTTTTAGTTTTTCTCCGGCAGACAAGGCCATCCTCCTCAAAGGCTTTGCCGAGGCTTCCGATTATTTGACATGGAAGATCAATGACCTGCACTCAGTGACTGATCTGCAGGGGCGGGAGATTTCTGCCGGGGTACTCAGCAGTTACTCGGCTTCCTTTATGGACCGAATCTGGAAACGTCTGGATGGGAAGGTACGGAGCCAATATGGGACAGCCTTTTATGAGGCTCTGCACAGTGGCAATAAGGGCGCGGCCATTGCTGTTCTGCGCAAGGCCACAGACCGTGCCCGTGTCCAGGTAGCCTATGATACCACTACCGCCAATATCTATATCTTGCTCTCCAAGGGCAGTGAACTCTACGATTCTTCTTTTCGTGATATTTTAGTCCCTGTCCTTAAAAGTCGTATTGAAGAGCACTTTGCGGCCAATCTTCTCCAGTTTCTTCTGGCCGTTGACCCGGAGAACAATCATGTCTCTGATTTTATTATCAGTCTGGCCCAGCGGGGGAAACTGGCGACCTTTTTTCCCCAGGATTCCGAGGAACAGAAACGGGTCCTCGACCTGGTAACGAATTCGGCCTTTCAGGATGAAAACAGCCTGATTCTCTTTTCCGCCACCTTTATGACACTGCTGCAGAATATCGAGCCGGCGACCCGCACCTATCTCATCGGTAAGATGCTCACTGCCATTCGCGATGGGAATACTGTCTTTACCACTCAGCTGCGGGTTATTCTTCAATATTATAAGCAGTATTATTCTGACTTTGTTGGTGACGTGGATAAGTCTCGGATTAATTTGATGATGTTTGATTACGGGGCCATACCCTTGGAATTGTATACCCGCACTGCCTTTGCAGAGTGGAAGGCAGACAATCGTCTCTCCAGCCTTTCGGTCTTCCATAATGATGATGACGGCAAGCAGTCCTACCTCTCCAACTGCGCCTTTCTGATTAAGCAGGGATACCAGCCGCGATTATCGCGTGGCTTTAACCTGCATGCCTACTCGGCTGTCACCGGAGAGGCTGCAAACCTGCTCCGTAATTTTTCCGCTTCTCCAAGTAAGGTCATGAGCTCTTTATTTGTCCTCCAAGGCAGAAAACCGGTGGTCATTGACTGGGTGAAACGGATCAATGGGATTGAGGTCTCTCACTCTGTTTTTGTCTTTCAGGGGGAAGAGGTACAGATGGAGCTCTTGAAACAGTTTCTCAAGGGGGGGCATGAAATGTTTGCCCAGCGTGGACATTCTTATTGGCGCAAGGAACAATTGATAGAGCCTATCACCAAGCTTTTGGAAAGTGGTGCGGTTACAGAAGAGGATCTCCTTGTCAAACAACGCTTTATGAGTATTGGTTCTTGCGGTGGTATTCGTGCCTATTCCGAACTGGCCACCACGTTCAAAAATAATGTCGATATCCTGGCCACTGTGGGGACGGGTAAGGCCGTTATTAATAATCCTTATAACGAATTTCTTTTTGAGGCTGTTGCCGAAGCCAAGGTCGACTTGACCTGGGATGATGTGGCCAGACGTTCATCCGGCATTTTTACGCAGGGTCTGGGTGAGGATTACTTGCAACCAGGCTCTTTGCCTGCCATTCTGCACAAGATCATGGACCAGAAAAAAATCGATCATGCCTTTGATTAACCGTTCAGAATTACCCGCCTTCCTTCAGCAAGTGAAGAAGGGAAGCTATCCGCAACTCTACCTCTTTTTTGGAGAGCGCTATCTCTGCCGAGAGGCAGCAGACAGTCTGCAGCAGGCATTGCTAGCCTTGCCGGCCGGCGGTTCGGTTAACTCCATAGATGGGGACAGGGAGGACAGCAGCAGGACCCTGGGGCAGATCATGAACTTCAGCCTCCTGCCAGGTCTGCAGATCCATCGGGTCACTGACAGCAGGCTTTTTCACTCAAAAAATACAGCATCAGCCCTCTGGAACAAGGTGGCATTGGCTCATGCGGAAAAGAAGGAGGCCCGTTGTTGCCGGCATCTCCTGGCCTTTATAGCACTGGCTGGACTTTCCGCCAATGATGGTCTTGAGGGAATAGAGGCCGGGCAGTGGCAGAACCTTTTTGGCTTTTCCCGGCCCCAAGAGAGCCTGGTCTGGGCCGATGAACTGCTGGCTGCTGCTGGCCCGCAGCAGGTGGTATCCGGTGGAGATATAACCGGACGCTACAGAGACGCTTTTACCAAAGGCGTTCCTCCCTATAATATCCTTTTGCTCACCGCCGAGGCGGTAGATAAACGAAAACAATTCTTCACCTTTATCAAAAAAGAGGGAGTTGTGGTAGACTGTTCCATAGACACCGGATCAGGAGCTGCTGCTCAGAAAGGACAGAAGGCCATCCTCCAAGAGCTGGTACTGAAGAGTCTTGGTGGATTAGGCAAAAAAATGGGACCACGGGTCTTGGACATTTTCTTTGAGCGGGTGGGCTTCCATCCCGTTGCAGTGGTGATGGAAACGGAAAAGCTGGCCCTGTCAGTGGGAGACAGAGAGCTTATTACCGTGGAAGATCTTGATGCCATGGTGGGAAGAACCCGTGAGGACGCACTATTTGAATTGACTGATGCCTTTGGCCAACAGCAGACCGGTCGAACGTTGGTCATTTTGCATCGGCTCCTGGAAAATGGTATCCATGGGCTGGCTATTCTGGCGACCCTGAGAAACTATCTGCGTCGACTCCTTATTTTTCGTTCTCTGCAGCTCCAGCCGGAACCGCAATGGCAGTCGGGAATGAATGCGCAACAGTTTCAGGGCAGCTATCTGCCCGCATTGAAGCAGCGTGGAGAATGGAAAGAGTTGTTGCAAGGCCATCCTTATGCCCTGTTCATGAGTTTTAGCAAGGCTCAGGGATTTTCTTGTGCCCAGTTAAAGAACTGGTTCGGGTTGCTGCTTCAGGCTGAATATCGGTTGAAGGGTGCCCCTTTGCCCCAGGAACTTGTACTGGAAGAGCTTTTGTTGAGCATGTTCGCAACGGCTAAGCGGAACAGAAGAGAAATATCGAAACGACAGGGATATTGAAAAAAAGTAAAATCATCCTTATTATAAGAATAGAGCAATAACTGGGGCGACGGTTCTCTGTTTTTTTTCTCCCCTCTTCCATGATGTGAGGAGTGGAGTACATGTGAGAACAATGGATTGTATGGTTTATGAGTGAAAAAAAAGGATCAGTGGCAACCAGAGACAGGACTCAGGTGCGAGAGCCTGCTCTGTATAAGGTTTTGCTCCATAATGACGATTATACTTCCATGGATTTTGTAGTGGCTATTTTGGAAAATGTTTTTAGAAAAAATCCTTCCGAGGCAAGCTTGATAATGATGAATGTTCATCAGGAGGGGGTCGGGGTAGCCGGAATTTATACCCGCGAGATCTGTGAAACAAAAGTGGCAATTGTTCACCAGCTTGCCAAGCAGAATGAGTATCCGCTGCGGTGCTCCATTGAACAGGTGTAATCGCAGGACAGCTGGATACTCAGGAGAAGGAAATTTTTTTTGAATGTATTGAACGAGGTAGAAACAGGTCTGAATTTTACTGCTAACCCTTTAACGGGTGATTAATGATATGTTAAGTAAACCATTGGAATTAGCCCTGGTCAGGGCCATTCGAGAGGCAAAGAGTTATAATCACGAGTACGTCACTGTGGAGCATATGCTCTACGGTCTCCTCCATGATGAACTGGCAGAGTATATCATTAAAGAATGTGGAGGCTCCGCCGAAAATCTGAAAAAGCGGCTGGAGTCTTTCTTTTCTGGGGAGCTGCCCACTGTTCCCGCCGGAGATCCTGCCCAGACTGTGGGGTTTAACCGTGTCCTGCAGCGGGCTGTGGCCCATGTTCAAAGCTGTGGCAAGAAAGAGGTGGACAGTGGTGATGTGCTGGTTTCCATTTTTTCCGAAGCCGAGTCGCATGCCGTTTATTTTCTCGGCTCCGAAGGGCTGGGGCGTATGTCTGTGGTGGAGTTTATATCCCATTCTCTGCCGGATGATTTGCAGAAGGAGCCTCTGCCCCGAATGCCGCCCGGACCAGCCGGGGGCAAGGATGTGGACAAAGATGAGAAAATTCTCCAGGAGTTCACCGTCAACTATGCCAAAAGCGCGGCCAAGGGTAAGCTTGATCCCCTGATTGGTCGCAAGAACGAAGTGAAGCGGATGATGCAGGTGCTCTGCCGGCGGAAAAAAAATAATCCCCTGCTGGTGGGTGAGCCAGGGGTAGGGAAGACCGCCATTGCTGAAGGGTTGGCCCTGCTTATTCATGCCGACAAGGAGGCCCGGGCTGCAGAAGAGAAACCTTTGGTTCCGGATCTCCTCCAGGATGAGGAAATCTTGCTCCTGGATATGGGCAGTCTGGTGGCTGGAACCAAGTATCGAGGAGATTTTGAGAAGCGGCTGAAGGGCGTGATTGCAGCCGTTGAACGGAAGGGTAATGCCATCCTGTTCATCGACGAGATGCACACCATCGTCGGCGCAGGAGCCACCAGCGGTGGTTCCATGGATGCTTCCAATCTCCTCAAACCAGCTCTGCAGGCAGGGACCCTGCGCTGTATCGGTTCCACTACATACGAAGAGTATAAGAATCATATCGAAAAGGATCGGGCTCTGGCACGCAGGTTCCAGAAGATCGATGTCGAAGAACCTTCTGTGGAGGATACCACTCGTATCCTCCAGGGCTTGCAGTCCCGTTACGAAGATCATCATCGGGTTTCCTATTCCCGCACTGCTATTCGGGCAACAGCTGAGCTTGCCGAACGCTATATCAATGACCGTTTTCTGCCGGATAAGGCCATTGATGTCATGGACGAGGTGGGTTCTGCCTTTCGCATGGCCGGTAAACTCGATAAGATCGTCAAGGTGCGGGACGTTGAGAACGTGGTCTCACGCATGGCCAGGGTTCCTGCCAAGAGTGGCTCCCGTGCTGAGCTTGTTTCCCTGCAGGAATTGACGGCTTCGATGAAGCAGGTGATCTTTGGTCAGGACCAGGCCATTGAGGCCGTGGTTACGGCCGTGAAACGATCGCGTGCAGGCCTCGGCAACCCTGATTCTCCCACGGGCTGTTTCCTTTTTGCCGGACCGACCGGGGTGGGCAAGACAGAGGTGGCCAGGCAGCTGGCAAACAAGCTTTCCGTTCACTTTGAACGTTTTGACATGAGTGAGTACATGGAAAAACATGCGGTGGCCCGTCTCATCGGTGCCCCTCCTGGCTATATTGGTTTTGAACAGGGAGGCCTGCTTACCGAGGCCGTTCGTAAGCATCCATACTGTGTCCTCCTCCTCGATGAAATCGAAAAGGCCCATCCCGATATCTTTTCTATTCTCCTTCAGGTCATGGATCATTCCACCCTCACTGATAACTCCGGTCGGAAGGCAGATTTCCGCAACGTCATTATCATGATGACCACCAATGCCGGTGCCCGTGAAATGTCCAGTGCGCCCATTGGCTTTGTGGCTGAGAAAAAGGGGCGGGAGCAAAAGGCGGTCAAAAATCTCTTTTCACCTGAGTTTCGTAATCGTCTGGATGCTATTATCTCTTTTTCAGTCCTTGAACCTAAGGCCGTGGAAAAGGTGGTTGATAAACTGATCGTGGAATTGCAGGCGCAGCTTGGCGAAAAAAAGGTCTTTGTCTCTCTCACTGCCAAGGCTCGTTCCTGGTTGGCCAAAAAAGGGTATGATCCCGCCTTTGGTGCCAGGCCTATGCGCAGGCTGATTATGAAGGAGATTGGTGATGTTCTCACCGATGAGATCCTCTTCGGTCAACTGGTTTCAGGAGGAAAGGTGACCGTGGGGCTGCGTGAAGACAAATTGACGTTTACCTATAAGAACTGAGTTCATCTCATGTTTTCAGAGATGGTTCATGATCTCGAACATGGCATCTTCCCCGATCTTGGTTTGTTACGTGGAAGATGCCATGCTGCTGTGACCAAGAAACTGGCTTTGGTTCGTCTTCCTCCTGCCTACTGGGAGAGTGACCCCAAGCGCAATCCCGATACCAGGCACCTGCTGTGGGCAATTCTGCTGCTCCATGATCTGGATCTGTTTGAGGTGATCAAGGGAATCATCCTCATGGAGGAGGCAGAGGGGAAAGGGCTTTCGGCAGAGGACTTCTGGACAAACAGCGTCGAGGAGTTCCTGGCCCTGGCTCCAGATCTCCACTTTAAAGCACTCCTGCAGGAGCAGGTGGCCTGGGTTGAAAAGGGGCCAGAGGGGAGTCATAAGTGATGTGCAATGCATCGAAGACCATCTTCTCCGACACGTTTTGTTTCAGTCTTCCACCGTTAACCTCGAAAAATGATGCAGGTCCTGGCTAAAAAAGGTACATTCCTTTATCTGGTTTGTATTATTATCCTTTTTCCTTGACCTTCCTTTCTCATGGTTACACTGGGTGTCGCTCTGTTGCTTGCCGCCGGCCTGCTGGTGGCAAAAATTTGTCAGCGTCTCTATATGCCTTCGGTCACCGGTTATATCCTTGCCGGTATGCTCCTTGGGCCCAGTGGCTTTGATCTTATCAACAGGCAGTCCATCGGTTCCAATCTCGATCATTTTACCCATATTGCCCTTATGCTTATCTCCTTTGGCATCGGAGAACATGTAGAGCTGAAGAAGCTACGCGAGCATGTGCGAAGTGTGGCCTGGATCGGTGGGTGTGAAGCCCTGTGCGCCTTTGTCTTTGTCTCTGTTGCTGTTTTTGTGACCGTCCATTTTACAGGAATGGACCTGGACGGCTGGCAGCTGCGCGATCATCTTGCTATTTCCCTCCTTCTCGGTGCCGTGGGCCTGGCCACTGCACCTGCCGCTACTCTCCTGGTTATACGTGAAGTGAAGGCCTCAGGGTCGTTTACCGCCACACTCCTGGCCATTGTTGCCATAGATAATGGTCTGGCCATCATGATATTCGGCTTTGCCATCTCCATAGCCCATCATATCATGGGGCAGTTGGGGGATCCTTTTTACCTGGTAATTTTTAAAGGATTTGTTGATATCGGTCAATCCCTGCTCCTGGGTATGTTCACTGGAATGTTGCTCGACCTGGTCCTTCGCAAACTGAAGAGTCAGGGAGAGATGATGACAGGAGGCCTGGCTCTGCTCCTGCTCTGCAGTGAACTTGCACGCTATCTCGAACTTTCTTCTCTGCTTGCCGGAATGGCTGCCGGCGTTATCCTGGTTAACAGGGCCGAGCGGGATGTTCGGATGTTCAGGGCCCTGAACAGTTTTGAGCCGCCAATTTATGTCCTCTTTTTTACTTTGGCCGGGACCCATCTCG
Organism: Pseudomonadota bacterium; assembly: GCA_018817385.1. Classification (GTDB taxonomy): domain Bacteria; phylum Desulfobacterota; class Desulfobulbia; order Desulfobulbales; family Desulfocapsaceae; genus Desulfocapsa. Next base: position 109,204 of record JAHIUA010000043.1, read on the forward strand.
ATATCAAGGCCCTGGGAGCAGCAGGTATCCTCGGGACCATTTACTTTCTCGCTCGTATCGCGGGCAAGATTAATGGCGTGGCCTTGGGAGCCCGTATTGCTGCGGCTCCCCAAGCTGTTCTGCGCTATCTCGGTTTTGGCCTGCTGCCCCAGGCAGGGGTCGCCATCGGTCTTATCTTTCTTATCTCCAGTGATCCGATTTTGAGCGAATATGCCTCAATAATTACCCCTGTAGTCCTCACCGGTGTCTTGCTCTCAGAGTTGATTGGTCCCCTGGCCGTCCGTTTTGCCGTGGACAAGGCTGGGGAGGCCCATGGCCTGAACGAAGAAAAGAGCAGAGAGGAGAACGGACTTTCGCCTCTGAAAAATGACCTCCGTCTCCGTTCTGCCGAGGGAGTGGAAATTCTGCCCTGGACCTGGGAAAAATTGAGTCCCCAGATTCCATCTCAAGGTGTCGTTGTGTTCGGAGCTGCCCATTATATCATTGTCAGTGGTCTTGCTCGTTTTGCAACTATTTTTGCTAACTATTACAGGTGCTTGCCTATGGCGGTGCGGGTTGTGCAACCGGAGGCGGTTGTCCCCGCAAGACTTTTTCAGAAGGAACTGGAAGAGGTGGCGAGCATGGGCTATCCCCTGGCTACTGAACTGGTACCAGATTCTTCCGTTGCCTCGGGCCTTGTGGCTGGTGTCGAGTATAATGCGGCCAAGATGGTGGTACTCGGGTATCCCCTGCATGGGACGGTGAGCAGTTTTCATGAAGTCCTGGAAACGGTTGCCGGTCATGTGAGCTGTCCGGTGGTGGTGGTTCGTTTTTTTGGAGTACTGCATACGGAAAGGATTCTTATTCCGGTGGTGAGCCTTGAAGATCTGGAGGATGTCTATCCGGTGATGATGGCCTTGGATCTTATTGGAGAACACCAGATGAAGCTCATTTATCTCCTCCATTCCGGCGAGGCTGACAGTCTTCTCAAAGCGAAGGAGGCAGAGGTGAATCAATGGCTGAGCGAAAGGGAGCAAAAGGTAGATTTGTCGGTCAAGGTAGTGGTTACTGATTCTAGAGTGGAGGCTATTCTCGAGGAATCGGAAGGATATGACCTGGTGGTCATGGGGGCCACCAGGACCCAGGTCATCAAAAAGTTTTTCTTCGGTTCTCTTGCCGATACTGTCTCTAAAAGGCTGCAGAAAACCATGCTCATCGTCTATATGCCGGACAAGGTATAAAGAGTGCGCATTCAGAAACGGCTCTTTTAGCCGAACGCTTCGCTATGCACAAATTCAGTCTTCGCAATATCAAACAGATAGCTGTGTTTCAATTTTGTCCGTGCCTTTATTGAGAACAAAATATCTCATTTCTCCTGCTATGCCCCGTTTATCTCTTTTTCCCTAAAACCGGGGCAGAGCTCTGTGTATGCCGAAATTCGGTTGCTTTTTGGTGAAAAAATGAAAAAACCTTGTCCATTTTGATTCTATGGTAGTAATACTGTAAATAATATCAATAGGAAACAAGAGACAGGCCTGTCTGCCTTCCCTGCAGCTTGGATGTTGTTTCCCGGTGATTTTCTGACAGGTTACCCGCAAGTCATCTGTTTTCCTGTTGACTCTTCTTCTGTGACGGCAATGTATACAACATATTTCGGCCTCAGGGAAAAACCCTTCTCCATTGCCCCGGATCCCCGCTATTTTTACATGAGCGAGCTCCACAGGGAGGCCCTGGCCCAGCTCCTCTCCGGGATCTCCAGTGACGGCTGTTTCATCCTTTTGACCGGGGATGTAGGCACTGGCAAGACCGCGATCTGTCGCTGTCTTTTGGAGCAGATTCCGGATAACACCGATGTCGCCCTGATTGTTAATCCTCGTCTGACGGTTCTCGAACACCTTAAAACGCTTTGCGATGAACTGAAAATCCCCCTCGGCGAGGGGGAGCGGGATTTGGGTTTCTATCTGGACAGTCTCAAGGACTATCTCCGGGACGCCCATGGCAGAGGAAGGAATACCGTGTTGCTTATTGATGAGGCGCAATGTCTCAGCGTTGAGCGTTTGCTACAGCTCATTCTTCTAAGCAAACTGGAGAGCGATGGAAAAAAACTGTTGAAGATCATCCTGGTGGGACAGGCTGAATTGAGACAGATCCTGGAAAAAAACGAATTTGATCAACTCAGTGACTGTATCGCCTCCCGTTACCATCTCTTGCCCCTGGAACGTGTCGATGTCTTTGCTTACATCAGCCATCGTCTGGCAGTAGCCGGCAACAAAGAAAAGATCTTTTCTGAGACGGCTCTTTCTAGTATTTATGAGTTAAGCCTAGGTGTTCCCCGTCTGATCAATGTGCTTTGTGATCGGGCTCTGCTCAGGGCCTATGAGGAGGAAAAGGGTCTGGTCGATGGGGAGAATGTTGAGCAGGCGGCGAAGGAAGTATTTGGAAATGGAGGGGCCAGGAGGGAGAAAAGGTCACTGTCGTCCATGGGGATGCTGGTTTTTCTTCTTTTTCTCCTTGCAGCCGGGGCTGGCGCTGTCTTTTTTTACAGCCGGCTTCCCCTGCCATCGATGCTGGAGGGTGAAAGGGGGCTGGCAGAAAAGTGGGAAGCTGGCTCTCTTCCTCTACCTGCTGAGCAGGCCATCGCTCCTCCCACTCCTGCCTCTTCTCCCCGGATAAAGGAAGAGGCAAGGGAGATTGAGCAAGAGAGCCGAAAGTCGGGAAAAGGAGGAGCGGTGGCGGAGAAACCTGGGTCGGAAGAACGAACTGGAGCAACGATACGCATAGTTCCCCTGCAGATCAGCGACTAAGCGCAGGAATCCTGATTCGTCTTGGCTGGTTTCTGCGCCTGGAGAGGTGTATGGCAGGCCCAGCAATCAGTACTATGAATTTTATGGAGGCGTTTTCCCCTTGGAGGGATCAGCCAAATGAACAGTTACAGGAGCCTTTTGGGACCACATCGCAAGGATAATTGAGTTTGCACAGGGAGCAGAACAGAAAACGACGGCCGAAGTTCGAGGCTATAGTCTCTATGAGGGCTGGCCTGAAACAGTCTGGTGAGAAACTGAAAAAAGAATGGGGGGCTGAGCTTCTGATCAAGCCTCCTATGCCTCATTCCCCTTCCCTGTCTGTAATGTTGACGACAGGGCTTGTGGGGGGCTATCGGCAAGCCTTTGTTGGCCAGGTGAAACTGTTTTGACTTTTTTTGACGGCCGATTTTATTTCTGGTTTACGCAGCAGTCTTCCGCCACTCAACTGCTGGTGAGTGGCGGGGCGGCCTTTGTCTGCGGGGTGGTTTTTGCAAGTCTCTTGCTGTGCTTGTTCTTTCGTATGCGAATAAACAGTGTGTTGGAACGACAGGCTGTCATAACAGGTCTTGAAAAAATAGGATTGGAGGAGCGTATCACGGCCGGTGTTCTGGTACGGGACAATCTTCGTCAGCAGTGTGAGCGACTGACCATTGAAAAAGCGACTCTAGGAGAAGAAAATCGTACCCTTTTCAAAGAGCTCAGTTCGGCCCAGGGACAGCTGGAGCAGATGAGTCATCTCCGCAGTGAAAACGAAGGACAGAGAAAACAGATTTTGGAGCTCCAGGAACGGGATGCAGAGCAGAGAAGTGGCAATGCCCGCCTCCATACGCAGATAGAGCAGGAGAAACTACGATCTGAAGAAAAACTGACCCTGCTTGGGCAGGCCAGGGAGCAGTTGCGTCTCCAGTTTGCCGAACTGGCCCAAAACATTCTCGAAGAAAAAAGTCTCCATTTCAGCAACCACAGCCAGGAAAAAGTTGGAAACCTGCTTGCCCCCCTCCATGAACAATTGTCCTCTTTTCAGAAAAAGGTGGACAGTATCCATATCAGTGAGACGAAGGATCGGGCAAGCCTGCAACAGGAGATAACGTCATTACGGATACTGAATCAGCAGATCAGTAAAGAAGCGATCAATCTCACCAGGGCCTTGAAAGGGGACAGGCGGGTGCAGGGGCATTGGGGGGAGATGGTTTTGGAACGGGTCCTGGAGCAGTCGGCCCTGCGCAAGGGAATTGAATATGAAACGCAAGTCGTGCTCCGTGATCGGGAAAATCGTCTGCAGCGACCTGATGTAATCATCCATCTGCCTGATGGGCGGGATGTCATTGTTGACTCAAAGGTCTCTCTCTCTGCCTGGGAACGGTATGTGAACTGTGATGAGGAAGACCAAAAAACGTCTTTTCTCCGTTCTCATGTCGGGGCAGTACGGGAGCATGTCAGACTTTTGGGGGAAAAGGATTACGGTTCCTTGAATGGCGTACGTACCCTGGATTTTGTCCTTATGTTTATGCCTGTGGAGGAAGCTTTTATCAGTGCCTTTCAGGCAGATGATCGATTGTTCGGCGAATCTGTAGCCAAAAAGATTATCCTGGTCAGTCCCACCACCCTCCTGGCGACTCTCAGGACCATTGAGAGCATCTGGCGTTCTGAGCAGCAGAGTCGAAACACCAGAGAAATCGCAGAACGGGCAGCAGCACTCTACGATAAATTCTGTTCCTTGGCCGAAGATATGGAGCGGATGGGGAAACAGATGCATGCGCTGCAGGCCAGTTATGAGAGTGCCATGCTCCGCTTAACACGGGGACGGGGAAATCTGATCTCGCAGGTGGATCGATTTCCCCGGCTTGGGGTTAAGGTCAAAAAAACACTGCCTCCATCTATCATGGATCAGGCCGATCTTCAGGGCTCTTCATGAAAGAGGAGGAACGGAAGGAGCAGGAGAGCAAAGGAACAAGAGTCCAGGTGCCGGTCACAGTTCCCTCTCCTCGTTTAATTTATGGACATTTTTTTGCGGCTATTCGGGTGATGGCCAACAACTGGCAAGCAACCCCTCTGTACCTGTTCGCCAGTCCCTTATATGCGTTCGCTCAGCACTTCGAAGCATAGTCGTGCTATTGGAGAAGCCCCCCATGGTCGAAGAGGAAGTGCTGCTGAAGCGTTAGTTTTTTTTATCATTTGTGGTCATGAAACTGCTGTTTCTGGCCAGTTGTCTACACGAGCATCCGCCATGCGTTCAATTCGTTCCAGACTGGTCCTCACCTTTGGGGCCTGCATGATACTCATCCTTGGTGTTGTCGTTGCCTTCGCTGCATTGAAGCTGCGTAGTCAGGCTATAGCCAGTGCCCAGTGCCATATTCAGGAGACAGTCCGCAATACGACCTGTCGCTGTAAGGCGGTGCTCGATCAGGGAATCATTACCGCCAAAATACTCGCCGCTGCCCTTGATGGCATGCAGATTTCCTCACCCCGGGAGATGAGCGGGGCAATGAAGGGTATCCTGAAAAATGCCATGGCTGAGAATCCTACTCTTGTTGCTACCTTTGTCTGTGAGCGGCAGGCTTCTCTGCTCGAAAAGGAAAAGGAGGGAAATGAGGGTGGAGATTGCTGGCTCTTGCTCCGCGATTCTTTACAGGGACGTCATCCCCGCTCCCTGTCTCAAGGAAAAATTCTTCAAAAACAGTGGGGTCTGGAAACTCTCGACACAAATAAAGTGGTGGTCACCGATATTTTTTCATTTCCCCTGACCGAGAAAGAGGAGATGGTTTTCGCTGTTTTGGTTCCCCTGGGAGAGGGTGAGACGGGGAGAGGGATGGTCGGTGTCCTCCTTGCTGCCGCTCCTCTGCAGCGGATTCTTGAGGATGTGGGAAGTTCTTTTGTCAATAAGAATACCAAACTTGCTCTCTTTTCCTGGTATGGCACCATTGCTGCCTCGGCAGGCATGCCTGATATGCGGGGAGAGGGGATGGATACCCTTCGTCCTGCCTGTGCTTTCAGTCTGGTTGACCTCCAGGCCGGAAAGCAGGTTCGGCTGGTGGAAGATGATGTTATCGGATTCCGGGTCCCTGTTTCGCTCACTGAAGTGGATACCCCATGGTCACTGGGGATGCGCATTCCCCGCAATGTAGTCCTGCAGGAAGCAGATACGATGGTGCGGGAGTTGGTCAGCGTGGGAGCGGTCCTCGTTTTCTTGGCCATATTGATCATAATCTATGCAGCCTCTCAGATTGGTGATCCCATTTGTAAACTTTCCGAGATTACTCGACGTGTGGCCAAGGGAAATCTGGATCAGGAAATTCCTGTTTTCGGCAGAGATGAAATCGGTACCCTGGCTGAAGATTTTCGGGTCATGCTTACCAGGAGAAAGGAGATCGAAGGAAAGTTGTTACAGCAGCAGCATAATCTTTCGGTCATATTTGAAAAAGCTCCGGTGGGGATGGTCCTTTTTAATTCTGACCTGCGGGTGATGGCGATTAACCGGGAGGCAGCCTCCCTCATAGGCTGTCGGGCAAGTATGGTCAAGGACAGACTTCCCGGTGAACTGTTGCAATGTGCCTCACTCTTCGGCACGGGTTGTGGCTGTGGCGACAGCGATCTCTGTGCCGCCTGCCTGATTCGCAGTACTCTCGGAGAGGTTATCCGTACGGGGCAGGCCGTTCATGGGCGCGCGGGGCGCTTCGTTCAGGAAAGTGGTTCCGGAAGACGTTCATTATGGTTGGAGATCAACGCCGATTCCATAGAGGTGGAAGAGAAATTGCAGGTGATTCTCACCGTTGTCAATGCCACAGCCCATCATACAGACCACGAGAAACTTGAAGCCAACGAAAAACTGCTCACTACTCTCCTCGACAGGTTGCCTGTGGGGATGGTACTGATCGATGCCTGCAATCATACCATCAGCCGGGTGAATCCCTATGCCACCTCCATGATTGGTACCTCGGCAGGAGAGATTCTGGGAATGACCTGTCATCATTATATTTGTCCTGCCGAACGGGGAAAATGTCCCATCACCGATCTGGGTAAGGAGGTGGAAGAGACGGAACGTATCCTCCTTACAGCCCTTGGTTACGAAATCCCCATTATCAAAACTGTGGTGCCGGTGACTCTGGAAGGAACAGAGTATCTGCTGGAGGTTTTTGTTGATATCTCGGATATCAAGGAGATGGAGAGTGCCCTGCGCAGGGCGAAACAGGCCGCCGAATCATCGCTTGAGAGTGCCGAAGGCTATGCCGCTGAACTGGAGATAGCCAACAGGGAGCTGGATAAGGCCCTGATTGCAGCTCGTCAGGCCAGCGTTGCCAAATCAGAATTTCTGGCAAATATGAGTCATGAGATTCGCACTCCCATGAACGGCATCATCGGCTTTACCGATATTCTTATGGGGATGAAACTCCCAGAACAGCCCCATGAGTTTTTGACCATGATCAAACACTCGGCAGATAGATTGCTTCGCTTGGTAAATGATATCCTCGATTTCTCCAAGGTTGAAGCTGGCCATCTGGATCTCGAATGCCGTGATTTTACTTTTCGTTCGTTTCTGGATGAAGTCCTCTCTGTTTTCTGGGTACAGGCCAGAGATAAGGGCCTGAATCTCCTGTGGCAGGTTGATGAAGATGTTCCCGCTCGTTTATGTGGTGATTCTGGGCGGCTGGGACAGATCCTGATCAATCTTGTCGGCAACGCTATCAAATTTACTGACAGGGGAGTGATAGAAGTCGCTGTTCACCTGCAGAGCCAGGAACAGGGAGAGGTCAAGCTCCATATTACGGTCAAGGATAGTGGTATTGGTATCCTTGCTGAAAAACAGGAGGAGATCTTCGAAAAATTTGCCCAGGCCGATGGTTCGCATACCCGGAGATATGGTGGAACAGGTCTGGGACTGGCTATCTCAGGAAAACTGGTGGCTCTTATGGGTGGGCGAATCTGGGTAGAGAGCAACACAATGGTGACAGGGCCGGCAGGAGAGAGTTCTTCCCTGGCTGTCCCCGGTTCTCTCTTTCATTTTACCGTAGCACTGAGCGAGCCCCTTTCCCTTGCTGCAGTGGGGGAAGCTGTTGCAGGGGAGGGGGAGCAGAGGCTTTTCACGGGTTTTCCTGCGGTCCTGCTGGCTGAAGATGATGAGATAAGCCGTCTTTTTGTTGAGGAGCTGCTGAAGGCCCAAAAGTGCCGAGTAGTGTCTGTGAAAAACGGTCAAGAGGCACTTGATGTCCTGAAAAAGGATCAGATCGATATCGTTCTCATGGATATCCAGATGCCAGAGATGGATGGAATCCGGGCCGTCAGACGGATCAGAGAGGGAGAAAAAGAGAGTGGCCAACATATTCCCGTTGTTGCTCTCACAGCCCACGCCAGGGAAGAACAGCGTAACGAGTATCTGTTCGCTGGAATGGATGATTATCTGGCCAAGCCTCTGGATGTGGCAGAGTTATTGGCTGTTATGAAAAAGTACCTTGAGGGATAATAGGAATCATTATTGTCTTTACAAAGGGAGGGAAAAGAAGCATAGTATAGTCTATAAAAATTGCTTGGAAAGATTTCAAGCCGTCGTCAGAAAATAACAGAGTCAGAATACTGCCCGGAACGGCATAAGGAGCCGTGAGGAAATGGATAAAAACGGCCGTGTTGTTTCGTGACGGTTCCTGAACAGAAGCAGTCAGAAGAAAGTGGAGGAGAACTATGTGCCAGGAAGTGAGAAGAACATGCAGTTGTGGGCAGAAGGATGCAACATTTCATCTTCGCGATAATGTCATGGGGCCAGAGGTGATTGAGCGACTCCTGTGTCCCTCCTGTTCCGCGGAACAACTCCATGACCCGGAAACAATGGTGGACGATAACGGCTGGGTTATTGAGTATGACATGGATATCGCCAGGATGTTTGCCATCAGCAAATTGGCTATGAACCCCGCCCATGTGAATCCTCAGTTTGTTTTTGATCACGGGTATGCCAACTGGCGTGAAATGTACCCCGGTGAAACGAGAGACATTGTCGATGAGCGGGCGGAGATTATCGCCATGAAGGAAAGGAACCCCAAAGAATATTTGAGCACCATTAATTCCTGGGCCGTTGCCCGGATCAAACGCTTGAAGGCGGCGGGTTGGCGGAAGGCTCAGCTGGCTTGAGAAAGATGGGGCAGTTTGAAAATGGTCGAACGGAGCACTGTGAGGCCATTTTTTGTTTGAACCTCTGAGTGTGATCCCTATTCGATTCTCTTTGCTTTCAGGTCCGCTTCCTGTGGCTGTTGCTGACAGTGATCGCCTCCGGTAAGATCTCCACGGTCAGCATAGATTCGTATGTCGTCGACGATACTGTCAAAAAGACGAATAGCAGAGGCGGTATCATAATCGCCTCTGCTGTGCTCAAACCTTGGCCCCGAATTTCTGCTTGGTGGCGACCTCAATGGCAAGATCCGTCCTCGCATTCATATCCATAGGTCGATCCTTTTTTTTGCACCAGAGCGGGAAGGTTTCGGGATCAATAAAGACCTTCATGACCACATCTCCTCCAGCCTCAACCTGCTCGACCATTTTTTCTGCCCTTTCCAGCCAATCTTTATGGCTTTTGGGGAGGAGGTGGCCATCGGTGAACATACCCAGGAGTTTTTCCCAGTCTTCTTCTTTGTACCAGACTATGGCCTGGATGGTTGGGGTATGATTTTCTGATTTCTTTTCGTCTTTCATAAGGGTACCTTTTGTAAAGAGTCATTTTGTCTTGATCTGCTTGCGAGTGGCAGCCGGCAGAATTTGTGGCATCAGCGATTTTGAGCGATATGGTAGCAGATCCCTTTTTAATAAAACACTTTTTTTTCCATCTTCGTTTGCCTTTCGTCGTTTGCCTGGATAAGCTTCAGGGGGATATTGTCTATTGGCCGGCTGAGGAATAGCTGAAAGAGAATTCGAGCTCTCAGTAAGGGGTGAGTCAGGCTGGACCAGGAAAAGTGGTAGTTGTCATGGCGCTGGGCAGAGGTAAGATAACAGGGAACTGTTCAGGTAATGGTCAATAATTGGCAAACAATCGCTCTGTAACTGGTTAGCAGTGCTTTCTATTCGTTCATTGTGGAGGGAGTATGAAAAGGGTAATCTGTCTGGTCGTTTTTTTTCTAGGCGTTTCCATGGCCTTTGCAGCAGGGTCCGCCTCGGAAGAGAACGACAGTCTCTTTCAATATTCGACCATCAATGGGCTGCTTAATGGCTTCTATGATGGTGATCTGGACTTTGTCACCCTGGCTGCCAATGGTGATCTGGGTTTAGGGACCTTCAATCAGATGGATGGAGAAATGGTGGCTCTGGATGGTCGTTTTTATCAGATCAGGATGGATGGGATCGCCTATCCGGTACCTCCTGGACAGAAAACACCGTTTGCCGTTGTTACCCATTTCGACGTTGACCAGACTGCTGTCCTGCCGGGTAATCTCGATTATCCGGGCCTGCAGCGGGAATTGACCCGCCTCTCTGTGAACCGTAATCACTTTTATGCCTTTCGTATCCAAGGCTGTTTTACCAGGATAACAGTCCGTTCTGTCCCGGCCCAGAGTCCGCCTTATCGGCCACTTGCCGAGGTAGTCAAGGAACAGGCCATATTTCAGTACCAGGATGTGGCAGGGACTCTGGTGGGATTTTATACCCCTGATTACATGAAAGGCTTAAATGTGCCTGGCTATCACCTCCATTTTCTCAACCAGGATCGGACTCGCGGCGGCCATGTCCTTGCGTTGCAGACAGGAGTGGGGAAGATTGAGATAGACGAAGTCAGCGAAATCATGATGAGTCTGCCCCATTCTCAGGCCTTTGCCGCCATGGAACTGGCCAGAGATCAAGGGGACGAGCTGGAACAGGTGGAGAAGCAATAGCGATTTCATGCTGCTCCTGGAGGGAGAGATGAGGCCAGGTGGGTTTTCTTATCGGCTGTCGGCGTCTGGGGGGGGCCCGGGCAAGGGGTGTTGCAAGAGCGCTTGCCTCGCATGTGGACCAGGGAGGACGTACAGAGGGCCGTTTCTTCATTCTGGGCAAGCGGACCCGCAGCCGAAGCTGGCTATCAGAATTCTATATAGTCGTAGTCAAGCACCTGATTGTCGTTGTCGCCAAGGGAGTGTTTGCGAAAATAGAGCATTCTCTCAATGGTTGGCTTTACAGATCTGAGAATGCTCTTTTTCCCAAACTCTTCGTTATTTCAAAAAATAATGCTCTCAATATTAAATAGATGGCGGCCCTTATTTTTTAGAAATGCCTCGGTGTTGGATAAAATGCCTATTCTCGGATCAGCTTCAGGTGGGATACAGTGTGGGGGGGCTTCTGTTGTTTCAGGCGATCCCCTTGCCAAGACATTCTGTCGAAGGTGCTGTGAAAGATGAAGATATCAACCAGGCTTTTTCTCTATATTTCCACCTTACTCATTCTCACCACTGTCGGCATGGGCTATGTCTCTGTGCGTGATGAGCGCGTCCGGCTGATGAGTGAGGTGAGAGCACAAGGCAGGACATTAGCCAGCATCTTGGCCACAACATTTAAGTATTACCATATGGGGGATCAGCAGCAGCGTATCGGGGAATTAATTCACGCAGTGATGCCACATGGGCAAGATGTCAATAACCTGTTGATCAACATTTATGACCGCCAGGGCGATCGTATGGGATTTTCCTTTGAGCATGGGATAAACAAAACTGCCCCCCATCAGAGCATAGAATTCACTGGCATCATAACGGGAAGCCGTGAAGAACTGATTCAAGATGGCTCGTCTGCCTACTTTTCAGTAATCTCTCCGATTGTAACCAGTGGTGGAGAATTTCAGGGCGCTGTGGAAATTTTACTTTCTCTTGATCAAGTCAACCAAAACCTGGCAGGGCTCGTGCAAAAATTTATTGTTTTTGTCCTGTTAACCGCTTTGTTACTTGGGGCACTTATCTATTTTATCAGTCGTTGGAGTATTTCTCTGCCCATTGCCAAACTGCAAGAGGCGGCAGAGAAATTGGGTCATGGGGATCTTGGTTTGAGGATTGAAAAAAGTGGCGTTCGAGAGCTGGATGATTTGATAGAAGAGTTTAATCGCATGGCCTACAACCTTGAACAGCAAAATAAGACAAGAGAAGAGTTGTTTACTGAAAAGATTGATCTCGAGAGGAAACTGCGGCACACAGATAAACTTGCTTCCATTGGTCAGCTGGCCAGCGGTCTGGCCCATGAGATCGGTACTCCTCTAAATGTGATCAGCGGTCGAGCGGAACATCTTCTGGGCAAGATAAGTGGAGAGCATCCTGGCGCTGAAAATCTAAAGAGTATCATCCGCCAATCGGAGCGGATTACAAAAACGATGCAGCAGTTACTGGCTTTTTCCAGAAAATCTGCTGCCCATTTTGCTGAAATAAATTTTGAAAAGGTCATTCAGGAGGCATTTTCACTCTGTCAGTTACGGCAGCGGCCAACAGATCCTCAAATAAAAATTGAATTGAACCTCTCTGAACAGAACATGATGGCAGATGAAGATGGTATGCGCCAACTTTTTGTGAATCTGATGTTGAACTCTTTCCATGTCTTGTCAGCTGGTGGCACCATACGAGTGAAGAGCACAGAGGATACCCAAAATGGCAACGGAATCATTGTCGCCTATGAAGATAATGGACCCGGAATTTCGCTGGATATCAGGCAGAGAATTTTTGATCCTTTTTTTACCACCAAGGATGTGGGAGAAGGGACGGGGCTTGGCCTGTATATAGTGACAAATATCGTCCAGGAGCATCAGGGGCGGATAGAGATCGCCACTGATTTTGACCAAGGAACACGAATCATTATCCATTTTCCCCGTTCTCCGCGAAGCCCGCAGCCACAGTCAGATAATGGCGTAACAGGGCCCTTAGGGTCTGTACGTGAACAACCTGTCCAATCCTGCAACGTATCTTCGGGTCATCTTTGAATGCGACGCAATCACAAAATCCTCAATAGCCCTCCTACGCCTGCGGTTTTGTTCAACCGCCGCATCCAAACCTGGCCCAAATCTAAGCATAATATCAGCGAGGTTATTCCCTCACAGGCCCTAAGGTGTCATCCCCTCTGAGCCAACGGTTCAACTGGGATATTTTGTCCCGCTGTGTCCTTTTTTGTCCCACCTCGTCCTCCTTGGAGTGTCGCCATAATCTTCTAAGAGACTATCTTGGCGCAACGAGTGATGGAGCGGTAATCTCCTGTCCTGCCTGGGCCTGGTAATATCTTTTTCCTTGATACTCTGCTGTTCTTGCTCTTGGCATAGCTCTTGCTCCATTCAAGGAAATCTGATCGCTTTCCCATCCCATCCCATCACTCAACTGTGGAGAACCTCTTCTATGTCTCAGACTGATCAAACGGCCAATACAAACTGGACCCTTCTTTTCCTCTGTTGGCTGGTAGTCAGTGTGTCAATTACGGGAAGTGTCTTTTTTAGTTATGTCATGGAGTTTGCTCCCTGCGTTTTGTGCTGGTATCAGAGAATATGTTTGTTCCCTTTGCTTCTTATCATAGCAGCAGGGCTTTTTCCCCTTGATAGGCGGGTTGTGAGGTATGCACTTCCCCTCGCCATAGCAGGGTGGCTGACGGCATTCTATCACACCTTGCTCTATTCCGGGATTATTCCGGAGAGTATCCAACCATGCGCTCAAGGAGTTTCGTGTACAGAAGAATATATAAAACTCTTTGGTGTTCTGACCATACCAATGCTTTCTTTACTTTCCTTTTCAACAATAATTGCCCTGTTACTTATCTTCAAAAGGAGGATGTCTAAATGAAATATCTGATATTTGCAGTTTCGAGTCTTGTCTTGATTTTTGTGTTCGTTTTTGGCAGTTCTTATTACAAAGGACAGCAGGCTGAAAAATTTGGTTTTATGGCCAAAGAAAACGCAGCAACTTTTGTCAGAGAGCATTCACAGGCACTCGGCAGTGCTGAGGCGAAGGTCTATATCGTTGAGTTTATGGACCCAGCATGTGAAACCTGTGCAGCTTTTGCCCCTTTTGTTAAGCAGATGATGGCCGCCAATCCCGGCAAAATTAGGCTTGTCCTTCGCTATGCTCCCTTTCATGATGGCGCTGATTATTTTGTTACGATTCTGGAGGCATCAAAAAAACAGGGGAAATACTGGGAGACTTTGGATATCATGTTTAAATCGCAACCATACTGGGCCAGTCACGCGAACCCTCAACCGCAACGAATATGGCAATTCCTGCCTCAGGCAGGACTCGACATAGAGCAACTCAAAAAAGATATGGATGATCCTGCAATTGCAAAACGTATTGAACAGGATCTTGCCGATGCCAAAACGCTTCAGGTTCACAAGACACCAGGCTATTTTGTTAATGGGAAACCTCTGCAAACCTTCGGTTATCAACAATTACAGGAATTGGTTCAGTCTGAGCTCAGGGCGATGTATCCGAATTAATTAACGCTTTCCCCATGAATTTTATCAGAGGTCATAATGAAAAAAATAGTCCTGATTCTCTTGCTCTGTTGTTGCGCCGTGGTCCTTGCTTCCTGTGGGCAAGCACCAACCGTGGCTGAGGTTGGCAAACCGGCTCCGGATTTTACCCTGGTGGACAGGAAAGGGAAAACCTGGACCCTCTCCGAACTGAAGGGACAGGTGGTTTTTGTGAATTTTTGGGCCACCTGGTGTCCTCCCTGTCGTGAGGAGATGCCTTCAATGCAAAGGTTGCACACAATGCTCCCGCAAGATAAATTTAAAATGCTGGCGATACTCAATAGTGATGATCCTGCATTGGCGGATAGTTTTGCCGCAAAACTAGGCATTACCATGCCAATTCTTGATGACCAAGCCAATACGGTTGGTCCGAAATATGGACTGACCGGAGTGCCTGAGACTTTTATAGTTGATAAGCAGGGTGTGCTCCGAGAAAAATTTATTGGTCCTGCTCGCTGGGACTCTCCCGGGTATATACAAATGCTGACGAAATATATTAACCAGTGATGACCAGGAAAAAAGTCAGAGTGGTGAAAAACGACCAGATTCGGATAGTTCCCTTTGCGGCGATATTTTTTTTCCTCCTCCTTGGGGCTATCGGAATCAGTTTAGGAGAGCCATCACGGGTCCTTGAACAGGCAACGCAAATTTGTCTGTCCTGTATAGGGATAGGCTAGCGTATGGATCGCATTCGTCGATGGGTCCAGGCCCTGTTCTTTCTTATTACAAATGGGTACTGGAATTTTCCGCTTACGAGGGGCATATACCAGGGGCCGCTCAAGGTGATTTGTTCGCCAGGGCTTAATTGTTATTCCTGTCCAGCTGCTACAAGCTATTGTCCCCTTGGTGCCTTGCAGCAACTCATTGCCGGGGTTCGCTTATCCCTTGAGAACGGCCAGTTCTTTGTCGGCTTTTATGTTGTGGGTGCCATGGGCGCCATCGGGAGCTTTGTTGGCCGCATGGTTTGTGGCTGGGCCTGTCCATTTGGTCTTTTTCAGGAGCTGCTCCATAAAATCCCTTCACCAAAGTTTGCTGTCTGGCGACCGCTACGCTACTTGAAATATGCTCTCTTGCTTTTTATGGTTATCCTCCTGCCCCTCTTTGTGGTTGATGAATCCGGCTTTGGCCACACATGGTTTTGCAAGTATTTATGTCCCGCAGGCACCTTAGAGGCTGGATTGCCGATGCTTCTTCTCCAGCCTGCTCTGCGAGCAAACCTAGGTCTGCTCTTCTTGAATAAGCTTTTTTTTCTTTTTCTTTTTGTTGCTTGGTCTGTTGTGGCCAGTCGGCCTTTTTGTCGAACTGCTTGTCCTCTTGGGGCTTTTTATGGCCTGTTCAGTAAAATAAAACTGGTCAAGTTGCGCCTGGATCCTGAAAAATGTACCCATTGCCAAGCCTGTCATGCCGTTTGTCCCATGGGGGTGCGCTTTAATGAATCCCCTGATGATATGGACTGTATCTCATGTCTTGCCTGCAGTAAGGCCTGTACCTTTAACGCCATCAATCTTGAAGTCGGAGGGGTATCTCTTACAGGTCAAGCCCCTCAACGGCTGAGGAGAATTCACCCATAATGCCCATGGACGAACAGACACATCTCAATGTTCTTGTGGTTGAAGATGACCAGGATATGCGTGAATTCATCGAAGAAATTCTCGCAGAGCAGGGCTATATCGTGACCACGGTGGCAAATGGAAAAGAGGCCTTGGCAAGATTGGAAGAGGTTGCCTTCCCTGTGATTGTCTCAGATCTTAAAATGCCGGTTATGGACGGTATTACCTTGTTGGAAGAAATAGGTGCGAGAGATATTTTCAAACCTTTTGTCATTCTGATCACCGCATTTGGTGATATTGATGATGCAATTACATTGATTAATCGTGGCGCCTACGATTATATTATTAAGCCTTTTAAAATGGAACAGCTCCTTATCTCGGTTAGGAAGGCGGCGGCTGAGTTGGCAATGCGGCGCAAGATTGAAACGTTGGAGCAGATTAGCAAGGGCCGTCACAGTCTCCATGATCTGATCGGCAAGAGTCCCTCCATGCACAAACTTTTTCGTTTTATTGAGAAAATTGCCGATACCTCCGGAAATGTTCTCCTTGAAGGGGAGACCGGCACCGGGAAAGAAGTTATTGCCAGGGCCATTCACCAGATTTCCACCAGAAAAGAGAAACCTTTTGTGCCGGTTAACTGTGCTGCCATCCCGGAAGGGCTCTTGGAGAGTGAGCTGTTCGGGTATGTCAAGGGGGCCTTTACGGATGCCGCTTCCGACAAAAAAGGATTGTTTGTGGAGGCGGCTGATGGCACGATTTTGTTGGACGAAATTGGTGAAATGCCCGTGGCTATTCAGGCCAAGATATTACGGGTCTTGCAGGACAGACAGATACGACCAGTTGGCTCGAATGTCTTTCATCCTGTCGAGGCTCGGATTCTGGCGGCAACAAATAAAAACTTAAAGGAAGAGGTTGCTGGCGGACGTTTCAGGGAAGATCTTTATTACAGGTTGAATATTTTTAAAATAGAAGTGCCTCCGCTCAGAGAACGCCGGGAGGACATTCCTCTCTTGATAAGAGAATTCTTGAACCGCCATGAACGGAATGGAAGACAGGCGCAAGTGTCCAGAGAGGTGATGCGTTTCTTTCTCGATTATCCATGGCCCGGCAATATTCGTGAACTGGAAAATGTGATTGAACGCTGTGTCTTTCTGGCAGAAGGTGAAGAGATCTCTCTCCACGATTTACCAAGGGAAATGCTCGCTGCCTGTCAGGAGCAAGAAATCTTTTCATTTGCTCAGATAATGCCTCTGGCTGACATGGAAATGAAATATATCAAATATGTCCTGGATAAATGCAAGGGGAATAAACAAAAGACCGCCTCTCTGCTTGGCGTCAATCGCAAAACTATTTATCGGAAAGTAGAAGAATAGAGCAGAGAAATATCCTCTCCAGTATGCCCGCTTGAGGCAGAGTCTGTCTCCAGAGGTTGAGGGGCCAGGAGCCTGTCCGAGAAGGTCCTTTTCCCCAAACGCTTCGTTACTTTTAAAAAATAATGCTGGCAACAAGAGCGAGATGGCTGCGCTAATTTTTAGGAATACCTCGATGTTGGATGAAATACCAGTTTTCGGACAAGTCCGAGGCTAGCTATTTAAGAATTTAATTATTTTCTTGACAACCTGCTGTCCCCGTTTATATTATTCCTGCAGGGTTGGAAAATACTGTAACAATAGAGTACGTTAAGTCAATGTGGTAACACTTTGAAAAGATAAAACAAACACATCTCCAAGGTCCAATATGTCCAGATATTTTCTTTTTTTCTTTTTGCTCACCTTCCTTGCCGCCTGCTCGAATGACGAACAGCCAGGGGTCCCTGTCAACACTGTTGAGACGGGGGGGCAGGCAGTTGTTTCACTGCCGGCTTCGCAAGCAACTCATGACGCGACTGCTTTTAAACTTGTTTTCTTTTTGAACCCGAATGGTGGGCCATGCCGGATGCAGGATGCTATCCTGGGTGAGATGACAAAGGAACTCACAGGTAAGGTGGAGATCCAATACGTCAAGACCTCTGTCCCTGGTGATCGAGACATCTTTTATCAGTATGGGATTCGCTCGCTTCCTACCCTGCTGCTGGCAGATGCAAATGGCAGGGAAATCAAACGCATGCCTCCCGGGGTACAACGTGTTGACGATATCCGTCGCTTGATCCAATCCATTCCACAATCATAACGGTATGCTTCCTTTAGAAATTAACATAACCACTCTCTTTATGGTGACCTTTGCCGGCTTCGCTTCCATAGCCTCTCCCTGCGTCCTGCCTATGGTGCCGATCATCGTGACCGGGACCAATGATGATCACCGGTATCGGCCATTGCTTATTGTTGCCGGTCTCAGTTTCAGCTTTATCATGATGGGTGTGCTGACCTCTATTTTTGCCGGAGCCGTTGCCGGGATAATGCCGACAGTGGAAAAAGTGGTCGGAGTGGTCGTTATTGTTTTTGGCCTTTCCATGTTGCTCGGAATCAATGTCTTCAAACGCTTTACTTTTTTTTATAAGGCCCAGCGCTTTGAAAGTAAGGGGAAATGGTCTGGACTGATACTGGGCATTACCCTTGGTATTATCTGGATTCCCTGTGTAGGTCCCATGCTCTCCGGAGTATTAGCACTGGTGGCAACACAGGGGCAACTTGCCTCAGGTCTGCTCCTCCTCGGGTTTTATTCTCTGGGATTTTCTATCCCCATGTTGCTGGCTGGTTATGCCTCACAATCGTTTCGGCATAGGATTCGCGTTGTTAATGCCCATCCCACAGTCGTACGCCTGGTCAGCGGATTGCTTCTTGTCGGTTTCGGTTACTATATCCTCAGCTCCGGTATGCTGGCAATAGGGGCTTCTTTTTAAGCAAGCCTGGATGAAGAGAAAGGGGCATGGCCTGGGCCTTTATGGCCTGAGCCAGGTCCCTTTTCTTTTTGCTGGGGGGGGAGTCTCTCAGGGAAAAGGCATATCAAGGCAGGTCGTCACCTCTAAGCTGGAGAGGAAGATCTGTCGCTCAGTCTGCTCTGGCTGACTGTTTCGTGGCCCAGCCACTGGGGGGAGAAACGGTGTTCAGGGCTGGACTTCTTTTCTCCGTGTTGTCTGGCTTTGTGGATAATAGGGGCAATTGGTCTTCCTGCAGCCGTGGGGATGTTTTGTCATATGCTGGCAGATGGCAGTATCTGGGTTTGGTAAGGGGAGAGCAAACGTTGCCTGGAGAAAATTGATGGCAACCTCAAGGGAGATCCGGACATAGGCCTTGCAACAGCTTGGTCCGCTGAGCTCAGTTATGGCCCTGACTACTCTCGAGACAAGCTCCATGGTCAGTCGTTGTTCTCTGTCCAGACCGCATTTTGAGCCAGTGATGACGGCTACACAGGCGCCCAGGGCCGGAACAACACCACAGACCCCGGTTAGTCCGCAATATCCTCCGTGTGCCTGTTTCTCCGTACGATTGAGTACTTCCCGAATGTCATGGTTCGTCAAGTTGAATGCGCCACTGTTTTTGAGGGCGGCTATCAAGGCTCCGCCGGCAATAAAGGCATGTTGACAGCCGAGCATGGGGAGAATGGGAAGGTCCATGCACTGTTCGCTAATTTCCAGAGGACTGCTTGAGACGGCTTGAAAAAGAATGGCCTCGACTTGAGCCAGGGTCTCCTGGTTGTGACAGCTGTCACAGACGACATGTCCGTTGGCACAGGATATATACCATGTTCCTCTGCTCTGGCAATAGGTGCAGCAGGTCGCAATGGCCTGGGTCTGGTACTGGAGGGGAGCAGCGCAGACCATGCAGTGCTCATTGCTTCTTTTTTCCGTGACTGTTGACGTTGTTTGTTTTTGCAGCCGGTGCCCACCGCTGTTGTCACTGGGACCTCAGCAGGCAGATAAGAGAACCGGAGTCTGTGGCGTACTGTTTTTCATGATTTCTTCCTTTGCAGAGGCGTAACATTGCCTGTCCCCCTCTCTTTACCTTCCGGGACAGCTTGGCCTGCTTTGCCTCCTTCTGGGTATTCATGGTAAATGGATACTGATATGATAGGAGAATATTCCATCCCTGTCAATCCGCGAAGATTGTTGGCGGTTGCCTTAGCCAGGGCGGCGAACGGGTGGATACCTGAGGAAGAGAGTGGCTGCCTGCTGCTGCTCTGCGACGGCTTCTTTTGCCTGATGAATAAGTTGGGGAATCGTTTGCAAAAACCCCGATACTGCCAAGCGTCCCCTTTGAAAAAGAGTGCTCGGCGGAATTGATGCTTGACTTTAAGCAATGGCTTGCTTAGTATGTCCCATATCGCCATATGGCAATATGGCCAACATGAGGATGCGTGCTATGAAACAATTTGTTCGTGTTATGAAGGCCCTGTCTGATCCTAATCGAGTTAGGATGATCAAGATACTTGGGGTCAAGGAGCTCTGTGTCTGTGAACTTCAGGATCTTGTCGGCTTGGCTCAATCGACAGTCTCCAAGCATTTGAAAGTGTTGGAAGAGGCTGGTCTGGTGGACTATCGCAAGGAGGGTTCATGGTTTATTTATCGGCTGAGCAAAGGTGAAGAGTCAGAGTATGCCAGAGTGATGCTCAAGAACCTCAATGCCTGGCTTGCTGACGAGCCGCAGTTGCAGGAAATGATAGCCAGGCTGCCCCAGGTTGACAGGGAACGAATCTGTACAGCATAAGTTGTATGGGAAAGTGTTGAAGGACTCATATCTATGGAATCGATAAAACCAATAAAGAGTTGTGACGATGGTGGTAACTGTGGTTCGTCCAGCAGTGGTGTGAACAACAAAAAAATGACAGGCCGCCAGCTGGGGCTTGGCCTCCTGGGCCTTGTCCTCTGGTATCTTCTCTATACGCAGCTGCTTCCTTTTTCTCATTTTTTTTCCTATGACCTCCTTGGCTTCGAAAAGGGCAGTCATCTCGGTGATTCGATACAGTTTTTTGTTTATGATACCCCCAAGGTCATGATGCTTCTCACCCTTATCGTCTTTGTGGTGGGGGTGCTCCGTTCTTTTTTTACTCAGGAACGAACGCGGAAATTTTTGGCCGGCAAACGAGAAAGTGCCGGGAATGTTATGGCCGCTCTTCTTGGCATAGTTACTCCATTCTGTTCTTGTTCGGCCGTGCCGCTTTTTCTTGGATTTGTCCAGGCAGGAGTCCCCCTGGGAGTGACCTTTTCCTTTCTCATCGCTGCCCCCATGGTTAATGAGATTGCCCTGGTGTTGTTGTACGGTCTTTTGGGCTGGAAGGTGGCCGCGATTTATCTGGGGACAGGATTGGCTATTGCCATGGTGGCCGGCTGGGTCATTGGTCGTTTGAAACTCGAACACCTTATTGAAGACTGGGTCCAGGAACTGCGGGCTGGAGAAGCTGTGGTCATCGAAGAAAAACTGAATTGGACGGATCGGATTGATCGTGGCAGGGAGGCAGTCCGTGATATTGTTGGTAAGGTCTGGATATACGTGGTTGCCGGAATTGGAGTCGGGGCCATGATTCACGGCTATGTCCCCGAGGATTTCATGGCATCGGTGATGGGCAAGGATGCATGGTGGTCAGTGCCGGTCGCTGTTTTGGTCGGTATCCCCATGTACTCCAATGCTGCGGGTATTGTGCCAGTGGTTGAGGCCCTCCTTGGCAAGGGGGCAGCGCTTGGCACCGTGCTGGCTTTCATGATGAGTGTTATTGCCCTCTCTTTGCCGGAAATGGTCATCCTTCGCAAGGTGCTCAAACCAAAATTGATAGCTGTCTTTATTGCCGTGGTCGGGGGGGGGATATTGTTAACCGGCTTTCTGTTTAATCTGATTATCTGATACTTCTCACCGCCAGGTGAAGAGTATGTTATAGACTTCAAAAAGAGGAAAAAAAGATGGAAATAAAAGTATGCGGACCGGGTTGTGCCTCTTGTGAAAAGACACAAAAAATTGTTGAGGCAGCAGTCGCTGCTCAAGGGGTTGAGGCAACAATCAGCAAGATTACAGATTTTCAGGAAATTGCCAAATTGGGTATCTTTTCAACCCCGGCGGTGATTGTTGACGGTGCGGTGAAGTCCGTGGGGAATGTTCCCAAACAGGCGGAAGTTGAAGGATGGTTGAAGGCCTGAGAACAACAGAACCGGACGGCAATGGGGAATGATGGTTGAGTCGTTTCTCCTTATCTGTGTCAGTGGCCACGGTTGCTGATCATGATTCGTAACGAACACCACTGGTAAAGGAAGAAATACTATGTTGCGACGTTATCCACAGAGGAAGATTTTTTTGACAGTATTGTGTATTGTTCTGCTGCTCCTGTCTTGTGGTGCTCAGGCCAGTGAAGAAAACGAAATACCCGTCAAAAATATGGTGACCATGGTGGATCTGGGGGCCGATAAATGTATCCCCTGTAAACTAATGGCTCCGATTCTTGAGAAGTTGGAGTCCGAGTATCAGGGCAAGGCTGCTATTATTTTTATCGATGTCTGGAAAGATTCTGAGCAGGCCCAACAGTTCGGAATCAGGAGTATTCCTACGCAGATTTTCTTCGACAAGAGTGGCCAGGAAAGATATCGCCATGTCGGCTTTATGGAAGAAAAAGCAATCAAAAAACAGCTCGATCTGCTGCTTGCCATTTGACATTTGGGAGATGGTGGTGACGTTTACCGTGGTCCAGGGCAACGGCTTCCCCTCACTTGCTAACGCTTCGCTACTCCATCCTTCCGGTGAAGATGAGGCCAGAATGCGTTTTTTCATTGAGGAATCCAATGCTTGATACTCTCTTTCTTACCATTAACTCATGGATGACAGGTGGCCTGTTAGCTGCAGCCGTTGGCTGTTTCAGCTGGGGGATGGTCAGTGTCTTGTTCAGTCCCTGTCATATGGCCTCCATCCCCCTTATTATCGGCTATGTGGGTGGGCAGAATACTATTCTGAATGAGCGAGAGGCTATTCCCTATGCCCTCTGGTTCACCAGTGGACTTTTTATCACCATCGCCCTGGTTGGTTTTATCTGTGTCTTGCTGGGGCGGATGATGGGGGATGTCGGTCCCTATTGGACACTCCTGGTGGGGGCTCTCCTTATATGGGTGGCCATGGATATGCTCGGCATTGCAAGTTGTAAGATGCCTGCTAATTCTTTACATCGCCTGCAAGTCCGGGGGCTCTCCGGTGCCTTTATCTTAGGACTTGCCTATGGTGTTCTCTCCGGTTCCTGTACCTTTGGCTTTATAGCCCCTATTCTTGCTATCATCACTGTCCAGAAACAAATTGCTTCCGGACTTTTTCTCCTCACCCTCTTTGCCCTCGGTCACTGTCTGCCCATTGCAGTCGCCGGCAGTTCGGCAACCCTTGTCAAAAGATTCATCAGTAATTCTTCATTTCAGCACAGCGGCATCTGGTTCAGGAAGGGGGCAGGGGTATTGATAGGTGGCCTGGGGATATATTTTATCGCTCGACCCTGGATAATTGCCTAACCTGGGGAAGTCATGACGTCACCAAGGCAATCGCATCTTTTCTGGCCGTGATCTCAGGCTGGGGGAGAAGATTCCTCACTGCTCTCTGACCCAGAATTCTCGCTTTGCCGCTATTCAGTTGACTGAGTCCTTGTCGTAAAAACAGGTCCTGATAGAGAGCATTTCCTGCTTGCCCTTGAGAATTGCGACCGCGGTATCCAGGGTTTCTTGGGGCAAAAATTTCCACAGGGCTTGCTCTAACTGCAAGATTCTCGGAAAAGCGGCAGCAATTTTTGTGTCCCATAGTTCTGCATAACGGAGGAGGTCATCGGGGTAGACGACTGTTCGGGTCTGCCCTTCAGGTCGGGCTGCGAAGGGCTCAATAATGTTGAGATAGCCATAATCGTCCGTCAACTCTTCACCCGCCTCAATATCTCTGACCGCAATCTCGAAATTATAGGGGGTGAGGCAACAGTTTGAGTTGAAACTGTGGTTTATGTATCGGCCATTATCCCAGCAAAAAATATAGTTTCCCTTATTATTACGGTATGAATACTTCAACAGTATTTCTTGATACTGCTCGTCGTAGCGTTCCATTTCCGAAGGTTCAATTTCTCTGTCCAGTTTGTCGAGAATCCAGGTGATTGTGCCTTGGGGAATGGGTCTGGTGGCAAAGAGGCCATAGCCTTTTTCTTCATCTATGTAGCGTACTTCTGTCTTGGGGTGGATCATAACGTTGTATCCTCACAACTCAGATTTTTTTTCCACAGCAATGCTGTACAACCGTCCTCATAATAATTTTTTTTCAGACCGTACTGATTGAACCCTGTATCGAGGTAGAGTTGCACTGCTGAAGTGTTGTGTTCACACACCTCCAGGGTCAGCTGCTTGCAGTGATAATTCGTTGCTATTTTTTCCGCATAGGTGAGCAGCGCTCTGGCTATTCCCTTTTTTCTGGATGATGGCGCCACTCCAATGGAGTATAGGCGCAGCTTGCTGCTGGTTTTTCGTTTGAGCAGCACCATATAGCCGGTCACTGTTTCATGATCTACTGCCTTGACGACAATACTGTTCGCCTTGGTTAAGAGATATCTGAATTGCCGTGGTGAGATGCGGTCAGAGGAAAAGGATTGGTCTTCAAGGGCAGTAAGCTGCGGGATGTCACTCGGTTCGGCTGGGGCTAGGTGCACTGTCTTTTCTCAGGATCTTCGTTTCTTATTCAATCGGGCGATGAACTCTCGCAGGATAATCCGGTACAGTTCGTTGCCCAGAACCTTGTCCTCGATACCGTGGTCGATGGAGGGGTTGTCGTTAACCTCAATAACCAGTGCTTGATCGTCAACACTCTTGATGTCGACTCCGTACAGGCCTTTACCGATGATGGCCGACACTTTTTTGGCAATACGGGTAACCTGCCGCGGCACCATATGGACAGGAATGGTTTCCACCTTGCCCGATTTGGTGTGGCCGCTTGATTTATGCTGGTAGATCTGCCAGTGACCACGGGCCATAAAATATTTACAGGCATAGATGCATTCACCATTTAAGACGCCAATTCGCCAGTCAAATTCGGTGGGTACAAACTCTTGGACGAGCAGGATGGAAGAGCGCTGAAAGAGGGCTTCCTGGAGTGCGAAGTATTCTTCCTCAGAGCTGACCAGAGAGACGCCGATTGAGAAGGAGCCATCCGGAATTTTCATGACCATGGTCTTGCCAAGATATTCCGAAACTTCTTCATAGGATGGCACCATTGCCTTGAAGAGGAGTATGGATTTCGGGGCCGGGATTCCCGATCTATCCATGAGCTCCTTGAGATAGACCTTGTTGGTGCAGCAAATGATTGATGCTGGATCGTCAATAACCACCATGTCGGCCTGCTGTGCCATCTGGGAGAGCTGGTAGGTGACATGGTTCACCGCAGTTGTCTGGCGGATGAAGAGGGCATCAAATTCCATCAGTCGGGTGGCATCTTTTTCGCTAATGAGTTCAGCGTTGATGTTCATCTTCTTGGCTTCGCTGACAAAGAGCTGCAGTGCACTCTTGTTGCTGGGGGGAAAGGTCTCGGACGGATCATAGAAAATTGCCAGATCGTAGCGCGCCGGTTTTTTGCTACGCGGCTGACGCCAGACTTTTTTATTGAAAAGGTCCAGACTGTTGGCAAAGAGGTCCTGCTGATGGTTGTCGAGTTCAGCCAGTGACAGGGGGCGGATGGCTGTAATCTGTGTCGGTTGCTGGTGATCGAAACTGATGCGCAGCAAGGGGCAAGGATACTGGTCAAAAATAAAACGGGCCAGTCGTTCGTATTTAGGGTTTTCACACTTGCCAAAAAAAAGATCTAATTGGAAGCCATCTCGCTCCTCTTTACTAGGAATCTCATGGCACTGGCAGAGTCGGCTCAGTAAGCTATCAAGCTTGAGAGGCGTACAGGTGTCGAATTTGTTCAGCGTTTCAACACTCGGGATAACCTTCTGTTTGCGGGCTTGAGCCAGGAGTGAGCAGTAGTAGCCTTCCGAGTGATAGGAGAGATCCGAACAGAGATTGATGACCAGGTGGGAGTGGTGACTCAATTCCTCTTGCTGCAGATATTGAATCGCTGTGATGACACTCTCGGTGTGGTAGTAAGGCGCCCACAGGTCCAGCGAGTCAATTATGATAAATACTGAGTTCATGGGTGAATGAGGGAGCTGTTATTAGTGCCCACGCACGGACGAAATTTGCATGCGGATGGGTATCCGCATGCAATTGTTGGTTGTAAGCCTATCTATGATGCTTATCTGGATCGTTGGTCAATGTTGATATAATGGAGATCGGTGGGTCCGACATATTCCGCTCGTGGACGGATGAGACGATTGTTGCTCCACTGCTCCATGATATGTGAAGTCCAGCCAACTGTCCTGCTGATGGCAAAAATCGGGGTGAACAGTTCTCGTGGCAGGTCCATGGCACTGTAGAGTGAGGCAGTATAGAGGTCGACATTGGGGAATACCTTGGTCTGCTCAAGTACTACCCGTTCTATTTCCTGGGTGACTTCAAATATCGTGCTCTTACCGGTGTATTTGGTGATGGTTCGGGCATGATCTCTGATGAT
Source organism: Pseudomonadota bacterium (assembly GCA_018817385.1). GTDB lineage: Bacteria > Desulfobacterota > Desulfobulbia > Desulfobulbales > Desulfocapsaceae > Desulfocapsa. The sequence goes on from JAHIUA010000043.1 coordinate 135,443, forward strand.
ACCCACCCTGGGGTCTTCGCAGCGATAAACACGATGGCCGAATCCGGGAATCTTGATCTTGTTTGCTAGCTTGTCCAAAATGATTTTTTCGGCCTGTTCCGGGCTGCCGATTTCTTCGATGAGTTGCATGACCTCCATGTTCGCCCCGCCATGGAGGGGACCCTTGAGAGCGCCGATGGCAGAGGTTACAGAAGAATAGATGTCAGACATCGTTGCCGCGGTCACCCGGGCCGCGAATGTGGAGGCGTTCAGTTCATGATCGGCATGAAGAATAAGGGCGACATCGAAAGCCCGTTCTATCAGAGGATCAGGTTTCTTTCCTTGCAGGGTGTAGAGGAAGTTGTAGGCTATGCCATGTCCCGGTATCGGTTGGATTGGTTCCAGGCCTTCCCGCAATCGCTGGTGGGCTGCGATGAGCAGTGGGATACGCAGGGTGAGGCGTTGTGCCTTGCGCAGACAGGCGTCCAGTCCGGTGCTTCCGCTATCTGGATCCCAGTGGCCCAGAGAAGAAACCGCGGTGCGGATGACTTCCATCGGGGTGGCTGCTTTAGGGAACATTCGCAGGATCATGATAGTTTCCACAGGCAGTGCCATGGAGCCTGTAAATCCATCCAGAAATGCCTTGAATTCTGTCACACGGGGGAGACAACCGTACCAGAGAAGGTATGCGACCTCTTCGAAAGTACTTTTTTTGGCAAGTTCCAGGGCATCATATCCCCGATAGACGAGGCGTCCTTTATCCCCATCAATAAAGCAGATATCTGAATCACAGGCGACTATATCGGCGAGTCCTGCTTCCGCCTGTTTCGGCGCCTTGGGGGTGCATGTTTTCTTCATCGTTATTTTCTCCTAAAAGTGTAATGATGCAGTTGTTCGAAGCAGATGTAAAGCAAAAAAAATGCCACTTGCGTATCGAAATCTTATCCGCTTGTAATTGCGATATAAATAGGGGCGGTCGATAGAGGAGGCGTGGGATTGACAGTAAAAAGAGAAAATGGTTTCCTGTTTACTGTAAACAGTTTATTTCTAATGTGTTAGCTCTGTCTTGCTGGTTTTTTTATGGAATCAGATGTTAGATTATTCAGGCTTAACATCCTTATCTTATAGAATTAGTTGTCAAATTGTGGTTTTTGGGTGATACTCGTGGCTGAATTCCCACAGTGATGGAAGAAGAAATTATATTCTCGAAAAACTGTTTTGTGGCCCGGGGATTGGGGGGGATTGGGAAAATGTTTTCCGAAATGGAGCATGTATGCTGACTAGAATGGTCTTGGCGGTAAAAGATCTGCAGTTGCAGCGACGGTTAGAAGAGCAGATCATGCTCGCTGATATCCAGGTTGAGGTCGTTGATCAGGAAAAAAATGTCTGGCAGCAGGTGGTGGAGAGTTGTGCTGATATAATTGTCATTAGCGATAAGCTGATACCGGAGCCGATAGAGTCGGGTATTGCCATGTTGAATGAACTCCCGGAAATTCCCACCTCGGTGATTCTGGGCGAGACAAATTCAGCTGAGGTCCAGGCGACCTATATTGCCGCAGGAGCGGATTCCGTTCTCTTTTCTGGGATTGCCCTGCAAAGCCTGATCAATGCTATCGAGGCCACTGCTGAGTCCCGGCGGCAGGCTGTACAGCACGAGCGCTTCGACCACAGGGGAAAAGTAAAGGCCAAACTCTCCGATTTTGCTTCAAACAGCGAGGTAATGCAGATTTTCATGAATGATGTACAGATGGTGGCTCCCAGTGACTCGTTATTGCTGATCACAGGAGAAACAGGCGTTGGAAAAGAACATCTGGCTAAAGTTATTCATGCCGAAAGTCCGCGGGTAGCGGGCCCCTACGTTGTGGTTAATATTGCGGCCCTGCCTGAACAATTACTTGAAAGTGAGCTTTTCGGTCATAAACAAGGGGCCTTTACCGGTGCGACCAGATTACATCGGGGGGCTTTCGAGCAGGCCCATGGCGGAACCATTTTCCTAGATGAAATAGGGGAGATGCCGCTCCACCTGCAGGCCAAGCTGTTACGAGTGTTGCAGGAATATGAGATCCGACCTATCGGGGCAGAGAAACCCACTTGGGTAGATGTCCGGGTTATTGCTGCAACGAATCGGGATCTTGAAGAAGAGGTGGCCAAGGGTAATTTTCGCAAAGATCTCTATTATCGTCTCAGCGTTGTTCGCCTCCAGATTCCCAGTCTTCGTTATCGACGTGAGGATATTCCCAATCTTGCCCGCAGATTTGTCATGCAATTTAAACACAAAATCGGCAGGGATGTGCGCCAGATCTCTGAATCGGCAATGTCGGCCCTCTGTCGCTATGACTGGCCGGGAAATATCAGAGAGCTGATGAATGTCATAGAGCGCTCAATGCTGTTGTGTCGAAGCAGTGATATCACCGTTGAGAATCTCCCCAATGTCTTCCAGTACGAAGATACTGTGCTTGACGAAGAGAATGGGGTGCAACATGCCCCGCAAAGCTGGCGGGGCAAGAGTCTTGGCGAAGTCAAGGAGGGTATCCTGGAAGAAGTGGAGAAACTCTATCTGCAGATGGTATTGAAAACGACCCACGGACGCTTAAAAGATGCATCACAGGTAGCCGGCATTACATCCAGGAGTTTGTACAGTAAGATGAAAAAACATGGCCTTCATAAAGAAACATTCAAAAAAGGCTGGAAGGAGCGGAGTTAGTCGGGGGGCGGCAACTGGCCTGTGTTTCAGGTGCTTGCCGTGATTGAAGGGGAACTGCAGTTTTTTTGTGGCTTACCGTTGCTGGCAGGGAGGGGGAGGAGGCATACCAAGTGTGGACGATGGTCACTGGCAGGGAACACACAAGACAGAATCAAATAGATGACTCTGCCTTGTGTCCGTGAAGATGCTCTGCCTGCCAGCTTCGCAGTAGGTATTGACTGGCAATGCGGCCTTTATCCCTAGCCCTTGTTCTTTTTTCTCAGCTTGGAGCTGAGGAGACCAGCCAGGCCGGTCCCAAAGAGGAGCATGGTAGCTGGTTCGGGGACTGGTGCGCTGTCAAAGGGGGGAGGCTGGGAGACCGTTGTATCGCCAAATTCGTCGAGGTGGCTCAATTTTGCTATCTTTGTGAGATCGGTGACTCCTAATTCAGAAAGATCGATCACCGCCCAGCCCGTTCCGGCTTCATTGGAGTACAAAAAATGGGTATCCGTTTTTTCGCCATCAACCTTGATGACTCCAGTCTTGATCAAAAAATGGACAGGGACAGATTGCAGTTCATATGCAAAAATACCGGCAGTGTCGGTAGCATACCAGGTCCACGGATCGGCACTGTTGGTATCCTTGATAAAGGACAGATACATCTCATCTCCGCTCAGCTCAAGTATGTCGTTCACCCAGTCTAATTCTGTCTGTTCGCCACTGTTTTTGAGGCTGGTAGAAAACAAAAGTGTGTCAATTGAGCCAACATCAGTAGTAGCATCAGTGAGCAATAGTGCCATTGCTGATCCTGTGCCCATCATCAAAGCCAGAGCGACCAGTCCTGTTACCAGTATTTTCTTCATTTTGTACCGCCTTGTTTTGGTGTAAGATGTTATAAGTTAAAAGGATTTGCTATGATCTTCAGGATTGAAAAATCGAGTTGCACCAGCGAGCAGATAATTCGCCTGAAGCTATTGGGCCCTGTGGTTTTCCGTCCTTGTCTCTCAACAGCTTTGAGGAACAATTAGAAGAAGACTCATTCTCTACAAAACACGTTATGTCTGTATAAGATCATAGTCGGGTAGCCTTGAATATAGGCAAAATACGTATTTTGAGACGAATTCGGGAAATAGTTTTTTTCAGGATCGGCAACGATTGGAATTGATGAGCGGAGAGGAAACTCGCTACCTGCGATGGATCCTGCCCTCACCAAAGAAAAATGGTTCAGCCCCTCCAGGAATTGAAAGGAGGAGTGTCAACGTGGTGACCAGCTCGGCAGTCCCTGCTGGAGACACACTGGTGCTTGGTAGTATTGCCAGTGAAATGGTTATCATATCAGAGAACTAAAATCAGGAATGGTTCTTTGTGCTTCATTTGTTTGCGTAAATATGATATGAAATAAGGTGTCGTTTTAAAATGTCATGAATATCAGAAGGATAGCAATTTCTAATGCAGGATAACAGTTAGGAGCTGGCACAAGGTGAATTTATGAACAAATCTGAACTGCAAGAAGCATTGGCCAAAGAATTAAATCTTTCTCTTCAAACAACGACCAGCATTGTCGCCACGATCCTTGATTCCATGACTGATGCTCTGGTCAGGGGGGAAAATGTCGAGATCAGAGGCTTTGGCAGCTTCACTGTCCGGCAATATGATGCGTATACCGGTAAGAACCCGAAAACAGGGGAAAAGACTAGGGTGAAAGCGAAAAAGCTTCCTTTTTTCAAGGTGGGTAAGGAACTGAGGGAAGCTGTTGATGCGGGAAGGCCTAAGGAATAATCACAGCCAAAGGCAAAACAATCACCAGAGTTCTCGGAGACAAAAAGAGTTTGCAGGGGCAAGGTCGCAGGGGGCTCAGGAGGAGCGTTTTCCTTTTACACTCTTGCGCTGACGTTGCCAGCCAGGATGAGATACATGGGGGGATTGAACTCCTGACAGGTATCATAGAAGAAGGTGCAAAACTTGATTCTCCAAAGGTTTTGAAAAAAATCACATAAAAATAAGGTAATGGATCATCAATTATGGAGCTTAATGAGAATCAATCTGCGCTGATACTTGAGACTGATGAGAATGGTGAAATATCCGTAGAGGTTGCTTCTGGCGATCATAAAGGCATTACAGGAGCTTTATGTAAAGCTCTGGCGATTAAATTGATGCAGGATGTCGATTTTCAGGAAGAGTTGATGGAGATGCTGGATGAAGATGATGAAGAGGACGAAAAGAGTAAATGATGGGTAAGCAAGACTTCAAGAACGCAATCGCTTTGTCGTTCTCTATGCTCGAGAACGCCCTGTTCTTGAGAGGTTGAAGACTATCGTGCTTGAAGCGCAACAAGGTGATGGGCTCATTTCCTCTGAGTTACAACTGCTGTTCTGGCAAAATGTGAAAAAACAACATCAAAAACGCCTTGAATTTTCTGTATCATTTCATCGCGTTCCATCTTAGTCCTATCTGCGACCTTCTGACAGGCGATGGGTTTTTTTAGGAGAATAAGAAAAATTCAAACTGTGCCATGGCCCCAAACGAAAAAAGGACTTAGAAGAAAATCTTCTAAGTCCTTTAGCTAATTGGTAGCGGGGAGAGGATTTGAACCTCTGACCTTCGGGTTATGAGCCCGACGAGCTACCAGACTGCTCCACCCCGCGTTGCGCCTACTAATATAAACTAAGGGGTGATGGATGTCAAGATTAAATCGATGCCTGCAGTGGGGGGATGGCGTTTTTTTTAGGTTGGGTCAGGAAGCAGGGCCTGCAGGCGGGGAATGAGGTTGATTGGCAGGGGGGTCAACTTGCCCTTACGGTTGATGGAGGCATGGACTGTGTGGCCCCTGGCCAGGAGCAGTTCCCTGCCTGTTGCTTCATCTGGGCGCAGAATTTTGTAGGTGAATTTGCAGGTGATTTGTGTCAGCTCATTGAGCCGGGTTTCGATGATGAGCAGGTCGTCATAGCGGGCAGGCGCTTTAAAGCGAGTATAGCATTCGATGACAGGGAAGATGAGGCCCAATTCTTCTATCTCCCGGTAGGAACAGACATTCTCGCGCATCAGTTCGGTGCGGCCGATTTCAAAAAAGCGGAGGTAGTTGGCGTTATAGACGACAGCTGCGGCGTCGGTATCTCCATAGAGGACCCGGTACTGGCAGCGATGATTTTTGTCTTTCACTTCGTTGGTGCCTTTCAGATGAAATTCTTGTTTTTTAAGCGCAGACCGCTGGGACTATATCGTTGACATTTTGTCGGCGGCTCCTGTGCCGTCAGGTCTTTCCCGCATGGGGAAAAAAGAGTCTTGGCAGATTATGTTTGCCGCTGCAGTAGCTTCAACATCAGGGCTTCCCCATCAGGGAGGGTCCCTCCCTCTTCCTGACCTGCAACATCACCGGTCTTCTCTGAAAAATCGAGACCACTCCCTTTTTTTTCTTCACGGGAGTCGTAGAGGAGGGTGGGGACTGGTCTGTCAATGTGGGTACGGAGAGAAAGCGGGGTGTAATGATCCATGGTTGCCACCATGCGGAATGTCTCGTTTCTTTCCTCCAGACCTCGGAGGATGGGGGCAACGATTTTCTGGTCAAAATCTTCAATGGCCTGGAGTTTGTCCTGGAGAAGGCCCTGGTGTCCAGCCTCATCCGGCGCTTCCACGTGGACAAAGACGTAATCTTGTGTCTTCAGGCACTCGAGAGCGGCTTCGGCCTTCCCCTGGTAGTTGGTGTCAATGTATCCCGTGGCGCCTGGAATGGTGATGACATCCAAGCCCACATTGACGGCCAGCCCCTTGAGGAGATCCACCGCAGAGATGAGACTGCCCCGGAGGCCGAAACGGTCAAACAGGGATGGTACTGTCGGCAGTTTTCCCTCGCCCCAGAGCCAGATAGCATTTGCCGGATTTTTGCCTTTTTCTCTCCTTTTCTGGTTCACAGGGTGGTTTTCCAGGATGGTGCTTGCCTTGTTAAGCAGGTCTGCCCATTCGGGGGCGTTCATGTAGCGCTGCCATGGGGTGGTGACATCTTTTTCAATGTGATCATGGGGCGGCACGGTATCCAGAACAGGATACTCACCTGCCACGACCAGGATGTGCCGGTAACTGACTCCGGCCTTGAAATGGAATCGGTCTGTGCTGCATGTTTTCTCCAAGGCTTCAATAAGCTGGTGGGACTCGTCGCTGGAAATATGGCCTGCTGAATAATCGATCAGGCGGACTTTTTTTCCGGCTTCTCGCTGAAGTGTTACGAAGTTGCAGCGGAAGGCAGTTTCGTCTGGGCTAAGCTTTACTCCCATGGCTGCAGCTTCCAGTGGGGCACGGCCGCTGTAGTACTCTTCAGGTCTGTAGCCGAGCAGGGAAAGGTTAGCGACGTCAGAGCCGGGTGGGTAGCCAACGGGCACGGTACGAGTGAGGAAAAGCTCTCCCCGCTGGCAGAGACTGTCCAGGGTCGGGGTTCGGGCCGCTTCCAGCGGGGTACGATTTTCCAGCTCAGGCAAGGGGAGGTCTCCCATGCCGTCACCTACAAGAATAAGATATTTCATCGGTTTCCTGAGGTTTTACTTTGTATCCCGGAGGATACGGATTTTTACTGCGGCCTCAGTACAGACGTCCAAGGCATCGATTTCGCTGATTGCCTCTTGCACTGCCGCCTCATTGGCCACATGGGTGTGGATGACGATGGAGACCGGTTCATATTCATGACGGCTTTTTTGGATAACGGATTTTATGGAGATATTGTGCTTTCCGAAAATTCCGGAGATGGTTGACAGGACTCCGGGTTTGTCCATGGCCGTGATGCGAAAGTAGTAGGGGCAGGTCAGCTCTGTCATGGGGGTGATTTTTGGGATGCCAATGTTCTCTGGCAGGTAAGAGAGTGCCGGTACCCTGTTGATAGAATTGCAGAGGATGTTGCGTCCGATATCCACCACATCGGCGGCCACTGCACTGCCGGTGGGCATCATTCCGGCACCGAGACCGTAAAGGAGGACATTGCCTACTGTGTCGCCGGTAAAATAGATAGCGTTATAGGCCCCGTTGATATTGGCCAGCATATGTGATTCGGGGACCATGGTGGGGTGTACCCTGGCTTCCACGTGAGAGCCATGGTTGCGGCTGATGGCCAGGAGCTTGATACGACAGCCGAATTCCCGGGCAAATTCAATATCAATGGGTTTGATATTGCTGATTCCTTCGGTATGGATGTCATTGAGGTGGACATATTTACCGTAGGCTATGGTCATAAGGATGGCAAGTTTGTGGGCGGTATCGATACCCTCTACATCGTAGGTGGGGTCGGCCTCGGCAAATCCTTGTTGCTGGGCATCCTGTAATACTTCGGCAAAGGGAACACCATGGTCGGTCATCTTGGTGAGGATGTAATTGGCGGTGCCGTTCATGATGCCCATGATGGATTCAATACGGTTGGCCACCAGGCCCTCTTTCAGGGATTTGATGACAGGAATGCCGCCTCCTACGCTGGCCTCAAATCCAACTTCTACCTTATTGGCTACAGCGGCCTCAAAAATTTCTTTTCCATGGATAGAGAGCAGGGCCTTGTTGGCGGTGACAACATGCTTTCCATTTTTGATCGCTTCCAGAAGAAACGTCCGTGCCGGCTCCATGCCGCCGATCAGTTCCACCACGATATCGATTTTCGGATCGCTGAAGATATCGCCGGCATCTTTTGACAGGGTGATGTCGCTGAATGGTTCCGGAAGAGAATCAATGCTGATATCGGCTATCCGGGAAAGGACTATCTGGGTTCCTATCTTGCGGAGGAGTCGGTCTTTTTGCTCGTGAAGGGTCTGTGCCAGTCCACGGCCTACGGTACCAAAACCAATGAGGCCAACATGTATCTGTTTCATAGGGTGTTGTCTGTGTTGTGTTATTGTTAGTCACAAGATAAGGGACGTGACAGTCAGTGAATGATGAAAAGAAACCTAATTTTCAGCTTGAAAAGTACTCTCTTTCCTTGGGAAAGTCAAAAAGTAAGAGCGGATATTTTAGTGGCGAGGGTTTTGTTTTTGGATTATATTTCTAATCTGCTGTTTTTGAGTGAGTATTCATTCACAAACTAGTTCGGACAAGTACTGATTGTATCCGTTTTTCCGGTTCTGAAGAAAAATGTCTGTCAGCTCCAGTGAATTGGGGAGAGTTCGTCTCTTTCCCGTTCCTGTTGATGAGATTTTTTACAGAACCAATATTATCTTTTCGGGCTTGTGACCAGGCCTATACAATTTGCTTAAAGGAGACAAATATGGCTGTAAATATTCTTGCATTTGGACCAAACGGCAGTGGTAAGGGAACCCAGGGTGCCATTGTTAAAGACAAGTACAATATGGATCATATCGAATCTGGTGCCATTTTCCGTGAGCATATCAAAGGCGGAACCGAGCTCGGCAAAAAAGCCAAGGAATTTATTGAGCGTGGTGATCTGGTTCCTGATGAAATCACTATCCCCATGGTCCTTGAAACCCTGGCCAAATCAAAGGAAAAAGGATGGTTGCTTGATGGTTTCCCTCGTTCTCTTGCCCAGGCAGAGGCCTTGGACAAGGCCCTCAAAGAGGCAGGAATGGCTCTTAATTATATTATGGAGATCGTTCTTGATCGTGAGATCGCTAAAGAGCGTATTATGGGACGTCGTCTCTGCGCCAATGACAACAATCATCCCAATCACATTGCCTTTGATGCCATCAAGCCTGTTGAAAAAGATGGAAAGCTGGTTTGTCGCGTCTGCGGTGGCGAGCTGAGTGCCCGTGCCGATGATCAGGATGTGGATGCCATTAATAAACGCCATGACATCTACTACGATACCAAGACTGGAACCATGGCAGCGGTTAACTACTTTAAGGCTGGCAGTGCCAAGGTGATTTCTGTGGATGGCTCCAAGTCTATCAAAGAAGTTACAAACGCTATCCTTGCAGAGCTGGATTGATCCTTTAATATCAGGATAAGAGAGTCTTTTTGGTCTGGGCATACTGGCGGCAACTGCTGGTATGCCCATTTTTTTTTGCCTTTTTGGCCAAGATCTTTTATCTTCTGGCTTTGTTTAACCCTCATTTCTCATCAAGATCGTTACGAGATGCTGAAAAGTGCTGCAGATCTGAATCACAGAGATGAACATACTCGCAGGTAACCTGTTGGTCTGTCGAGATTGTTGTTATGTTTGCAACGAAGGTGATGCTGTCCTTGTCGGCCTCGCAGGAGATTTTGCGGAGGACTGCGGGTTAGATCCTGCCCACGGTATGGGTAAAATTCGTAATCATTTATAGGGGCCAGGCTCATGGCCGTCTTTTCCCTGTAATCGCTTGTTTATCTTTTCCTGTGGAGCTGAATTGTTATGGAACATCTTGTCGCCAATGCATTGATAAATTCCGTGCTGGCCAAAGAGGCCTTTGTCAAGGAGAGTGGCAAGGCTATTGTGGAACTGGCCTGTCAGATGGTGGTGACCATCCGCCGGCAGGGCAAAATCCTTATTTTTGGTAACGGTGGCAGTGCCGCCGATGCCCAGCACATGGCTGCTGAATTTGTGAATCGTTTTCTCATTAACCGCAGGCCCATGGCTGCCATTGCTTTGACCACAGACACTTCGACGATTACTGCCATCGCCAATGATTTTTCTTTTGATGAAATATTCTCCAAGCAGGTACAGGCCTTAGGAAAACCCGAGGATCTGGCCCTGGGGATTTCCACCAGTGGCGGCTCCGTTAATGTCATCAAGGGGATAGAAGCCGCTAAAGAAATCGGCATGCGTACTGCCGTTCTCACCGGTGGACTGAGTGGAGACGGTGGTGAGTTAGGAAAAATCGCCGACTTTACCTTGAATGTCCCGGCAGCGAAGACGGCCCATATCCAGGAAGTTCATCTCTGGGTGGAGCATCTGCTCTGTGAACTCGTGGAAAGGGAGATCTTTGGTGAAAATTGAACCTCTTGATTTCAGTGGCCTGCAGACCTATTCTCTCCATGATCGGTATTCCAAGGTCACAGTGGACCATTTTGGAACGCCTCTCAAAGAAAATTCCACTCTGCGCAGTTTTCTTGCCTCGCTTCCAGATCAGCTTCTCGGCCATGATTTTCCCGAACTTGTTCGCTGTCTGGCCGAGGTCCATCGCAATGGCAGGCCAATCCTGGTGGGAATGGGAGCTCATGTGATTAAGGTGGGGCTCAACCCGATTCTTATTGATCTGATGGAACGTTCCATTATTAGCGGCCTGGCCATGAATGGGGCCTGTATTATTCACGATGCTGAGATCGCTATGGCAGGATCCACTTCGGAAGAGGTGGGGGATGTGTTGGCTGATGGGGCCTTTGGGGCGGCTCGAGAGACCGGCGAGGTGCTAAACGGTGCCATTGCTCTGGGGGCCAGAGAGGGTATGGGTATGGGACAGGCCGTGGGGGAATATCTCCTTGCCAGAGAGTATCCTCATAACGACAAGAGCCTGTTGGCAATGGCCGCTAAGCTTGGAATTCCGGTTACTGTCCATGTCGCCATTGGCACCGATATCATCCATATCCATCCTTCTGCCTCAGGAGCTGATATCGGAACGACATCGCACCATGACTTTCGTCTGTTCTGTAGTGAGGTGGCGGGTCTGCAGGGAGGGGCCTATCTCAATATCGGCTCTGCCGTCCTGCTGCCCGAAGTTTTTTTAAAGGCCCTGACCCTGGTACGAAATCTTGGCCATCGGGTGGATAATTTCACCACAGCTAATTTTGATTTTATAAAACAGTACCGTTCCCTGACTAACGTGGTTCTCAGGCCTACTGCTCAGGGAGGGCGAGGGTACAATGTTACCGGACACCACGAGTTGATGATTCCCCTTCTTGCCGCATCTTTACTTGATGAATTGAGTGAAAGCTGCTAAGAAAAAGCACCGTGAACAGTAAGGGGATTTTTCTTGTATGAGAAACGTAATGTTATGATTTATTAAATTTATTTAGGATCTTTGGATCCAGTTGTTGGATAATTATGAGTGAACAAACAAGCACAAAGCGGCCTGGTAAGGTGTATCTGGTAGGTGCAGGTCCCGGTGATCCAGGATTGATAACCGTGCGTGGGAAATACCTCCTCGGCAAGGCAGAGGTGGTGGTGTATGACTATCTGGCCAGTCCCAAACTCCTCAAACATGTGCCAAAAGGGGCGGAGCTGATCTATGCTGGAAAAAAAGGTGGTGTGAAGCATACCCATACTCAGGAAGAGATCAACCAGATGCTGGTGGATTGGGCCTTGACCGGAAAGACCGTGGTTCGTCTCAAGGGGGGAGATCCTTTTATCTTTGGGCGTGGCGGTGAGGAAGTCGAAGTCCTGGCCAAGGCCGGAGTGGATTTTGAGGTGGTCCCCGGAGTGACCTCGGCCACGGCTGCTGCTACCTACGCCGGGATTCCCATTACCCATCGGGAGTACACTGCGTCGGTTGCCTTTCTCACCGGTCATGAGGATCCGACAAAACCCGGCTCTAAGATTGATTGGGCCAAACTTGCGACTGGGGCAGGGACATTGGTTGTCTATATGGGTATCAAAAATCTACCCATTATTGTCAAACATCTCATCGACAATGGAAGAGACCCTAAAACACCCGTGGCAGTGGTTCGCTGGGCATCTACCCCGGAACAACGTTCGGTTGTTGGAACTCTGGAGACCATTGCCGAGATCGTTCAGGGGGCTGATATTAAACCCCCTGCTCTGATAATAGTCGGTGAAGTGGTAACCTTGCGTGATACCATCAACTGGTTTGAAAAACGTCCTCTGTTCGGGAAACGGATAGTGGTTACCAGGACCAGGGAGCAGGCTTCAGAGCTGGTGGCTGGCCTGGAAGAAGCCGGGGCCAATTGTGTAGAGTTTTCGACGATCCAGATTGAACCTGTGGACTCGTATGACGTTCTTGATGAGGAACTTGATCGTTTGGAAGAGTATCACTGGATCGTTTTCACTTCTCTCAATGCTGTCAATTACTTTTTCGAGCGTCTGTACCGCATGGGCAGGGATGCCAGGGATATGAAGGGACCTGGGATTGCAGCTGTGGGAAAGGCAACGGCAGATCTTCTTATGAATTATGGCGTCCGGGCAGATCTTCTCCCTTCAGTTTTTACCGGAGAAGGATTGGCAGAAAGTCTTCTTGACCAGGGCGTGGAAGGGAGAAAAATCCTTATTCCAAGGGCCATAAAGGCCAGGGAGATCCTTCCGGAAACCTTGCGTGGTGCCGGAGCCCAGGTAACAGTGGCCCCGGTGTATCAGAATGTGGCTCCAGAGGGGAAAAGGGAACAGCTGCGTGAGCTGCTCGAGTCTGGAGATGTTGATATGGTGACTTTTACCAGTTCTTCAACTGTGCGCAATTTTCTTTCCATGGTCAGTGCTGCTGATCGTAATGAGCTTAATATTCTTATGCGTGATGTGATAATCGCTGCGATTGGACCAATTACTGCAAAGACTGTGACAGATAACGGCTTGCAGGTCCATGTCCAACCTGAATCGTATACCATACCAGATATGACCCATGCTATTGTGGAGTACTATAAGGCCCAAAAAAAGAAGGGATAACAATATACACGACGTTATAGGTGGCAGAGCAGAAGTTCAATCTGATTGCCGCAGGATGGCCTCTCTCTTTCTCCGTGGTAGAGGGGAGGAGTGGGCCGTTCCCCTGCTTACGGACCGATCCGCAGAGAAGAGGTCTGAGAAGGAACAGAAACTGCTCTGCAGTCTCTGTCGTCTGGTCATAACAGATACAAGCCAGGCCATGGAGGTAAACGGCCTCCATGGTCACGCCTTCTTTAATCCGGCAGGTCTGGTGTTTGAGATTGCTTGTTTTGCTGATGCCGTGGGCTGCAGGCAGGAAGGAGTGCCTTCCAGCCATTTTTCATGGTTTGCAGGCACGACCTGGCAAGTGGCTGTCTGTCGAAGCTGTGACAGCCACCTGGGCTGGTTTTTTCAGGGCCGGGGAATGAGTTTCTTCGCTCTGATCCGGAATCGCCTCCTAAACGAGTGAACGTACTTATTGTCAGCTTCCTCTTATCAAATCCAAGAGATCTTCACTGCTCATTTTGGCACTCATGTCAGATCCTTCCAGAAGGCTGCCCGCCAAGTCTCGTTTTTCCTGATGTAATTTGACGATTTTTTCTTCAATGGTACGCTGGCAGACGAGTCTGTAAATGGTGACGGGTCTGGTTTGGCCGATGCGATGAGCTCGATCCGAGGCCTGATCTTCAACTGCTGGGTTCCACCATGGATCCATGTGGAGGACATAGTCGGCAGCGGTTAGATTGAGGCCGAGCCCGCCTGCCTTGAGACTGATGAGAAAGAGATCTCCTTTTCCCGCCTGAAAGTCGTCGACTTCCTGTTTACGACGAATGGTGCTGGTGGTACCGTCCAGATAACGGTATTCGATTCCTTTCTTGTCAAGATACTCCCGGAGAATGGAGAGGTGGCCAATGAACTGGCTGAAGACCAGGGCTTTGTGGTTTCCACCGAGCAGCTCTTCTACCACTGCGGCAAAGACCTTGAGCTTGGAACTGGCAATACGCGTGTCGGCGGCAATGAGTCTGGGATTACAACATGCCTGCCGCAGTTTCATTATTTCGGTGAGGATCTGGAGGTGGCGGGCCTTTTTTTCTCTGCTGTTTTCCAAAACTTCCAGGGCGTTCTGCCTCAGTGCCTCGTAAAAGAGCATTTCCTCTTCGCTCATTTCTACTTCGAGGGTGATTTCAGTACGTGGTGGCAGTTCTTCAAGGACCTCGGATTTGATGCGACGGAGGATAAAAGGGCGGATGAGTTTTTTGAGTTTTAGCCGCGCCTCACGGTTGCGGTAGCGTTCGATGGGAATAGCGAAACGCTCGTTGAAGCGATTCAGACTCCCGAGAAGGCCTGGATTGATGAAGTGGAAGAGATTCCACAGCTCTCCAAGGTGATTTTCCACCGGAGTACCGGTGGTGAGCAGTTTGAACTGAGCCTGAAGGGCCATGGCGGCCTTGGAGCGTTTGGTCGCCGCATTTTTGATGGCCTGGGCTTCATCGAGGATCACTGTCTGCCACTTGACAGAGGAGAGCAGGTCATTTTCCTGCTGAAGGAGGGTGTAGGTGGTGATCAGCAGGTCGAATTTACCAAGCTCTTGTATGGTCTGAGCCCTGTCTTTTCCCGTCAGGGTTTTAATAGTCAGTGTAGGCGTAAAGCGATTTGCCTCGGTCTGCCAGTTGTTGGAGACAGAGGTAGGGGCTACCACCAGCGAAGGCCCATCAGAGGCCAAAGACAAGACGATGGCCAGAGACTGGATCGTCTTTCCCAGTCCCATATCATCGGCAAGACAGCCTCCTACACCCCAGTAAGCGAGACGAGAGAGCCAGTTGTAGCCCTCGATCTGGTAATCACGGAGTTCGGCCTGGAGCGTTGACGGAAGCTGAGGAACAAAGGTCTGACTTTCATGGATGTTGCGGATCTGATTTTTCCAGCCCTCGTCAACGACGGACTGGGCCTCGTTAACCAGCTTCTCCAGGGGAATGGCGGCCAGGCGGTGGATGAGCAGTTCTTCGTCGTCCTCTCCCCCATACCCCTCGGCAAACAGGTTGATTTCTTCCAGCTTCTTTTTGAATTCCTGAGTCAGAGCCAGAAACTGGCCCTCTCCGATCTGGATGAACCGTCCATGGGCCGTTTTGACCTTGGCCAGGAGTTCCCGCAGTTCAATGACAGTATCCTGATCAATTCTGAGTTCACCTGAAAGTGCAAACCAGTTCTGCTGGTTGGTACGGACCTTGAGATTGAGATTTTTCAACGAGGCCTGGTGGCTGATACTCAGTTTCTCTCCCTCAGGCCATTCGATAATGACCTGGTCTTGAATGTTCTGCAATTCCTGCAGGGCGTGGAGGCAGTCATCAGGATCCTGCAGGTGCCACTCACGATCATTTTCCTGTTCCAGGTCAATGGCCAGGTCAAGGATGGGGCAGGATTCTTCAATTTCCCTTGCCTTTTGTTCCTCCAGGGCCAGATTGCGTTTCGTCTGCAGGCGGCGGCCCCGCACCTCGGCCATGATGTTTTCGACTCCCTGTCCCGGTTTGAGGTAATGACCTCCTTCGGCAAAAGGTTTGACAAACATTTCCAGTCTGAAGCCGGTGCCATAGGGGAGCAGGTGCATATAGATAGATGGATCGGCCTCAACAAACTCTATGTTTCCTTCGCTGTCCGCTGTCGCGTCGGCGGCAATGGCTGAATGGACGGTCATAAAGGAAGAAATATTACCGATGGCCGTCAGGACTTGATCGCTGGCTTCGATGGGTACTGTGAGGCCGTTTTCGCCGGTGATCTGGGCGATTCTTCTGTGGTTGTCGTTGATTTCGATAATCTTGTAGCGGGTGGGAGTTTCGTGAAAGACTGTGATGTTGTCGTCTGAGATCTTTTGGGAAAATCGGATATGGAGTTGGGAACCTCTTTCTTCCACCAGCAGCTCCGGTTCTCCGGACACAAATTCCACAGGGGTGGCTGGTGATTTAGCAAGGAAGAGGAGAGGGTGGTTGATCATTGCCGGCAGGGCCTTATCCATGGCAAAGGAATAACTGACTCCGTGGGTCTCTGGGTTTACTTTCTTTTGAATGGATGTGGCAATTTTTCTGTCCTGAATCGTCAGGTATACAAGTTTACCGGAATAGAGGCGGGAAAGAGATATGGGTCTGCCTTTGCTCCAGGCTCCGGAGGGATTCAGTTTCTGTTCTTTGGGGCTGATTTGTATCTTTCCTTTTCTGTCGTCTATCATCCAGATCAGTCGCTCACTCTGGGAAATATTATTTTCCTGGGGAGAAGAGGTGATCTGAATCAGGGCTTTCAGGTTCCGTTTCCATGGTTCTTCCGATTTGAGGACATTGATAAGGGGAAAAAGACCGGTTGTCTCCTGGAGACGTTTGACAACGGAGTTGTTTTCTTCAGCATTTTGACCGATTCCGGCCAGGATGGCGGCCAGGTTAAGGCTGAAGAAGTGAAAATCATTGGCAAGGGCTTGTTGATAAAGGGCATCAACCTGTTCTTTTACATCGGGCTGGAGACTGGAATTTAACCAGTACTGGCACAGGGCAGTAAAAAGGATGGTCAGGCTGTGCGGTTCTTCATCTTTATGAAAGCCCAGAGACTCATTGAGGAGGGTGTTGTTATGTCTGGCCTGCAGGAAAGCAGCGAGTATCTGGTATGCCCTCTCTTCGACATTGCCTGGGAAGAGGGTCAAGGCGATGGCAATCTGCTGGGCCACCTTTTGCTCCGGGTCTGTCTGCTCTATCTGGAGACTGGCGAGGGTGTGGAGAAGACCTGTCGCACCGAAAAAAGCGACATTTTCACTGCCGCTGAGGTCGGAGAGAAAGTCGAGATCTGTTTGAAATAAGTCTGGCGTGCTATCACTGTCTCCGGAGAGAAAGGCGAGGACACCAGCAGCTCCTGTTCCACAAAAAACCTCACTGTTTTCCGAAACAAGATTTTGGGCCTCTTCCAGTCTGCCTCTGAAAAGTAACTGGGTAAAGAGGAGGCGCTGAAAAGGTACTTTCTCGTCACTGTTCGGTTTTTCAAGGCCGGTTTCTTCCTGAAGATAAGTAAGGATCTCAGAATAGCTATGAAGAATGGAAAAGCCATGGCGGAAAATAGTATCGAGGAGAAAGAATTGAAATGAGGGGGCCAGGCTTCTGAACCAGATAGGATCAAAGGGGCTTGTTGCAACTTGAACTGTTGGCGGCAAAGAAGACAAGATGTCCCGGCATTGGCCTGACAGGAATTCCAGAGCACTGTCTATGAGCTCAAAGTTTTGGGTGTAAATGCCAATACGTATCTCTCGCATGGCCCGCCAGCAACGGGTCGTCCATTTCCCGTAGTAGTAGGAGACCGGGGCCTCGTCGCGGATAACCTTGGCGAACTCTTCAAATCTTCCGTTTTTTACAGCTATACGGCTAAGGGTTTCCACAAGGGATTGTGGGCACTGATGGTTTTTTGTAAGAAGACCGGCCTGTCGAAATTTCGAAAAATAATGATTTAGATTGGCGGCGGTGGGCCGATTACCGCGGGGACTGCGAATATCGAGTTCTCTCAGGCAGTTGACGATAAGAGTATTGTGGGCCGGTTCATAAATAACTGAGAGAAATTGGAGAAGGGTCTGCTCAAAGGGGCTGAGTCTGTCGTATTGTAGGAGAAACTTGTCAATCGAGTCTGGCATATTGTCTGCTTAGTCTTACACCCCTTAAGGGGTCCTGGAAAGAGTCCCGCAACGCATGCTGCGGAAGGCGATGGGCCAAAACACCCTATTATATCATGTCTGGCCAATAAACGTATGAAAAAGAGCATCTTTAGGTGAAAAGAATACAGCTCTGCCTGCAAAAAAACCTCTGTAAAAGAGAACTCCTCCTCTTTTGATTGGGGGAAAAAGAAGCGATGTCAAGTGGCTAGGAGCCTATCGGACTTAGACATAATTCTGCTGCAAATTTGACTAATCGGTTCATATTTTCATGGCTTTTCGTTTAAGGGGCGTGTTGTTCGCCGCGAATCCATGCAAATCTGGTCGGGATTTCTCTGAGTTGCGTTACGAATCTCTCAATCCGACAGACTCCTGAGGAGGTATGGTCACCTTGTCTGCCTTGCCTTGCGATAGGTGCTGTGGGGGAGGTTCGCAAAGGAGAAGGGCAGGGAAAAGAGGGTGGTCGAATCGGTTCCCTCTGCCTGGCAAGTGCAAATGTTGAAGGGGAGAGCAGAAGCTTTTCGGCGAACAGTGCAGAGTGAAGGGTGGTCGTTTGGTGTATGGTGATATGGTCAGAAAATTGAGAAAGAACAGGGAGTGAACTCTTTCTCTAATGCCATGCCTTCTCGCGGGATTCTCACTCACTGCAGGGTCTGGGGACCACTGCAGTGAGTGAGAAAATCATCAATAACGGAGATGCGTACTTTCTGCTGCGATCAGAGGTTTTTGTTGCTATAAATTTTGGCATTTTTCTCCTGGTGGCGCAGCCAGGCGATCAGGAGGCCATCCTGCTTGGTGCGGAGAATTTCAGCTCGATAGCGTTCTTTTTCATCAGTGGTCAATCCTGCAGGATCAGGCAGTTTTCTCTCGGAAAACTGGTAGATAAAGAAGTCGTCTCCAACTGTTGCCGTTTTTTCAGGAAGGGGAGTGTCGTTGCTCAAGGTAAAGGCATTTTGTACTAAGGATGGGGGAAAACCGTTGGCTTCGGAGCCAGTGGAATTCCTGAGAAGGGTAGCGCTCTTGACTTCGACCCCCAGGGCTTTTGACGCCTCGGTAAATGGGGACCCTGATATGAGTGCGGAAAGGAGTTCTTCACTTTTTCCAAGAGCCAAGGTTCTTGCCAGTTCAGCGGTATAGTCTTCAGTTACTTTCTTTCGGATACTGTCCAGTTCAGGAACAGTGGGTTCCTCTATGGCCTCTGCATAAAGAACAGAGTAGCCGTTAGGAGATTCGAGCAGTGAACTGAGTTCCCCGTTTTTTAACGAGAACGCCGTATCCTGGACGATTGGGTCCTTATCCAGTTGTTCGGGAAAGTCTGACTGGGAAAAGAAATCTGTTTCCAGGATGGTGGTATCAGGGGTGAGCCGCGCATATTCTTGCAGGCTTCCTGCGGCAATAATTCCTTCGTAGGCATCATTGGCTTTTTGGAAGACAGCAGGCCGTGCCAGGCCATTTTTGAGCTCTTTTGTAAGTTCCTCACGAACTTCAGCTAAGGGGCGGGTTGTTGCAGGCAGGATTTCTTGCAAAAGAATGACATGGTAACCAAACCTGGTTTTGACGATTTCGCTGATTTCTCCTTCCTGCATCGAGAACACAGCATCGTCAAAGGGTTCAACCATTTGGCCTCTGCTGAACTTGCCGAGATCACCGCCATTCGCTTTTGTCGGTCCCTCGGAATAGGTTTGGGCCAGGATGGCGAAATCTTCCCCTGCCTTGGCTTTCGCCTTGGCTTCTTCCGCTTTGGCCAGCTGACTTGCGTGGGTTTCTGCTGTACTGTTTTCATCGGCTTTCAGAAGAATGTGCCTTGCATGGCGTTTCTCAGGTTCTTGATAACGGGCAAGGTTTTCTTGATAACTCTTTTCGATCTGTTCATCGCTGACAGTGAGGTTTTTTAATTCATTGTCATACGGAAAGGAAAGAAATTTGAGTTTGATCCGGGGTGCGGTTTTATAGGCCTCTTTGTTCTGGTCGAACCAGGTCAGCAGCTTTTCTTCTTCGACCATCACCTGGTCATGAAAGTCCAGCGGTCTGATTGTGGTAAAAAGGAGGGAGAGGCTTTCTTTGTCCTCTTGAAATCTGTCAAGAATCTCCGTGTCGGCAACGATAGTGGAAAAATCCACTATTGAGGTGATGGCTTTTCCCGAGAGCATATCGTGACGGATATCTGCTTCAAATTTGTGAGGTGTCAGGCGATTGCTGGCGAGTATGGATTGGTATTTGGCTAGATCAAAGGAGTTGTTTTCCTGGAACTGAACCATTCCCTGGATACGTCGCTGTATTTCAGGAGCAGAGGCCATCAGTCCCATGCTAGTGGCCCCCTGACGAAGGAGTGCCCCCTGGATCAGTTGATTTTTTACCTGTTGGCTCAGGCCTAGGGTCTGGAGTAATTCCTCGGGGACCGAACCTCCGAATTGTTGACGATAGTCGGAAAGGAGTTTGTCGTAGACCTGTTGGTATTCTTGAAAACTAATTTCTTCATCGTTGACGACGATGGCGGCCTCGCGACTGCCCATCATGTTGGTTCCCACTCCCCAGAAGATAAAAACCAGGGCGATAACCAGAACAATTGCCTGGATGAAGGTTGACTGGGCTTTGTCGCGAAAAATTTGCAGCATAATTATTTCTCTGTCGTTTTGAATGAATTGTCGTTGGTTGGGGTGTCTTTCTTTCCACCCATATACATGTCTTGTGGCAGGGATAAGTCTCGATTAAACCAGAGATACGTGTCGCTGGAAAAGTCTTCAAGACTTTGGTGTCTGGATCATCAAGGATCCTCACTTTTTTAATTATTTAAGAATTTTAAAAAAAATTTACATCTTCTCTGAAGTCAGTGCAAGAAAAAACGAGTGTATTGCTGAACGCTCAGCACCAGGTTCCTCTGATTTTAGTTAAGAATTTATATCAGGTAAAGGCTTTAATAATTATTTTGCTACAGGAAAAAAAATGAGTTGCATTTGTAGTCTGCCGGTTCTGCAGTGTTTCAGGTGGGTAAACATTTACCCTGCGGTGTAAGCAAGTTGATAGGCAGGAAAGGGATATTGATGAATAGTCGTGCTGTAATAACTTCCGTTAACAGATGATAATACCGGTGTTTTTTTTCTGGCCTGTAAAATTATTATCTTGCTGGCACGCCTGGGATAAGGCTTGGGAAAATGTCGATGTTACAATATGTTATGAGGAGTTGAGTTTAAGGCAGAGAATGATGAGCCATTCACTTGACAAACTTCCTGGTTTATAGTAATTAGGCCTTCAATACTTTAAAAACGATCAGTACTTTAGAAACAGAAAACGGTGAAAGCCACACAAAACAATATTTTTAAGGAGGATTTAGGATGCCTACAATAGAACACAATGGAATCAGCTATAATTGTGATGAGGATGGATTCTTGCTCAATGGCATGGATGACATGAATGACAATTGGATCGACTATGTAAAGACTGTTGAGGGTATTAGTGAGCTGACCGACGAGCATAACAAAGTGATTGATGCTCTTCGTGAGTACTACAAGAAAAACGGTATCGCTCCTATGGTACGTATCCTTTCCAAGACCACTGGCTTTCCTCTGAAAAGGATCTACGAACTGTTCCCTTCAGGACCAGGTAAAGGTGCTTGTAAGATGGCTGGTCTGCCAAAACCCACCGGTTGTGTATAATTAGATAACTGTAGGTTTTAGATGAGTTAAAAAAAGGGGTTGCCGTAAGGCAACTCCTTTTTTTTTGTTTTACGATATGGAGAGGAGTGAGTTGGTTTTCCCGGTCCTCAACTACACTGTCGAGGCGTGTTATTTCGGCGCTCAGGAGTAGGGATTCAAGAGAGTCTCTGGATTTTATTCTCCAGGATTTTCTTTTCTATTGCCTGTACTTTTTTACGGTAGGTGTCTGGGTCGATGAAAGCTCCACGAATTCCACCACGGAGATTGATCTCCGCCAGGTACGTTTCGCCCTCTTTGGTGATCATAAGGTCCAGATGTCCGTAAGGAAATGAACCTCGTCGCATGGCCTCATGGCAGAGTTTCATTTGCTGCTCAGTGAGGTGGTAGGGAATGGCCTTGCCTCCGCAGTGCAGGTTGTTACGGAAATTATCGGGATTGTGCCGTTCATAGGCTTCCATATAGTCGTCGAGAAAAACAACTCGTACATCAATACTGTCTGCAACAAAGGGTTGGAGGACAAAGGGGTAGGGGAGGACGTTGTTGGCTGCCTGGGTGTACACATCTTCGATGTTGTGAAAGAGATGGATTCCCAGGCCGGCGTTTTTTCGATCGTGCTTGAAAACAACTTTTTTGATACAGTGCCTGCCGTACAATGAAACTGTTTCCAGGAGACCGTGTATGTCATATATGACTGTGGTCTGAGGAAGCATCAGGGGCCCAAGGAGACGGGCTTGGAATGTTTTGGAGCGACTGGCCAGCTGGGAAGTGGCGGATGGAATGAGCTGCACTCCACGTTCCACCAGATCAAGGAGGAGATGCTCTTCTTCATATTTCAGGCGGAGCCTGCAGGCAATAATATCTCCCGCCCGCAGTTTATGAAAAACCGAGGGCAGTGCACTGTTTTCTGTTAAAATACGTCGCTGGCTGGTCAAAAGAGCATTTCTGAGAATCGTTGATGGAATTCGCTGAGATCTTCCTGGCATTGGCCGCAAATAAGTTTGATTTCGCCCAATATCTGAGAGTCGTCCGCTTCCGGGGTAAAGCTTCCATCCTGATTTTGGATGTAGTGGGTGGTGATAACGACATCTTCGGCAATTTCGTAGAAATCGCTATCGTTGCCGCAGCTGGGGCAGGATAGACGGTTGGCAGGGGCAGGAAGGTCACTTGGTTGCATGAAACTTTTCCTTTTAACCCTTGGCTGCTTTTTCTGCGGCGAGATTGGAACTGTTGGCATCGTTGTTGACCAGATGCAGTTCTCTGGAGGCGGCAACTTTGAGTTCCCCACTGAGGCTGGCACCGGGTTCTACAGTGAGGCTGTTGCTTTCAACCAAGCCATGGATCTGACAAGTCTTTCTTGCTGTTACCAGGTTAGCCGTTATATTGCCCTCTATGGTACCGTGACAGACAAAAGATGCGACATTGATGTCGCCTATGATTTTCCCGCTTTCACTGAGGATCAGGTATTCTCCTGTGATATTCCCTTGCACAGTTCCGTCTATTCTGGCTTTGCCTTCAAAAGAGAGTTCCCCTTTGATCACCATCTTGATGTCGATGATGGAAGAAATAGCCTCTTTTTCCGCCCTCTGAGTTTCCTGTTCGAAACTGTTTTTTTTGCTGAAGAGAGACATGCTACTTCTCCAAAGCTGTGGCCGGTACAGGTTTGTTTTCAGCGACTAGAATATTTTTCCGGGTTTTTATTTTTTTGGCCACGAGCTGAGGGATAACAGACGGCTGAACGAGCTGGTCCACCCGCATGAATTTTTTCGGATTGACTGGCTTGTCATAGAGGCAGATCTCATAGTGCAGGTGAGGTCCGGTCGAACGTCCGCTGTTGCCAACCTTGCCGATGGCCTGACCTCGTTTGACCGTGGCGCCTTTTTTGACCAGGAATTTTTTCATATGGGCAAATTTTGTCACATAGCCATTTCCGTGATCGATTTCAATGTAACGACCATAACTGCCATTAAAGCGAGCCTGGGTCACAACTCCGTCCGCAGTCGCCTTGATTGCCTGTCCACTGGGAGCGCGCATGTCAACACCTTCATGGAAACCTTTTCTGCCGTTTACCGGGTCGGCCCGGTGGCCAAAACGGGAGGTTATGGGGCCGGGAACCGGTCGGCCCAGGGGGAGGTAGTTAAAGGTGTTCAGGTAACGATCGGAGCGATAAAGAAGGTCTTTGCCCAGAGTTTCTCGAGGGACGAGATAAGGGCCGCCGGAGTTGCTTGTCTCTTCCTGGACATCTGCAACGTCTATGCCGATATTGCACATGATCTGTTCGATCAGGTTGCTCCGTTCTTCAAGTTCAGTGACAGCTTCGTTGAGCAGCGTTGTCTTTTCCTCGAGAAAGGCTGCCGCCTGGCCGGAATTCAACTGTCGGAGATTGTTGACCTGGCTGGCAAGCAGTTTTTTGCGAGCATTACTCTTCTCCAGTTCAGTGGCCAGTTGGACTACTTGCTGGTCCAGATCAGCCTTGACAGTTAACAGACGTACCGTCTGAAAACAGGCAATACCTAAGAGAAAGAAGGTGAAAACAGAGGCCAAGATGGTTAATCGCAGCCTGCGCCTGGAAAGAAGGAAGCTACGGGCTCTTCCCGCATCTCCTGAGATAATAATATGCAGACGGTCACTCATTGCGGTTTGCTTGGTCCCGGTGTATATATAATGTTCAGAAGGAACTGACAGGGAGTCACACTTCACTGTCTATTTTAGTTCAAGAAATCATTTTTGTTATAATCGCGGTATGTAAAATTTTCAATAAAAAAGGAAATCCCAATCAGTTCTGTGAGTTCTGATTTTTTCTATCCATATCCGCTTCTCATTCTTCTTTAGCAACCGCAAAATATATATGTCTCACCTTCTTACCTGTCAGGGCCTCGGTAAGTCCTTCGGGGCCCAGCGTCTTTTTGTAAATATCAATCTGGTGATCAATGACGGTGACCGGATCGGTCTCATCGGGCCAAACGGCAGTGGCAAGTCCACCTTTCTTAATCTGGTCTGTAAACGCATGGATCCAGATGAGGGAAAGATTTTGAGCAGGCGGCATGTCAGAAGCGCCTATCTCGAACAATCCGATGTCTTTGATGAGCAGGCAAGCGTCATGGAGAATCTCCAGGCCGCGCTCGATGGTCTGCCTCTTGATGAAACCGAACGGTCTAATAGAGTCCAAGCCTTGCTTTCCAGGGCCGAATTTCCCGATACCAATATCCCCGTGCAACTTCTCTCCGGTGGCTGGCGAAAGAGGTTGTCCATCTGCCGCAGTCTCGTGGTCCAGGCCGATATCCTGGTTATGGATGAACCGACAAACCACCTTGATATTGAGGGTGTGATCTGGTTGGAGAAGATGCTTTCCGGTATTCTTCCGGAAAGCCCCAATGCCTTTTTGCTGGTCAGTCATGATCGTCGTTTTCTCGAAAATACCGTGAATCGAGTGGTGGAACTCTCTGCTGTATACCCGGAAGGGTCTTTGCAGGTAGAAGGTGGATATTCCCGTTTTCTCACAGTGCGAGCCGAGTTTCTGCAGCAGCAGCAGCAATTGGAGGAACGACTGGCCAATAAAATGCGTCGAGAAGCAGAATGGCTGAGTCGCGGTCCCAAGGCCAGGGCTACCAAGGCACGGTATCGTATTGATGAGGCCCATAAGCTGCAGGGGCATCTTTCAGAAGTCAAGAGCAGAAATCGAGCCCTGAAACAGGTGCGGATCGATTTTGATACCACGGGCCGAAAGACCAAGAAACTGTTTGAGGCAATCGCCATAAGTAAGGGCTATGAGGGGCGAACACTCTTTTCCGACCTCGATATAGTCCTCTCGCCAGGGACTAGACTCGGGCTCTTGGGCAGAAACGGGTGTGGTAAATCCACCCTCATGCAGATTATAGCTTCAAGTACGGACCCCGTTGGCCTTAAACCAGATTCTGGGGTGATCAAGGTAGCCCCGGATGTGCGCATCGTGAGCTTTGATCAGAAGCGAGAGCGTATCGATCCCCATATCAGCCTGCGTCGCGCCCTTGCTCCAGACGGAGATTCGGTGGTGTTTCAGGAACTTTCTCTGCATGTGGTTTCCTGGGCACAGCGCTTCCTTTTTCGAGCCGATCAGTTGGAGACCCCGGTGGGCCAGCTCTCCGGCGGTGAACAGGCTCGTATCCTTATCGCTGAACTCATGCGTCAGCCCGCCGACATCCTGCTTCTTGATGAACCCACCAATGATCTGGATATCCCCTCTCTCGATGTCTTAGAAGAGAGTCTCCTCGATTTTTCCGGAGCTTTGGTTCTGGTCAGTCATGACCGCTTTCTCCTTGATTCGGTCTGTGATCAGGTGATTGGTTTTGATGGGAAGGGTGGGGTGACTTACTATGCTGACTATGAACAGTGGTTGGCGGACCTTAAGGAGGGGCAGAAGGAAGAGGGAGAGCTGGCAAAGCCAATTGCCGAGCGGACAGCGGAAAAGAAGAATAAGAACCGGGCAGGAAAACTTTCTTATTTGGATCAGCGGGAGTACGAGCAGATAGAGGAGAAGATCCAGGAGGCAGAGGAGGAGCAGGATCGCCTGCAGACGCTCATGGATGCACCTGAAACCGCCTTGGATTCACATAAGTTGAAAACGGTTTGGGACGACCTGCAGCAAGCCCAGCAACGAGTTGAGCAACTCTACGATCGCTGGGACGAGTTGGAAGGGAAGAAACAGAGTGATGGCTGAGGGTGTTTTACTCCTAAGTCGTGAGCAGTGCATTGAAATAAGGAGGGATTTTTGTCTCAAAGCTCAGCTCCTCTTTGCTGTGAGGGTGGGAGAATGTTATGGAGAAGGCATGGAGTGCGAGTCTCTTGATACCCTTTGCCTTTTCTTTCCCCCCATAGAGCTTATCTCCGGCAACAGGACACCCTTTTTCGGCAAAATGGACCCGAATCTGATTTTTCCTCCCTGTGAGCAGATCTATCTCAAGCAGACTGAATTCCTTTGATTCCCTCAGAACTTTATAGCCGGTTTGGGCAAGTTTGCCCTTTGCCGGATCAGCGACAGAATACATCTTGTGAATACTGTTTTCTGCAAGATATGAAGCGATAATCCCCTCTTTCTCCTCGAGTGTACCATGCACTACGGCATAGTACTTTTTCTTGAATTTCGGCCACTCTTCCTGAAGATAGTGCTTGGCCTTTTCGTTTTTAGCAAAAACAAGAATACCGGAAGTGTCTCTATCCAGACGATGGACAATAAATATCCGGTTTTTTGATTTTTGAATACCTTTGCGCACGTAATCCGTTAAGCGATAATAGGCTGTATTTTCTTTTTCTTTTTCAGTGCCTACGGTCAAAAGGCCATTCACTTTATCCACAACCAAGATATCATGATCTTCATAGAGAATAGAAAGTCCTCGCGGCTGATATCTCTTGGGGGGGCTTTTAAATTTTTTCTGACTTTCACGCATAATCGTAACGTTTGATTGTTCCACAGTAAAAGAGTTCTTCTTCATTTCTGTTCAGGGACTGTAACTATACACCCTTGACAGTTCTTCTGCGATCTTTACCTTGTCCCATCAAGGTAATTCTTCTTCTCCTTTCTCTCTGCTGACCAAGGTGTAATCAGACTCTGCAAGGAATGCGGGCCTTTTCAGGCATCTGCCGATGTGACCTCAGGACCGGTAAGGGGAATGGTCTGATCCTTTTGCCTGTCACTATCTGGGGCAGGGGAGAAGGGCCTGTCACGGTCGCAGGCCAATGCCTTTTTCAGGGGACAGTTCTCGGCAAGCTCTTGTCCCTGGCGATAGGCCTTGAGGATTTCAACAGATTTTGCGGCGAGCTGTTGACGGATCTCTCTTCGTTTCCCCTTGATGCGGGCGATACGCATGGAGTCGTAGGCTGTCGTCTGGTGGCGCATCCAGGCGATAACAGCGGCCTCTGCGCGTCTGGCAATGGGGATGCGTTCGGTTCTTGCCACTGTACCACTGCCGACAGGGGTTGCGTGAGTGGTGACTTTTTTGCCAAGAAGGGTCGCCTCATCCTGATATCTTGGATGAAAATTGAGGAATCTGATGACTTCATCATAAAAATCTCCGACATATGCCTCCTGTTTGGCCTCACGTCTGGCGAGATCCATCTTGCGCCGTCTCTCGTATTCAGGGCGAGTCCTTTTGGCTTCGATCTCCTTTTGGGCTGCCAGGATGTGCGCCTCTTTTGCCCATATCCCCTTTGAAATCAGGCGCATGCCTTTGCGAACCTGTACGACCCAGGTCTCGCCCATGCTCTTTACACTCCTGGTTATTGCTGCGTCTCCGGCTGGAAGAAAGATCCAGTCGTCGGGAGGGGTCAGACGTTCCCCGGATTCCAGGAGAACGGTGCCTTGTATGCGACTGTACAGTACTAGACGGTGTGTATATGCCATAATGTATAGAGATTCCCTGTAAAAGGGTGCTCATTCCTAATGTAAAATTTTAATGCCTGGAAATATGAAATTATGAGGATGAATCATCCTCCGGCCCGTTTCACCTGGTAGCCAAGGAGGCTCAATTCTTTTTCCAGTACATCTCGGTGATCACCCTGAATCTCGATGACTCCATCCTTGACACTGCCACCACTGCCACATCTTTGTTTCAGGGATTTTGCAATTTTTTTCAGTGCCTCATTATCCAGGGGGAGGCCAGTTATCAAGGTGACACCTTTTCCTTTCCTCCCCTTTGTTTCTCTTCTTAACCTGACAATGCCATCACTTGCGGGGGCTGGTTGTTTTTCCCGGCAAGTACATTGGGTGGCAGATTTATTACACTTGGGACACATTGTACCAAACTCGGTCGAATACACTGAGCCAGAACCTGTAGTACGGTATTTTGGGGTCATATTGTTTCACTGCGATTGCAGCCTCATCAGTGATGCCGTTGCATCTGTTGGTTCATGGTCAAGGGTTTGCGGGTAGGAAAAGATATCCTCCAGCCATGGCCTCAGCCTCCAGCATATTTTTTCAGTTCCAGTCTGGCCTCCACTTTTTTCCCCTTCTGGATTGGATAAGGAAATGAACTCTGCACTGGAAATGGGCTTTTTAAAGTCTCCAGTGAGGAGCCTTGGCAGAAAATTGCTGCAAAAAACGGACTTCAGAGTCCGGATAGATGGACTTGCCTGATGGCCTGACATTGCGACACCTGTTTTTCCACGGCCCTGATAGCATCTGCGGCAGAGCTGGTTATACCTCCGGTATAGCCGGAACCCTCGCCAATGGGGTAGAGATTTTTTGTGTTTATTGATTCGTAATTTTCATTGCGTGTAATCCGTACCGGTGAGGAGGTTCTGGTTTCCGCAGCCAGCAATATCGCCTGGTTTGAGACAAATAAGGGCATCTCTTTTTTCCAGGTATGAAAGGCGGCCATCAGCTGCTCGGTCACAAATTGAGGATAAATCTCGTGCAAATCAGCAGTAACGGTTCCCATCTTGTATGAGTTTCGAGGCAAGCCGGCAGAACTCTTCTCACCTAAAAAATGCATCAAATTCTGGGCGGGGACTTCCCAGTCGCCACCTCCGGCCTGAAAGGCCTTGCGCTCAATATCCTTTTGAAATTCATAGCCGGCAAGTGGACTGGCTGAGTTGTAATCAGCGGTGTGACAGCTTACCACCAGGGCGGCATTTGAAAAGGGTGATGATCTGCGGGAGTAGCTCATTCCGTTTAAAACCAGGAGGCCTTGTCCGGAAGAGGCGTTCACTATCTCCCCACCAGGGCACATACAGAAGGTATAAACCCCTCTTCGGATGTTGCGATTGGTATAATTCAGAGAATAGGTGGCAGCCCCTAATTTCTTGAAGTTGCAGTATTTGTCACCATATCGTATACGATTGATCGTTGCCGCTGGATGTTCAATTCTCACTCCGACAGAAATCGGCCTCTGCTCCATGGCAATACCTTTGTTATGCATCATCTCCACGGTATCGCGGGCAGAATGTCCCAAGGCAATATAAATACTTGAAGAAAGATACTCCTTTTCACCATTTATTGTAATTCCTGAGGCCCGCCCCTCTGCTATCAGGAGGTCTGTCATTTTTGCGCTATAATATATTTCCCCCCCTCTCTCCAGGATATAGCATCGTATGTTGCGAACTATTTTGCATAAGACATCGGTTCCCAGGTGCGGTTTGCTGATGTACTCAATTTCTTCAGGCGCACCAAATTTAACAAAGGTCTTTAAGACCCGATTGACATAACTTGTGTTCTTGTTTCTCCTCGAAAACAGCTTGCCATCGGAGTAAGAACCGGCCCCCCCTTCACCAAATTGGATATTTGATTCAGGATTGAGTTCTCTTTTTTGTATAAACCTTTGCACATCAACAGAGCGGGCCTCGATTTTTTTCCCTCGTTCAAAGATGAAGGGTTTAAACCCATTGTCGATCAGTTCAAGGGCAGCAAACATTCCGGCAGGACCGAAACCGACGATGAGGGGCCTGTCTGTGCTCTCTGTTATTTTTCTGCTTAGCGCTATCTGTTCCCTGTAGAGGGGAAAGTTTTTCTTGTTTACAAAGCTGGCCGTAGTACTGACAACCAGTGAAATTTTATAGAAAAATTGTTCTTGATTCCGCAGATCAAGTGCTTTGCTCAGGATTTTGGTGATAGAAAACGTGCCTTCTCCTGCCTCCAGCTTTTGAGAAACGGATTTTACATATTCATCCATCCCATCTTTTTCAATGGGAATGTGTAAGTTGCTAATTATGAGATCCAAAGGGACATTCCTCTCATTCTATTTTTTTAATTGGCTCAGGGGCGTTGGAGGGATATCTGAAGAGAACGGAGGATTACCAGGTGTTTTGTGGTCTCTTCCCACAGGAAAGGCAGAAAAGGCGGCCAGGGAACGAGGGAAAAATTGAAATATGAGCTGGTTTCCTGGTACGCTCCGGTTATTTGCCATGCTCTTCCAGGAAAAGGTTCAGTAAATGACGTGAAAGACTGATGCGTGATGGGAGCACAGGCAGGTTGTCAATATGGAACCAGCGTGCATCTTCAAGTTCGTTGGTATCAATTGATATCTCTCCACTGAAATATTCTGTTCTGAAACCAATCATCAGTGAGTGCGGAAAGGGCCATGGCTGGCTGGCTGCGTAAGAAATATTGCAGACCTCAATGCCAACTTCTTCCTGGATTTCTCGGATCACAGCCTCTTCAAGGGTTTCCCCGGCTTCAACAAAGCCAGCGAGTGGGCTGTACATTCCTTTTGGGAAATGCGGAGATCTGCCAAGTAATATGGTATCATCTTTCTCGATGGTCATGATGACAACGGGTGAGATTCTGGGGTAGACAATAAATCCACAGGCTGTGCACTGTTTGGCCAGTTCCCCCGTGTCCTCGCTCATAGGGGAGCCACATTTTCCACAAAACTTGTTTTCTTGATGCCAGGAGAGTATCTGCAATGCCTTGCCTGCCAGGGAAAAGAGATCATCTGAAATGGCACCAAATAATTCGCGGAGATTCATTCGTGGGAATGATTCGTTATGTGATGTTATATCAATAAGTTCCATAGTGTAACATGGTGTGTTACAATACATACCCATAAATCTACGATAGGTGACATTTTGGTGGTCAAAGTGTTCAAGCGTAACAGTAGGGATGTTGAGTTTCCCATCATTCTCTGTAACCAGGATTTTACCCCGGTAAAAAATAAACAGATAGGCATGTTGGGGAGATAGCAAATTATGGCTTCGAGTATGAGAAGGTATAAATTCGTTTTTTAAGGCGAAGGGATATGATGTCTCTCTTTTCATGGCGTTTTCGGTGATTTCAAATGAAAGCTGAGGGGGAAAATTGTTATTGGTGTCAGGTCCTCACAGGAAAGGTAGAAAAGGGGCGCGATGGCACAATTGAAAAATAAATCGCTCTCCTTTGGCACTGCCGTATCTTGTATCTCTCAAATGACTCGTTCCCATTCTTCTACCCCTCCTTTGACTTGCACAAACAGAGGGTGAAGTTTGACAGTTTTTACAGTCTTGAGGCGGTGGTGAAGGTCCTTGTCTCTTTTTTCGAGTTTTCCCAGGAGATGGTTGTATTCATATTCAATCTGTCCGCTTGTGACAGGGAGTTTGCTCTTAATGTTTTTGTTTATTATTTTAGTTCGGTTAAAAGCATACCCTCTTCTCCGGGCCTCATTATTTACCTCTCTTAAATAGCTGGCGATGGCTCCTGTGGGATGATTCGTCCTTTTAAATCGTAATAATTGCGGGTGATTTTGATAGGCCATTGTCTTTCCCAGCAATACGCTTTGGGCCAGTAGACCTTCTCTCCACAGGGCAACGAGACCTTTTGCATCTAAGTAAGAAGGATGTATTGACCAGAGTCTCATGGCTTGTCCTCTGGCAGGGGCCCAATCCTTTTTGCGGAGAGCTTTAGCCAGTCATCAGTGTTGCCCGGATCTCTCTCGGAGAGGATGTGAGAATGAGGTTTCTGATTGCTTAATAAAATTTTTCCAGTACCAGGCCTATGATCTGTTTTTGCAGATCGAAATCTTTTGGGCTTAAGACATCAATTACCACATTTTCCTTTACCGCGACCAGTCGTTGAAAACGACTGGCGCCTGCCCAAAAAGCCTCGTCACCGATATCTGCGATACCCTCGACAGTGGAGGTGGATGCAAAGCCTTTTTTCATCTTGCTGAATTCCAGCCGTGCGTCACCAGGGGCATTGTACACATAGGTGACATAGGTGATACCCTTCAGGAAATTCGATTTTGATCTGATGCTGCAGCTGTATGGTGGTCGGGTATAGATGTTTTTTTTGAGATCATCAGGGGAAACCGGAAGATCACTGCTGCTTTGCTGGAGATCAGTAATGGAAAGAGCCAGGAGAGTGGCACCCCCTTCGAGGCTAATGCCACTGCAGCGATTGCTCTTCTCGGTTTCTGAGGCCAGGGCCTTCGGATTGGTAGCCGACAGAGTCAAGGCCAAAAAAAGAATTGAAAGTATCGTGACTTGCCTGACTGGTGTGAGATTCATACTCTTTTCTCAAAAACGGTGAATTGCATCTGCCTCAACAGAAAAGAGATAAAAATGGTGTCACCATTTCTGACTTCTTCTGCTTTCTCCCCCCTGTCGTGCTGTGATGATTGGCTTTGAATCAGGGATTTTGCTTGCCGGTATCTTTTTTGAGAGATTTGTCCACCTGGGCAAGGACGTCATTGATACCTGCGGCAATCAGGTCTGGTTGCAATGCCAGGTTGAATTTTTTATTTCCCCGGGCATCGACAAAAGTATTCTCATAGCGGATATTGGTTTTTTTGAGAACTTTCAGGCTACTGTCGAGGAGCACAAAATGGTAACTCAACAGTCCGTATCCAGCCGCTGCTGCTATAATAAGTCCTACGATTGATTTTTTCATTGATCTTCCTGGGTGAATGGTGATTGTTGCTCATAGTAAAGGCGGTCCCTTTGTCTTCTGGCAGTGAGGGGGGACGTCCTTCTTCCTCTTGTTGTCTCCAGCTGTCTGCCACCGTGGCACTGCTCCAGTTTTCGGCTGTTGGAGAAACCGACGACTGGTAAGACACTACATTCCGATTTCAAACATTGCTTCAAGGTCATGACGAGAAAAGGCCTTAAAGGCGAGCATGGTCTCTGATTTTATAATGTGATCAATACTCAGTAATTTTTTTGTCACAAGATTCGCAAGGTCATCATTTGCGGGAATACGGGCAATTGCGATAAGGTCATAACTGCCACTGACTGAGTAAACTTCTGATATCCCCTCAAGCTCTGCCAGTTGTTCAGCCACTTCGTTGATTTTTGTTCTTTCTGTATTTATGAGAATAATTGAGGTGACCATATTCGCTCCTTATCAATATTTTCTGTACCTGTTCTGGAATGCCCAATAGTGGCAGATACCGGTTCTGCAAGTGGTCAGCAAGGCTTTATATTCGTTCAGTTAAGACTTCGAGGCATACTCGTGCCAGTCGAGAAGACCTTGATGGACGAAGATGGAGTGCTGCTGAACAGTGACTCTTTTCTTATGGGTGTGATTGAGTTATTTATTACTCTTTTTTCATACTACAATTGCTCGAATATTACATACAATCTTTAGCTGGCCAAGCCCTCTGGGAAACGGTTCTCCTCTGTGTATGGCTCCAGATTGTAACCATATTTTCCTGAAATTCCTCACCGGATTATTTCACAGAGTGGCCTGTGTCTCCCCAGATAGCTTGCAATCGTTGATCACGACCACAATTCCAGCGATAGTATCTGTAACGAATTGCATAATTCTTATAATAATCTTGATGGTAACTTTCACTCCCTTGAATGGGATAAAATGTTGCTGCCTTGAGGATTGGGGTAATAACTTTTTTGTCTGGGAATTGGGCCACAACTTTTTTTCGAGAAATTTCTGCCAGCTCTTTTTCTTTTTCGTTGGCCACGAAAATTGCACTTAAGTAACTTGGGCCCTTGTCACAAAACTGTCCTGTGGCGTCAAATGGATCTATGCTATGCCAATAATAGTCTAACAGCTCTGTGAAGCTTAATTTTTCTGGATCATAGGTGATTTCAATGGCCTCATAGTGGCCCTCGTGGTTGCCGGAGTAGGTTGGGTTGGTTGCTGTTCCGCCCGTGAATCCAGAGACCACCGCAGTCACACCTTCAAGTTTTTCAAAATCTGCTTCCATGCACCAAAAACATCCTCCAGCGAAAACAGCTCTATCTGCTGTGGCGTCTGTAGCAGAGGCCAACATGGCGACTAAGAGAAAAAAGGGCAATTTGTTTTTCATGGCAGTTCACTCATCGTTCGTCTGTGGGCGAGGAAAACAGTGTCTCCCCGATAGACTGCTGCTGGTATTGATCTGCAATAGCTGTTTTGAGGCCGAATGCTCTAAGTATAACATCGCTTGTCATTTTGAAAAGGCGGTTGAGAACTTATTTTTCTACCATGTTTGTGTCTTTGAGAGGGGGCAGGAGATGAGTATGGGCCAGGCGATGCCAAAAATAAACTGGATGAGTGTCTGGCCAATAACCATATTGCGGCTCTTCGTTGACTGGGGCCCTTCGCTATCTCTTCCTCCTTTTCCTGATTTTATTGCTGGAGTGCAGCAATCATGGGGGGGAGGAGGACGCCTATCAAGACCAATGTCATTATTGGTCGCATCAAATTGACTGGCTTCATATTGTGTTCTTTGATTGCCGTTACAGTATGATTGCTGGCGGAAAGAATAAAGAACAGCAACATTACGGTGACAACAGTTGCGTCCGCATATCGGCCCCAATCTAAAACAAAAACAAGCAGGGCCGTAAACGCCGTTGCCAGGTTATTCAAGGCGGATTGGACCTGATAGGCACGGTTGGGTGTATAGCCGATTTTTTCAGAAGCGACAGCTCCCATGAACAGCGATTCAAATGCTACAGTACCTGACATGACCATGACTATGAGTGGTCCGAGAATATGGAATTTCCCTATGGCATCAGTGCCGAGATATTCTGCAAGGAAATAGACCAGGCCAATGGCAGCCGGGCGAATCCACTCCAGCAGTATTGAAAATTTTTTCATCTCTCTTTTCCTCTTGAATTGCAGCTAGGACAATGATCGAGACCCTTCGCCGGGTTAAATGGTTTGCTTGTCGTACTCCGAACCCCATGGTAGATACCCGTGTTACTCGTAGCGTATTTCTCCAAGCCTTGCTTTCCAATAGGGGTAAATCCGATCTTTTAAATGCCATTCAACTACCCCTTCTTGAGGAATGAGATAGTCATTCACCTGCTTATACTTTGAAAATCTTCCTTTCCATGGTGTTCGTTCGTATTTCCCCGAGACCTCTTTGTATCGTGATGGAGAATATACAGAAATTGCCTCTCCCCTGTCATTGAATTCGAATTCCACTGATGTGCTTATGTTAGAATCCGTTATGGTGGCTTGGGCCCTCGAGTCGTCCAGTCTTTGCCACGTAACTCCTTGACTTGGCAACAATGCCGTTGGAAACCAGACTGACTCAGCTAAATATCGCTGCAGGGCCGCTTCATTTAATTCTTTCTGGTTGTGTGCATCAACCACTGTGAAGAGCGACACCAGCTTGGCCTTTATTCTTCCCTTTCCTTGACTGTAGCTGTCACAGACCCGGATTGAAAGACCGAAGCCGATGGAGATGGTTGCCTCCCATACAAATGCTCGAGGTCTTGCTGAGAAACATTGTTTCGCTTCCATCTTGGACCATTCTTGTGTCTCCGGCCTGGCTCTAAATCCGCCAGTTTGAGTTATGAAGCCGCGGTTGATAATGGCTGCGCCATCTTTGAGCACTAAATGGAAAAATCTTTGTACGGGCTGCGGCAGTTCATTCACTTCCTCAAGATCGACATAGTGGACCTCTGGTGATGCGGCCGTTCTGATTTCTCGAGATTGGCGCGCTGTATATCGGTTCCATGTTACCCGTCCCAGCCAGAACAGGATCATTACACCGCTTAGGATACATAGAAGCACAGGGATTAATTTTATCATTTCTATCCTTTCTCAAGGAAAAAAAGTCGAAGTTAGGGCGAGGGGAGGATGTGGTTCGGGAACAGTGGCTTTGGGCTCAGGAAAGGAGGCAAGAAGACCGGGTCTCAAGCGCTTGTCTCAGGTCAGCAACAGGTGGGAGCCATGGACCGGAAAAGGTCGGTTCCAACACAGGCGGGGAGCTTTTCCCATCCTGTGTCGGGGAGAAGGAGGCTGGTCGACCTGAGATTTCAGCCGGGAGGCCACTGCATGGAGCGGCCTCCCAGAACATGCATGTGGATATGGAAGACGGTCTGGCCAGCCTCCGCTCCGCTATTGAAGACCAGGCGGAAGTCTTGGGCTCCGTTCTCTTCAGCTATGGCAGCCCCGCGGCGCAACATTCTGCCCATGAGCTTCTCATCTTCACTCCCCACAGCGGCAGGATTCTCAATATGCTTTTTGGGAATGATCAGAAAGTGGACGGGGGCCTGGGGCGCGATGTCACGAAAGGCAAGTATTTCATCGTCTTCGTAGAGTTTGTCTGCGGGGATATCCCCTGCAGCTATCTTGCAAAAGAGGCAGTCCGTTTCCATGGGCATCCTTTTCAGGCTTTGGTAAAAGAATCGGCAAACAGTTTTACAATGGCTTCCCGTCCTGCATCGCTGAGATAGCGGGTGCCCGAGCCGACAAAGGTGTCGAATTCGATTACGGGGTTGTCTTCTATCCACTCATTTCCCTTCCAGGTGAACCACTGTTTTCGTGGTTGGTCAAAGACATGGAGGGGGCGGTTGAAGAGTTTCGCAAGTTCCACGGCCCACCCTGTGCCGCCTTTAACGGAGTTGTCTTCTTGAATTGTACCGATAACAAAGACCTGATGTCCGTTGTTGACCATGTGAAAGATAGTCTGCAGGACCTTGCGAATTTTTTCCGTCTCGTAGTAGGTCCTGTTGAGCATGCGTGAGGCCAGTTCCATGGAGATGTCTCCCCGTTCCAACTCTTCTTTGCTCAGGGTCACCGCATTTTTATTGCGGTTCAGTTTATGGTCTTCAAAGGTGAAAATAATCTCTTTCACCCCTAATTGTTCAGCTACTTCACCAAAGGTAGCTTCGGCACCTTTGAGGCCGCCACTGTACAGTGTACAGGTTTTATGATTCATTGCATGCTCCTTGTCCTGAATTTTCACCCTGAAATCTATACGAAAATCATAACGAGTTTACCATACTTGCAGGCAAAGGCAAGAAAGAGCTGTCCTCCCATTATTATTTTTTTTGGGCCAGCAGGTAAACCCGTTCCGGGGCCGGGTAGCCCTCTAAGGTCTTTTGGGGATCAGAGGGGTCGATGAAATCGGAGTAGGACTCAAACTGCATCCAATCCGTACGGCGCTGTTCTTTGCTGGACATGGGATGCTGACAGAGGATTTGCACATCCTTGAATCCGGCCCGGAGGACCCAGTTTTTAAGACATTTAGCGGTGGGGACAAAGTAGGTGCCGGGGACTTTGGCATAGGTTTTTTCTGGAAAGAGGGCTATTTCGTTCTCACCTGGGAGGGCCTGGGATTCGAGGACAAGGGTTCCGCCCATGCGCAGGGAGGAAAAAATATCGCGCAGGGTATCCACTGGAGAACTGCGGTGGTAGATGATTCCCATCAGGAAGAGGACGTCAAAGCAGTCAGGGAAGAGTGGCAGGTGTTCTACCCCCAGGAGATCGATGTGCAGGTTCGCCTGGCGGGCCATCCCATTGAGTCCCTTAAAACAGTAGTAGTGTTGTACCGAAGGTTCGAAGCCGATGACCACCTTTGGCTGCAAAGGAAGCATGCGAAACATGTAGTAGCCGTTGTTACAGCCGATGTCAGCCACAATCTTGTTTTTCAGGTCGGGGAGGTGGGGGAGGAGTCGCTGCCACTTGCGTTGGCTCTGCCATTCGGCATCGATGTCGATCCCGAAAACAGAAAAAGGTCCTTTGCGCCAGGGCATAAAAGTCCGCAGGTGGCCTTCCACTTCTGTTCGTTCTCCTTCCGAGAGCGCAGCTGCTGCACCGATGGTGACCGCTTCACCTGTGCAGTCAAGGTACTCTGCCGGAAAGGCTTGCAAGGCTTCACAGGGGAGGCGATAACGGAGAAATCCTTTTTTGGGCTGGTTGACCCACAGTTGTCGCTGTTGGTGAATGTGGATGATTTCGTCTTTTTGGGCGGAACCCGGCAACTGGTCGAGGTAGTTCATGACAGAAAAGGGGGAGTTAGGATGTTGGTGGTTTTACAGCAAGGAAAGAGACAAAATTGAACCATTGGAAGAAAGGTTCAACCTCAGTGAAGCCGGCTGCTTGGAGGAGGTTGCGGTTCTCTTCAAGGGAACAGGGGATAAGGACATTTTCCAGGGCCTCTCTCTTTTTGGCAATTTCCAGTTCGGAATAGCCGCGCTCTTTTTTGAACTGATGATAGATTTCGATATAACGGCGATTGAGGCCGGGGTGATGGGAGATGATCTTTTCGCTGAGAATGAGAATACCGCCGGGACGGAGACTCTCGTAAATTCGTCGCAGAAAAGGTTCCCGGTTCAGAGGGCGAATGAATTGGAGGGTGTAATTGAGGAGAAAGGCGGAGGTCCCGGGCTGGTCTACTTTGGTGATATCTCCATTGATAAAGTGGAGGCATTCCTGTCTGGAAAAAAGTTCGGCCTTGAGTATGGCCTTATCGAGCATGGCAGGAGAGTTGTCTATCCCCAGGTAGTGGAATTTTTTTTCTTCAAGAATGCGGCTTAGTTGCAGGAGTGTAGTGCCGGTGGAACAGCCGAGATCGACTATCTGCGACCCTTCTTCGAGGAGGCAGCCCACTATTCGGGCAATGGAGTGAATGACCTCCTGGTAATGGGGAACGGAGCGGTCAAGCATATCGTCGAAGACTTGGGCCACGCGATCGTCAAAGATGAAGTCTCTGTTGATGCGCTCTGTTTGAAAGAGAGAATCCCTGCCTTCGCTTTGGTCTTGGGCACTATACTTATTTTGGGTGATTTTTTTCATGGGTAGCTTGGGGCGCCTGGTATATTGGTGAGCAAACTATATACCACTGTTAGCGGGGAGGGAAAAGGTCAAAGTCAAGAGAATCTGAGGAGCGGCTTCAAAAACACCTGGCCAGGGAGAGTAATTCTTCGCTTGCCAGGTTTGCTCTCCTCTCCATGATTTTTTTTTTGAGTGTGCTTCGAGCACGAATAGGCTTGCCTTCAAGGGATTATCTAAGTATAAAATACAGTTTTATTGTTGGATAGTCACATAGTAAGGGAGATTCGAAAAGACGAATTTTGCGATGACTAAGTAAAATAGCTTCATATGCGAGGCCTTTGAATTTAAAGTTTACAATGCCATCATAATTAGGTTGTAGTGTACGACAAGGGAGGAGTGTATCATGAATGGAAAGTTTTGGGGAAATGTTGGCTTGAGTGTTGTTCTTGTCGGTCTGCTGTCTTTTGCATACGGCAAAGTCAGTGCTTCATCTGGTGTTCAAGGTCTTTTTTTACCGGAGGTAAAGGTTTCAGCGTCCACTGAAGCACTCCTTCATTCAGTGGCTCTTGTCCGCTCAGAGGTCAAGGTGCATGCTGACAACCTTCAGGTCGATTCATCTTTTTCCATTGAAAATAAGAGCGAACAGGATATCAAGAATGTCGCGATACTCTGCACTCTTTTTGATAGTCAGAACAGAGAGCAGGGGCGAGATAAATGGGTCGTTTACGACACGGTGAAGTCTCAAGGAAATGGGGACTTTACTTTTTCCGATAAGAGATATATCAGTGATACTGTGGTTCGCTCCGATTGTCAGATCGTCGATATCCAAGTTGCCAAGGCTCCTTTTATAAGCGTGCATCGGGTAGCTGCCGGACAGGGTGGCGGACATGAGAAACAAGGTGCTGCAGGTCATGGCGCCCAACACTGAGCTTGGTGTCTTGTGGTTTTTTCGCCAGGTGGGATAACTTGACCGTTGGACGAACGAAATCCTCATGCAGTACCCAAGTCCCCATTGCTTGAATGGGGTATTGAATTTTTCCGACGTAGGTTAAGTAATGTCTGACGAAATAGATTTTGATGAGATTTTGGGGAAGTATCACTCCGACCCCTATGAGGATGTGGAAATCTGTGCCGAGCACACCGGTAAGATTCGTTTTCTGGTGGAAGATGGCAGCAGTGTGGAGTCCGTAAGAGGAGAGTGGAAGCATATTCCCGGGACGCCTCTTTTTGAGATTACCAGGGAAAGGAATCCGAAAAAGTTTACTGCCATGACCAATGGAGTGGTTGCTTCTCTGCGCAGTGAGCTTGAAGGGCGCTTTGTGGAGGCGGGAGAGAAGCTTATGGTCATCCGCCATCCCTTAAAGAAAAAAGAGATAATAGAGTCTATTCTTAAGGAAGTCCTCTATATCTTCCCTGCTCCTGAGCGGGCAAAATATTTTTTCTCTTTGGATGTGCAGTCAAGAATTGAGAAAAAAGGTTCTCGTGCGGTCTCGGTTAAACCGGGAGATGAGATTATTATCATGTCCCTGATGAAACGAGATACCCCTGTCTATTATAACGGCGAAAAAGGGGTGATTCATTCCGTCTACTTTACGCCGGGAGTGTCAGTCGACCAGGGGGCTCCTCTTATCGGGGTGTGCCCCGCTGACAAACTTCCTCTTATCCAGAAGATCGTCACCAGAGTGAAGGCTGACTGGGACAAAAAAGAGGAGCATGGCGTCTAGACTATATCTCTCAGCAAAATTTACTGCGAGGGATGTCCTTTGTGACTAAAGACATTGTCGAAAAGCTCGAAAGTGGGTTGGTCCGGGGCTTGGACCAACCCACTTTCGAGCTTTTCGTGACGACCTTGATGGGAAATGTGGCCAGGGAGGCACCAATGCCTCAAGAGTCTTTTCTGCTGTAACCTCAAGGCATTACTTTATTTTCGTTGTCCAGAATTCCTGTACTGCCTTCTCGCTCTCTTTTTTACAACCATTCAGGCGTTGTGATCATTCCCGGTACCTCATTGATGAACAATCTTGCTCCGCTCACTGCAGCGGCCTTGAATGAGTATGTTTCGGCCATTGAACTCCCGGGGCAGCAGCAGGAGAGCAGTCCCGAGACGGAAATTATTTTCCGTCTCGGGGCGTATGTCGGGTCACTTATTCGCGTCTATCCCTCTCTCGATCGTGCCATGGACAAGGCACGCCATCATATTGTTTCTCAAGAAGGTGAAAATGTATCCGTTGCCAATGGGTCTCTGATTCTTGCTTCCTCCCTTCATCTCTCAAAAGGACGGTTCAGTCGTTCATGGCATGCTCCGCCTGGGGGACTCTGGGGCTGCCTTATTCTGGCCGACACCTTCCTCCCTCCCTTCAGGCAGCTGCTGCCCCTGATCCCTGGAATGGCCTGTTGTGAGGCCCTGCATGAGGAGGGAGCGTCAGCCGCCTCCATCCGTTGGGTCAACGATGTCCTCCTGCAAGGGAAAAAACAGGCCGGGTTTCTCATTGAAGGGTTTCGCAGCCCCAGACATGGGGAAAATTACCATCTTCTCGGTTTTGGCCTCAATCTCAATAACGATTCCTTTCCTCCAGAGCTTGAAGGCTCCGCTGTCTCACTCTCTCAGTTTCTGGGACGTCCTGTGAACATCTCTCGCTTTGCCCTCTCTTTTCTGGCCAAGCTGCGCTGGTATATCGGCCTTCTTCTCTTTGAAGAGCAACAGTGGCTGGCGCGCACAGGTGGAGGTGTCTATGAGGATGAGCATCCGCTCCTCAAACGCTGGAAAGAGTTGTCCGATACCGTGGGGAAACGGGTTCTCTTTGGCTATGATGTTGTCCAGCATCCTCAGTATGAGGCGGTTGTAGGGGCTGTTGCCAACGACGGGGCGCTTATCCTCAACCATGATGACGGAACGACCAGTATTGAGCACAGCGGAGAAATTCGTTACCTGTAACGGCTTTGCTGTGTGGGCGTTATTCCTTGCGTGCCTGGGAGAGGCTTGCTGGTTCAATCTTGTAGATTGAGCCACTTGTCTCTCACAAATCCTGCTCCAACAAACGTCGTTCCTTATCATTATTCTGCAGGACAGTGTCCTGTCCGCAACTCGAAGCACTTCTCATGGACGGTTACTGTGGCTTGTTCCTCTTGCCTTTCGGGGAGATGGTGTCGAGAAACGACCAGGAGATGATTTCTCGTTGAAAGAGTTGGCGGCCATAGTGGTGGAGAAAGGTGAGGGCCTCTTTTTGGCAGTGGCGGGAAAGGTGCAGGCGGTGGATTCTGTTCAGGGGCTGATCTTGGGCAGCTGCCAGTGATCTGATGGTTCCCAGGGTGAGTGGGCTGCCGTTTGACTCCTTTCCCTTGTTGCAGATACTGCAGCGAATAGTTCCAGCTGCGGGGAAAAAGGTGTAGGTCTCAGTCTCGTTGATCTCCTGGCTGCAGTCAGGGCAACGATGGAGTTGCGGACTGTAGCCGATGGCTGTGTAAAAACGGATGAGAAAGAGGATGAGGATGGCCCGGGGAGGTCGACCGTTATCCAGGCTGGTAAAGGCCCAGACCAAAAGAGGGTAGAGTTCCTCATCACCCTCCATTTCGTGAGTGGCCAGGAGGGTGAATTCACGGATGATGCTTGCTGTTATATAGCAGAGGAAATCCTGACGGAGGGTGAGAAAACTTTCCACAAGTTCAGCCTCTGCAATAAAGGCCAGGCGGTTGTTTTTCGGTATGGTGTGGCGGATGCGGAGGGAAGTGAAGATCTCCAGTTTGTTGACAAATCGTTTTTTGCTCCGTTTTGCACCCTTGGCAATACCGGTCAGGCGGCCATGATGACGGCAGAAAAAGGTGACGATAAGGTCCGATTCGCCGTGTTCACGGCAGTCAAGAATAATGGCTGCAGACTCCAGCTGCTGCTTACTGTTCCTGTCCGAAACTGCGGTTGCCATCTGGTGAATTTCGAACATTGAACGACTGACTTTTGTCTGTTAACTAGCTGAAGGTATGAATAAAAAAACTGTTATGTTTGTTCCCCGTGGGCAAGATCCTGATCAAGAAGCTCTTTCCAAAGAGGGAGCCGTCGCGGTCCGTGTTTTTACTTCCGGCACAGGGGGGCTTTCTCGTTTAGTAAAGGAGTACGGTTTGTCGTTTCCGGCATGATAAGAATACTCTTGTTGTTCACCAGCCACAACAGTGTTTCAGTGGCGGCAAGACCTTTTCAATAATACAGCCATTATCGAGTGGTTGTTGCAGGCTGCACCTCTGTGGTGGGGGAAAGGTTTTGTGGAGTCGGCTTAATACTCTGCTCCTGCTGAGGGAGGGGCGTTGCCTTCAGGGTTTGGAGCTTGGCACTGATATATGTTGCTGGATTCCAGTTGAGGGACCAGCAGATTGCGGCCACCGCGATGAGTGCTGCCACAATGATAAAGTTTATTGTGGAGACGGAAGAGAAAGAAACTGGCTCAGCATATGTACTGAATTCCCTTCTGTTTTTTGTCCGTGGTTTGGTTTGGACTCTTTTCGAGAGTGGTTGCTGTCCTCGACTCTTCAGGTATCTGGCCAGGATCTCTTCAGGGTTTAGTTCAAGAAATTTTGCATAGAGGGTGTAGAAACCTCGGCTGAATGTCTCGGCCGGCAGGTTGTCGTAATCGTCATTTTCAATGGCCTTCAATATCCTATCGGAGATCTTTGTGCTTTCCGTTGCCTCACCCAGGGTGATTCCCTTTTGTTCTCGATGAGTACGTATAAAGGTGCCGAGCGTTGGTGGCTCTTCGACTGTATTTTTCTGAGACATGTAATGTACCCTGTGGTTCTTGGTTGGTGTCTGTTCAGAAATGAGATGTTTGGACTCTTACTGGCTTGCTTACCTGATCTAAGTGGAGATGTCCGCAATATTTAACCATAAGCATCTATTCGATATTCTGAGGATTAAAATTTGGAGGTAATGAAGAGTAAGAATATACTAGGGGCCTGTCTGAAAAGAGGCATTTTGTCCAAAATCGAACCATTTCTGAAAAATAAGGGCAGTCATCTAATGTATATTGCCCGCATTATTTTTTGAAATAACGAAGAGTTTGGGAAAAAGGGCATTCTCGGAAAGGATCCCGGTCATTTATGGACAATCACTAATTAACAATCAAAGTTT
Organism: Pseudomonadota bacterium; assembly: GCA_018817385.1. GTDB lineage: Bacteria > Desulfobacterota > Desulfobulbia > Desulfobulbales > Desulfocapsaceae > Desulfocapsa. Next base: position 179,424 of record JAHIUA010000043.1, read on the forward strand.
CTTGATATATGCATCTTCTTTCAGTTTTTTGACCCAGTTGTCAAATTCACCCTTGAGTTCTTGTTCGTAGAGCTTGTTTCTGATCTCCTCTTTGACCGATTCAAAGGAGGCCTGGACCACAATCTGCCCATCCTGGCTGGAGAGGAGTTTGAAAAATTGGTATCCGGATGGTGTTTCGATTATTTCGCTGACTTCTCCTGGAGTGAGTGTTAAGACAGCGTCTCGCATATAGGGGGCCATTTCGTCCGCCTCAAAGACCCCGAGATCCCCACCGTCACGAGCTGAGGGAAGATCGGAGAATTTTTGGGCCAGGGTCCGGAAATCCTCTCCGCTGAGGACCAGGGCGCGAACTCGTTCGGCCCGTTTTTGGGCATCTACCTTGGCTGCATAGCTGGCCGGTTGAGAACTCGACGTCGTGGAATCTTTGGCCCAGATAAAACCCATCTGCATGAGGTAGTAGCCTCCCTGGCTCACATGTTTCGTGTAATGGGTGTCATAATAGTCGAGAACCATATTGTCGGTGATGATGATTTTGGAACGGATCTCATAATTGACCAGTTTGCTCTGGAGGATTTGATTGCGCAGGGTGCTGAGGTAGGCTTCGTAAGACATGCCCATTTGGGCAAGTTGGGCATCGAGCGTTTCTCTGGTGATTTTGTTATTGACGAGCATCTGTTCGGCAGCTGCCCGTAATTCCTCATCGGAGATGCTGACATTTTGCTTGGCTGCTACCTGATTTATCAGTTTTTTATCAATGAGGTTGTTGAGAACCTCTTCTCTGCCCTCACGCAGGGCCTCTTCCAGTTGTGAGCTCGGGGCCTGTTCTCTGATTTTCTGAAAAAATCCTTTCCCCTCCTCGTTGACTTCGGACATGGTGATCACATCGTCATTGACCACAGCGACTACGCGGTCTACCAATTCGGCTGCCTCCACATTGGTTATGGCGAGGGAGGTGAAGAGAACAAAAAGGGCAGTGGTCCGCAGTCGGGAAAAAGAGCATGCAGAAAAAAAGTTGATCATGATTAAGTCTTGTCCTTGATAATACTTGGGAAAAAGTGTGCCGTCGCTGGGACAGCAGTAAGAGAAATCAATGTTACTTTACCATAAAATGTCTTTCCGGACAGCATTTCCCGCGAAAAAATATGCCTGCTGAAGCTTTTTGTCTTTTTGGGCTTGCCGATAAGGTGTGGTTGTTGTGAACATACTTTCTTCAGAGAGTGCTTTGCAGGTTGACTTTCTCAAGAGATGGAATATCATTTTAACACTCGTATATGGAAAAGTATTGTGCTTTTTCCTTTTTCCCAAGGTACCCCAATTTCTCAAGAGGATATAGTCTGTGAAACAATTCAAATATTCCCGTTATGTTGGGATGCTGTTTGTCTCCGTTATGTGGTTGCTGTTGGCAGTGGAAATTGCTCCTGCAGCAAAGCAAATGCCATCTTTTTCTCTACCTGACGCAGTGACCGGGGCCAGTGTTGATAGCAGCAGTTTTGCCGGCAAGACCCTTCTGGTGACCTTTTTTGCAACCTGGTGTCCTCCCTGCATGCAGGAGGTACCTGATTTGATTGATCTTCAGGAACAGTATGGGGAGAAGGGCTTTTCAGTCGTTGCGCTCTCGGTTGATCAAGGTGGTGCAAAGGTGGTCAAGCGACTGGTTGAAAGACGTTTCATTAATTATCCGGTGTTGATGGCAGACGGGGCAACAGCCAAGGATTTTGGTGGAGTGGTGGGGATCCCCACCAGCTTCCTGGTGAACAGTAAGGGGACTGTTGTCAAAAAATATCCAGGCTATGTGCCACATGCAATTCTGGAAAATGATATTAAGAAAATAATGAATTAGTATTCAGTGTGCTTTGGATTTTGGTTGACAAGTGTTAGGCGGCTTTCTATAGTAATAAATTAGATCATGGGGATATTGTTCTGGGTGATTCCAGAAAATTATAAACCGCTACTGAGGAGAAAAGACAAATGAAAAAAGGTATCGTATCTGTAATATTGGCCCTGGCTTTCGCTGCAAGCACCGTAAGTGTTGGTATGGCTGCTAAAGTAACATGCACCGTTGATTCTGTTGCCGGCGACACCGTGACCATGACCTGCAAAGGCGCTGATAGCCTCAAAGCTGGTGATACCGTAAGCGTAAAAGCTAAAAAGAGCGGCGGCGCAGCCATCGAGGGTTGCTAATTGACATAACCCAGTTTTTTAGTTAGTTTACCGGGGCCGATTGATGTTTCATCAATCGGCCCTTTTTTGTGTTTTGAGAGACGGCTGCTAAGAAGGCGGTCGGGAAAACGATGGGTCTTCACAGCGCAAGGCCAGAGGGGACTGTGTGGAGATTATCAAGGCAATAGTACTGGGGGCGGTGCAGGGACTGACAGAGTTTCTGCCCATCTCCAGTTCTGGGCATCTGGTCCTGTTCTCTGAGCTTCTCAATTTTCAGGAACAGGGAATGGCCTTTGATATCTTCGTTCATTTCGGTACCCTGATTTCTGTCTGTATTGTCTTTCGTAAAGAATTGGCTGCCATGCTGGCAGCTCCTGTGCTTGTCTTCCAGGGACGGGCAGATGATGAGTTGAAACGTTTTTTGTACTGGGATATCTATGTGGTGGTGGCCACTCTGCCGGCAGTTGCGGCCGGACTCCTGCTCAAGGATTCCATAGATGGGATATTTAACAATACCCTCCTGGTCTACTGCATGCTTTTCATTACCGGTATGATCATGTCTGTCACCCACTATATCAGGGAGAGGTCAGTGAGTCTGAATTGTCCCCGGGCATTGGTCATCGGCTGTGCTCAGGCACTGGCAATCTTTCCTGGTCTTTCCCGTTCCGGTTCGACTATCTTTGCCGGAATGGCCCTGGGCTTAAATCGAGAAATGGTGGCCCGCTTTTCCTTTATCATGTCCATCCCTGCAATCCTCGGGGCAGTGGTTCTCCAATCCAGAACCCTGTTGCAGCATCCTCCAGAATCCGGCAGTATACTCATGATCGCTGTCGGTACACTTGCCTCGGCCTTTTGTGGGTATTTTGCTATTATTTTGCTTCTCGACATTGTGCGTAGAAATCGCCTGCAATGGTTTGGCTATTACTGCCTCCTGCTCTCCAGTGGAGGCCTACTCTATACTTTTATAACCAGTTAGTTGACCTCAGAGACTGTTTTTGTGAAATAGAATGGATATCAGAACATTACCGGAAGAAGAACGAGCCATTTATAACCGCATCCGTGCGCGATATAAATTGACATTTGACAAGTTGATTGTAAAAGAGCAGACTGTCCGCCTGCTCAAGGTCGCTGATATCGAGGAGTTTCTTGACGGTAAAGATCCCTTTGCCAATGTGACTGAATTTCCCTTCTGGGTAAAGCTGTGGGAGGCAGCTATGGTCCTTTCCTATGTCCTTGCCTCCCTGCCGGAGCCCAAGGGGAAGAGACTGCTGGAAATCGGCGCTGGACTGGGCGCTCCAGGGATAGCTGCTGCTGCCTGTGGTTTTGATGTGACCCTTTCCGATTATGAAGACATCATCATGGATTTTCAGAAGGTGAGTGTTGCTGCCTCAGGGCTCAGGGATGTGAAATGTGTCCATCTTGATTGGCTGGATCCGCCGGAGCTTGCGCCTTTTGATATTCTGGCCGCAGCAGAGGTCCTCTTCCGAGAAGAATTCTTTGAGCCTTTGCTTGAGGTCTTTCGGAAATACCTCAAGCCGGGAGGATCTATTTTTCTGGCTCACGATGCGAGAAGAAAGTGTCTGCCCCTGTTTCTGGAAAGGGCCAAAAAAGAGTATCACATAGCAATAAACAAGCAGGTGATAAAGAAGGACGGGCGAGAGATTATTATAATTATTAACCGATTGCAGCGCAAGTCGTGAATGGGAGTTGATCCATGACCCACTATCCTGTAAATCTGGTAATCAAAGATCAACTCTGTCTGGTCATCGGTGGTGGCAGTGTGGCGACCCGAAAGGTGACATCCCTCTTGGCCTGTGGCGCAGCTGTTCGGGTGATCAGTCCCCAGGCGAAAAAAAGAATTTGTGAGTTGGCAGAGTCAGGGGTGCTGGAATGGCAACAGCGAAAATACCGGCACGGCGATCTGCAGGGAGCAAGGCTGGTGTTTGCAGCAACGGACAGTCATGATATTCAAGACCTGATTATCGCTGAAGCCAATGCTGCAGGTATCCTGGTGAATGTAGTTACCCGACCGGAGGCCTGTACTTTTCAGGTTCCTGCGGCCTTGCGACAGGGTGAACTCTTGATTACCGTGTCCACAGGTGGAGGAAGCCCTGCCCTGGCTACCCGTATCAAACAGGAATTGCAGCCTGTTTATGGGCCTGAGTATGGGCGACTGGTGGCCTTGATGAGCGAATTGCGGCGGCAGGTCGTCCCTTCCAGCGGGCTGCAGACAGAGCATAAACGGATTTTTGAAAGAGTCCTTGAAGCTGATACCTTTACGCATATCAGGAAACAAGAGTGGGGTGAACTTGAAGCCCTGCTGCGAACTATTTTGCCCTCCACTCTCAATATTTCGAGTCTGGTGGAGTGTGCCCGGAAAGAGGTGTCTTGATGACGGTTTTATCCCACGGGAGAGGGTGTCATGTTGAGTGAGGTCAACTACCTTTTATTTGTTCTGGTCCTGGCTGTAAGTTTTGTGGCCTCAGCTGTCTACCTCGTGTTTTTTTTCAGTCAGCGTGAGAAAATTCGTACCACTGCCAGGATGATTCTCATCGGTTCGGGGATTCTCCAGAGCTGCTATATTCTCTCGCGCTATTTCATTGCCGGGCATACCCCCATTACCTCCCAGCATGAGGCGGTGACCTTTTTTGCCTGGTCGGTGACCTGGGCCTATCTCTCCTTTCGCTGGCGTTATACAGTGAAAAATTTCGGGACCTTTGTCTCCCTCATGGTCTTGATACTGCTCGTGTTGGCCGCCTCTGTGTCGCGTGAGTTTTCGCCACTGGTTCCAGCCCTGCAGTCGCTGTGGCTTCCGATTCATGCCGGAGTCGCTGTTATTGCCTACGGCTTCCTGGCTCTGGCCTTCTGCGGTGGCATCATGTATCTGCTTCAGGAAAGGGAGTTGAAGTCTAAACGATTCGGTTTTTTCTTCAGCCGTCTGCCTTCTCTGGATGCCCTGGATCAGCTCAACAGCCATTGTCTGACAGCGGGTTTTGTCTTTCTCACCCTTGGCATCATAACCGGTTCTGTCTGGGCCCGTCAGGCCTGGGGGACTTATTGGCAATGGGATCCCAAAGAGACCTGGTCCCTGATTACCTGGTTTCTTTATGCGGCCCAGATTCATCAGCGGTTCACCGCCGGTTGGCGTGGTAAGCGGGCAGCGGTTATGGCCATTGTTGGATTTTCCTCGGTGATTTTTACCCTTTGGGGGGTCACCTATCTGCTTGGGGGTGTACATAGCTATGCCCAATGAGATGATTCTGCTCCTTGGGGTTAATCACAAGAGTACCCCGCTTGAGGTCCGTGAAAAATTGGCGTTGAGCAGCGGCTACGAAAAGCCCTTGCAGGCCCTGAAACGGATAGAAGGTATACGGGAGTACTATCTCCTTTCCACCTGTAATCGGGTGGAGATTCTGGTCACTGCCAGGGATGAGGCCCGGGTGGTGGAAGAACTGTCCCGTTTTCTCTTTGGTGACGCCCTTACTCCTGAGCAGTATGAGAAACATCTCTACTGTTACCGGAATGAGGAGGCCATTCATCATCTGTTCCTGGTGGCTGCCAGTCTTGACTCCATGATCGTTGGGGAAGCGCAGATCCTGGGGCAGCTCAAGGAGGCCTATCGTTGGGCTGCGGCAGAGAAATGTACCGGACCTGTTCTCAATAAACTTCTGCACAAGGCCTTTTCTGTGGCCAAACGGGTGCGAAGTGAGACCTGCATCGGTTCTTCCGCTGTCTCCATCAGTTATGCCGCCATTGAGCTGGCCAAAAAGATATTTGGCTCTCTCGAGAACAAGCGGGTTCTGCTTATCGGTGCCGGAGAGATGGCGGAACTGGCAGCTGAACACCTGGTTGGAAACGGAGCCCGGGAAGTAGTGGTGGCCAACAGGACCCTGGAGCGGGCCCTCAACCTGGCAAAACGGTTTAATGGCCGTGCCGTGGGCCTGGATGAACTGTTTGAGCAGCTGGAACTGGTGGATATCATCGTCAGTTCCACCGGTGCGCCCAATATTATCCTGCACAAAGAAGATGTAAAGCCCTTGATGCGCAATCGTCGCAACAAGCCCCTTTTCTTTATCGATATTGCTGTTCCCCGGGACCTCGATCCGGCCCTTAATGACCTGGATAATGTCTACCTCTACGATATAGATGATCTCAATAACGTGGTGGAGCTGAATAAGGCGGAGCGGGACAAGGAGGCCATCAAGGCCAAACGGATAGTGGATGAGGAGGCCCTGAAGTTTAAGGACTGGCTTGCAGGTCTTGCCATTACCCCCACCATTGCTGCTTTGCGGGCCAAAGGGGACCAGGTTTGTACTCTGGAGCTTGCCCGAACCTTGCCTCGATTGACGAACTTGACAGCCAAGGAACGTCAAAGTGTGGAAAAAATGGCAGCCGCCATTGTCTCCAGGCTGCTCCATGATCCTGTTGTTTTTTTGAAAAATGAAAGCTGTAAGGACCAGTCGGAGATGAAGGTGGGTATCTTCCGTTCTGTCTTTGGCCTGGAGAAAAAGGAATGAATAGGGGAACTGTTCAGGTGATGGTCAATCATTGGCCAAGAACCGCTCTGTAACTGGTTGCTACTGCTTTCTCTTCATTCAATCAAGACGTTGAAGTATACTCCTGCCCTTCGGGAAGACCTGACCAGTCAAAGATGGAGTGCTGCTCAACTGTTACTGAACAGGTACCTTTTCCAGTGTCCATATAGTCCCCCAAGATAGCTGCAATGACTGACCAAGAGCGCGAAGATATCCTGGCCGATGAGTGGCTCATCGTCAGAAATTCCGGTGAAATTCCCGAGATCGCCTTTTATTCTTCCCTTTACTACCTGACGGAAGATGATGATGGGCCCCGCATGAGCCTCAGTGGAGAAGAGGTCCATGTCCTGAAAGAGGCCGCGGTAGAACGTTGTCGAGAGATTGTTCTCCGGGATATGCTTGTGGAAAATTTTAATAAGACCATCTATCGGGGGATCAGGCGCTCCATCTTTAACTGGCGGCGCTACCAGACTTTTTGCCGGAGACAAGCCCTCAGTTTGCACGATTTTCGGCCAAGGGCTACAGATACTTTTCTCCTTTTTCTCGAGCAGGGTGTCAGGGCGGCGGGAGACAGTCTGCCGCAGACCTTTATCAACTGTTCTCTTGAGGAATTGACTCGCTTCGCTGAAGAGCTGGGAGTGGCCGCGGAACGGCTGCCTGAGAATATCGGTCTGTTTTGTCAGAAGAGCTGAAAGGGTGGTAATGGCTCGCTTGTGATTTCGGGAGGTTCGTCTTGTATGTTTAAATTGCCTTCTCAAAGACAGAGCCTGAAAACCATCCTATCCCCCATTGTCCTGGCCCTGGTGATAGGCTCCCTGGCTGGTCTTGGGGCCGTCGCTTTCAAATTTCTCCTGGTGCTTGGTATCGATCTCCTCTGGTCAGGTGAAGGCGCATTCTGTCACCGTTTTGCTGCCGCTCCCTGGTACTTGCAGCTTGCCATCCCATGTCTCGCCGGATTGGTGGTGGGGCCGGTAATCACCTGGCTGGCACCTGAGCTCCGAGGGCCAGGGGTCCCTGAGGTAATGGAGGCCATGGCCCTTTCTGAAGGCAGAATCCGGGGGCGGGTTGTCCTTTTGAAAACTGCGGTTACCGCCCTCATGATCTCAGCCGGAGGCTCCCTTGGCCGTGAAGGCCCCATAGTCCAGATTGGTTCCTCCATCGGTTCGGCTATCACCTCTCTCTTTCATATGCCCACCGAGCAGCGACGTCTGGCAGTGGCCTGTGGAGCGGCGGCCGGGATAGCCGCAACCTTTCAGGCACCCATGGCAGGGACCCTTTTTGTGGTGGAGATCCTGCTCTTTGATCTGGAGGTGATGAACCTTTCTAATATCGTTATTGCTGCGGTCACCGGGACCTTGATCTCCCGGCCCTTTCTCCATGAGACCTCCATTTTTATCATCCCGGAATTCAGTCTCAACCATAGTGCGGAGCTGGGGCTCTATCTCGCCCTGGGGCTGGTGGCCGGCTTCCTTTCCCTGTTGTTGATGCTGGCCGTGTTTTCCCTGCCCCGTTTTTACCAATGGCTGCGTGTCCCGGCCTGGCTTACTCCGGCCTGCGGCGGTTTGCTGGTGGGCTGTGTGGGGCTTGTCATGCCCCGGGCCCTGGGCGTCGGCTATGAGACTATCAACGATGCCCTGGCTGGTAATCTCTCCCTCTCCCTGCTCCTGATCATCCTCTTCTGGAAAGTGGTGGCCACTGGGTTTTCCCTTGGTTCTGGAATGAGTGGCGGCATCTTCGCCCCCTCCCTGGTGCTGGGGGCTATGCTTGGTGGTTGCGTGGGCTATCTGGCCCAGCTTATCTGGCCGGAACATCCTATTTTCCCTGCCCACTATGCCCTTATCGGTATGGGTGCCGTGGTCTCTGGGACCACGCTTGCTCCGATCACTGCCATCCTGACAATCTTTGAGCTTACCTACAGCTATCAGGTTATTCTGCCGTTGATGGTGGCCTGTATTGCCAGTCTTCTCGTAGTCCGTTTTTTCCATGGTTATTCCATCTATGAGACCAAACTCCACCTCCGGGGGGTGAATATTGTTCGTGGCCATGATGTGAACCTGTTGAGGAGCATGTGGGTGACGGACTATATGGACAGGGAGTTTCAGACGATAGAAGAAGGCATGGATATCAGTGAGGTGCTTGAACAGGTTGAACGAAGTCTCTTCCCCCATTTTCTGGTTCTGGACAAAGAGGGGCTGCTCTCCGGTATTCTTACCCTCCGTGATCTGAAAGGGGTCCTGGCCCACCCTGAGCGCCTGCAGCCTGGTCTGTCTGCCGCAGACTTCATGAGTCGGAATGTGGTCACCGTCAGTGAACATGATGATATGGAACGTGTCTTTCATCTCTTTGCCAAACATCCCTATACCCTGATGCCCGTAGTCAGACCGAACAATGCGCGTAAAGTCGTGGGAGTGATTCGCGAGGCAAGCCTGGTGACCGCCTACGGGGAACATGTGTTGAAACAGGATTTGCACAGTTGAAGGGAGTGGCGTAAACATTTGTTGGTGACAAAGGCGAAAAAAGGTATACTTCCTGTTCAAGAGTAGAAACATGATGCGCAGGTCGGACTGGAGGCAGAGGCAATCATTAGCTCAAGGTCATAACTGCTTGCTGGAGTCAACACTGGTATCGATTGCGATAGCAGGGAACACTATTAAAGGAGATAACTATGCCCTATGTCAATATACGGGTGGCAGGAAAGCTGAGCAAAGAGCAGAAGGGACGTATTTGTCAGGGAGTGACCGACGTGATTGCTAAAGAAGCTGGAAAACCGCCTGAATCGATTCTGATTTTTCTTGATGAAGTGGAACATGAAAACATTGCCAAGGGTGGAATCCTGCTCCAGCCTCCCAAATAGGCAGTGATGGATTCTCGCAAACGACTGGAGGAGCTTCGTCTCCTCCTGGCGGAACATTCTCAGCGTTATTACGTCCTTGACGATCCAGTGATCTCCGATGGTGAGTATGATCATCTCTTTCAGGAATTACTGGAGATAGAGGAGAAACATCCGGAATGGATTACCCCGGATTCTCCCAGCCTGCGGGTTGGTGGCGCTCCCCTGGAAAAATTTTCCCAGGTGGCGCATCGTCTCCCCATGCTGAGCTTGGAAAATGCCTTTGGCGACCAGGATCTCCTTGCCTTTGAAGATCGTCTGCTTCGTTTCCTCCACCAGGACGATCCACCCGAGTATCTGGCAGAACCCAAGCTGGACGGTCTGGCTGTGGAGCTGGTTTATGAAGGAGGCGTCTTGATTCAAGGCAGTACGCGGGGAAATGGTGAGGTGGGCGAGGATATTACTGCCCAACTGCGTACTGTCTCCTCTATCCCCTTGCGCCTTCGTAAGGGGGATAGAGCACGACTCGAAGTACGGGGAGAGGTCTTTATGGAACGAGCCGGCCTTGTGGCACTCAATGGTCAACGGGCTGCCGCCGGGGAACCGCTCTTTGCCAATCCGCGCAATGCTGCGGCCGGTTCTCTGCGTCAGCTCGATCCAGCTATCACGGCCCAGCGACCACTTCGTTTTTTTGTCTATGGGGTCTCCGAACCATCTGTCAGCGGATGTCGGAATCAACAGGAACTCCTTAATTTTCTAGCGGATCTGGGACTGCCAGTCAACTCCCATGTCCGCTTTTGCCCAGATATGGCAACCGTTATCTCCCATTTTGCCGAGCTTGCTGCCCTGCGTCATGAACTGGCCTATGAGATCGATGGCATGGTGGTGAAGGTGAATGACTTTTCCCTCCAGGCCAGGCTGGGCAGTAAGGCCCGGGCCCCGCGTTGGGCCATTGCCTGTAAATTTCCAGCCATTCAAGCCACCACCCGGATTATCACTGTCGATTTCCAGGTTGGCCGCACCGGGGCAGTGACTCCTGTGGCCATTCTCGAGCCTGTGGACGTGGGTGGGGTCATGGTCAGCCGAGCCACCCTGCACAATGGTGATGAGATTGAGCGTAAAGGCCTCCATAAAGGGGATACTGTCCTTGTACAACGGGCCGGTGATGTGATCCCGGAGATTGTCAAGGCCGTGGTCGAGAAACGCGACGGCTCCGAGGAGGTCATTGTTATGCCGACCAGCTGTCCGGTCTGTTCCCATCCACTCCTCAAGCCTGAGGGAGAGGCCGTTACCCGCTGCCCTAATCCCCATTGCCCGGCCCAGCGGCTTCGTTCTCTGGTCCATTTCTGTTCCAAGGCCGGACTTGATATCGAGGGACTGGGCAAGAAGAGTGTGGAGCAGCTCTTTGAGCTGAAATTGATTCAAGATCTTCCCGATATCTTTTTTCTCAAAAAAGAAGATCTATCCTCCCTTGAAGGGTGGGGGGAAAAGTCTGCAGAAAATGTTCTGGCTGCGGTCAATGGCGCAAAAACGCCATCTTTGTCTCGTTTTGTGGCGGCCTTGGGGATTCGCCATGTGGGAGAGGTGACGGCAAGTCTGCTGGAACGCTCTTTTCATAGCCTGGAAAGCCTGATTCAGGCCACAGTCGATGATCTTGTTGAGATTGAGGGCTTGGGAGAACAAGTTGCCCAGTCCACTGTCGAATACTTCTCTGATCCAGCGGTTCAACAGATGTTTGTCAAATTCCAGCAGGCTGGGGTGCAGCCTCAGGTTGAGTCTCTGGACAAGAAAAAACTTCTTCTCAGCGGTGAGGTCCTTCTGTTTACCGGGAGCCTGAAAAAGCTGTCGCGGACGGAGGCCAAAAAAATGGTAAAGGACCATGGCGGCGAAATCACAAGTGGGGTTACCAAGAAACTGACTTGTCTGGTGGTGGGTGAAAAACCGGGTTCTAAGTTGAAGAAGGCGCAGGAACTGGGAAAGAAAATCCTCACCGAGGATGAATTTCTCCAGTTGGTGGAGTCTGTTTAGGCAGTACAAGTGAAAACGATAAAGGAGCTTTCATGAAACGCATGGTGAAGTGGGTTGTCGGTGGTGCACTGGTTTGCGTGGTGATTGTTGTCGGACTCATGTTGCTGTTGCCGCTGGTCCTGGATCCTAACGATTACAAGGGGAAAATCACGGATCTGATCCATGAAAAAAGTGGCTACCGGGTGGAGATTCCCGGAGAGATACGGCTACAGGTAACTCCCCGCCTGGATATCCTCTTTTCTCTGGGACAGCTTCGAGTCCTTTCCGGAGCGGATTTCCCCGATACCATCCTTTTGAACAGTGAGGATGCCAGTGTGGAACTGTCGCTCTTGCCCCTCTTGCAGGAGAAACGCCTGGATATCCAGGGCCTGAGTCTGCACGGGGTATACTGCAACTTGATTCGTGATAAGGAGGGTAAGGGCAACTGGATGATGCCTTCTGTTGCTGCTCCAGCCTCTTCCCCGCCTCCAGTGAATGAGGGAGAGAGTCGACCACAGGAGCAGATAGCGCAGAAGAAGAGAGACATGCCCAGTCTGGATCTTGGTTCCCTGGAACTGTCCAGGATCACGGTTCGCTACGAGGATCAGCAGGCTGGAAAAGTCTTTGAACTCAAAGACTTCAGCGTCCATACGGGCCGGGTCCGAGATGGGCAGCTCTTTCATCTCCAGTCTGCATTTGTTCTGGCCTCTTCCGGGAGTGGTAACGGTGTCCTGTCTGTGGAGAATCTGCTGAAAGCGGATATAACCTTTTCTCTGGCAGCCAAGGCGCTGCACGTGGATAAGCTCTCTCTTGTCAGCAATATCAAGGCCTTCGGTTTGGAGGAGATAGAAGTAAAGTTGACAAGCAGTGCTTTTCTTGAACTGAAGCAGAAAAAGCTGATGATAGATAGTTTGACCCTGGCCAGTGGTGACTTATCTCTGGCTGGCAAGGCAGAGATAACTGATTTTGCAGGTCCTGCCTTCCATGGCAGCCTTCAGATTCCCGAGTTTTCCCTGAGAGATTTCCTGGAACAGAACAAGATCGGCCAGCCTGCCTGGAAGGATGACACTGTACTGAAGCAGTTCGCCCTTTCGTTTCAATTTCACGGAGACGGCAAAACAATTTCTGTGTCCGATATTCATGCTCTCCTCGACGGGAGCCATGGTCATGGGAGTTTTACCCTTGTTGACCCGGCCCATCCTTCCTACAGCGTGAACATGCAGCTTGATCGGCTCAATTTTGATCGCTATGCAAGTCTACCCTCCGCAAGTGAACCAGCAGCTGTCTCTTCCGGAGACGATTTGTCAGTTGGGCCTGCGGCAAAGGGTTCCTCTGCCAAGGCAACTTCTCTACAACCCCTTTTTCCGGTGGAGCTGTTAAAGGGCCTGGACTTTCGTCTGGAGCTGGCCGCGGATTCCATGAAGAGCAGTGGGGTCGAGTTGAGCCAGGTGCAGCTCAAGGCCCAGGGTAAAAATGGACTGCTTGAGGTCAAACCCTTTCAGGCCGAACTCTACAGCGGTACAATCTCGGCAGAATCTGTAATGGATGTACGGGGGGAAACGCCGCGCCTGCAGGTCAAGAAGGATCTTGATCATGTCCATATCGGCCCCCTGCTCCTTGATATGACTGGGAAAGAGGAAATAAGCGGCATTGCCACCCTGTCGGTACAGTTGGAGACCACGGGGAACAGCAAGGAAGCGATTCTTCGCCATGCCAATGGCACCATGAATCTGGATCTGGAGGAAGGAACGGTCAAAAAGTTACAGATCCTGAAGGTGATTCGTCAGGCCAAGGCCCTCTATAATCAGGAACAGATTATCCAGACCGCAGACGAGGAACCCACCGCCTTTGCCCATGTCAGTGCCAGTGGGGTGATCAGGGAAGGGGTCTTTTATAATGATGATCTCAAGGCAGCATCCGATCTGATGAAGGTTACCGGTAAAGGAGAGGTGGACTTTGCGGATGAACGGGTAGATTATCTGCTCAATATCTTTCTGACTAAGGGATTGAACAGGGATGACGAATCAGGCCGGGCAGAATACAACAAGGCCCCTATTCCCTACCGGGTCAAAGGGAAATTCTCGGAGCTGAAAGAAGAGGCTGATGTGGCTGGCCTCCTGAAGTCACAGGCCCAGAATCTCCTCATGAACGAGTTGCAGAAACAGCTCAATAAAGGGGATGGCACTGAGAATCCAGATGAGAAAAAAGATACGACCAAGCAGCTGCTGGAGCAGGGCCTCAAAGGATTGTTCGGGAATTAAGAGGAGAAAGGGAGTCGGATGATACCCTCAAGAGTGCATCTCATTCATGACAGACGGGTGCGTCTCGCCAATATCAGGACCTTTCTCGCTTTTATACGGACAGCCATCGCCTGCTGGGGCCTGGGAGCCGCCTTTTTTCATCTCCTGAATCGTCGTCCCTATATAGAATTGGGCGTCTTTTTTATAGGGCTTGGAAGTGTCATCCTTCTCTGGGGTATCGGGGAGTTTATTTTTGTCCAGAGACACTATCTGGAGGATGGTGGAGGGGGTGAAAAGGGCTGACCAGCTTTGCTTAATACTTTCAGATGAGATTTCACAATTTACTTGTGAGGAAGAGTAAATTGTGAGAAAATTCAGTAGGAAGAAGCTAACTACTACCTTATTAGGAGCGTACCATGAAGAGGATTGAAAAGATAAAGCAGGTCGTGACCCCCGTCGATTTTTCTGATAATTCGAAAATGATCGCGGAATCGGCCGCCTTTATGGCAGGAAGTTTTCAGGCCTCCCTGGCCCTGGTCTTTATTGTCCAGAAGTTTGAAGATTATTCCGGATTTTTTGTGCCGCAGATGAATATCCCGGATTTTGAACAAGACCTCTTTGAGCAGGCAGAGGAGAAGATGAAGTCCTTTGTGGAGGAGCTAGAGCCGTTTGCCAAGGGAAAAGGGGTGATCGAGGTGAGCGGTAAGGTGCTGGTGGGTGATGTAGCTGAGCAGATTATCAGCTACGCCAGTGAGCAGAAGGGTGATCTCATCGTTATGGGAACCCATGGCTACAAAGGGCTGGAGAAGATCATGTTCGGCAGTGTGGCCGACAAGGTTGTAAAAACCGCCCCATGTCCTGTCCTGACCGTTAATCCCTATACCAGCGGTGAAGAGGAGTAAGAAGATACGAAGGGCGGGAAGGCGTTACCCTGGCCAATCCCGCATCGTATCTTCGCGTCATCTTTGAACACTGCGGCTGAAGCACAAAATACTCAACGCAGCCCTGTTGCGCCTGTGTTTTTGCTCAGTCGCCGCAGTCAAACCTGGCCCACATCCAGGCCTAGGAGCCTGTCGGACTGAGACATAAATCTGCTGCAAATTTGACAAATCGGCCCATATTTCCATAGATTTTCGTTAAATAGGCCTGCTATTCGCCTCAAATCCATGAAAATCTGGTCTCGATTTCTCTAATTTTCGCTACGATTCTCAAAATCCGACAGACTCCTAGTGAAGAATAATACTACCCCGGCCAACGACAAAGACATCGTTTCCATTGCTCCCCCAAACCGCCTGTAACTATTGGTGTGGAATCTCTGCCCGCCGTGTCTGGCTTGGCCGTTATTTCTGCCAGCCGATAGATGTTGAATGACTGCGTGAGGCCATTGTTATCGGCATACCACAGCCACCTGGCTTCCTGGAAGACTCTGCCCTGCATGTTGCCTGGACCGGTGGGAAATATACGGAACGATTTCTGCCCCCTGGCCGGATCAAGCCGTTTAAGGAAGTCCTTGCTGCCAAGAAACGGGCAGACGAAGATTTTCCCACCAGCTCTGAGGAAACAACCGAGTTCACTGGTGGTGACTTTGACATTACTTGCCAACAACGGACCAGAGAAGAGACTAAGAGACGCGCTGGCAGCCTGTAGTGCGGACACAAGACAAGGAACGAGGAAATGAAGTCGATAATAGCGATTAGATCAACAGGAAAAAAAGCGATGATCAAAGACAGCTCTGATCAGGACAATCGCGGT
>JAHIUA010000044.1 GCA_018817385.1 Pseudomonadota bacterium
CCAGGAAGTTATACCTGGAATTTATGGAGGAACAGGAGTCAGAGGAGATTGCAGCCTTTTATTCAAAGAAGAATTTGTCGTCCATTCTGGGGTGGTGAAGGGTTTAAAGATTGGCTCAGGAAAAATTTTCAGGAGCTCCGCTTTAAGCAGGATGTCCCTAAATTGAAAGAACTTGCCTTAAGTGGTCATGTCATCAGGAAATTGGTGTGCAGAGAATTCAAGGTTAAAAACGATGTACTTATGTTTTCAAGGCGTGGGACAGAAAATCTTTCCCGGGATGTAGCCATTTTTCTGCAGAGAAAGTATTGCGGTCAAACCCTTGCTGAGTTGGGCAGGGATTATAATATTGCCAGTTATAGCAGTGTCAGCAGTCACTTCGAGAGAGCAAAGTCGAGACTGGTAACAGATCAGCAATTAAAAGAAAAGGTGTCCAGGATTGAACTCAAACTCAACAAAGGTCAAAGGGAGACTTGACCCCATTACTTCATTTGGCAGCCACAGGCGCAAAAAAAAAGGCGGGAAACAGTTACTGTTTCCCGCCTTTTTTTGATTTTCGATTAGTTAAAAATGAAACATGTAGAGAAATTAGAAAACAAACCCGACGCCAAGAGTGACGACATGATTTCCATCACTGCTGTTGTCTTCAATGTCATTGTAATCCAGCTCATCAAAGAACCACTCATACCGGTATTTCACGGTGACAAATGTGCTGTCATTGATGAAAGACTTGAAGCCGACCTGTGGTCCCATAGTACCGGTTATGTCATCTTCATTGTAGCTCGCACCGATGAATACGCCGATAAACGGCTGAAAGGTATCGTTAGTTGTCAAGCCAAGGAAATGATAATTAACAAAGGGAATGGTTGAGGCTCCCCATTGATCGTCGGCGTCATCAATAAAGCTGTATCCCAATGATTGAATCAAACCAATTTCCAAGTTTTTAGTGGTAAAATAGCCGTACGCCGCCTCCAGGTTCAAGGTTCCCACTTCAGCACCTTGGGCATGGAAAAAACTGCCTCCAAGCTGCAGTGAACTGTCACTAGCGTTCTGGGCGGCCTGCACCGAAGCAGCCATTCCTGTTATCAGTAGAGAAGCGCCTATCACTGCTGCCTTAACACAATAATGTTTTTTCATTTTTTACCTCTTCTTTTTATTGTTGTTGAACTGCTCTACCTTGTTGGCTTTTCTATTTATTTTAGTGCCTCTTAAGCAAACTCAGCTAGAAAACCGTAGGGCCTGCCTGTATCCTGAAATAACGTAAAATTTTTAGACATAATTTCTTGCTAGGCTAGAATCCAACAATAGTTACTGAAGACACAGCTCCAAGCTGAGTTTCATATAGTGGTTCTTGTGTTTTTATACGCAAATTCCAATCCGGACATTACTGCATGATTTTGATAATGACAATACTTTTATGATCATATAGATAGAAAATAGAAATAGGGGTCAAGTCTACCTTTGACTTTCACCGTGAATGTGTGGTATGTAAAAAAACATGTCCAGACCACTACGCATAGAATATCCAGGCGCCTGGTATCACGTCATGAACCGGGGCAGGCGAAGAGAGGATATATTCTCCTCGTCGAATGACTATGAACTTTTCATGGCTGTTCTCAAGGAAACCGTTGAAATGTTTCATCTCAACGTTTCCGCCTACTGTCTCATGTCTAACCATTACCATCTGCTGCTCCATACCCCGGACGGCAACATCTCCCGCTGTATGAGGCACATCAACGGCGTCTATACCCAGCGTTTCAATCGAGCCCATAAAAATGAAGGGCAGTTGTTCAGCGGCCGTTTCAAGGCGGTGGTTGTGGATAACGACAGTCATCTTCTGGAGGTGTTGCGCTACATCCACAAAAATCCATTGCGGGCAGGGATAGTGGAAGATGTGGATGATTTCAAATGGAGCAGTCATAAAGGATATTATTCCAGGGCCAAGAAGTGGGATTGGCTGCATAAGGATATTTTGTTGGCCATGTTTTCGGAAAAAAGAAATCAGGCCAGGAAATTATACCTGGAATTTATGGAGGAACAGGAGTCAGAGGAGATTGCAGCCTTTTATTCAAAGAAGAATTTGTCGTCCATTCTGGG
>JAHIUA010000045.1 GCA_018817385.1 Pseudomonadota bacterium
GACTTAGACATAAATCTGCTGCAAATTTGACAAATCGGCCCATATTTCCATGGCTTTTCGTTAAATAGACCTGCTATTCGCCTCAAATCCATGAAAATCTGGTCTCGATTTCTCTAATTTTCGCTACGATTCTCTAAATCAGACAGACTCCTAGGAATTTCCACGCACAGCAATTCCTACACCTGTGGTGAACAGATACTCTCCACCGACCCTGCTGACTGCAGCATCAATGCCTATGGCGATATCTTTGCTATTATGGGCCTTCGCTCCCAGGCCAGCCATCCTAACGCGGTGACCAATGAGCAGCTTGGCTGGCTCGATGAGACCACCATCCGGACCGTGCAGGAAAATGGTTCCTTCTCAATGAAGACCTATGAAAGTCAGACGGTGAATACCAAAGCCATCAAGATTCCTCTCGCCAACCCCATTCCCCTCGGCACTTCTGGTCAGATCGACGCCCTGTATCTCTAATATCGCGGCATGACCGGTTTTGATTCCAGGACCGCCTTTTTTCGAAACATTTCCCTCAATGATGGCGGTACCTATACCATCTCCAACACCCACGGTGCTCTCATCCGGGCCGCAGACTGTACTTCTGAAAGGTACTGTATGTCATACCTGCTCGACATGCACCCCGGTAGTGTGGATGCCAGCTACCCGCCAAATAGGGTGGCCAATGCCTATCTCTTTCCAGGGGAATCGTTCGAGGTGCCGCTCAATAACATCTCCATCCAGGTGTTGTCGGTGGTGGAAGGGGAATCACTCAGCGTAAAGATCAGGAGTACTCAGCCGGAGAAAGACAATTTTTGGATCCTGGTGCTTCCTGCTATTCTGAACGACTCGCAGAGCTTGTGATTTTTGATGCTCCATTGCGCTGCTGAGCAAGTGTCTTGAAAAGACTGTTCTATCGATTCCCTATTCCAAGCTGCGGTCCGAGTATCCTGGAGACAAATCGGTCGCCGGAGGTGTCAGCTTCGACCATGGTTCGTATGCGTGCCAAGGTCTCATCCTGGTACCCAGCATTACTGGCGGACTCCATGGCAAAATTGTATGCCTCTTTTACATCGAGACCGGTTATCTCGTATCCATAGCCGGCAATCAACCAGCGGAGGGCGGCAATTCCTGCTTCCAGGGCAAAGAGTGGTTCCTTGTCTTTCATGTCCCTTGCCGCCCTGGTCAGGGTCTTTGGATCGCATGGTGTCCGGTTGGCCAGTTCAATGGCCTCCCGGTACAGTTCGGCCGACTTCGCTGCGGCAAACCATTTTCCCTCATTCCCAGGTGAGTTTGTCACCAGGTGTGAGAGGATGTATTGAGCCGCTTTGTGCGGGTATTCAGTTCATCCGCCCACTGTGAAGCAAGGTCCAAAGAGTTGCAAGGAATGCCCCAGTGCTCAGGAAGCAGTTCAATATAAGGCATGTCGTCTTCTTCAATGGCCTTCCAGAGGCGATCCAACCATTGCCGGCGGAGATTTTCACCTGCCGGTGCCTCGGTAACGATGGGAACCAGGGCAGCGATGGCGTTGTTGACCGCAGTGCCAATGGCTCCGGAAGAACTGTCCACCTGTTCCAGGGCTGGAGATAATTTTTCCAGCAACAGGATCGCTCCCTCTGCAGCAAGTAAAGGATCTTTTCTGGCCGCTGCCTTGATTTCGAAAACAGCTTCTTTTATCCTTTGAATGGCAGGCTGGGATCGCCAACCAAAGGCCTGGCGCCGGAAACGGGCCGCAAATGTCCATTTATGTTTTGTTGCTTTGGTCATGGAGGTATTATCGCTCACTTGTGTGGAAAAAACCCGGTAAACTGACTGATACACTCTCGATAGCTGCTGCCGTATCTGTTCTCAGAACTGCACCGTTGAAGGAGTATTTGTCAATCATCAGTTCTGGCAATCGGGCTGCGCTCCTGTCGTCTCTATCAGCATAATCATCTGCCCATATCTGGCAAACATTTGTCTCGATCACATTGGAAATGATCTCCAGATCAGAGTTGTTGCAGTGAAAAAGGGACCTCCAAGGGAAATGGTGGCATGTTTCACCGTTTTTGAAGGAGATCTCTAGCCGTGCCTCTCGTCTGATCTCATATTTATACCAATTGATCCCTTCCTTGCTTCCTTTTCCGTTACTTGCAACAAAAAAGTCCTGCAATGCTCATAACTCCATAGCTATCCACAAAGGCAACCACACTTCTGTGGGCGCAAAACTACACTTTTCTGATCACATACCACATAAATGATCGCTGTTGGCCGGCCATACCGCAGAAGTGTGGTGTGGCGAAGTTGTTGCCTGAAGGTGCGCAATCAGACGCTATTGCAGCAGGATACGCTATTTGTGCTGTTTGTTTCATGGTGAATAAGAGAACTGGCATTCAATATGCAATTAAAAGGGTAAAGAGAGAAAAAAACAAATAAAATTAAGATAATATGGAGGACACCATGGCTGCAAACATTCAAACCATCACTCAAACTCAGGCTAAAGTTGGATATGAAACTTCTAAATTTGCCCTTGGTGTAGGAATGGCCTCTGCCACAATGATCGGAATCTGGGCAACTGCCTGTATGGCAAGCGTACTGCTCAGCAACGGACTCGGCGGGACCTTTAAGGCCCTCTTCACCGCCATCACCGGCAGCTAAAAAGAGAATCTGTAATCACACTCTTTAAAAGAGAACTACCAGACACGGAGGACACCATGACTACAAATACAAATACTATGACCAGAACCGAAGTTGAAGTTGGAAAAGAGACTTCTGAGTTTGCACTTGGAAGCGGAATGGTAATGGCAGCTCTTGTAGGTCTGTGGGGGGCTATCTGCCTGGTAAGTGCTCTGGTAAGTGTTGGACCGCTGAATGCTGTGACAGGTTATTTCACCGCACTGCTCGGCTGACAGAAAGAGATTTAAAAAAAAACACGGCAATAAAAACTATAGAGGAGAACACCATGGCAGCTAATACTTCAAAAACGGCAGGCAGAATCATCTTGGCAACAGGTTCAATAATGTGTCTCTGGGTAGCAGCCGCCCTGACCAGTGCCCTTTCTCATGTCGGATGGTCTGTAAGTGAGTTGGCCGGTCAATATATGGTCGCAAGTGGGATGGTTAAACCCTTGCATACCCTGGTTGACTACTATACCCACATTAAGGGTATTGAGTACCTGATCTGCGTTGCCTTTTTCGTCGCCTTCCCAGTCTTCTTTAAATATGTAAACAAGGCTCCGCAGAAAGCAGCAGCACTCAAATAAGATGAGACCTCCAGTAGATGAGACCTCCAGTAGATGAGACCTCCTGGCGGTGAATGATACATTCGCCGCCAGGAGGTTTTCTGCGTTTTATTGCATTGTTCCTGTCGTCCCTGTTATCCTGGCAACGGTGAAAGTGGATGGAAAATTCCATCGAGCAAAAAAAGTGGCTTGTTTCCATGGGACGGGGCATCTTCAGCCTGTTGGCTGTCGGTATCTTACCCGTCCTTTTTATGAATCCCGGACAGTTTCTCTTTGGCTTGGTTGTCTGTTACGGTATCGCCTTTGGACTGGCCTGGGTACTGGTTTAA
>JAHIUA010000046.1 GCA_018817385.1 Pseudomonadota bacterium
GCCTCATCCGTTCATCCAAAGACCACGCAAGCATATTGAATCTGGTGCGTATAAGTTTAATGTCGTCTTCTGTAATAGTCATGACGACAATATACCACTTCAGATCGTTTTGTTATAGTTATATTTTAACGACTCCTAAGCGTGTTCTTAATCTTTGTGTTACGAGAGAGGGGGGAATCAGAATTTGCCACTATCTCCTTGTCAGAAAAGGGGAAGTAGGGTAAGAAAGGTGAAATTAATTCCAGTAATATCGACGGAGAGATTGATGGGTGAGAAGAGAGGTCAAGAAAAAGAAAACATGATTGGGGAAGAAGAGTCGTTCGACACTCAAACACTCACTGATCATCTGCGTGAGCTGCGTTCTTGTCTTATGAAATCATTTTTGGCCGTTATTGTCGGCTTTGCTCTTTCCTATGGATTTATCAAGCCTATCGGTACCTTGTTTTTCAAACCCTTGATTGATGTCCTCCCAGAGGGCAGCTCTTTGATTTTTACCTCGTACCAGGAAGGGTTTTTTTTTATCTAAAGCTCGCCCTGGTCTGTGGCCTCCTTCTAGCCAGTCCTGTTCTGTTTTATCAAATCTGGCGCTTTATTGCCCCTGGCCTCTATAAGCAGGAAAAACGGGTACTGGTGCCCTTTACCGTCCTTTCTACCGTCTGTTTTCTCGGTGGCGCTGTTTTCGGTTATTTGGTCGTCTTCCCTCCTGCTTTCCGTTTCCTGGTTGGTTATTCCAACGACTTTCTTACCTCAATGCCTGCCGTCAGCGAATATTTTTCTCTGGCTTTGCGTCTGCTCATCGCCTTTGGAGTCATCTTTGAGATGCCCATCCTCATGGTATTTCTGGCAAAGATTGGAGTCGTCAGCGTATCCTTTCTGAATCGTAACCGAAAGTATGCCATTCTCATCAATTTTATCATTGCTGCTATTCTTACTCCCACCCCGGATGTGGTCAATCAGTTGATGATGGGGATCCCGCTCTTGGTTCTTTATGAAATCAGTGTGGTGGCGGTATGGCTTTTTGGGAAAAAAACGTTTGTCGGTTTTCAGGAGCAAGAGAAGGTATCATATGGTTCGGAATTACCTGAAAAGAAGGAATAAACATTTTCCGCTGATTCTGGATTTCTTGGCTGTGATAC
Organism: Pseudomonadota bacterium; assembly: GCA_018817385.1. Lineage (GTDB taxonomy): Bacteria > Desulfobacterota > Desulfobulbia > Desulfobulbales > Desulfocapsaceae > Desulfocapsa. The sequence goes on from JAHIUA010000046.1 coordinate 1,137, forward strand.
GGTATAAGGGAGGTAACTATTCAGCAGTACAACCGGGGCCCCGGTTGTACTGCTGAATAGTTACTAAGGGAGGAGCAAGGAACAATGATGCTAATAGTCAAAGGAGGTCTATATGAGTGCCAGTGAAGAATATGCAAAGATCCTTGAGATCGGGCGTCCGCCCAATATCAGAAAACTTTTTCCCCACTCTCAGGCCCTCTTGGTCAGTGGCAAAGTGATAGACAGGGGACTGCTGGCTAAAGGCGCCGCCATGACCATGGCAGCCAATGGGCGCAGCTATTTTGTTGTACGAGGCGCGCTCCAAGCCGCTCAAAGGGCCAATGCCGCCCTCATCATCGAGATTGCCCGTTCAGAAGGCGGGGCCTCTGCCTATTGTGCTGTAAATTACTGGAACATGGCCCGGCTGGTGGATAGTTTGTGTAACGAAATGGGAATCACCATACCAGTAGCCATTCATGCTGATCATTACGGGATCAAAAAAGAGAGTGACCTGGCTCAGGCCAAGGTGGAAATTCCCACCATTTTTGATGCCGGCATCACCTCCATCGCCATTGATGCCTCGCATATGGCCGATGATAAAAATCTCCTTGCCAATCTTGAACTGAACAGTTGTATTCCGGATTGGGCAGGGCTTGAAACTGAGGTGGGTGAAATTAAAGGTACTCAGGGACTGTCCACGGTTGAGGATGCTTCTTTTCTGATCAAGGGCTTAAATGCCCACGGAATCAGTGCCGACTGGATCGCACTCAACAATGGAACCACCCATGGTATGGAAGCCAGTGGCCAGGGAATTCAGGTGGAGCTGACCACTGCGATTCACAGGGCTCTGGCCCCGTATGGCATCTCGGGCGCACAACATGGCACTTCCGGAAACAGTTCCGATCGTCTTCGAGCCATTGCCCGCGAGACTTCCACCACCAAAGCCAATGTGGCTACGGCTCTGCAGGCAGTATCCTGGGGCCTTGAGGTCAATGATTATGGGAATACCCTTCTTGATGCCAATGGACAGTTTATCAAGGTCAAGGGAGAGGGCGTCAGTGAAGAGATGTGGCTGCAGATGGTGGCCTATGCCGACGCTAAGGGATGGAAGGGGGGCGATTACAAACAGCTGAACCTTCCCTTTGAGACCAGACTTCTCGGCCAACCTCGGGAAATTCGGGAGCGCATGGCCACGCGGGTAGAAGAATTTGTCTATAATATGCTCGTCAATGTCTTTTCTGCCGATGGTTCGGCAGAGTTGGCGAAAGAGGCCATCCTCAAGGCCGGCTCCTACGATATGGGAGCCAAAACGGGACGTATAGAAGATCCGGCGGATTGGACAACGGAAAAGATTATTGAACGGGCGGCAGCACTGGATACCGACAAGGGACCCGAAGGGGATTTTGATGATTGATGGACAGATGAAGAAGATACTGGTGACTGGTACAGCCGGTTTCATAGGAGCCTTTCTGGCTGAAAAACTGCGGCAGAGCGGTTGTGATGTCTTTGGTATTGACAGCTTTACCGATTATTATGACGTAGGATTGAAGCAGGATCGGCTGGCCAGCATTGCATCCGGTGCCGGCTATCACCATCTGAACCTGGATATCTCCGATCGTGGGGCCATGGAAAAACTCTTTTCTGAACACCGCTTTGATGCTGTGGTGAACCTCGCAGCCCAGCCTGGTGTCCGCTATTCTCTGATCAATCCGGCCTCCTATATCAACACCAATATTGTTGGTTTTACCAATCTCCTTGAGGGCTGCAGGTATTCCGGGGTGAAGCATTTCGTCTATGCCTCCTCAAGTTCAGTCTACGGTGCCAATACCCATCAGCCTTATTCAGAGCATGACAACGTCAATCATCCTGTCTCTCTCTATGCGGCTTCAAAAAAATCGAATGAATTGATGGCCCATTCCTATAGCCATCTCTTTGGTCTTCCCTGCACCGGACTGAGGTTTTTTACCGTTTATGGCCCCTGGGGGAGACCCGATATGGCACCCATGCTCTTTGCCAATGCCATTCTTGCCGGAGAGCCAATTAATGTTTTTAATAACGGCAATATGGAGCGCGATTTTACCTATGTCGATGATATTGTGGAAGGGGTTGCCCGGGTTATCCAGAAGCCCGCGGAACCTAATTTCTCCTGGGACAGTGAGAGCCCCGATCCTGCGACTTCTTATTGCCCGTACCGGGTCTATAATATCGGTAATAACAAAAAGGAGCGTCTCCTCTATTTTATCCATCTTCTCGAGGAAAATCTGGGGAAAAAGGCGGATAAAAATTTCCTCCCCATGCAGCCGGGAGATGTTCAGGCCACCTATGCCAATGTGGATGATCTGATTCGGGACTTTGACTATAAGCCTGATACCTCCCTGGAAGATGGTGTGCGGCGTTTTGTTGCCTGGTACCGGGAATATTATAAGGTTTAGGGGGAGTATACACCTTGTCCTCTCCCATAGAGGTCAAAGGGAGAGGACAAGGTAGCCAGTGTGGGCTGTCGCTGTGAGTAGTGTGTCACACAGAGAAGGTCTCAGGGGAGGGATGGCATTGACCGGTGAAGGGGAAGAGAGCAGTGTCTTCTTTAGGAGCGCCCTTTTTGCCAGATATGTATGCTGCTGACCTCGGAAGAGTTGATCGCTCTCTACCTATTGAGCAGCACCCCCTCTTCGTCCGTTGAGGTATTCTCGAATAGCACGAGAGCATGCTTCGAAGTCCTAAATGAACGCAGATAAGGTACTGATAAACAGCTACAGAGCGGTTGTGTGCCAACTATTGGCCATTATCTGTATAGCTGGATCGATCTTTTATGGGAGTGAGAGGGGGGGGAAGATGTCTCGAGGTCACGAAAAACACCAGCAGCGTCTGGAACAATTGTCATTTCTTGGCAAAACCCTGGTTCGCCGATCAGGGGCAAAATGCGAATTATGTTCCCATGCCCATGGGACTCTCCATGCCATAGAAATATCACCCGTTCCAGAGTTTCCCAGTGAAGATCACACCCTGTTTCTTTGTGACAGCTGTAAGGATGTTGTGGAAAGCGGCAAGCTGAAGCCCCAGGAGATGCATTACCTGGAAGAGGTGATCTGGAGTGATCTTCCGGTACTGCAGGTTACTGCGGTGCGACTGTGCAGACTGTTAAAGGATGGAGGTGAGGCCTGGGCAGCGGAACTCCTTGCCAATGTGTATCTCAGTCCTGAAGTGAAAGAGTGGTTGGCATCCTGACCGTTCTTGCCTCTTTTCTCCATCAGGCCTCAAGTCTGGCCTTTTTTCTCCCCATTCGTTTCATAATCCCTTCCAGGCCATAGATTGCCAGGCCACACCAGACCAGGGCAAAGCCGATCCGCTGTTCCTGGGGGAAGGGTTCTCCATAGACAAAGATTCCGATACAGAGTTGCAGGGTCGGGGCCAGATACTGAATAATCCCCAGGGTCGACAGGGGGAGTTTCTGAGCCGCATAGCCGAACAGGATCAGGGGCACGGAGGTGACAATTCCAGCAGCTACAAAAAGGAGCTGGATGGTCCCGTTCTGCTGGACGAAAGCCAGCTCGCCACGGTTTCCGAGGGAGAGAAGGACCAGGAGTGCCGGGAGACAGAGAATACTGGTTTCCAGGCACAGTCCTTCCAGGGAGGGAAGAGAGGTGATCTTGCGCAGGAGTCCGTAGAGGCCAAAGGTCAGGGCCAGAACAATGGCGATCCAGGGGAAGTGGCCGTAGACAAAGGTCAGGTAACAGACCCCCCCAGTGGCCAGGAGTATGGCGGCCCATTGAGGGGGGCGTAACCGTTCTTTGAGAAAGAGCACGCCGAGGATGACATTAATCAGGGGATTGATGTAGTAGCCGAGGCTGGATTCAACGATATAGTCACTGTTCACGGCCCAGATATAGATCAGCCAGTTGGTGGACAGAAGCAGTGAGGTGAGAAGAAAGGGGAGAAAGACCTTTTTCTCTCTCAAGGCCTTGAGCAGCGAATAACCCCTTGTTTTTTTCCATGCCATGTCACCTTCTAAAAAAGTTATGAGGGTGCCCTTATAGTTCTCTCCCGAAAAAGATACAAGGCGAAAGAAGATGGCTTCTGCAGCTGGCCCCTGTCTGCGTCGCATCGGCAGGTATGGAGATTAAAAGTACCAGATCATCTCCAGAAGGAGAAAGTCGTCCGCGGCCAGGCTGTATGCTGGATCCTGAGAGGAGATGTTGAGGAAGAAGGAGGCATCCAGGTTGAGACGGATGTTGTCGCCCAGACGTCGGCTTGCTTCGAGGCCGATAATGATTGCTGAAGTGTCGAGGTCTTGGATTACACCAAGGAGGATGGTCGAATCAGCTATGTCGTTGAGCGAGAGGCGGAGGCCAGCCATGAGGTCGTTGTCATAGATGGTGGGCAGCCACTCCTGGTCACGATCATCATAGACATATTCTCCGATCAGACCGAGATCCATCAGGGAGTCGCCCAGTCCCGGAAAGGTGTACTCAAAGCCGAAGGTGGTGGCGGCAAAGGAGTGGCTTTGGCCGATGCGGTAGAGGGCTTCGCCCTTGAACAGCCATTCTCCTGCGACCAGTTGCAGATCGAGACCGGACTGGCCGATCTGTTCGTAATAGGGAGAGAGAAGAGGGGCTCCTGCGGGATCGAATGAAAAAAGCAGGACAGGATCGCGGGCCGTGCCGTTGAAGTAGTAGAGACCGATATCACCATTGGCCAGGGAGGTGTTGTAGCGCAGGGCCAGGTCCAGGTGCTGTTCTTCGCTGCTGCTCTCGTAAAGGGGGTGATCCGTATCCACGGCCAGCGGTGAGCGAAACCTTCCCTTGTCGCCGGGGAAGGTGCGTTCCCTGAACCAGGGCATGACAAAGCCCTCCACGCTGCCCCAGTCTTCTGCAATAACGAGGTGGGCCATGGGCTGACCGAGTTTCTCTTCACCGTCAAGGGCTTCCACCAGATCGGTTTGATTGATGATGTCCACGAGGTGGACAAATTCGGTGGCCCCCCAGAATACCCGGCCAAAACCTACCCTGAGTTGCCAGTTGTCGGCAAGATAGAGCAGGTTTGCTTCCCGCAGATCGGCATGGGTACGGTCGTTGTCCGAGGAATCAAGACGATAAAAGGCGGCCAGGGTGAGGCTGAAATCGGTTGTAACCTCATGATAGAGTTCGAGGTTTGTGGCCACCGAGGCCGAGGCATCTTGCTGGCTGGAGGAGGCACCATCATGAAGAAAGAGGCGTCCCTGCAGAGAAAGGTCGCCATCCACTTCCGCTCCCAATGCATTCCCGGCAGGAAAGAAGGTCAGAAGAGTGCAGAAAAGGTTTGCCTGCAGGAATTTTCTCGGCAGGGAAAAAAAGGGCGAATTGGCTTTTTTGGGTCTCTTATCGTGCACGTTTCAGGCTTGTACTGTTGAAATCATTGTCCGTCAGTCCTGTGCGGAACTGGTAATTTTTCCAGAGCAGGGTGGTGGATTTTCCAGTCTGGTGGTTTATCATCTGCATCATAGCAGGTCGCCAGTATTTTCCAAGATACTGCTGGTGCCCTCCAGTGGTGAGGGTTTTGAGCAGGCTCTGTTTGCGGTCATAATACTCAACTTTGAGGACGCGGTATTCCTCCTTGTCGGTCCAGGTTATGCGCTTGGTATAGCCGGAATTGTTTTTGTCTACCGGGTAGCTTTCTCCGACAAAACAGTCCTGACCCTGATACTGTTCCGCTCTCAGGTGTTTATAAGCATATTTTTCCACTTCCTGACTGGCAATGTCTTCATAGGCGAATTCACTGCCCATAAAGGAACCGGATTTATTGCGGGAATTGATTCGTTTTACCCGTTTTAAGGCCGGAAGATAGAGCCACTGATCGTCATCACCAACCGTATGCGAAAAGGAGAGAAAGGCGGTGCCTTTCACGTCTTTTGGCGTATCAAAGATAGAAAGACTTTTGTCGCCATCGTCTGCGACCTCCAGGGTCTTGATACGGATGGAGCGCCTGCTCTCATTACCTTGTCTATTCCTCAGAATCATCTCCATATCTGCAGTGTAATCAATAAAACCCTTATCTCTGAGCTTGGCCTCAATGGCAATGGCCAGACCTTTTTCCTCAGCAGTTTCCGAAAATGCTGAGGAGGCATGGAATGCCGTCATACAAAAAAGAAGGGTTGTCAGCAATAGTTTCATCTGTTGGTCTCCACGTATAGGTATCAGCTAATGGGTCTCTGCCTTGTTGTCACACTCTCTGCTGAAAAATAGCAGGCTACCAGCACAGAGCCGGCCTGCTGGTGGCCTGTTATTTGTCCATTTTCAGAAGCAGGGTTGGTAAAAAGAAAAAATCGAGGAGCAGGGCAAGGCTGATGGTCAATGATGTCATTGCTCCCATATGGGCATTGATCTGAAAGCCTGAAAAAGAGAGAACTGTAAAGCCTCCTGCCAAGGCTATGGTGGTGATCCATATGGCAGCGCCAACGGTTGTGAAGGCGTAGCGGATTGCATCTTGCGAATCCATTCCATGCTCCTTGCGACCACGCTGGTATTTGGTGAGAAAATGGACGGTATCATCAACCACAATCCCCAGGGTCATGGCAATCAGAATTGAGACGGCGAGTCCCACTTGGCCGACGAAAATTCCCCAGACACCAAAGGCCATAAAGGCGGGGAAAAGATTTGGCAGGAGACTGAGTGTTCCCAGTTTGAGGTCTTTCAGAACAATAATCATAATCAGAGAGATGAGGAACAGGGCTAAGACGGAGCCCTTGAGCATGGAGCGGATATTTCTCTCTGAGATGTAGGAAAATATGATGGAAAGCCCAGAGCCATAAGTGGTCATGGATGGGGCATTGTCTTCGAGCCATTTTCTGCCCCGCCGTTCCAGATCAAGGACTCCGGCTGTGCCGATATTGGGCGTGGCTACGGTCATTCTGGTGGCTGATTTGTCAAGATTGATGCGGTTGTTGAGATCCAGGCCGAAGGGCAGGTTCATTTCGTAGAGAAGCAGGTATTGGGCGGCCAGATCCCTCTGTTCCGGCAGACGATACCAGGCAGGGTCATCACCATGCATGTTTTGATTAAGGCGTTTCATGATATCGGTGAAGACGTAGACATGCCTTACTTCAGGTTGAGAGCGAAACCACTGGGCAAAGGCATCCGTTTTCTTCATAAATTCAGGGTTGCTGATTCCTCCTTCTTCACCGGATTCAAGGGCCCAGTCTATGATTTCGAGACCGGCGAGATGTTCGGCTGAAAAGTCGGATGCCACGCGGAAATCATAACTGCGATCAAAATATTTGACGAATTCATCATTGAGCCGGATCTTGGATATTCCTGCGGTGGTGAGAACGATAAGGATGATCATGGACCAGAAAATAGGAGAGCGCCAGGTGATCACAAATTCCCCGAGAAGGGAAAACAGATGCCTCTGTTCCCGGGCATTGTGTTTTACTGTTAGGGGGAGAACAGCAGCAAATGCTGGCATAAAAAAAACAGAGTAGATAAAGGCGGAAAAGACCCCCATCGCCACAATATTACCAAGATCACGAAAGGGAGGAGCGTCTGAAAAATTCATGGTCAGGAAACCAATGGCCGTGGTTACACTGGTGACAAGGACAGGCTGGAAATTGATACGGAGGGATTCCCGGATGGCCTTATGGCGTGTTTCTCCTTGCCGCATCTGGTGAAACATGGTGACCAGGATATGAATGGAATCGGCAACGGCCAGAGTAAGGATGATGACGGGTGCATTGGCAGAGGCAGGGGTGAGAGCTATCCCTAACCAGCCGGCAAGACCAAGTCCGGTGGCAGCTGAAAGGATAATGACCAGGAGTGTGCACGAGGTGGCCAGCACTGAACGGAGTGAGAGAACAAGGAGACCGAGGAGGAGGGCAAACATGAGGGGAATAAGGGTTCGCATATCCCTTACCGGTGCTTCCCCAAAGGCACTGTCGATCATCACTCCTCCGGTGAGGTAAATATCGAGAAATGGATATTTGTCTTCCATTGTCTTTTTTAATTGTACCGCAGCGGCACTGACCTTTTTTGTCTCGTAACTGTTGTCCTCAGGTTTGATGATGTTGATATTTACGGCGGTGACACTTCCATCTTTGGCAATCATGCTGTTGAGGAGCATGGGTTCGGCAAGGGCAATATCTTTGAGGGCTGATATCTCTTTATTGGTAAGTGTGTCTCCATCCTGGATAAGATCTTCCACAATCAGGTCATCTGCAACAGCACGGGTATGTTGATAATTGCTCAGCGAATTGACCCGGCTTGAAAAAGGGATCTTCCATGATTCCTGGGTGAGAAACTCTAGGGCTGCAAGCGTTTGCTGTTCAAAGACATTTCCTGATTTTGGGGCGATGAGAAACAGGACATTTTCCACTCTGGTATAGGTCTGTTCCAGGGTTTCAAGGGCCTGTAGTTGAGGATTGTCTTTGGAGAAGTACATGCGAGAGTTGTTGGAAAAAGTAAGAAAACGCATGCCACTTGCAGATATCAGGGCAACAGCAAACAGGCCTACAATAAATAGCCAACGATAGTTGATCACTAAATGGCCTATCCGGTTTTCTATTCGTTTCATGATGTGTCCTGTTGGAGCCATCCAGAAGGATGTGAAAATATTGTCGTCAACTGGCAGGGTAAGTGCTCAACAGCTGTGATGGCGAACACTTCCTTTTCTCGCTCTCGGGCTGAGAGAGAAGGAAAATTGAGGTTTCGTCTTCATGGGAGGATTGGAGCTCGGCCAGGGTATTTCTTGTCAAAAAAAATAGGGGGGTGAATACTATACTCCCTAACCAGCTCACCCATGGGGCTTTTGTTGAATGGGGTATGGCCAAGAAGCGGGAAAGCAGTTTCAAGAATCCTGTGGTGGATTTTGTGCAGTATCCATCCTTAGGAGGATAGTAAGCGATGAACGGGGAACAAACCATAAAATAGTTGTCGTTCATGACAAACCATCTCTTGCTTAAGGGGGTGGATGTGTGACAAGAGCCTGAAATAATTATGTATGTTCTGGCTCTTGTCGGAGGTTTATGCGGCTTGTTTTTTGCTGAAAATTGATTTCAGCCAGATACCGCTGAGGAGGTAAGAGTAGAGCCAGGTACCGAAGATGATAAGAATAAAGGCTTTGATGATATCCGTAGTGGTCCCAGTAAGGGAGAATCCTGGTACAAAACCGAAGAGAAAGGGACCCAGGTAGAGGAATTTAGCAAACTTAAAGGCGGAAAATGCGGTTTTCCACATATTGGCCTTGGCAATCGTGGCCCCGGCAAAGGCGGCAATACATACCGGTGGTGTAATGTTTGAATCCTGGGACAGCCAGTAAACGATCAGATGGGCGGCGAGTTCATTCACACCAAGGTGGGTCAGGGCCGGGACGGCAACTACTGCAGTAATCAGGTAGGCGGCGGTAACGGGAACACCCATTCCAAGTACCAGAGAGGCGAGGGCGATAAGGAGGATTGTCATGACCAGTGAACCACCTGCAAGTTCAATGACAATGTCGGCAAAGGTGAGGACCAGGCCACTGAAGGTGAGCACGCCGATGATGATCCCGATGACCCCCACGGTGGCTCCGATCTTGAGACTGGATTCGGCCCCTGCCCTGGCGGCTTTGAGGAACTCCTTGGGGCCGATGCGGGTTTCTTTGCGAAACCAGGAAATCACGATACAGGAGATAAGTCCAAGGATAGCGGAGTAGCCTGGAGAGTAGCCATAGAGCATGAAGATGGTAATGATGATAAGAGGAATGGTATAATACCACTCGGCTTTGAATATCTCCCAGGCGCTGTGTTCCGATTTTTCCCCGACAATATTGTTCATTTTTGCTTCGTAGTGGACCATAATAAAAACGGATAAAAAGTACATAATGGCAGGGAAAAGTGACACCAGCATGATACGGGAATAGGGGAGCCCGGTGAGCTCGGCCATGATAAAGCCTCCGGCTCCCATGATCGGAGGCATGAACATGCCACCGATGGAGGCTGCAGGTTCGATTGCTCCGGCAATATGGGGTTTGAACCCGGCCTTTTTCATCATGGGAATGGTAAAGGCTCCGGTGGAGACGGTATTGGCAATGGCACTACCGGAGATGGAACCAAACAGGCCGGAGGCAATGACTGCCACCTTGCCAGGTCCTCCGATCTTGTGTCCCACTGCGGCCAGGGGAAAGTCGATGAAGAATTTCTGGGCCCCGCATTTTTCAAGAAAGGCACCGAAGAGGACAAAGAGAAGGATATAGGTGGCCAGGACATTGGCCATGATTCCGAAAATTCCGTCACTCTTGTAAAAGATAGAGGTACAGAGGGAGGGAAAAGTATCTCCGGCATGGGAAATAAGGTCCGGCATATAGTCACCGTAGACGCCGTAGGCCAACATGGTAACACCGATAATGACAAAGATGTTGCCAACTACCCGTCGGGCAAGTTCAATCCCTAAGAGTACGCCTACAACAGCGATACCCATATCAAGCGGGGTCTCTGCGCCGGTCCTGTAGTTGATGGCCTCAAAGTTGTAGATCCAATAGCTGACGCTGAGAACCGAAAGGATGATAAGAAGGTAATCAATCACTCGTCCTACAAGAGATTTTGAGCGGTAGAGGAGAAAGACCAGAACATAGGTGATAATGACATATATTCCCCGGTGGTATTGGGTTGCTGCCGGGGATATGATTGCGGCATAGGAGTAAAAAAACAGCAGGCCGACGGCACAGATATCAAAGAGTATCTGTTCAATTCGCTTTAGCTCGTCATACAAGGGCAGACCTCATCTGGAGAGTAGTTGCAAAAGAATATGGAGCACGGAACAGAGAAGAGGGATACAAGTGACACCTCCTCTTCCCTGTTCCGTGCCTCATTGCGACTGGAAAAGCGGCAGGGCAGGTATTGCCCTGCCGCTTGCTGGAATTCTGGAAAGAAAATTACAGAATGCCTTTTTCTTTCCAGAATTTAATGGCACCCGGATGCATCGGAGTGACGATACCGTTGACGCCGGTTTTGATGGACATCTCTTTAAAGGTCTTTTTCTGACTGACCATATGGGCCAGGCCTTCTTCGGTATAGATGACGGAGAGCAGTTTGTAGACCACATCCTCGGGTACATCCTTGTTGGCCACCCACAGAGTAGAGTCCTGGAAGGAAGGGGTGTCTGTATCAACACCCTTATAGGTCCCGGCAGGAACACTCAGTTTGGAGAAGTAGGGGTATTTTTCATAAAAACCTGAGGAAACGGCATCGGCCTCAAGGTCAAGCATGGCGATATCGTTGGTCTGGGCAGCCATGATAACAGCCCCTGAAGGGAAGGCGGTAAAGAGCCAGAAGGCATCAAGCTGATTGTTGCCGAATGCTGCGGCCGCATCATTGTAACCCATGGCATTGCGCTCTATCTTGTCCCAGATACCCATGTGGCTGAAGAAAAGTTCACAGTTGGCAAATGCACCGGAGCCGGCATTCCCGACACCGACTTTTTTGCCTTCGAGGTCTTTCACAGAGTTGATGCCGGAGCCTTTGTGGACCACAAGCTGAGCAGGGGCACCATAGAGATAGGAAACGGCCAGGACGTTTTCATATTTTTTGGTATCGTTTTTCATCAGGCCGTTGGCTCCCAGGTAGACATGGCCTGAGTAGACGACACCGAAATCCATCTTCCCTGCGTTGATCTTACGCAGGTTTTCAACAGAACCGGCAGATGACTGGGCTTTGACTGTGAAGTCAGTAAGTTCTTTAACAGGTTTGTAAACCTGGATAGCATTGGCCACCACCTGGAAGGTACCGCCAGCTGGACCACCGCCAAAGACGATACGTTTTTGGGCGTATAAGTCTGCAGCTGAGGTAAAGGTTATAACTGTACTCAGGCAGATTGCTGACATTACTCCAAACAACTTGTTCATGTTTGTCACTCCTTGTTGAGGGTTGTTTGGGCAGAAGAACTGCCCGTGAATGAGGTGAAGTTGCTATTATGTTAGGTGGTTAGCTGCTGACTGCGTTGTGCGAACTCCTTGGTTGTGGCGTTGTTGCAATTTTTAATTACTGCGGCGTACTTTCTGTACGCCGCAGTGTCTTAACCTCTAGGATTCTGTCCGAGAAAAGGGCATTCCCAGACAGGCTCCTAGTAAGCTATGCCGTCATAGGCACTTTCATAGATAGAAATGACATCTTCCAGTGTAGGCTTCCTGGGGTTGTTTTCCACAGGGCGGGTTACGGTAAGGGCAATTGCAGCCATTTCTGGGATCTTGTCAAAGGGGATTTCAAGATCCTTGAGAGTGGCTGGAATACCCACATCAGCATTCAGCTCGAAAAGGGCCTCGGAGCAGAGGCTTGCTGCTTCACGGAGGGTCAGGTCATCGGTATTCTGGCCGAGGATTTCAGCCAGGATCGCAAATTTTTCCATGTTTCCTATCTGGTTGTATTCAACCACATAGGGCAGGAGAACCGCATTTGCCAGTCCGTGGGGGATACCAAACATACCTCCCATGGGATAGGCCATGGCGTGGACCAGCCCTACTCCGGCAGTGGCGAGCGCTTTGCCGCCGAGCAGTGAGCCCATGAGCATGTCTGTGCGGGCCTGAAGGTTGGAGCCGTTGGCATAGGCCGCCGGCAGGCTTCCGGCAATGAGATGGATGGCTTCGAGAGAATACATTTCGGAAATGACATGGGCCTGGGTGGAGGTGTAGGCCTCCAGGGCGTGGGTAAGGGCATCAATGCCGGTGAAGGCGGTGACATGGGGCGGCAGACTGAGGGTGAGTTGCGGGTCGAGGATAGCGGCATCGGGATACAGTGGGTCTCCGTTCATTCCTCCCTTGGAACCGGTCTTTTCATTGATAAAGACAGCAGTGAATGTCACTTCAGCTCCTGTTCCAGCAGAAGTGGGGACCATGATTTTGGGGACACCTGCTTTTTTGATTAGTCCCAGACCAAGATAGTCTGCAGCCTTGCCACCGTTGGTGAGAAGGATCGCAATTGCCTTGGCTACATCCATGGCAGAGCCGCCACCAACGCCAACCACACAGTCGCAACCCGCTTTCTGGGCAAGCTTGTAGCCTTTGTCGGCAAGTTTCAGGCCAGGTTCAGGATCAATGTTATCATATATGGTAAAAGGGATTTGTTCTTTTTCCAGAGGGGCAGTGATAGGGGAGATCAGACCAGCCTTGACCAGGCCCGGATCGACGACAAGAAAGACATTGGTACCGTTGAAATCCTTAACTGTTTTGCCCAGATCTGAAATCGAACCGGCTCCGAATTGGATGCGGGTCGGCTGGGTTACTGTAAATGTTTGAGACGAAGTCATAATTTTATTTTCCTGTGGTGTTAAGAATAGTTGTTGGAAATCCTTGCAGCGCTCTTTTTTATTGACGCTGGACGTTAGATTATAGCAAGTTAAAGGGAAAATAAATAATCAAAAATGAAAAAAGACTGTTCAGTAAAAATGAAGAGTGTTGAAGAATGGAGCTATATTGTATACATCTCTATCCTAATCATTTAGTTTTTCTCGATATTGTTTTTTTCTAAACAGGGGAGTGAATGGGAAATATATCAAAAAAAATCATCCTGGCAAATCCAAGAGGATTCTGTGCCGGAGTGGAAAGGGCAATTGCTACGGTTAAACTGGCTGTGCAGCAGTATGGGGCTCCTGTGTATGTACTCCATGAAATTGTTCACAACAAACACGTGGTCCAGGAACTTGAAAATTTGGGCGTGGTCTTTGTTGATGATATGAAGGAGGTACCGAAAGGGGCCATCTGTATTTTCAGTGCCCATGGGGTATCGGTTGCCACAGAGGAGCGAGCCAGGACGCTTGGCCTGCGAACCATCGACGGGACCTGTCCCCTGGTTAGTTCTGTCCATCGCATGGTGGAGCGATATCATGGTGAAGGATATGATGTCCTGATTATCGGCCATCATCGGCATCCAGAGGTTGAAGGAACTGCAGGGCGAGTTAGCGGCGGAGTCCATATCGTGGCCACGGAAGAGGACGCCGCAAAGGTTCAGGTGAAGGATGCCGCCCGGGTTGCCTATGTGACCCAGACCACTCTCAGTCAGGATGATATTGCCGGAATTCGAAATGTATTGCTGCATCGTTTTCCGGATATCCAGGGATTGAAATCGAATATCTGCTACGCCACTCTGAACAGACAGAAGGCAGTGCTGGAACTGGCGAAGAGTGGTGAGATACTGCTGGTGGTGGGGTCGAAGAACAGTTCCAATTCCAACAGATTGCGTGAAGTGGGCGAACGGGCGGGGATGCGCGGTTATCTCATTGATGACGAGACTGATATCGATATGCGGTGGTTGGAGTCAGTTTGCACCATTTGCATCACTGCCGGGGCCTCGGCTCCGGAACGACTGGTGCAGGGAGTGATAACTTTCTTGCAGGGCCAGGGATTTGAGAAGTTTCAGGAGATGAGGGGCCAGGAGGAGCGAATCAGTTTTTTGCCGGCAGAGCTGGCAGGGGCCAGGTGAGAGTGGAGAGTTTGAAAACGGAACTGTTTCAGGGGAAGAGGCTGAAGGCTGAAGGAAAAATAAAAAGTCATCCAGCCTTATAGGGTTTCCCTTCAGCCTAATCCCCCTTGAGTGCTTTTTTCAGGCAAGTGCCTCTTTGATTCTGGCCATGGCCTTCTTCACATTGTCGTAGGAGTTGAAGGCAGACAGCCTGATGTATCCTTCACCGCACTTACCAAAGCCGGCACCCGGGGTACAGACCACTCCAGCTTTGTTGAGGAGCATATCAAAGAATTCCCAGGAGTCCCGTTTTCCTTCGATCCAGATATAGGGGGCATTTTCTCCACCGACAAAATCATAGCCCAGTTTCTGGATCTCGCTGGCGATAAGATCGGCATTTTTCAGGTAACCGGCAACAAGGGCCTTGGTCTGGGCCTTGCCCTCCTCGCTGTAGACGGCCTCTGCCGCACGTTGCACTGGATAGGAGACGCCGTTGAACTTGGTGCAGTGACGGCGATTCCACAGGGGGTGAAGGAACTGCTTTCCACCTGTGGAGTCGAAGGCGGTGCATTCTTTGGGAACGACGGTGTAGGCGCAGCGGGTTCCGGTGAAACCGGCGTTCTTGGAAAATGAACGGAATTCAATGGCCACCTCCCGTGCGCCTTCTATCTCATAGATGGATTTGGGCAGGGATTCGTCGCGAATAAAGGCCTCGTAGGCAGCATCAAAGAGGATGAGGGCCTTGTTTTCCCTGGCATAATCAACCCAGGTCTTCAGTTCCGATTGAGTGATGGTGGAACCGGTGGGGTTGTTGGGGAAGCAGAGGTAGATGAGGTCTGGTTTCTCGCTTGGCAGGCTGGGAACATAGTTGTTCTCTTTTGTCGAATCGAGATAGATGAGACCCTGATACCTGCCGTCTACAAAGTTGCCTGTCCGTCCTGCCATGACATTGGTGTCGAGGTAGACCGGGTAGACCGGATCGGGGATGGCCACCTTGATGTCCTGGGTGAAAAGTTCCTGGATATTACCGGTATCGCACTTGGCCCCGTCACTGACAAAAATCTCGTCTGCCGAAATGTCGGCGCCCCTGGCCTGGAAGTCATTTTTGGCAATGGCTGCGCGCAGGAATTCATAGCCCTGTTCAGGGCCATATCCATGGAAACCTGAGTCTGTGGCCATCTCGTCGATGGCCTTGTGGAAAGCCTCTGTGCAGGCCTGGGGCAGGGCCCGGGTGACATCGCCTATTCCCAGGCGGATGATTTCCTTCTCCGGGTTGGCCTCCTGAAAGGCGTTTACCCGTTTGGCAATATTTGAAAAGAGGTAGGAGGCCTGGAGTTTCAGATAGTGTTCATTAATAGTGATCATGGGGATAATCCCTCAAATTTGCTATGGTGAGTAGTGATAAATTGTTTCAGATATCCTGGTTTTTCAAGATTGCCTGTCTCCGCATAGCTGGGCTGTAGCGGACGCAGGGCATCCTGTAAAATGCAGTACCTGAGCCGGATGACTATAAAGATACAAGTAGAAACATATTGTTGAGCCCACTGTGATTGGTTACAGTGAGCACGGAATCTCTCCGTATATATTGCAAAGAAAATATAATGAAATGGACAGGGCTGTCAATGCCAAAGCTGGGCAGCCTATTTTATAAAGGGAAAAAACATGACCGAGACAGCCCATAGCACCATATATCGAAAAGAGTATCAAGTCCCGCCTTATCTGGTCGACGAAATCAGCCTGACTTTTGTTCTTTCCGGCAAAGACTGTGTGGTTCGTGCCTTGACTTCCCTGCGAAAGAATGGGGCCTATCAGGGCGCGGCACCACTCTTTCTCCATGGGCAGGAACTGGAACTGCTTGCTCTGGCCATAGACGGCAAAGAGGTTTCGCCTCAGCGCTATGAAAAGGATAACTACGGGTTGACTATCTCCGACGTTCCTGACAATTTTGTTTTGGAGACCAGCACCAGGATCCACCCCGATGCCAATACCGCCCTGGAAGGACTCTATCGCTCCAGCGGTAATTTCTGTACCCAGTGTGAGGCCGAAGGGTTTCGCAAGATTACCTATTACCCGGATCGACCCGATGTCATGGCCCGCTTTACCACCCGTATTGAGGCGGATAAGGCAAGTTGCCCGGTCCTTCTTTCCAATGGCAATCTTTTGGAAGAGGGGGCATTGCCTGAAGGGCGTCATTATGCAGTATGGCAGGATCCCTTCCCTAAACCCTGTTATCTCTTTGCCCTGGTGGCCGGGGATCTGGTCTTTCTTCAGGATACGTTTGTCACCCGTTCCGGACGAACAGTCGACCTCCGTATCTATGTGGAGGCCAGGAACCGTGCAAAATGTGAGCATGCCATGCGTTCCCTGAAAAAGGCCATGTGGTGGGATGAAGAGGTCTTTGGCCTTGAATATGATCTGGATACCTTCATGATTGTGGCCGTGGATGATTTCAATATGGGGGCCATGGAAAACAAGGGACTTAATGTCTTTAATTCC
>JAHIUA010000047.1 GCA_018817385.1 Pseudomonadota bacterium
AATGGTATCTTATCTGAATCCTGCACCGTCGGCAACTGCTCTGAGGATTATTCGCAATAAATCCTGCAAATAATTGCCATTTCAGCATGTTACGCGAAATACAGCGCGACCGATTAAACTCTCGAGATCAGGAGGTCTGAATATCGGGTGGAGCATTCCCGACTCCGTAAGGAGGCTGAAATCTAACTTCTGTCTCTTCGCGAGAAAATCAACTGAATCAATGGGATAAGGGAAAGTTAGAGACGGCTTCACGGCTGGGGCGCCTTAGGCTTTGGCTACATTGACTGTTTATGTGTATCGTGAAGTAATTATTAATTACGGGAACCCCACCAAGGGGAACCTTTGAGATACTTGAGCCGTGTGATGGGAAACTATCACGCACGGTTCTTAGGGGGGAAGGGCGCCGCAAGGCTCCTGACCTACCCGGTTTCGGTGGCAAGAAGAACAACCATGATCCCAAAAACAATTTGATGAGATGCAAGGTGCATTTTAAATAAAAACGGGAGCCCTTAATTGGCTCCCGTTTTTTTAACTTTTGCTAGCTTGTAGATGTAATATCAATGCTCGGCTTCGCCATGATGAGCGGCTCCACCTTTAATCAGTCCATGTAGCCCTTCTACGTAGTGAGTGAAAATAACGTAGGTCTCAACGAATTCCCGACCGGCTGCAACAGAATCATCAGCATGTTTTTGGGTTTCACTCGCATGCTGAAAACGTTGACGGATGCCGTTGGCCAGAGCATTGGTTAGTACATTGACCAAGTTGTCAACATTTCCGTTTTCCAGAGCTTTGTCTGCCAGGGCCACTGCCGGGTCAATTGCCTCACCGGGTTTCAATCCCGTGTATGGCGCCCCTTCCCCTGCGCGGTGGATACGGACCAGGGTTTCAAAAAAGTACATGTCGGCAAATTCTTTTGCCTCGGATCCTTTGGAACGTATGGTCAATGTTTTTTGAAAGGCTGTGCTGATGTCCTTTTCCTCCTCTGGTCGTATCCATTTCAGGAGTGGCGTGACATCACCCTTATCAAGGGCGGCTCGTGCCGTTGCAACCACTGGCCCGTCCAGGGTGTCGCAGTGGGCTAAAGCGTTAGCCACATGAAAAAGGCTGAAAAAAGTAAGAATAGATAGAGTTGTAAATATGGTTTTGTGAGTTTTCATGGTTATGCTCCTTGAATTAGGTTTTATTCAAATTAGTAAGAGATATTTTGGCCCTGGCCAGGGGCGCCACTTTCGATAGTGATGTGGCAATTACTACCTAATTCGCATGAACAATCAAATTTGTGACAACTTATTTTATTAATTTTATTTTTCCCGTCTTAAAAAGATTTAAAACAAATTAATATTCATTCGAATTGTCACAAAACAAACCTCTTTGACGAATATATTAATGAAAAGAAATAAAAAGTTATATACTTACATGAGCGGGACGGAGCTCATGATTCTTTATCAAAGAGGAGATATTGAGGCGTTCAATTGCCTCTATGACAAGTACAAATCGATGGTTTATGGCTATTTACATAAAAGGGTCTATAAACGGAACGAGGTTGATGAAATCTTCCAGGACGTATTCCTGAGGGTACATCAATCACGGTTGCGGTACAAAAGTGAATTTCCTTTTGAGCCATGGTTATTCACTGTGCTGCGAAACAGCCTGATTGATTATTACAGGAAGAAGAAAAAGGAATATCCAAACGTCTCCCTAGATGATTTGGAAGTGACACCTTCGGCCCTCCAAATTGAGGATAAACATAATTTAGACGGATTATTAACCACAAACGCTGATCTTAAAAGAAGCCAGCGGCAGGCTATTGAGCTTCGCTATGGCGAAGATTTTTCCTTTGAGGAGATTGCTGAAACTTTAGGAACCACTTCTTCCAACGCGCGTCAACTGGTCAGCAGGGCCTTAAAAAAGTTAAGGAAATTTATCAGGCCTGAGGATATGACATGAAAGACAAGAAAGACAATACTGACTTGGAAATGGAATTTCTTGAGTTTGTCAATTCTGGCCCCATCTCCCCCCCCGCGTATTTGACGGAAAAGGTTAAAGACGCCGTCTGTCAGGATCTTAAGCCTGCTATTTGGAAAATTTTCTCCAAACTGGCTGTCATCCAGACAGTCTGCGCAACCCTTACCTTGATTTTCTGTCCTCAGTTTGAAGTTGGGTTTGTTAAACATGATCACCTGGCTGCCTTAGTTCAACACTCCGAGGGCTTTGGCTTTATGATTGTTTGTGGATTTATTTTTCTTGGTGGTGGGGCTGTTATAGCGCCTTTTTTAATTAATCAAACTGAGATGAAGGCCATAGAAAAATCAGTGTTTATTTATTTTCCTACTGTAGCCCTTCTTGCGGTATTGTTTTTTTATTCGTTTGGGGCTGGCATTGACTGGTCCCTTGCGTTTCCATGGTTTTTAGGTGGGACTCTTGGCAGCTTGACTGGCTTTGAACTAGTTAAGTACTTTCGATTCGGAGCAAACAAGCATAGGGGGTAGATTTATTAATAACACTATTAATGAATCAAACGGCAAAAATCGCCGAACCAAAGCATTCACCAGACGGCAAGAAGCGCGGCGGTGCTGACCCGGCAACCTTGGGTGGGCGGCTGGTGATGCAGGTCGTTGGGGCATTTATGCGTTCCTCTTGCAGACTCGTAACTTGGCCCCAACAAAAACGCTTCAGGCGGATATGCCGCTGAGCGAACCGAAAAGGAATCAAGGCTCTTTTATTTCACCATCGAGGACTTTTTGATACCACTCTCCACCATTAGCAAACATTTTTTCTCTGGGGATTATGCTATGCTCTGGACATATCACAATTTTCCCGTCTGGATTATCCCCCCAAAAGTCGCAATCAAGTCCCTGGCGCTTTCCCATATGGTAGTGAAAAGAAAACAAGTAACTACATTGTTTTATAGATTTCTTTTATTTATGGATCATACATTCACCATTATTAAAGGATAGTATGAACTGTTTGAAATGTGGCAAAGAAATTATGATACCGAGATAGCACAAGGAGAATCGAAGAAAACACTCCACGATGGAGAAAATGATTATATTCTTTGTCAAAATTGCCAGGCGAAAAACATCCTTGAAGTTGACACATTCTCAGAATGTCCAGTCATGAGTTGTGTAATTACTCGATATGATAAATAATTTACCCCTAACAACAAACTTCATCAGAAGAAAAAGGATCTCTGGTGAGTTCCGTGTTATATTTTCTTCTCCTTGGAGCAAAAATGAATTCACTTAGTAAAACAGCCTATTGTGGTATCTATTGCCCAGACTGTATTCGTTATCAAAATAAATACGATGAATATGCCCGCAAATTAAAAAATGAACTTGAAAATACTGAATTCAGCAAATACGCAGAAATCAAAACTCCTTTTGGGGCTAATTTTGTAAAATACAATGAATTTATTGAAGTATTGGATGCACTGACTAATGCTCAATGCGAAAAACCTTGTCGAGTCGGAGGGGGCTGCTCTGGTACACCCTGCAAAATAATGGAATGCTGTATTTCAAAAGGATTTGA
Organism: Pseudomonadota bacterium; assembly: GCA_018817385.1. Lineage (GTDB taxonomy): Bacteria > Desulfobacterota > Desulfobulbia > Desulfobulbales > Desulfocapsaceae > Desulfocapsa. The sequence goes on from JAHIUA010000047.1 coordinate 3,529, forward strand.
AGGTTGTTGGGATTGCACAGAGTTGGAAAAATGTGAAAAATTTGACATTTTACAACCTCGTTGTGGTGAAATGCCTAAAAATAATATTCGAACAATAAAAAAACATGGTGTCCAACATTGGATTGATTTGAGAGAGAAATTTTACATTTGGCAACAATAATTATTGACGTAATATAACAAGTGCTATTACTGAGGACCTGACGATGCATGTGCGTTTTTAAACGTTGTTCTCTACTGAATCTATATATTTACTGCGGATTTTCAGAAGGTTATAAGTAAACCCCATAGAAATAAATAACCGATTACTCTGGAACCCACGGCTCAGTCCAACTACATTTTATCAATCATCCCGCTCCTCCTGCCAATTTTGGGAAAAAGCGACACAGTTTTAAGAACATAAGGACACGTGGGGTACTTCAGGGCGGGAAGAATGATAAAACGCTTTTAGTTCAAGGAAAGCCAATGTCTGAATGGCGTAAAATCTATCGTCGCTTCGTGCGATTCCAGCGGGAATGGTCTGTTCACGAGCATTTTGGCGTCAACCGTCAGCTCTTTCACTCCGCAGTCCTCTCAGCGCGAAGCGACCAAGATATTCGGCGCGAGTTCGCGTCGTTCGGCATCCCAGATATCCATAGTGCTCTCTGGAAAGAGGCCCGCGAACTTCGTGGACTTCTCAACTTTCCGAACCGTGGGCGCTTTCCAAACGAGGCCTGTGAGGATGTGTACCAGGCAGCTCTGACCATGATGCCGTTTGGGGTGTGGACAGCTTCGGCCTCTCAAGAACAACTCTACCGTGGGCAGCGCGATGCAAAATGGCGGGTCGTCCCGAGCTTCTTTCGGAAATCAGGTGAGGAACGGGCGGCCGTTCTCGCGCGCATCAACTCATTGGCCACAGTCATCATGGCCCGTCGACCAGGGCTACAAGCGGAGCAAGCCCTCGCGCTCATCCAGCACTACTCAAATGAGCTAGCTGCACCGACTTGGCTCATAGACCTCACGTGGGATCCCGCAGTCGCTCTTTTCTTTGCTTCTGACGGCGGCCGCACTGGCGATCTCGGCGTGATAACCATGTTCGTACGACGCGAGTGGGAAGAACTCGCCGCAGGCGGTCGGAACCGGCTCGGACAGATCCGCCTGATCGAGGTGCCGAATGTCCTGCGGATCGAGCGCCAACGGGCGCTATTCCTGGACACGTCCCATCCGGACCTCGTTGAGCAGTACGTGGCCCACTCAGTCTGGTTCTATCAGGTCGACAACCTTGTGTTCGAAGATCAAGACGCCGATTGGCCCGTGTCGAAGGAGCACTGCTACCCCTCTCGCGACCCAATCTTGGAAAGCCTTAGCGACGTCGCGGTGCAGTGCAAAGAAGGTGCGCCGGAACCGGTGCTCGCTCCTCTAGCCGACGCGACAGAACCGCTTGGCGAACGCGACTACTTGGAGATTGCCCGCAGTTGGTGCAAGGAAGATGGCGTAAAACTTGAATCGCCCCATCTCCATGTTCTCGCCGGCGTGTGCCATGTGTACAGCCTGTTGCAGCAACACCGCGACCAGCTCAAAATTGAGCTTCGCAGCCTCCACCGCCTGCGCGAGGCGACTAATGCAATCGTCCTCGCTCAGGAAGCTGGGCGGCGGGTAGATGTCTCAGAGGCCATGGAATTCACTCTTGGCCGTTCCATGACAGACGCTGAGCGAGAAGTCCTCGATCAACTTGTCAATAACGTCCGACCGGCGGGCTTGGGTGGGCCCGTAGCGGACCTCCCGTCCTTCATTAAGGGACTGCTCATCGAGCTTCCGACCCGTCTCGCCGAGCTTGTGGTGATCGGTGCCGACGACGCCAGGGAAGGGCGCGTTCAGCACGACATCGAGGCGGTTTTAGGCGACAGTAGCTTTCGTGTTTTCGACCTCCGAGGTGCTACGGATCTCAACGGTGTCGCCGCTTTAGCCACGGACGTCGCTGACGTCGTACGGTTGCTCCTGGTTGACGACGCAACCGCCCAAGGGTGGCTGCACGGACTCGCCCGGGCCGTCCTTGATGAGAAGGAATGTATTGAGTTCAAGGAGGGGTGGGTCGAACGGCAGAAGGGACGAAGCATTGTGGTCGTCCACTACGGCGCAAAGGAAATCCAGGACTTCGCGCCGATCCTTCGGGAACTCATCGTCCAGTTCATCATATAAGGTTGTCGGCGGAGAGGTAGCGTCAAAGGCCATTTAACAAACGCCTTGCCAGTAACGAGGAAACAACAAAGGGGGCAAGTCCGCTTTTGACCTTTGATGGCATACATTAGCCAAATGCAGACTTGATACTCATATAAAAGGAACCTCCGGGAGGCCAGTCCATCTGGACTTCCCGATATCGCCATGAATGGTGGTATAATGAGACAGGAACAAAACAACAAGGGAGGTGCCTCATAAGAAAATTATACACTGGAATCGATCTTCACTCAACCAACTGTTATGTTGGGATAATTGATCAGGAAGATAAGCGTATTTTTTAAATAAGCGCTAACCAAATCAGGCGGATGTCGTTCTTGCTGAATTGGAACCTTTTAGAAAGGAAATTGTCAGCATCACAATTGAATCAACCTTTAACTGGTATTGGATTGTGGATTGTCTCAAAGATGTTGGCTATACA
>JAHIUA010000048.1 GCA_018817385.1 Pseudomonadota bacterium
AATCGCGCGCCGCCTGAAAGAGTGCCTCCTGTTCAGCCACATCCATGGTCGCCGCCCCTTCACTGTCTGCCAGTTTCTGCCAGAGGTCGACTTCCCAGCTGATACTCAGTGAACCACTATAGCTCTCATCTCCCCCCTCTTCCTTCTCTGCTCCGCCATCGAGCGAGACCTCGGGCAAACGATCAGCGGCTACCTGACCACGTTCTGCACGCAAAATTTGCAGGGTAAGCAAGGTCTGTTGCAGACCCGGGTTGGCGGTAAGGGCTTCGGCAATCAATGCATCCAGTTCAGGTGAACCGATAAGTTCACTGAGACTGGTCATTTTTTCGGCCCCCTCCTGCCCAGGCCAATCTGCGAGTTGCTGACGATCCTGCACGGCCAGGGCTTTAAAATTTGGAGCTGTTCCGGTGCTGCATGAGCTGAGAATCACCACAATAAGAGGAAGGAAGAGGAGACTTTTTAAAATCGAAACTAAAGGCATATGGTTAAGTACCCCGATGACGTATTGGTATGAGAGTATGTCCCCTGCTCTTCGTTTTGCTCCCCACTCGAATTCAAGCGGTGAGGAACGGCAAAGAACAGGTAGTGTATTACTGATGATTACGGACTGTAACAGAGAGGTGGTTAATAGTGGGTTAACGTCTGGTCAAAGGAACAAAAAAAGTTCACAATAATGGGGGGAGCTGGTGAAAACAGGAGGGAGGTTTTCAAAGAGGGACCAACTGGGCACAACTGGCACTGGAGGTATCTCAGACTTCCTGATCGCGAGAGGTTAATCGCTCGCCCTGCATTTCGCCCAACGTACTGCAATGGCATTTGATTGCAGTACGTTGGGCGAATAATCAAATAATCCTCAGAGCAGCTGCCGATGGTCCCGAAAGGGATAATCTTGATTAACAGAACTCTTGGATTGCTAACCCAAGACAACATCGTCACCTACATTGACAGGAGCCTGCCGATTTTCCCCCATGCCGCTGATGACCATTATTAAATGATATTGCTTATCATAGATATCCCCGCATTTCAGTTAGAGCAAGGGTTCAACAAAAGCAGGTCCTGACTTCCTCAATAAAGGCCTCCATGGACTGGGATAGCCACTTATCCTTATGCAGAATTAACAAAATCGCCGTTTCCAGCGATTCACCCTCGAACTGAAAGCTGGCAAAGCGTCCCTGCGCCAGTTCTTCTTGCACCGCTATCTCAGGCAGGAGCGTTACCCCAACGCCCTGCTCCACACAGGCCTTGATGGTTTCAATACTATTGATCTCCAGAACCGCAGCGGGTGTCACTTTCAACTCTGCCAGGTCCTGTAAAAAGGTAGACTTGTAGCGACAGTCATACTTGGGCAAGAGTAAGGTCTGCTGTTCCATATCCTCCAACCTGACTACCTTCCTGCGGCTCAATTCCGCGGTAGATGAACAGATAAAGAGCAGGTTGACAAATCCAAGGATCTCGCTCTTCAGGCTAGCCTCATGGATGGTATCCATCAGCAGAAAGGCCATATCCGTGATTCCGGACCTCAACTCCTGCTTGAGCGTACTGAAAGTGCAAGTATTGATGTCAAGGTTCACCCGCGGGTACTGCTGCTGAAACCTGACTAACACCCGAGGCAGCAGATAAGTCCCCAGGCTCTGGGGCATACGTACCGAGATAGAACCACCTGGTCCTTCCCAACCGGCAACCTCGGCAAAGGTCTCAGCCTCCATGTCCGCCATCTTTCTGGCATAGCGGACCATGATCCTCCCGGCCTCGGTGAGGGCCACCTTTTTACCCAACCGATCAAACAGGGGTACCCCAAGTTCCTCTTCCAAAGCCCTAATCCGTGCCGATACAGTGGACTGGGCAAAATTGAGTGCGTCTGCTGCTTGATTAAAACTCAATAGCTCAGCCACCACCAAAAATGTTTTCAGCTGACGTAACTCCACAGCCCCTCCCATTGGAATTTCCGATAACAACAACCAAATTAATTCGTTGGACAGCGAAATAGCGATCCATTAGCATATATCAACATTTTGAAAATAGCGTCAAGTTAAAGTGTCTGTTCCTATTATACCTGAAGCAGAGCAGACACTTTGTTGCAGCAAACACACAGAAGCTTGAGAAGATACGGTCTGTTCCATGTAGGAAGCGTTCTGTTTAACAAGGGGAAAGAGAAATAAAAAAAAGTTGGAATTATTCGTTGTCAGCAGACCTTGAACTCTGTCCCGGAAGGACAGAGTTCAAGGTTGCCTTCAAAGCAACCCTCGGCTTTGAACAGTGCGGACCAGTAAAGATAGTCGGCTTCATCAGCTGCGAAGGCTACCCAGGCAAATGAGCAGTAGCTCAAGCCAAGGTAATGATCAACCGAGGTGCAAAGGCTATCGTTTTTTCCTCTTGTACCTCTAAAGGTAATTCTACTGGTATACCCTGTCCCCATTATCAACAACTGTGCGATATCATCATCCAGATGATCGGCACCGAGGTAACGAGCATAAATTACAGCCGTTAGATACAGAGACAGCGAGTAGCCCAAGATTTCAAAACAAATTAACCTTAACCTGCAGGGAGGAAAAATGAGAAATTATTGGACGATTGCCCTTACGTGCATTGCTGCATCCACGTTGGGGCTGTACAACGCCTATGGAGCAGGAGGGCCAAAGCCCACACCACTTCCCAAGGCAAAAACCATTGCAGAGTTGGCTGAGCGCTACGACTCAAGCAAGTGTTTAGAATGTCATGAAGATGTCCATGATGAATGGTCAGAATCCCTTCATGCCAAATCAATTCTCGGCACCCCCCGTACTGCTCCGACTATTATCACTGCCATTGAGAAAGGCTTAAAGCTCTTTCCTTACTCAGGAGTCAAAGAAGACGCTGATATTACAGTGGAACACCTGATGATGTGCATGAAGTGTCATTTGCCCCAGCTGGATGAAGCCACCGATGAGGTTGCCCGGGAAATTGTTGCCACTATTCGTAATTGGCAACAAGCCAACCGGGACCAAGACTACACAAAGGCTAAAAAGCTTGAGAAAACCATTGCCAGCCTCAATATTGGCTGTATGGTCTGCCATAACAAGCTTGCCCTTATTCACAAATATGCAGACGGTTACCCCCAGGCAGACACTATCTATGGTGCCAACGAGGGTGATCATGAGGATGAGAACTATCCCAAAATGGCTGTCGCACCTGCGCTGGGAGAGGCCATCTTCTGTGGCCAGTGCCATGGCCAGGGTCCAAATTTTGAGCTGGACCATCCCTCTCAATGTGCCACAGCATACGGCAGCTACCTCTTTGCCTATGTCGCCCACGGCGGCAGCGACACCTGCCAGGAATGTCATATGAAGAAGTCCGGTCTCGGCCACGATATGCAATCCTATCGCGACGATACCATGATTGAGATGGCGCTTGATGTCAATGTAGAGGGCCGCTCCTTATTCTGGCGGAAAAACAGGCAAGAAGGAGTACTGCCCATCGGCATCATTAATGTTGAACTCTACAACAAGAGCGGCCATGGCATCCCAGACGGCTGACCCACTCCTAACCGGCTGGTCCTGGAAGTGACCGCGAAAACAAAAGATAATAAAGAGATTTATAAACAACAAGAAATCTTCATGCCCTACCCTGGACGCCTCGGTCGAGGTAAGGAAATGGGCCGAGGGCCCTATGAAAAAAGCGGCCTGCTTAGAGAAACGAGTATTCCACCCCTGGCACGAGTCCATAAAACCTTTGAAATCACCTACCCCTTTAAAGATGTCAAGAAGGGTACAGCCTCCCGCAGAGAGTTACTGGAAGACGAGCTTACCGTCTCGGTGGTGTTGTGGTACCTGCCCTTTGGCGAGTTCGACGGTAATGAGACGGTCTTCTTTGAACAAGAAAAGGATCTGGATCTGAAAACCGAATGGATCTGGCGCTGAGATAACAACTACTGCAGGGCAGCAGTTACTTCTCGCTCCTGCCCTGTAACATGACCATTCCTACTCACCACCGGAAAGGGGAGTGCTCATGTTGTTGCCCCTTGGTCTCCAGGCATCCCATGAGTAACTCCCTACCAGGAAGTGCAGCGAATAACTACTATCTTCGAGGGCCGCTTCCAGGCTGATACTGGGAAGCAGATCCTTATAGGCAACTGAAGTTCGCAAATCGGCTGCTTCAATGGCCGAATAAGCGGCCTGCATATCCGGTCGGCGCTGCAGGGTCTGCTCGGGGAGGTCGGCAAGTGCTAGTATCACAGCGGGATAGGCGTCGCCAACTGTCACTTCTGCCGATCCGCTGCGACCGAGCATCGTTTTCAAGGTCCGTTGTCTTCGAATCAACTCCTCCCTGTATTCCTCCAGCGAGGCCCTGGAGACTGCAGTTGAGGTCCGGGCACTGTCCAGATCTTCCAAGGTTCCGATCCCGTTGCGATAACGTTGGAGAATGTAGCCTTCGTTCTGCTCAAGGTTCACCAGGCGCGACTCTTCTATAGTGAGAGTATTTTGATCACTAATCAATCCCAGCCATTCCTTCATCACCTCAGCTATCAGGGAATCGCGCGCCGCCTGAAAGAGTGCCTCCTGTTCAGCCACATCCATGGTCGCCGCCCCTTCACTGTCTGCCAGTTTCTGCCAGAGGTCGACTTCCCAGCTGATACTCAGTGAACCACTATAGCTCTCA
>JAHIUA010000001.1 GCA_018817385.1 Pseudomonadota bacterium
AGTTATATGCATTGGCATATTGCCGGATTTCAAGTTACTTGCAAACCATGGCCAGTCAAGGAGTCAATCCGCTTGTTGCTATTCAGATAGCTTTGACAGGTAAGGCTTTGGAAGTTGAATCGGATAGGGGTGAGTAGTTACTAAAAATTAATAGTTACCTTTCTCTATTCTTTAATATAATGAATATCAAAAAGATACAGGTTTACAGAAATGCTCATAGCTTAATATTGTTACTCCTCATTTCCTGCTGGGTAGGACCAAGTCAAGCCAAAATCTGCTCAAAAGATAACTGGTGCTGGGAGAATCCTCTTCCTCAAGGAAATAATCTTGAGGCTGTTTGGCTAAGCAATGATAATGAAGCCTATGCTGTAGGGCATTCGGGAACGATACTTCGTTTTGATGGTAAGAATTGGAATAAGATGACATCGGAGACCTCACAATCATTACGAGGTGTGTGGGGTAGTGGAAGCAATGATGTCTTTGCGGTAGGAGAATGGAGTACTATCCTCCATTTTGATGGCAGCAAATGGTCGCCAATGTCACCACCATATTATGATCATTTTACCGCTGTTTGGGGGAGTAGCAACAGTGATGTATTTGCTGTGGGTGAAGATGGTGCTATCCAACATTATGACGGCTCAACATGGACTAAGTTTATACTGCCAAGACGTGGAGATTTACAGGGGATTTGGGGGAGTAGCAGTACCGATGTTTATGCTGTGGGTTCTGGTGTTGTTTTACACTATGACGGTAGCAGTTGGACTGAACTATTTGACGAAGGCTTTTATTCTGCTGTTTGGGGTACTAGTGCTAATAATGTTTACGTCACTTCTAACTTTGGCTCTTTGATGAGATTTGACGGAACCAACTGGACTAAGATTCGAACAAACGAACGTTATTCTGGTACATTAGCAGGGATATGGGGCAGCAGTGAGAATGACATTTTTTGTGTAGGGACAGATAGTTACGGGTATGATGGCTATATTTTGCACTATGATGGTAGCGAGTGGTCACAGGTGATCACAAATGCAACTGGTACTATAGTTGGTATTTCAGGAAGCAAAGTGGACAATGTTATAGCAGTAAGCCAATATGGAACCATCCTCCACTATAATGGTTCAAGCTGGCCTGATACATTTCCTGAAACCCATAATCAGTCTAATCAGGTATGGGGAAGTAGTGAAAACGATATCTATGTAGTGGGGCTCAGGGCCGCTGCAGTTAAACATTATGATGGAAAAACATGGTCAACGGTATTTACACCTAACATTGACTATCTATTAGGAGTTTGGGGAGGCAGTAGTAACGATGTGTACGTTGTTGGCGTAAAGAACCCAACTTGGGAGCAACCCAGTACAGGTTTCATTTACCAATACAACGGCAATAACTGGTCGAATATATTAACTTTATCCAACCAGAGTTTCCATAGTGTTTGGGGAGTGGACAATACTGATATATTTGTGCTTGGAAAGCCAGGCACTATACTGCATTATGATGGTGATAGGTGGTCCTTACAGGACTCCGGAACCACTGATTATTTGGCTGGCATATGGGGCTATAGCAGCAACGATGTTTTTGCTGTAGGGGATCATGGCTCAATAGTGCACTACGATGGACATACATGGTCAAAAATGGAATCTGGGACCTTAGAGCTGATCAACGACGTTTGGGGTACAAGTAGTAGTAATGTTTATGCTGTGGAGAATGATGATGGGATCGTTTTTCACTATAATGGTTCTGATTGGTCTAAGTTGAATACTGGTAAAGCAGTTAACTATAGAGGGATTGGAGGTAGCAGTGCAAATGATGTGTATGCCGTTGGTTGGTATGGCACTATCATGCACTATGATGGCACAGGATGGTCGAACAAAGTATCTGGGACAGGACAGTACTTGCAGGACGTTTGGTGTGAGTCAGAATATGATTGTGTCGTAGTGGGAAATAATGGAGCTATTCTCCATAGAAAGATGCACGCAGGCCCAAGTATTGTGCCTCCCCTGATGATTCTCCTGAATTAGTAGTACTGAAAGGTATTCATTTCAATAGGTTCGGCCTCATTACGGGATAATGGAATATCCAACATATAAATACTGAGGCTTCTTGACTACCACTGCACGCTTTCAAGACCCCAAAAGAGAAGAGAAAGCACACTCCGATATACAAAGCGACACGAGAGCGGCTGTAGATTCTCTTTCCCAGCTGAAAGGAGTCAACTGACCCTTTGAAGAACGATCAGAGACCAAGCCGGGCAGAGGCTTCACGGGTATTTTAATCTGGACAATACGATCACGCTGAAGAAGCTTACCCAACAATACAGTCCGGGTGCTCCTCCTTCACCCCTTTAGTGGCCCTCAAGACTCAACCGATGGTCAAACAATTTCTACCACTTGTTTTGCTCTGGTATAACAGTTTATCAGCTCTTTTTAACAGGCTGTCCATGGTATCATTTTCACTGGCGATAGTCGCTCCAAGGGAAATGGTGACCTGCAGCTTTTTATCATCACGAGTTAAGTATGAATTTTTCACAAGATGCCGCATTCTATTTCCCAGGTTTTCGAGGTCAGAAGCACCTATATTAGGGATCAGGCCAATGAACTCTTCGCCTCCCCAACGGCCATAGAGATCAAAGGGTCTGGCGTTGGCAACAAAAGTATTTGCCACAAATTTGAGGACATCATCCCCTAGATAATGGCCATAGTTGTCATTAAATTTTTTAAAATGATCAATATCTATGAACAAGACACCAAAAGGGAGATTAAAACGTTTTTTCTCTTCGAATTTGATCCGGAGTTCTCGATCGATATAATTTCGATTGGCTAACTGGGTCAGACTGTCAAGAAGGGCCAGTTTTTCAAGCTCTTTGACCCGCAAGGCATTGGTGGTCTGGTTACTGATATCTGTAAATAATTCTATGCCGCCGATCACATGACCGCTTGCGTCGGTTAAGGTGCTGACACGAATAGAAACAGGTATTCTGTGACCGTCCTTGTGGTGCATATACACTTCAGCCTCACGAGGCGTTCCATCACCTATCGTTGCTGCAAGGGGGCACAATCCAGTGCAAAGCCTCTGTCCCTCACTGTCAACGTGGGCGAGTATGTCATCAGAACAGGATTTTCCAATAACCTCGCTGGCAGTGAAACCGGAGATCTTTTCAGCTGCCTTGTTCCAATAGGCAATGACCCTGTTTTTATCGACAAAATATAAGCCGTCATGGAGATTTTCAATTATCCTTACATAGGATTCTTTTTCCAATCTCATAGAATTTCCTCTCACATTTCCTTGAAATAATCATATCTCAGCAGACGGGTCTGCAGTCAAACGCTGCGTTCAGTTGAACCCATATTCAGAGTACCGCGTGTCAGGATATCCTGCAAACCCCATTTGCAAAAATCCCCCCACAACAACACGCCTCCACCAAGGACACACTCTCTTTTTCTTCCCGTTCATGTGGCCAAATGAAGGAATAGGGTTCTGAAACTTCTCAAAATCTACAATATCAACACGTCCAAGCCTGGCATTCCAACCCTGTCTTGGTGGCCCAAAAAGCCCCCCCTTCACTTTGTCCCGAATCCGGGAATGGCAAGACGTTTTTCTACTTTTTTAAGGAGATAGGTGGCAATGCTTACCAGCAAGAGATAGTAACAGGCCACAACAGTGAACGCCTCAGTAAAACGAAAACTCTGGGCAGCAATGGCACGGGCCTCACCGGTCAGTTCAATACAACTGACAATATAGGCAAGGGATGAATATTTAATCAGATAGATCATCTCATTCCCGCATCCGGGAAGGGCCCGCCGGAATGCCTGAGGAATGATAATCCAGACAAGCGCCTGTGTTTTACTCATGCCAAGTGCAGATGCAGCTTGTAACTGCCCGGATTTAATGGCAAGCAAGGCACCTCGGATATATTCCGAATTATAGGCAGAACTGCAAAGGATAAAGCCAATCACAGCAGCGGTATATGCTTCAAAATAAATGCCTATATTAGGCAACCCATAGTAAAGAATAAAGAGTTGCACCATAAGTGGTACACCTCTAAAAATCGCGGTATAGGCATTAAAAAGACGTTGTATCGGCTTGGGACCAAATACACGAAACGTTCCAACAAGAATACCTCCAAGCAGACCAAAAAAAGCCGACGGAATGATGAGCATGGTGCTCATCACCAATCCTCGATTGAGGGCTGGAATAAGTTCGTTCGTGTAAAAGGGATCCATTTTTGCCTACCGTTTATCGTCAATGGCTGTTACGAGTCGCGCACAAAAATCACGGGTACGGGAAGATGTCCCTTCCTGGAGGAGCTCCTCGGGACTGCCCTGCTCTATAATTTCTCCGTCCTGCATAAAGACTATCTCATGGGCCAGGGCACGGGCAAAATCCATCTGATGAGTTGCCATTACCATGGTAAGGCCATCACGGGTGAGATCACGGATAACAGCCAGCACCTCACCAATCAACTCCGGGTCAAGTGCAGAAGTCGGTTCATCGAGCAGGAGGACTGTAGGGTCCATGGCCAGGGCCCGAGCTATGGCAACTCGCTGTTTCTGGCCACCAGAAAGTTCTGCCGGATAGAGTGTTGCTTTGTCTTCCAGCCCCACTCTTTTCAGCTCCTGCATGGCACGATTGTGAGCCGTCTGCCTCTCGACTCCCTTGACCTTGCGCAAAGCAATAGCAACGTTATCAAGAGCATTCAGATGATCAAACAAATTAAAATCCTGGAAAATCATCCCCACCTGTTGCCGGTAGGCGTACAACTCCCTTTTATTGTTGAGATTAATTTCTTTTCCGTTCAGTTCAAGACACCCACTGTCATGGGGAATCAAGTGATTTAAGGTTTGGAGAAATGTCGATTTCCCTGCTCCAGATGGGCCAATAAGCACCTTCAAAGAGCCTTTTGGCAGAGAGAGTGAAACATTTTTTAAGATCTCATTACTACCGATGGTAACACAGATATCACGAGCAAAGAGGATGGGTACCGTCATAATTTTTTACGCCTTCAGGCAGTATAACCGGGTATACGCAACTTTTTTTCAAGCCGGGCAAGAAAGTAAACACCAATAACAGTGATGAAGAAGTACAGGGCACCAACTAACATAAAGAGGGTTAAATGTTCGTAAGTACGAGAGGCGACAAAATGGGTGCGGGTAAACATATCCAAGGCACCTACGACATAGGCAAGAGCCGAATCCTTGAGGATAATCGAATACTCATTGGACCAGGCAGGAATCGACATCCGTAATGCCTGGGGCAGCACAATCGAGCTCACTGTCTGCCAGCGACTCATGCCAAGGGCCTTTGCAGCCTTTAGTTGCCCTTGCGGCAGCGACTGAATTGCCCCGCGGAACAGCTGTGACTGATAGGCTGCACTCGTCATACCAAGAACCAGAGCAGTTGTCGTCAGAGGCGAAAGATTCAGCCCTAACAGGTCAAAAATTCCGAAGTAAAAGAGAAACATCAGAATAAGAATAGGAACGCCACGAAAAAACCATACATATAGGCCTATGGCTCCCCGTATCAGGGGCGGCCCGTAGACCTGTCCAAGGGCAAAAGGAACCCCCAGGCAGAGGCCAAGGACCATAGCCCCTGCCACAATGATAAGAGTTATGCCTGCCCCTTGTAAAATGTAGGGCAATGCATCACTAATGACGATCAGCTTTTCAAGTATCACGTTCCGTTCCCGGGAAAAAAGAAGAGCAGAAACCCAAGGAAACCCTTTGAATAATTTCTGCTCTTTTTACCAATATGCTCGTCTTTGCAGTCGGTTTTTTTTATTTCTTCTCGTCGATGTATGTTGCCTGAAGCTCTTCCCAGTAAGGATCTGCCATCAGTTTTTTCAAACCTTCATTGATGGTTTTTTCGAGTTCTTTATCATCATAGCGAATAGCAACAGCAAAATCCTCCCGCTCACCAAATATACCAGCAATCTTCACATTTTTTCCCTTGGCTATGGCATCTTGAGCAGGGCTCATATTCATACCACCGGCAAGGATACGGCCGTTGAGTATTTCCGCTATAATCTGAGGTGCAGAATCATACTGACGAAGTTCAAGCCCCCAGGCCTCTTTTTCGTTGGCTTCCTTCAGCCATTTTCCATCACTGGTACCAGCCTGATAGCCGACACGCCCCTTGGACGCGAAAATAGCCTCGGGAGTCAGATCGCTGTCGTTTTTGACCACAAAAACATTTTCAACAGTCCAATAGACCATGGAGAAGTTAACCTGTTTTTTGCGTTCTTCCGTAATAGTCATACCAGACATGACAGTATCAATTTTTTTGGCTGCCACAGCTTGAACAATAGTAGACCATTCCATGGGCTTATGAACAACTTCAAAACCCATTTCCTTAGCAATCCAATTCATTGCATCCACATCAAAGCCTGCGGGGGTACCATTCTTGTCTACATAGGCAAATGGAGGGTAATTTGCATCTATTCCGTTGACAACCGTACGGGCAAATGCGCTGCCAGTGAGACTCAAAACGAGAACTACAACAGACGCAACGAGATTTTTTCCTAACATATTTACTCCTTCTAAATTTTATTGCGTGCTCTCCAACTTAGCACAATAATGAAGTCACACCTCCCGTGTGACAAGAACTGACAATTTTGTTTGACGTCAAAACAAGTAGCAAAACTCCCCCCCTTTAGCAAGTAAAGTCCACTCCTATTTGATTATATTTCTCAAGAATACAATCCACTGCAGAAAGGGTTTTGGGAGGAAAAAAGGTCTATGTTCTGGAAGTATTGGAATTTTGTGGCATCCCCTGTGATCCCCCCCATTGCCAACATTGTATAAGCAAACAGTTGGGAAGGTTCAGCGGCTCACTCTGCTGATACAGGATGCGCAGCAGAGAGATCACCTCCCACCGCCCAGGCTGTATAGTATAAAGTAAAAGAATTGACCTAGGTCATTTGCAGAAGGCAATGAAGAAGGTAAGCTCCTCCCAGATACATTCCAGCGGGTTGATGGAGCAGTGCTTTGTCACCTGCATAATCTGATTTTCAGGAGGTGAGTCATGTCAGAATGCGGATGCAGCAATACCAAGGGTACTGGAGTGGGTGGGCCTTTGTCTAAAGGAAAAGTACTGGTTGAATTTGTCTACAATGCCCACGGTGGAGCTGTCAGAGATCAACTGATCTCGGCTGGAGCCCTTACAATAGTCTGTCAAGGATGTCAGACCCAGTTTACCCTGAAAACCTATTTGGGCACCTGCTCGAATTGTGGTGGCGTGCATGCGGTGGCACCAATGAATCCATGTGCAGAGAATGTCCAGTTTGCCGGAAAAGGTTTCGAACTGCCATAACAACAGAAACCGAAGAAGGCCTCGTCCGCTTCAAGGATAGGGGCGACAAAGGGACTCATCTCAGTCTCCGTGACGACAGCAAGCTTTTCACCCTCGAGGAGAACAAAAAGAAGAGACCGGGCAAGACTGTTCCCTTGAGAAAGCTGGCCTAGGAATGATCTCTGTATCCATATTTCAAAGGACGTATGATTCATGATCCACAGCGGCCAGCGAAAATTACTGACTATTGACGGTAGTGACAAAAAACTATATAAATCTATAGAGGTAACTGTTCGGCAATACGCTTGTATCTTCTTTTTGCATCTCTGCTTGCAGGGTATTGCGACATGATCATATCTACAACGGAGAAAAAAATGTCCCATACTACACAAACGGTTCGCACCTTTTTCATCCTCCTGTTGCTTGGTCTTCTGGTAGGTGCTTGTTCAGGCACCTACTATTCGGCCATGGAAAAAGTCGGAGTCCACAAGCGTGACATCTTGATTGATCGGGTTGAAGGGGCCAGGGATTCGCAAACAGAGGCCCAGCAACAATTCAAATCCGCCCTGGAACAGTTTGGCTCTGTGGTCGCCTTGAAGAACACAGATTTAAAAAATGCCTACGACACCCTGGAAAAGGAATATACTGACTGTGAAAAGGCAGCCGCAGAGGTCTCTGATCGAATCAACAAGGTTGAAAACGTCTCTGAGGCCCTGTTTAATGAATGGGAAGATGAGCTCGAACTCTACGAGAACAAGGATTTGCGTCGAGCCAGCAAAAAACAGATGCAGGAGACCAGATCCCGCTACAGCAAAATGCTTGCTTCCATGCATACGGCTGAAAGAAGTATGGAGCCTGTCCTGAAAACATTCCGTGACAATGTCCTGTTCCTCAAACACAACCTCAATGCCCAGGCCATTGGCTCGCTCCAGTCTGAATTTTCATCGCTTGAAAAAGATATCGATATTCTTATCGAGAAGATGAATTCAGCCATAGAACAGTCCAACACCTTTATTGCTCAGATGAAGGTGTGACCAGGCCATAGAGAGTTCCACCCGCTTTGGTAGTTACACCATCCATATCATTCCAATGGCCCCCCCAATAGAGGGGATTGGTATGGATGGGTATATCGTCTCAAAGAGAACTCTTTTCCCAATCTACGCTCGGAATCTGCATTGCCCTCTCTCCCAAGCCCACATACCCTTTATCTTTTTTTCGACCTTATCACCTTTGATCATGACCTAGAATTATTAAGCACTCAGGCTGTTCGTGTTTCCTGAGATAGTTCATACCGTTGCCTGGGAGACGAACTCCGTTTTGCGCAGCGTTTGTTAGTTTGCGCTGTGGGGAGTGATGTTTGCGAGAAGCGGGTAAAAGGAGTTGAGCCTTTTTGGGGGAGCCGGCTTCAGCCGCGAATGGAGGTCTTGCGGGCCACTTTCCTCTTTCATGAGCATGGTGGCTGTTCGCGGCTGAAGCCGGCTCCTACCTGGCTGGGCGATCACTTGTCGTTTGTGGGTTATACTTTTCCTGGTGTTAAGAAACCGGCTGAAAATCGGTGGACGGTTTGTGTTTTTGGAGAGGGGTTAAGTCGGTGTCTGAGAGGCAAACTCTGTTTTGCAGTGCATGGCTACTGGGTACGGTACAGCTGCACTTATCGGTTTGCAAGAAGTGAGTGGCTGTTCGCGGCTGAAGCCGGCTCCTACTTGGCTGGGTGATCACTCGTAGTTTGGGGGGCAGGCATTTTTTTTTGGTTGTTGCTTGGCGCTGGTGGGGAACGATGTTTGGGCGAGATGGGGAAAAGGAGTTGCGCTTTTTTTGTTGGAGCCGGCTTCAGCCGCGAATGGTGGTGTTGCGTGCCCCTCCTGTATGAGGGGGACGGGGTTGGTTCGCGGCTGAAGCCGGCTCCTGCTTGGATGGGCGAGCACTCGTCGTTTGAGTTGCGCTTTTTCGTGGGCTGCTTCTCTGAATGTTCAAGCCTCACTGCTCGTTCTCTGCAAGTTCACTGATCCGGCGTCCGTATTCACTTTTCAGCGCATCGAGATAGACTGCATCAATAGGTCCCTTCCAGGTGGAGACCTTGTAGAAGCGTTTGGGGAGAATGATTTCTTCGGGCTTAAAACCGGTGGCGCAACGGAGCTGCCAACGATGGCGTTGGATTTTTTCGCCCAGCACTCCCAGATTGGAGGCCAACTCCGGGTAGCCCGTTACTGCCAGGCACTCTGCCAGCATCTCCTTACTATACACGGAACGGGCAAAGAGACAGGAGACCATGGAAGTCAGGAGGCAGCGGTCCGGCTCATCTGCCAGAAGAAAACTGACCGCTGCATCCACATCTTTTTCCTTATGGCCCTGGTCGTAGGAATAGCCGCCGGTATCGAGGTGGGAATGCCTGAAGCCAAGGGCCTGGGCAGCGAAAAAGACCTCACCAGTGGCGTAACCGGCCATCTCCTGACCGAGTACGCAGGCAAAATCTGCTCCACCGTAACGATCGGCCGCAATCAAGGTTCCCTGGCCAAGTAAGCGATAAAATTCATTGGCCCCTGTACCGAGGTGCATGGCCGCAGCCATGTAACTGGTGGCATCACCAAACGTGAGGGGAACCAGGGTCTCTTGCCGTGAAAGAAGGCCACGGTCAACGGCCTCAGTGGCCCAGGCCAGGGCCACACCAGCGGACATGGCATCCAGGCACACCTTTTCCAGGATGTCGAGGATACGGAGGACATCAAAGGTCTTGGTCACCCCGAGCATGGAACCCACGGCGAAGATCGGTTCATAGTCGTAGGCCACCTGGCGATAGAGGTATCTGTTATCCTTTTCCTCAAATCGTTCCCGCACATAACCAATATGGATACAGCCCACAGGACAGCCGGAACAGGCTCCATTGCGCAGCAGGGTGTCATCGGCAAAACGCTCCCCCGTGATTCCCGTAATCTCGGGATCCGCAGTCTGCTGCAGGTTACGCCAGGGCAGTGACTGCAGTTCATTCAGGCTCTCGAGATTCGCCGGGGTACCAAGATTGTGATACTTGCGAAGCATGTCGGTGGCAGTCACCATCTCATGTACCTTTTTAAAGAGCAGAGGATAGTCTTTACCCTCCGGCAGGGGATAAGTACTGTCCCCCTGGATGACGATGCCCTTGATGTTCTTATTGCCAAGGACTGCCCCACCGCCAAGCCGTCCGAAATGACGGTAGGTATCCACATTGATACAGGCCATGGCCGATCCGATCTCCCCGGACTGGCCGATACGAAGCATGGAACGGTGCCCTGAACTCCCCTTGAACATACGGCGCATCACCTTGCCCGCGGTCAAGGCATTCATCCCGGCCATGAAACCGGCCTCTTTGAGTTCAAGATGGCTACGGCCGATATTGAGACAGGAGAGCGTTGCCGCCCTGCCCTTCAAGACCAGGGCATCATAACCGGAAAAGCGCAGGGCCAAGGCACTGCGTCCCCCTGCATGGCTCTCGGTATACTGATTGTGGTAGGGAGATTTAAAAGCACTGACCGTCTTACTCATCAGGGGAAAGAGGCCGGTGAGGGGACCGACGGCCAGAACAAAGGGCTGGTCCGGATCATTCCAGGGCCGGACCACATCGCCGTAGGTCTCGAACAGCAGGGCCGCCAGGCCTGAGCCGCCAATGGCAGTACTGCGTCCAGGTATCAGTTCCACCCTGCCCTTGCCGGTAGCAAGGTCCACCACCAGTACGCGAAACATATCCTCGTTCACAGCTCCTCCTCCATATTCTTTTTCTCTGCAGAGCCCATCTCCAGGCAGCCATGAGGACAAAAATCAACACAGCGCCCACAGTGGAGGCAGACATAGATATCACCTGTTTCATCAGCGGCTATGGCATCCACGGGGCAGACATCGACACAATCGCCACAACGGATACAGAGCTTGCGACGAATGGTTACCCCGCCACCTGGCCGTTGTTTGAGACAGCCGGTGGGGCAGGCAGCAACACAAGGTGCCGGATCACAGGCAAGGCAACGTTTGGCAAGAAATCCCGAAGAAAGTCCTCCCGAACTCTCGATCCGGATGCCTGCGGTCTCCCAGGAAAACCTTTTATTGACCAGACGAGCGCAGGCCAGGGAGCAGGAATGACAGCCAATACAGCGATCCATATGCGGGGTTGTAAGAATTTTCATAAGAAAGAGCCTGTAAACATCCGCCCACCATTACTGGATAGCCAATAGTCGAGAACCAGCATGAGTGAACAGTTTGAGAATGGTTAATTGGACTGGGTCGGAGACTGGGTCTCTCCACTGTCTGTTGCAGAATCTGCAGCGGTGTCGGCCTGTTCCGGAAAGAACATCAAAGTGACATCTTTATTGTTGGCAAACACCTTCCCTTCCTGATTCATCTCAGCATTGAGGCGATCCACAACCTTCCCCTTCTCATTACTCCGAGTGGACAATGCCGATATCGTCGTCAATATCTGCTGCGTGTTTCCATCCACACCGCATTCCCTTGCAATCCGCATGAACTCATCAGGATTTTCCATAACCATTTTCATGGATCCGGTGGACAGGTATTTGGCAGCGTTATCCATATTGGCCGTAAGATCGAGATTGAGACGAGATGTCGGGAAAACCAGAAAAGAATCAGTCAATGAAAAGAGGAGCGGACTGGTCAAGAAGGTACTCACCCCATTCATCACCACCTCTCCTTTGACCTGTTCCATATCACCCGCTGCGAGAATCTCCGGATCTGAAATCAGATTCAGGAGAGAAGGAATGTTTTCCAGGGACATATTCAACCTGGCTGCCTGCGGGGTGGGAGTATTGCCCTGGTCCATGCCCTTCAAATCAGAAAAGTCCGCCAGCACATTGACCTTTCCTCCTTTTCCGCTTCCGGTGACAAATCCACCGCCAAGTGCCAGCGCTCCCAGGGTCACTGGCTGCTCCATAAGATTGGTCACATTCACATCATTGAGGCGAACATCCAGGGAGCTTTTGGCGATCAAGGGCAAAATTTTCCTGGCAAAACTCAAGCTTGTGTCGGCAACATACCGATCCACCGCCTCTTCGTCTTCTATGAGTCCCACCTGCTCAAGAGCCGCACCCATGTCAGTAAAGAGGGTTGGCGGAATGGGGTTCAACTCGACACTGTCACTCAACTCTATCTGCTTCACTTTGACAGACAGAGGTCGCGGGTTATTTTCATTGACCTGCTCCATAAGGGTAACCCCTCGCCCATGAGCCTTTCCACCCATCTTGAAGGTATTGGTCTGCAGATTCTTTTGCAACTGTCCGGAAACCTCCAGACCATCCAGTTGAAGTGTATCGCCCGCATTGAGAACAACTCCTTCAAGGCTCAGCCGGCTCGCCGATGATATGAACAACTGGAGATAGGTATCAGCCATGGCCAGAAAATCCCTGGCCTCGGAAAGTTCCATTTCCGCGAAGGTGTCCGCTGCATGGAGATATTTTTTCTTAATATCTTTGTAGGTCTCATAGTTATCTCCCCTCAGTTCAGAAAAGAATCCTATTTTGGCCACGGCAAGGCTCAACCCAGGATCAACAAAAGACACTCTCTTGAGACCCCCCTGGTATTTTTCATGCCAGAGCCCCTTGCCATCATGGGTTGTCAGTAAACCGAGAACAAGCTGCTGCAGGGATAGCCGAACCTTGCTGTCCATATCTCTTAGCACCACCTCGTCAAATTTCAAATCGGCATGGTCAAAAAATTCCATACTCCGATCCCAGACCCCGGAAATCTCCTGACCGGTAAGGCTGATTTCCGCCTTGCCCTGGCCACTCCTGAGTATGGGCAACTTCGCCGGAAGAAGTATCTGCACCCCGAGTTTGTCTTTTCGCCGGGGTTGACAGACAAAGACCAGTGGACTGAAATTCACAGCTACTTCATCATCGACGTGGAGGAGAAAAGGATCAAGACGCACTTCGTATTGTTTCCCAACTCTGGTAATGAAATAATTGTCATCAACTTCCAGGAACATCCCCATCCCTTCAGCCATACGGACAAAAGAATCCACTAGCCAGTCAACAACGTCATAGACAAGCTCCTCTTCCGGACTCACAGGGGCATGCGCTGGTGCAACCACCTTTGGCTCACCAGGAACCGCTTTTGCTTCAGTCACTACGGCTTCCGACACTGGTGGCGGTGGTATTTTCTCCAAGATGGTCTGAACCATAGGCTTTGCGGCCAGCCCAGGCGATGGTTCAGAAAACGAACAAAGCACTACAAAACAGAAGAGAGCTGATGCCAGTAGCCAATGAGGAGGATATTTTTTCCGGACAATACTTTTAATCTTCTCCTCGTGTCTCCTGCAAATCTTTGCCATGGATTGTGTCCTCTTTTCAATAACGGAAAGTGTCTTTGACCAACTTCAAATAACAACTAACAATTTTATCTCCTCTCCATTTCACTTCAAAGCCTCCAACAAAGCTATCGTGACAAAGGGCGGAGAGCTCCATTTCCCTAAGCACGGGAACATTTTTCTTCCAGGCAAGTTGGAAAAGGCGACCTGCTGATGCATTTTTTTATGAATAAAAGTCAAAAAAATGACGATAAGAAAGATGAAGAAAAAAAATGCCGCCCACACGGAACAACAAAACAATCTGCTTCCGAATGGTTACACATATGGCGTAAAAATTGCTACAAGAAAGAACAGGAGGCGGATTATGTTCACATATCAAGTACAAAAAGGCGACACCATAGCCCAGGTAACCAGGCAGCTTGGTACCAACTGGGAGACCCTGCGCGAGAAAAATCCCGAGGCCATCGGCCGTTCGAGAAAAAACGGGAACTGGTTTTTAAAAGAAGGGGCCACCTTAAAAACGGAAAACTCCTTCCAAGACTCTCTCCAGCAGGCCAAACAACAAAGAAAAGAATCGAGTGCCCAGGCAAGCACCCCTCTCTCCATTCCTCTGCCCCAACCCAGCCCCCTCTTCATGACTGCTATAGAACAAGACAGCACACGACCCGAGCCAAGCCCATCCGATTCAGGGGTTGTGGAACATACGATCCAGGCCGGAGAAACCCTGTGGGAATTAGCAGTAAAAAAGTACCATGTCCATGTGGATGATATTATGAAAGATAACGGAATCACCGATGCAAAGACTCTACAAATCGGGCAGACAATCAAAATCAATCTTCCTGAAAAAACTGGAGAAGAGCAGGTGGTGGCCAGCTGGTACGGAAAAGACTTTCACGGTAAACCCATGGCCAATGGTGACATCTACAACATGTACGGAGCCACCATTGCCCATAAAGAGATCCCTCTGGGAACAAAGGTGGAACTCAAAAACAAAGACACCGGCCAAACAGTTCAGGCAGTGGTCACAGATCGCGGCCCTTACATAGAAGGCAGGGACGTAGACCTTTCTTATGGACTTGCCAAAAAACTCTCCCTCTTAAATCAGGGTGTTGGTAGCCTGGTAATGCGTATCCTGTGAGACCTCCAGTCTGAGACAAGCATCACTGCTCCAACTCACCACAGAGAGATGTTCTCGTCAGCCAGAGACAAAACGAGCAAAAGCAGGCAGCGACGGATGCACACTGCTGTCACTTTTGCTGCCAATCTTCCTCTTCCTGCTCATCTATCCATTGTACCCCCTCCATTATCAAGCCCATGAAACCACCCAACGGCGGCTGATCATTCATTTTCGTAGGAATTCCTTTGGTGTAGGTAAAATGTCCGCTCTTCTGTGCCAGCAAAGCAAAGAGGGCATCTTTGCCGACAAGGTTTCTGTACTTCACCTGTATCAGTTCCCCATCGCGAAAGAGGACCGTGGCCTTGGCATCATCCAGGATCAACTCAATGATGCCTGTTTTCTGACTGGAATTGATAAGTTGCAAGAGCTCCACCATATTGATCTCGTCAAGCTCACCGGACATGCCAGAGGTGATATTACCAGATCGCAGGGCCATGGCCTGGGCCCGATCCACCAGCATCTTTAACAGGAAAAGCTGCAAGACAGGGTATTTTTTCAGTACATATTTAAAATTCTTGATACTCAGGGTTGCGACTTCTGTTTCCTGGAGCGAATAAATGGAACAGGAAACAGGTTCGCCAGAAAGGAGGCTCATCTCGCCAAAGATCTCCCCCTTGCTCATCTCGGCAAGCCTGTGGCCATCATCAGCAATAACTCCCACCTGCCCCTGAAGAAGAATAAAAAGATGGGTACCGGGGTCTCCTTTTTTGAGGAGGACCTTATTGGCGGGATATTTTTTCAACTCCAACAGGGCCGTGAGGTCAGCCAAGGCATCGTCGTCAAGAGATTCAAAGAGATGAAAATTGCGTAATCGACCATAAAATTTATCAAGATGCATTCTCCTCCGCCGGGCTTCAGTCTCAGACAACAGCTTCATCTGCAGGGTGGCGAAACCCTTTTCCTTCTTGTACTCAAAACGGATCATGCCCTGGCAGCCGCCGCAGTCAAAATTAGATTTCTGAACACCAAGCTGAGAGAAACGTTCAAACGTCTGTTTTTTGGTCGTTATCGAGACCAGTTTCTCCACCAGAATCATACAGGTGGCTTTCGCCGCTGGAACGACAACACTGTGTGCCTCCACCTTCAGTTCTTCACCGACATTATAGAAAGGGCAGGATCGCTCTTCCGTAATAACAAAGATGGCATCACTGAACTTTTTTTCCTGTCGCACAGTGCCTCCCAGATAAATGAATTAAAATTGGTAACCATTCAGCAGCACTTCATCTTCGTCCATTGAGGTCTTCCCGAATAACACTCGTGTGTTTCGAAGTCCTGACTGAACAAATAGAAAGCGCTGCTAAACAGGTACAGAGCGGTTGTTTGCCAATCATTGGCTATTACCTGAATAATTAAATAGTTACTACCACAGGTGGTGAACGGTAAGCCGGCACTCAGTACAGCCCCCCCCTTAAGGGGTGAAAGTACCTTCACGAATTTCTCCTCAAAAAAGCACGAAAAGAATTTCTAAGGCAATAACATTGTAGTTTTTGCTTGAACGATCGCTGGAAGTCAACACTTCCTCCTAACCAAGAAACAGATAATACACTGAATTATCTGTTTCATATTCACACTATATCGCAGATAAGAAAGAGAAACAAAAAAAAGAAGAGCCAAGGTCTCAAAAAGAAGGATAAAAGATTCCTGCCTCCCAACCCCTGACACGCCAGTCCTGCACCAGCAAGGGACACAATAGCCTCAGACATCAAAACTGACAAAACAAACAAGCCTTAATCTCCTGTTATTTTTTCTTAAAAAAACATACAATTCACAATATATCTCGCTGATATCTCAAATCCGAACGTGGAAAATTCGACTCCTTTTTTTGAGGAATCTTGACATTTCCCTTAATGAAAACAGCTCAGTGGAAGATTGCTATGTTTTACCCTAAGAGTCTGCAGCAACGAACCATTCTCTTTATTCTCCTGCCAATCTTTCTCTTTCTCAGCGGTGCCGGCCTCGTTGGCTATCGTGCTGTGAGAAAAGTTCTGCTTGATCAATGGGGAGAGACAGCCTTAGCGAATCTGGAAAGGGCAGCCCACCATATAGACATGCAGCTCAATAGCCCCAAGCAGATAATCTCATTACTGGAAGGGCTCTCTGAACAAGATTCAACTTCCAATCTTCATGAATTTATCATCGATCGCCTGAACAGGATCGATGGTGTAGTCAGCGTAACAGTGGACTGGCCGGAGCATGGGGTGAAACGCGGAATAGAGCAGCCAACGCCACACATGAATGCAAGCGCTCACAGGCATGAAAAAAGCCGCAAAGGAGCGCTTGAGATAACGACACCGGTCTATAATGTCGCCCACAACAGCAAAACAGTCTCTATGCTTACCGATCTAGTCGACAATGATGGCTACAAGATTGGCCAAATAGAAGTAACCCTTGATTTCGAATTCCTTATCTCCCAAACCGTTCAAGCTCCGTGGTGGAATGTAGACAAGGCCTATATCGTTGATTTAAATGGCAACATCCTTGTCGGAACCATCACTGCGGGAAATACTCTTCCCGGCCAAAACAGGGAATCATTTACCACCCCAGGAACCCTTGAACAAAAAACCCTGAATGCCATGCGGGATAAGGAATTCGGAACTGTCTTCGGCCCCGGCACGCCAGCCCACGAAATCAGTGGCTTCTACCGCCTTAAAGAAGCCCCCTGGACCATGATTGTCATCACTCCAGGAAAAAAAGTCCTGCAACCGATTATTCACTTTCGCTCTGTGTATTTTTTGGCAGCCATTGCCTGCATTGGCGTCATTCTCCTGTTTATTCGCGTAATGCTCAGCCATACCACCGAGGCCATCAGAAAGGTATCGCAAACTGCAACGAATCTTGCTCGAGGGGTATTCAGCGCCCCCCTTGAAGTAACCACAACCGATGAAGTCGGAGATCTCACCAGAAACTTTAATACCATGACCAGCCAGCTACAAAAGGGCGTTCAATTACAAAAGGCGATGAACATAGCGCGAGAAGTCCAACTAACCCTCTTGCCGCAAAACGACTACTCGGAAGAGGGGCTGCTAGCCAGTGGCTTGAGCGTCTACTGCGACGAAACCGGTGGAGATTATTTTGATTTTATTCAATCAGATCTTCATCCCGGAAAGCTCCATGTTGTTGTCGGGGATGTAGTAGGTCACGGAATTGGGGCAGCACTGCTCATGGCAACCCTTCGGGCATTGGTCCGGGCCAAAGTTGACCAGCCGGGAATCCCGGAGGAAATGATTTCCGGCGTCAATCAACAATTGTACCGGGATACTGCTCAGTTTGGGAATTTTGCCTCGTTATTTTATCTTTGTATTGATAGAGCAGGACAAGAGTTGCAATGGGTTCGGGCCGGCCACGATCCTGCTATTCTTTATTTTCCGGAATCTGGCGAGTTTATTGAAATAAAAGGAAAGGGCCTGGTCCTTGGTCTTGACGCCAGCTATCAGTATCAAACCAACACCCGTGCCCTGGCAAAGGAACCTGTTGTTCTCCTTATTGGGAGTGATGGGGTATGGGAGACAGAGAATGAAAAGAGGGAACAGTTCGGCAAGCAGCGGGTAAGAGATATCATGGCAGCAAATTATCATCTGCCACCAAAGGCTCTCCTCCGTTGCATAATCGAATCCATTGAACAATTCAGGGGCAGCACTCCCCTGCAGGATGATATCACGTTGGTTGGGATCGCTCTTAACAGCGGCATTTCCACTTGAACAAAAAAAAGAATGTGTTGAGTAATATCCACGATCGTTACTCTGCCAACAGAGAATAGTTACCTGATAAAATGAATGCGCAATCTATCTTCTCATAGCCGCATCACCCAGAAATCGTTGTTCTTCTGGGCAATGAAGGGCAACTTGGGCATGCAGTTACTGCTCTTGTTACTGATAGTGACAATGGTCTTTTCCAGAGTTATTCCTCTGGAAATGCAGAAGAGAATTGTCAATGAATCCATAGCGCTGGGCAAGCTTGACAGTTTACTCATATATTGTGCCATTTACCTCCTGGCAGTCACAACCACTGCTGGCATAAAACTGGCTATTAACTATCTCCAGGTTCTCATTGGTGAGCGGGCAATGCTTGCCATGAGAAGAGAATTATACGCTCACATCATTAGCCTGCCGCTCCAGTTTTTTCGTAGCACCCAGCCAGGAATGGTCGTCAGCTCCCTGATGACGGAGTTAAGCACTGCCGGGTCCTTTGCCGGAATGGCATTAGCGGTTCCAATATCGAACATTCTCACCTTGCTGGCCTTTGCCGCTTACCTGCTCTGGTTGAATCCGAAATTAGCCATGGCAACCCTCGGCATCTATCCGATTGTTGCCTTTCTCATCCCCTACCTACAGAAAAAAGTTAACCGTTTAAACAAGCAAAGGGTAGATCAATCACGACTGGTATCGAGTCAGATTGCCGAGTCCATCACCGGGGTAACGGAAATCAGTGTCCATGGTGCCTATGCCCAGGAAAAAAGCAAATTTAATTCTCTGGTGGAAGGGTTACGGAACATCAGAACGACATGGTCCCTGTTACGTTTCAGCATCAAAACCATCAATAACTATTTTTCGAGCATCGGCCCCTTTGTGGTATTCCTTTTTGGAGGCTACCTGGTAATGCAGGGTCAACTTGAGCTTGGTTCTCTTGTAGCATTCCTCTCTGCACAAGAGAAATTATATGACCCCTGGAAAGAGCTTATTGAATACTATCAAGTTTATGAGGATGCTTCAGTTCGATATTACCGAACCATGCACTCTTTTGATATAGCTGCTGAGCATCGGCCGGAAATCGCTCTCGACTCGATACCCGAATTAAAAGGCAACCTGAAAGTGACAAACCTGGGGTATACAACCAGAAATGGAACTGTTCTCCTCAAGGGGGTCACATTTTCCTTGGCAGCTGGGGAGAATCTGGCCCTGGTCGGTTTTTCCGGGAGCGGCAAGAGCACACTGCTTAACTGCATTGCCAAGATGTTTGATTATAACAGCGGTTCGATTTTGCTGGATGATCGCGAAGTAAAAGAGATCCGCAAAAACGAAATCATTCAACACATCGGTTATATCTCCCAACATCCCTTCATCTTTTCCGGTACGATGCGTGAAAATTTACTCTACACCCATCGTGCTGCCAACACGAACGGGCCCGCCTCCAAGGAAGAGTATCATCCTCCTGAACTTGACCAACTCATTCTTGCTTTGCAACAGGCTGGGATCTTTGTCGATGTTATACGATTTGGCCTCAACAGTTTCCTTACAACAAAGGAAACGGAAATGATTGCCAAGATCATTCGCATCCGGAAACAATTCAGAAAGGACTACAGTCAATCTCTGGAAAAATACATTGAGTTTTACCGGGAAGACCGATACATGTACCACTCTGATATTGCAGAAAATATAGTTTTTGGTACTCCACTTGATAGCTTACTTCCACTTTCTTCTCTGGCCACATCCCTCCTCTTCAGGACCTTTCTGGATAGAACGGATCTAACTGAGCCCTTGCTGTCTCTTGGTGTGGATCTGACAAAACAATACGTGGATAACCTATCCGGATTGGGCGATCTTGATCCTTTTTTGCCCACCATCCCGATTACCGGTGAAAAGGGGAATACATATCGAATACTCTTAGAACGTCTTGGAGAAAGCAGCCCGAACCACCTTCCACCTGCAGACCAAGCCTCTCTCTTAACCCTTGCCCTGCTATTCACCCCCGGTAGCCGGCGGCCCTATAGTATTCAGCCAACACTTGAAAAAAATATCCTCCAGGGCAGAAAGTCCTGGAAAGAATGGCGCGAAAAAGTATTCCCAGGCAAATTCAACTCGTTTCAGGAAACTGCGTACATCCATGGCCAATCAATCCTCAACAACATCCTTTTTGGAAGGATAAAAACGGAACAGATCTCTGCTCAAGAAGAAATAAGTCAGAACATCATCCGCTTGTTGATCGAAGAAGACTGCCTCGAATCTATCGCCGAGGCAGGGATGGACTATCATATAGGAAGCATGGGCAACAGGCTTTCCGGGGGCCAAAAACAAAAACTGGCCATTGCCAGGGTCTTGTTGAAAGACGCCAAAATCATTCTCATGGATGAATCAACGTCAGCGCTCGACAATCAATCACAGTCTCGAATCCAACGACTCATTGAACATCGGTGGCAAGGCGAGCGAACGGTTATCGCCGTTGTTCATCGGTTAGACAGTATTGAAGGGTTTAATAAGATAGGTGTTATGAAAGATGGACAACTTATGGAATACGGGGAGTACCCTCAGCTGATCTCCCAAAAAGGGTTACTCTATGAACTCGTCTTCGGAAAAAAGGAGTGGAGATGAAGCATCCAAGAACCCTATCTGGCAGCAAGGTCCGAATGAACGTACCAGAAACAATTCCTCGAACTTTTTTGGCAAAAAAATGACGAAAGAGTTTCAAATAATAGGCTCTCTAAAAGGCTTAGACGATCTAAGGGTACACCTGGAGAAAACAGCCTTGGCCTGGAGTCTCTCCCAAAATCAACTAGTTGAAATAAATTTAATCCTGGAAGAGATTTGTTCGAATTACATTGAACATGGAGAAAGTAATGCCCTCAATTCTATTAAAATACAACTGATTCTGGAAAATTCTCTCCTCTCGATACGTATCACAGACGAAGGGCCGGAATTTGATCCAACAACAGTATCAGACCCTGATGTGCATCTGCCAATTGACAAAAGAAAGGCAGGTGGCCTTGGCTTATATTTTGTAAAACACTACACAGACAGTATCTCCTATAGAAGGATAAATAATACTAACAATCTCTTTATTGAAAAAAAGATAAAATAACTGAGCGGAGAAAATATGTACATCACTGTTGAAAATAAAGATGGGTCAATGATTGTTTCTATTGAAGGCAGGCTTGATTCTATAACTTCAAGTAAATTAGAGAAATGGGCGGATGAAGCTATTACTCCGCCTAAACACAATGTTGTAATGGACTTTTCTCAGTTGGAGTATATTTCGAGTGCAGGAATGAGGGCAATATTGAATATCTCAAAACTCATAAATAAACATTCCTATACATTTTCAATTTGTAGTGCCCATGACCACATAAGAGAGATATTTGAAATTTCAGGTTTTGATTCGTTTATCCCCATCTACAGGTCAGTAGAGGACTCTTTACCATAAGAGACACCTTTCAATGCACCAACTGCAACGACTGCACGCGTACTTTCTTTGCCTACCCAAAACAATAAAAGCAGTGCAACTACTGGAAGAAACCGATGAAATTCAGGCTCAAATTACCTAGGCATTCGGTTGGGAAATCAGCGGTGGGGTCTTACAAGAATCATGGCTCCATCACTTTGAAATAACATATTTTTTTCGTCATTTCAGGACCTTATCCATAAACTCCTGGCAATGAACAAGAACCTTCTCTTGCAATGAAACGAACAGGTCCATCCTGTTCTTCTTGCCAGCAGGGGATGGGAAAGCAGCAGGAATCCTTTTTCAACAAGAGTGAGGAGAGGCACAACTCCTCACTCTTGTGCGTCCCTGAACATTCCACCGCGCACAGGAACGAGGCTGAATCATTCAGAGAGTGCTCTCTCCCCCTTCTCCATCCGGGAACAGATTGTTTCCTTACTGAAATCCTTCCACATGGGATCGGTGTACTGACTGTGGCAACCAACGCAAAGGCCAACACGAAGGATACGCTGCAGCTCGTCTTTATTAAAAGGACGGAGGTCAGGACGGGAACCATGCTGCAGGGCTTCACCCTCGATATTGACAAAGGCATCAAAGGGGACAGTCTGACCCACCAGGGTATCCACGCCCTGATCCAGGGAAGCGAACGACCAGTTGCCATCCTTGTCCACAGCCACGGTTCCCTCGCCCAGACCAACGGTCTTGGTGGACTGGTGACAGTCAGCACAGTCTCTGCCCCTGGCCTGGGTGGTATGGGGATTGATGGCGGCCATGGTAAAGCGATTAAAGCCGCCTTCGACCTTTCCGTCTTCATCAAGCATGGTCACAATGTCCTGGCAACCGGGAGTAACGATCACCACCTCGTCCTTCCACAGGGCTAGCATGGGTCTCTCATAGCGGATATAGGACCTGCCTTCTTCCCACATACCCGGGGTCTCTTTCAGAGTCAACTTATCCAGATGTTTTTCTGCAGCGTCGCGTTTGGCATGACAGCCATAGCACTGGGGTACCCAGGTGGAGTGACAGGCCTCACAGGTCATCCGTTTGTGACCACTGAAGTCGCAGACTCCTTTTTTAGGGACAGCCAGAGGATACACCTTGCCATTGACCTTCCCTGTCAGCTCAAATTTCTCTGCATTCTTGCTGATATTGATAACCTGATCCCCCTTGCGGGTTATTCCGGGGTTTTCCGAATGACACATCTCGCAGGAGATCTCCAGCTGATCCTCATAGTGGGCATAACTGGTGCCGTCACCCATGATCTCATTACGGGTATGACAGTCAATGCAGGCCATCTCCTTCTTGTGGTGAATATCCTCGGCAATCTCCAGATAGAAACGCTGCCCCGGCAACTGCTTTGAGGTCATCCCCCCCTTTTCATAGGGAGTGCCATAGCCTTCAGACTCGAAGATACCGGTATAGGAGATGCCGATCCTGCCGGAACGATTATGACAGCGGATACAGTTATCCTCTCCCACTTTTTTAAGGATCAGGGGATGGACCTTTTTCTTTTCACTCTTGGTCCTATCATCAAAACCGGCAACCCCTTGGCGATCTTCTCCTTCGGGAAGAAGATAATGACAGGCAGAACAGCCACCGCCCTTTTCATTGAAAAAATCCGGGGCCCCGGGGAGATCGTTTTTCTGTTTCCACAGATGGCAGGTCGCACAGAGTTTACGAAAATAATCGAGGGCCAGTGAGGTCTCACCACTGTCCATGAGATCTTTGACAGTGAGTTCCGTATCCTGGGAGTCCGTTTCTCCCCAGTAATAGAGGAGGGTGCCGAGGATCCCGCGGTTGGTGGCCATGAGGGAGTTCATCACCTTTTTCACGTCCGTTGGATGGCAGCCTTCGATGCCACAGGTTTTTTCCACCACCCGCAGGTCGCCCGGATTGATCACCATCCCCTTATGCGCCTGATCCTTCTCAAGGGCAAGCCCGTCACCGAGATGGCAGGAAGCACAGCCAATCACTCTGGGATCATGGGCAGGGTCAAGTTTTTCATCCTGGTGGCACGAAAGACACATATCGATACGACCACTGGTGGTCATATAAACCTGATCCGGGCGTTTAATAAGCATTTCCCGAGTGATGAGCAGGGCGACAACTATCAGGAGAAACAGGAGGAGCAGTTGTTTTTTGACTGCTCTGCCCTCACCAGTCCTGGCTGTTTGCGATTGCTTGGCCATCTGTCAGTCCTGAAAATTCTGGGCATTGGGATATCTGCGCCCATAGCCAAAGGCCTTGCTCGTCACTTTCAGTCCCATGGCTGCCTGTTTACGCTTGTACTCGTTAATCCGTACCCGACGCAGAATATCATGAACCAGTTGTTTCTCAAAACCACGGGCCACAATGTCTTCCCCTCCCAGTCGCTCTTCCAGGTGCAGCTCCAGGATCTGATCGAGAATCTCATAGTCGGGCAGATCATCCTGATCGCACTGGTCGGGTTTCAGCTCTGCCGTTGGTGCCTTGGTGATGGTACGGACAGGAATGATTTCCCTTTCCTGATTGACAAAGTGAGCGAGCTCATAGACCAGCTGTTTGGGAACATCAGAGATAACGGCCAATCCGCCGTTCATATCTCCATAAAGGGTGCAGTAGCCAACGGCCATCTCACTCTTGTTACCTGTGGAAAGGAGAAGATGACCAAATTTATTGGACAGGGCCATGAGCAGATTGCCACGAATTCTGGCCTGGAGGTTCTGTTCCGTCAGATCGGAGGGGAGACCGGCAAAGATGGGCTGAAGACTCTCCTGAAAGGCCCTGAAAAGGTCACTGATGGGGATCACCTCAAACCGACAGCCAAGATTGCGCGCCAAGGCCCTCGCATCTTCCATGGAATCATCCGAGCTGTAGGGAGAAGGGAGGGCCACTCCCAGGACATTTTCCGGCCCCAGGGCCTTGACGGCGAGGGCTGCGGTGAGGGCGGAGTCAATCCCACCGGAAAGGCCGAGAACCACGGAACGAAATCCGCATTTTCCGATATAATCCCTGATACCCATGACCAAAGCGTCGTGAACGGCTGCCATGCAGTCTTCCTCTGCCGGTTCATGGAGAAGACCGCTCCAGTCCTCGCTGTCGACGACAAGCAAATCCTCATCAAATCCTCGACACTTGGCGCTGACTTCGCCCTCATTGTTCATGAGCAGGCTGCGCCCGTCAAAGAGGAGAGAATCCTGCCCGCCCACCTGATTGATATAGAGCAGAGGGACCTGATAACGAATGCAGAGGGAGCGAAAGATACCATGGCGCACCCCTTCCTTATCCCGCTGAAAGGGAGAGGCCGAGATATTGATCAGGCAATCAATACGCCGCCCCTCTGCCTTTTCCTCGGCAAAGAGTTCTTCCACTGGATCCTTACCATACTCACCAATCACCGAATGCCAGATATCCTCACAGATAGTAATGCCAAAACGGAGGCCGTTACACTCAACAACTTCTGCCTGACCACCCGGTTCAAAATAACGCTTCTCATCAAAGACATCATAGGTTGGTAACAACTGTTTGCGTACCCGATGAACAATAGCCCCCTTACGAATAAGGAAAGCGCTATTATACAGACGCTTGCCTCCTTGCGGCTGCTGACGCTGCTCGATACAGCCAAGCAGGACATCCAGATTCGGCAGTTCCCGACAGAGCTGTTCCAGAGCCCGATCCTGGGCGGCAAGAAAGGATGGGCGTTCTAACAGATCCTGAGGAGGATAGCCGGACAGGACCAACTCCGGGAATACGACCAGACCACAGTTCTCTTCTTCAGCCTTGAGGCTGGCAGCAAGGATTTTCTGACTGTTGACTGCAAAATCACCAATCACCGGGTTTATCTGGACCAGGGCTATTTTCATACTTTTCCAAACTACGATAAATGAAACTGAATTCTCTCTTAGAAAAACTCTCCAGGAGCCACAACACCTTGGCGATGTGTTTACCACATTCTCGATTGTTGTCAATTACAAGGGAAGAAAAAGCCGCCGAACACTGCTTGAACATCACAGATTGCCAAGACCTCAGCGCATTGCACCTATTTTGGTCTCGCCGACATAGTCCCGACTTTCAAAACCAGTCATCGTTGTCATTTTACGCGTCAGCACCCCGATATCTTTAAGATTTCTAATAATAGTTTTCACTTCTTCAATCAATTCCTGCTCTTCCAGGTCCTCTTCAAGTAACTGCGCCGTTCCTAAAGCAGCAAAGAGAGGGGTATTGATCTCATGGGCCACAGTTCCGGCCAGCTCAACAACTCCTTGCAATTTGACTCGTTCCAACTGTTCTTCTTCCAGCTGTCGCTTGTCAGTAATATCACGAATCACCTCTATAACATACTCAACCTCTCCGTCCGAACCAAGCATGGGAGAGGCTGTACGCTCATACCAGCGTATTCCGTCTTCCTGGAAGGTTTTGTGGGTGTAGGTGTATGCATTTCCTGTCGCCAGGACCTTGCTCACCGGACAATCCCTTTCATCACAGTCCTGATTCTGCCAGAGCTCATTATAATCACAGCCGAGAAGATCGTTTTCTGAACGATTCATCACCTCCTGAAAAACCTTATTCACCAGCACCAGATGCTTTTCCTTATCCAACACCAGTAGTTGCGGTCTGATACAATTCAGGATGTTGGTAAGGAAGCGTTCATTTTCTTCGATCTGGTTAAAAAGCAGAGTAATCTGTTGATAGGTCTTGGCATTACGGATGGCAGCCCCTCCAGCCTCAGCCACGGTCACGGCAAAGTTGATTTCACTGCTGGTGAAGCAGCGAGGCACATCAGAGAGGATCCGGAGCACTCCGATGACATCTTGTTCCGCCTTGATGGGAACAGAAAGAAGTGATTGAATCCCTTCCTCTTTCATATATTCTTTGTAAAATATGCGAACGTCGCGATTGACGTCATAGATAGAAGCCGGAGAACCTGACAGGGCTGCGGCGACATTCTTTTCATTCTCCACCCGACCCCGTCGGAGATAGCGCTCTGACAGGCCGTGGGAGGCCACCAGTTCCAGATGATTGGTCGTGCTATTGATCAAACGGATGGTGCAGCCCTTACACCCCAGAGACATGGGCAGGCGCTCAACAATGGTATCAAGTACTGCCGAGAGGTCGAGACTGGTGTTGAACAAGGTGGAAATCTCCTGAACCTCCTTCATAAAATCCACCTGATTCTCCATTTCTTTGAACATCCTGCTATTGGATATGGCAATTCCCACCTGTTCGGCAAGGGCCATGGAAAAAGAAATCTCCTCCTCCGCAAAGGTTCTGTTTTTCCGAGTCAAGAGACGGAGAATACCAATGATAGAATCCTGAAAAAGGATGGGGAGGGTAAGGACGCTTTTCACGCCCTCACTTTGAACCAGGTGCTGATCACCATATCCTGTTTCCTTATCCACATTGGTTTTGGCCACTGGATAGCCTGAACGGATCATCTCCATGGTCTCTTCCGTATCAATGCTGTCACGGGAAAGATACTCCATAGAAAGCCCATGCGCAGCCCCCATGACGAACTGACCGGTCTCGGCATCCAGCAAACGGATGGTTGCTGCATCTACGGCTAAGAGATCAGGCAGACTGTGGACGATGGTATCCATCACCTGTTGATGGTCAAGCACCATAGAGGTCAGCTTCGTTACCTTCTGGAAGACCTTGAGATACTCCTGTTCTTTTCTTGGCGTCATAGACCTAACTGCTCCGATTCAGATTCTCATGGTAGTGCAGGACTCCTGGATTTTAGGTATCTACTCTAAAATAATTCTTTCCTGTCCTTTTCATGCAGCGACTCAAGGCAACGCCTGGCGCAAGAGAGATAATCCATCTCACACGACTTCCCATCCAGCTCCAATCTTTGCACTTTTGCAGCCTACCTCAGGCTGGCCAGGAGCGAAATGGCCAGCTCGTCTCTTTTCCTCTATGAGAGAACATCCTGCCCCCTTCTGGCTCACAAAGGAAGATACTCCCTAAAGGGTATCCTCCGCCCCCTGGGAAACCTGAGAAAAATCCCCTGCGCACTTCCTCCTCGTAATTGCAGAGAGAGTGTGCCCGCCTAGGCGTAACAATAAAGAAGAAGGAAGAAAAAGGTGAAGGGAGTTCGAACCAGAGACAAGAATCCACAATTTCATGATGCCAGAAGGATCCTGCAAAAAATACCACACCTAAGGAAGTCATGAAGACTCAAAAGATCTGGATAAGGCATACCATTTAATTGAAAAACACTCCGTCAAGCGCCTCATAAGAGGTGACATATGCTACAACAAGAGGTGACATATGCTACAACAAAAAAAGACATGGGCCAGTTGCAGGATATACAGATCTTCCGGAGTGCCTTGACCATAACGACCCAGGCAGTTCCCGAAGACACAGTCAGTTCCAAAAGGAGGAGAAACTGGGACATTCTGTGTGCATTGTTACCAAAATCCGTACAGTGCCATACAACGTACTGAGACTTCCCACTAAAGCCATAACGACCTGTCCCTCCACAAGGACAGTGGCCCATGCCACAACCATACGTGCAATCCTGGTGCCAAAAAAGAATTATCACTGGCAGATAATATTTTATAACAATAGCATCAGCTAGTTAGGCCAAAAACAGCACAGCGTAGCACCGTACTGATTTGGCCCAACACCCAACTCAAATCGCAACACAAAAGCTGCACTGCAACATTTTTTTTGCACTAAAGCGAACCACCGGTCAGCAGAACAACGCTGAGAAACCGCTTTGAAATTGTGAATAAAATTAGAATCTAAGGCGTGGTCAAAACGGAATCCCTCCGGAAATCATGCCCAGCGCTCGAAGGTAAAGGTGTTGTGTGTGCCTGCAGCCAAGCAGAGCAACAACAAAGAGGCACTGAAACTTTTATGTTGCACTTTCAGCATTGATCCGAGCTTTCTTTTTCTCTCTTGCCTTCCCCAAGCCCCCAGCCATTCAGCCAGTAATCTCCCGATACAACACTACAATTATATTTTCCACCTTCATGGATAATTTTTGGCACTGTCTATGCATAACATCCCTGCAGATGTGGGCTTGCCGAATAAAAACACGTAGATGCGACAGCAGCCTATTTTGGGAAATTCATTTGAAATCATTAGGTTAACGTGCAAAGGCAAGCTACGGAACCTACCTCAATACTGTTCACAGGTGCTCGATGCTTCTCCTCATAAAAACAAACATAACGCTCTGTCTCCTCCTCTTAGTGCTGCTTGTTTATCCAGATCAGCTATGGGCCTTCCAGTCCCATGCCGCCCCCGAGGGTATCTATGTCCATCAGATGGCCCACGTCTTTTTTTTGGCTGCCCTCTGTTATCTCTTCTGGGATATACGGAGAAGCTCGTTTCCCAGCAAGGGATGGCGTTTCCTCCAGATATTCTGCGTTTTTATGGCGCTATGGAACATTATGGCGTTCACCGGCCACTGGTTGGGAACCTTTATTGACACGAGTGTTTTTATCACGGAGTCAGGCTATCTTTCAGCCAAAATGGTCGGACCGATCGACATGACCAAAATGGTCTATTATTTTACCAAGCTTGATCATATTTTCAGCGTTCCAGCCTTATTTTTTCTGTATCTCTGCATGCGTTCTCTCTATAAGACTTCCTGTGAAGAGGAGAAGGCATGAACGGGCTGCCCATGTTCCCGGCAAACGTTACCGACATGGCCGGGTCTGTACTCATAATTGTTTTTTCTTTTCTTTCTTTTCGTTACGCCTACCTCTTAACCAAAAAGCAACCGGATAATTTCCTATGGGGATTTCTTTTCTATTTCTGCATGACACTGGCTGCCTTTGCCATATCCAGGGCCATGGGCCATCTGGTCAAGCAAGTACTCTTTATCAGTGGCAATGAGGAAGAATGGAAAATTCTGGCGCCCTTGGCCGGTGGTTTCAACACCCTGCTCATGACCTCCCTCGCAGCCGTAACTTTTTATTACCATAAGGGCATCGAGGGCTTTCGGGCCATTGAAGAAAAGGCCAGAAGCCTGAAGACTGCTAACAAAAAATTAAAACGGACAGCGACCCAACTCTATGAAATAAACATTCATCTGGAAGAAATGGTTGAGGATCGTACCAGGGAACTATCTGCCTCGGAAAAGAAATTCCGCAACTTCTTCACCAATTCAAAAGACATGGTCTTTTTTTGTGATGGAGAAAACAGACTGGTAAAGATGAATGCCTCCGGACTCAAGATGCTCGGCTATCCCGTCCTGAATACCCCCCCCCTTACTCTCCACGATATGTTTCAAAATGAGGTTGACCTGGATAACTATCTCGAAGAAATCCGGTCCCGCCATTTTGTCCAAGACCTTGAGATCGAGTTTGCCATGGCTGATGGTACGGTCATCAACATTCTTCTCTCTGCAACCGCTGTCTATGACGATGTTGGTGAATTCATTGGCTGTGAGGGTATTGCCAAGGACTTGACCCGGTTAAAGACCATGATGAGCCAATTAGCCTCCAGCGAAAAAATGGCCTCCATAGGACAGATGGCAGCCGGGGTTGCCCATGAAATCAACACACCACTGGGGGTAATCCTTGGCTACTCGCAACTCCTGATGGATGACTTCCCTCCTGACACCGAAGAAGGACAGAACCTGCAGGTGATCGAACGACAAACCAAGACCTGCCGTAAAATTGTTGCAGACCTGCTCAAATTTTCCAGACAGGCAGAAAGTGCCAAGGAAGATATTTCACTCAATGAGGTTATGATCGATGTCCTGGCCGTGAGCGAACATTCCCTGAGCATGGATCATATCCGGGTCCACCAGGATCTGGCAGCAGATCTACAATCCATTGTTGGTGATGCGGGGAAATTACGCCAGGTTTTTATCAATCTTATAAATAATGCCCATCACGCCATGGAAGAGCAAGGTGGCGGCGAACTCTTTATCTCCACCCACAACCAGCAGGACAGCAAAAAAATCATGGCCACTGTTCGGGATACGGGACATGGCATACCAGACAAGGTTCGCCCCAATATCTTTGATCCATTTTTCACAACCAAGACGGTGGGCAAGGGAACCGGCCTTGGCCTCTCTGTTTCCTATGGCATTATCCAGGAACATGGCGGCCGGATTGAGGTAGAAAGTCCGGTGGTTGACAATACAACTGGAGAGACCACAGCAGGGACAGCATTCCATGTGATTCTGCCAACTGCCTTAGACGAATCACAAGTTATAAAACAATAAAATTCATTTTGTAGATTCTGGAGGAAATAATGGCTGCCATTATAGCGCTTGATGATGTCCTGGATGCAACAGTTCTCATTGGTAAGATCTTAACCAAGAAAGGGCATACCGTGCACACCTTCACAGAAGAAGATGATGCCATCGCCCATGCAAAAAGCAATAAGATTGACCTGGCTATCCTTGATATCAAGCTGAAAAAAATGAGTGGCGTTGAAGTGCTGGCTATTTTGAAAAATATTGATCCGGCCATGCGGGCCATCATGCTCACAGGATACCCCACCATTGAAACTGCACGTGAAGCCATCAGTCTTGGAGCAGATGAGTATTGCGTAAAGCCAATTGATCGCGATGAACTTGAAGAAAAAGTGGAGAAAGTCCTCCTTATTTCGAAAGAATGAAGGACATGACGTAACAATTCGAAAATGCATAACAAAAATGGAGGAATAGCCATACCGATAAGCAGTGTTGAGACGAGTCAATGGAATGCATTGACCAATTGGCTACCTGTTTTCCAGGGTAACCTACTTGTATTAATCCGAACGAAGGAGTGCAATTATGATGAAAGGTAAAAGACTATCAATTGCCTTAACGGTGATGTCGATTTTTCTTTTTGCCTGGCAGAGCAGCTGTTTTGCCGAAGCAAAAATCTCTGCAGCAAACTATAAGGCAGGAGATACAGTCACCATTGAAGGACAGATCCCCCCTGGGCAAGAACTTTATATCGCTGTTGCCCAGCAGAAAATGTTCAAAAGTGCAGACACAGAGGGTATATTTGAGAAAAAGAAACTGCCCGAAAAAGGAGAAAAGGCTGGATATTCTCCAGAAACTGCAATCCCGCCTCTCTATTACCTGATCACCAGCAATCGTGCTGCCTTTGGTACGGATGTAGATAAAAAATTTGGTGGACCCTCATTCCTGTTCAAAAAAGGAAGCGGTCTCTACAACACCACCATGTTCAAGCTGAAAAAAAGTTTTGATGATGTAGATGCCAAAGAGATGATGGGGCCTATCAAGACTGCTGAGCAATGGAATTTTCTCAAATTTGCCCACGAAGACTCATATGGTATTGATACCATAGTCAAAGAGGGGAACAAAAAGGGTAAAGTTGTCATCTTTGCCAGAAGTGTCATTGGAGATGAATCCAGTGGAAATTACTGGGATAAAGGCACTTCCGTAAAACTTGACAAGGAGACCGGTCAATTCATTGCTTCTTTTAAGTCATTTCGCCATACCGCACCTGACACTGCCTTTGATGTCTATGTAAATGGCGCCAAAGCCGGTTCATACAATATTGAGAAAAATGGCTTTTGGCTTGCGAAAGGGTATCGCTACATGAACCCCTTGATCATTGTCATTGGGGCCATTCTTGTCGGTACCTATTTCTCTATGATTGGCGCTGCCGGTGGTATGCTGATGGGTGCTTTTCAGGCCCTGTTCGTTCAGACTGCCGGTCCTGTCGGTATCAATGCTGCAAATGTTCTCCGTCCTTCAAATATTGCCCTGACTCTTTTCTCCCCCCTTGGTTCCTTTTATCGTTTTGCCGTGGTTGAGAGACGTGTGGCCTGGCCTGTTGGCCTTTCTTTTGGTGCCGGTATTTTTATCGGTTCCATCTGGCTTGGTAGCTATGTCACCCAATATATCTCCATGCAGGCTTACAAGGAGTGGTTGGGTGTTCTGGTGGTGATCATGGGTATCAAGACCCTCATGGAACTGACTCCAGGGGCCATGAACAAGCGGAAAAACATCAAGGCAATGACCCAGAAATTCAATGCTGCGGTCAAGAAGGCAAAAGAGACCGGCGGCGCTGTTGAAATGGGTTCCATTGAACCGGTTAAGAGCGGTCTTACCGATTACCGTTTTAAATTCTGGGGCGAGGAGTTCAGAATCAATCCCCTCCTCTTTGCCTTTTTAGGAATTATTGTCGGTATTGTTTCCAGGGCATTTGGTATTGGCGGCGGTTTCCTGCTGGTGCCGATGATGACCACCATTGCCGCTCTGCCGATGTATGTCGCCGTACCGATTTCTTTGATCGGCACCTGTTTTTCCAGTGTCGGCTCTTTTATCGGTTACGTCTTAAATGGCTACCTGCCTGATATGGTTCTAGCCGGTGCCATTATTATTGGTGGGTTCGTCGGTGGTATGCTCGGTTCCCGCTGTCAGAAGATGTTCAGTGAAAGAACGCTGAAGATCGTTCTGGCCTGTACACTGTTCTTCCTGTTCTTCCGTTTCATGAAAATTGAATACTGGATCTAAGGGAAGTCAGGCTTTGTAAAGCTACAACCCGAAGTGGAACAGAGGTCCAGAACATCTTCTCATGTTCACCCTCGTTCCACTTCGTATTTTTTTAGGGCTCTTTCGGATTTGTTCTGAATTTCGACAAAACGATTGAGCAAAAATACAAGATGACCAGGCAAAACAGGCAGTCACTTGTGGAGCGAACCTTAAAGTTGATAGATTATCATGGAAACTTTTTTGGATGTGGTCTGGGACAAATTATACACAACAGTTCTGTTGCTGGCTGAAAACATGGATCATCTGCTGTCCCCGGTCCATACTGTTGCAGGCCCGGGAGCAGTACTGATTTTACTTGCCTTGGCCACAGTAGTTACGACAAAATTTCTAGGCAAGGT
The DNA here is from genome assembly GCA_018817385.1 of Pseudomonadota bacterium. Lineage (GTDB taxonomy): Bacteria > Desulfobacterota > Desulfobulbia > Desulfobulbales > Desulfocapsaceae > Desulfocapsa. The sequence continues at coordinate 33,690 of JAHIUA010000001.1, forward strand.
GTGTCGAACCAAACGTCACGCCAGGCTTGAGAAAGACTTTAATTACTGGCTCAGTGTTCGCGAAGAGGCGTTGCAATGCGAAGATCGGGAAAAAGGGAAGCGAATGGCAAAAAACATAGACCAGGCAAAACTCAATCGCTCATATTATGATTATTTCTTCGAGGGATTGCTGCTCAGTCTGATTACCGTGTACATGCCGATCTTTGCGGTATTGTCCTATGTCAACACCTTTTATCGAGCTGAAAGGCTCATGGTTCTCACTGGCAAAGACTATATCACGAGCTTCAACTCATCCGGCAATGAAACCACGCTGATCGGCGCCGTGTTTTTCTTTTTAGTTTCTCTCTTCTCCCTCTATTTGAGCTGGTTTATTCTGCAAAAGGTTTTTGCCCACCTGGGCAGAAAAAAAGAGGCCAAGGAAGAAAAGCAGACAGCAACGACACCGTACCAAGTGAAAACTAAACGCTTTTTTTTAGCGGAGGAACTCAAATGACAAAATCTGTATTCTCCATGTGTGGAATGTGCACCGTGCGCTGCCCCATCCGCGTGGAGTCGGAAGATAATAAAGTAACCTGGATTGAAGGGAACCAACACCTTCTTGGCGGTGCGCTTTGTGCAAAGGGATCTGCAGGACCGGCCTTGGTTGCCGACAAAGAGCGCCCCCAACAGCCACTTATCCGGGTTGGCGATCGCGGCGCTGGTCGCTGGAAAAAGGTGAGCTGGGACACGGCCCTTGACTATGTCACCGACAAACTGAAAAAGATCAAAGAAGAACATGGACCCGAGTCTGTGGTCCTTTCATCACGAGGTGGACCATGGCAGAATATGTACAAAACCTTTATTCACGCCTTTGGTTCACCCAATTACACAAACCATGACTGCACCTGTGGACGGAACACTCACCATGCCAGCCTTTCGCTCAATGGTGTGGGAAGAAAAGGTTTTATTTATGATATAAAAAACGCTAAACACCTGATTCTTTTTGGTCGTAACATGTTCTCATCTCTGCGTATTGCTGAGAATCTGCAAACCCTGGACATGCTGGATAATGGCGGAAAGCTGACCTATGTGGATGTCCGTCAAACCATGACTGGGCTCAAAGCAGACCGATTTTTCCAGGTGCGTCCGGGAACAGATTACGCCCTCATTCTGGCTATGATTCATGAGATTATCAAAAGAGATGTCTATGATCATGATTTCGTCAAGCAGTACGTGAGTGGCTTTGAAGAACTGAGCACGTTTGTAGAACAGTATACTCCGGCATGGGCCGCAAAAGAATGCGGTATCAAGGAGAAGGCCATCCATGCCTTTATTGATGATATTATCCCTGTCATGCCCAAGGTTATTTTTCATCCTGGCTGGAATCTGTCACGTTATAAAGATTCTTTCTATGCCAGTCGCGGTCTCCATATCCTCAATGTGCTGATGGGAAACATTGAGCAAAAAGGCGGGCTGATTATCCCAAAAGGTCCGGGGGACTGTGGAGTAAAAGGTATTCGTAGTCTTGACTGTGCAAAGCCTGATATTAAGCGGGCAGATGGTGTCGGCTGGAAATACAAACATTTTGACAAAGGCCCAGGTCTTGCTCACTTGTTTTTTGAGGCCATGGAAAAAGAAGAGCCCTACCCCGTTAAGGCCTGGATAACCATGCGGCATGATCCTTTCAGCGGTATGCCGGACCCACAACGGCAAAAAGCTTCCTTTGATCACTGTGACCTTCTGGTCGCCATTGATACCCACTACGGTGAGTTCAGCTGGTATGCCGATGTGATTCTTCCCGAATCCACATACCTGGAAAGGGAGAGCACCATTTGCGTCCAGAAGGGATTAAAACCTCGTCTGGCCGTACGCAAGAAGGCAATAGAAGCTGAGGCCGATACCAAACCGGCCTGGTGGATCTTCAAGGAGTTCGCCAAGCGACTCGGTATCGATGAATATTTCCCTTACGACACCATAGAAGAACTGTGGAATTGGCAGCTTGAGCCAACCGGCTTTTCCATAGAAGATTTTGACGAGAAAGGGTTTATCTCGCTCACTGATGATCCAATCATGTATGACCCCAAAAATCTGGAAGGAAAATTTGCTACTCCTTCCGGCAAAATAGAGATGATCAGTAAAAAACTGACCGATGCCGGCCTCCCCTCTTTAAAGGAATACGAATCTCCCCTTAAACCAGAAAAAGGCATGTTCAGGCTGGTCTATGGCCGCTCTGCAGTCCACAGCCATGGACATACAACCAACAATCCTCTCCTCAATGAATTGATGCCAAAAAACAGTCTTTGGATAAATACCAGGGTCGCCAACAAACTTGGTATTGCCAACGGCGACCTGGTGGATGTGGCAGCGGAAGACAACAGCTACACAGGGACCATGAATGCCCACGTTGTCGACTATATCCATCCGGAAGCGGTCTACATGGTGCATGGGTTCGGCAAGCATATTCCCCTGCAATCAAGGTCATATCATGCTGGGGTCAGTGACCAGAAGCTGATGGTTGGAAAACTTGACGACTGGGATCAGGCTGGCGGTGCCATCAATCTTTGTGAGTCTTTTGTCCATGTGCGGCGCAGTGTCCAGAATCTCAAGAGGAGGGTCGAATTATGAACAAATATATGATCTACCTCAATTCCAAAAGATGTATCGGCTGTCACGGATGTGAGGTTCACTGCAAATCAGTTAAAGGATTGCCGGTGGGCCCCTTTCTCTGCGAAATAGACCACAAGGCCGTACCCAGCGTGAAAGGCTTTCCGAAAACCGAATTCACCTTCCGCTCCTGTTATCACTGTGACAATCCTCTCTGCGTACCGATCTGTCCAACAGATGCCATGATCAAACGAGCAGATGGTATCGTCTACATTGATCAGGAAAAATGTATCGGCTGCATGGCCTGTGCAACTGCCTGTCCATGGGCAATTCCGGAGATGAATCCAGATACGAACAAGGCAGTAAAATGTGACTACTGCATGGATCGGGTTGATGCCGGGCTGAAACCTGCCTGTGTCACCAAGTGTACGACCCATGCCCTGAAATTTGTCACGATGCAGGAAGTGTAATGCAGTGTACAATCGAGAGACCAACTTGGTCTCTCGATTGTCATTGTATTTAATATACACATTGCAAAATTACCCAGGTGAGAGACTAAATGCAGAAAGAAATTGAGATGATTTGCGTTTCTGATATTGAAGGATTTGATCGCGAGGTTTACGAGGCATCTAAAATAAAACTCACCAAACATCTGGCAAGATTCGGTTGGGCATTTGAAGATTGCGTGATCGAAGAAGGTGACAAGGTCTGGTCCTGTAAACCAGCAGCCATCTGGTTTCTGACACCGGATCTCGAAGATAACGACTCATAAGTAGCTGAAAAAGAAGACACCCTTCTCAGAGCCACAGGAGAGACGCATCGCCTCTACAGGCCAATGCTCAATTTCGACCAGGATGTCGAGGGTTCCTTTTTCATGGCCGTCTTCCCCCTTGCCCTGTCAGTACAGACCAATATTTTTTTCTGCACAGTATGTCTCTTTTCCAAGAACCACTCTCCATTTCATAAGGCAATCGATGGCGTTTGGCGGAACCTATTTCGGACTTAGAGAATCGACAGGCCATCCCAAAAGAAACGGAGTGATGGATCTCGTTCAAGATCCATCACTCCCTATGGTTCCCCTTTACGGTGTCCCCTTATTGTTCAAAAGATGATTAAACAGTACCCAGGAAAAAGGGGAAGGTTCTTTGAACTCAACCGTCACCGTACAATCTCCGGTAATGGTGGCCGTGGTGTAAGTGTCGCCGACAAGTGTACCTCCACAGGTACCGCCAACAGAAGCCCAGTAACCCGGATCTGCCGTTACAGTGAAGGAGGTCGTCGAGCCATAGTCCACAATCTGTGCCATTACAGGAGAGATGCTCCCGTTGGCACCAGCTGAAGGCATTACCGTATAGCTGTTCAGGCTGAAACCGGCAACAACTGTACAATCACCGGTAATGGTACCGGTGGTATAGGGCGAGTTCCCGGTCCAGGTGCCGTCGCAACCACTTACGGTGTCGATGGTATAGCCAGACTCAGCGGTTACAGTAAAGCTGGTTGTCTCTCCATGGTTGACCGTCTGCGATGTGGGGCTGAAACTGCCCTCGCTGGCAGGGGCTGAAGTGCTCACCGTGTAGCTGTTCAGGGTAAAGGTGGCCATCACCGTACAGTCATCGCCTATGGTACCGGTGACATAAGGATTGCTCCCGGTCCAGGTGCCGTCGCAACCACTTACGGTGTCGATGGCATAGCCAGACTCAGCGGTTACAGTAAAGCTGGTTGTCTCTCCATGGTTGACCGTCTGCGATGTGGGGCTGAAACTGCCCTCGCTGGCAGGGGCTGAAGTGCTCACCGTGTAGCTGTTCAGGGTAAAGGTGGCCGTCACCGTACAATCACCGCTAATGATACCGGTGGTATAAGGATTACTGCCTGTCCAGTTACCGCTGCAACCGCTCACGGTATCGATGGCATAGCCAGACTCGGCACTTACGGTAAAGGTGGTTGTTCCACCACTGCTAACCGATCGCGAGGTGGGGGTAAAAGTCCCTTGACCAGCAGCTGCCGAAGTGTCAACTGTAAAAACTTGGACAAAATTTGCTATTACCGTACAGTCACCGGTTATGGAACCTGTGGTATAAGGATTGCTGCCTGTCCAGCTACCGCTGCAACCGCTTACATTGTCGATGGCATAACCAGGTTCGGCCGTGACAGTAAAGCTGGTTGTCTCTCCATAATTGACCGTCTGCGATGGAGGACTAAAACTGCCCTCGCTGGCAGGGGCTGAGGTGCTCACCGTATAGCTGTTCAGGGTAAAGTTGGCCGTCACCGTACAGTCACCGGTAATATTGCCAGTTGTGTAGGGACTAGTCCCTGTCCAGGTTCCGTCACAGCCACTTACCGTGGCTATTGAATAGCCGGGCTCGGCGGTAACGAAAAGAGTGGTTGTATCCCCTTCGGTCACTGTTCGCGAAGTGGGAGTAAAACTTCCCTCGCCGGCAGGGGCTGAGGTACTCACCGTATAAACGTTCCGCGTGTCGATTTTAATGACAAAGGCGTCCCATCCGCCTGCATATGCCCTTATCGAAGACAAGCCTAAACTCGCAGAGCTGTAGCCGGCCAGATAAACAGTCGAGGCACCATATGCCGCTATTGCTTCACCAGAGTCATTGTTGAATGAGCCTCTAAACAAGTTCCACTGCAGCGCTCCTGCGGCATTCAGCTTAGCAGTGAAGGCATCATCACCGGCAACATAGTTATATATCGGTATCCCCCAGGTTGCCCTGCTGTAACCTGCGACGTAGACATTGCCTGATCCGTCAATCGTAATAGCATTCCCCCTATCATTAGGTGTTGCCCCCATGAAAGTATGCCACTGCCGTGCCCCATCGGTATCTAATTTGGCAGCAAAGGCGTCTTGACCACCGGCATGGGCATTTATGGGCGTCCCCCAACTTGCTTCGGCATAGCCGGTAATAAAGACGTTACCGGAACCATCAACCGCTATGCCACGACCTTCATCATACCCTGACGCCCCCATAAAAGTGTTCCACTGGAGAGCACCTGTGTTGTTCAGCTTGGCTACAAATACATCACAGTTATTCCAACCGTAATGTGGAGTTAGAGGTACACCCCAGGTCGCATAACTGTACCCGGTAGTATAGATATTGCTCGAACTGTCCAAGGCGATGGCATAGCCTTCCTCTGAAGCTCCGGAGCCCAGGAAGGTGTTCCACTGGAGTTGACCAACATTATTTAATTTGGCCACAAAGGCATCCCAATCGCCTTGATACGCCCTTAGCGGCGCACCCCAGGCTGCCCAGCTCATACCAACAACATATGTATTCCCAAAAGCGTCTGCGACAATGCCTCTGCCGCGATCAATACTTGCCGATCCCATAAAGGTGTTCCACACCAATGAACCGTTGGTCGCCTGAACTTTTGCCACAAAGGCATCAAGGTTCCCCGAATGGGTGATTGTTCCCCCCCAACTTGCGCCACTGGTACCTGCTACATAGACGCCACCAATACCATCCAGGGTAATGGCATGACCATAATCGTCCTCACCGTATACGGTACTTGACGATCCCAGAAAAGTGTTCCACAAGAGGGAGCCGTCGGCATCCAGTTTAGCGACAAAAGCATCCAAACCACCACCATACGCCCTTGCCGGCGTGCCCCAGGTAGCCTCACTGGTGCCAGCCACATAGATATTACCAGCACTGTCCACAGCAATGGCATGGCCAGCATCTGTCCCTGCCGATCCCAAATGGGTATACCACTCAAGAACAGGATCAATCAGCACGGGATAAGATGTATCGTATTGTCCGAGCTCGAAGGTAATGACTTCTTCACCATTTGCAGTTTCGACTCGATTAAAGGCCACCTGAACCGGAATACGGTGAGCATCGATCTGCTGCCAGGCAATCGGAGCTGATTCGCGCATCCAGCCACTCCCATAGTGGATCTGCAGGCTACCATCAGAGGCAATTTTCACCGGTGCATTGTAGCGCAGGCTTATTTGTTCCGGAGCCGCACCGGCTGCTATCCGCCAGGTACTTTCAACAATACCAGCGGTCGTTGCCTCATAAATAAGGTCAACGCCCGGCCATAAATCCCTGTAGCTCACCTGCTTGAGGGGCTGCGTTCCATTCTCACCTTCTGTGGATTGCCCAGCTGTCGGTGCCCCTCCTGTCGTCCCTGCAAACTCGACTTTCAGTACATGATCACCACCTGCAACATAGACACTGTTATGTTCAAATCCAAGCACATGGCCGCTGGCACGAAACTGGAGCAATTCCACCTGGGTTCTCGGCAGAGAAGCCTGGGCAGCATGGAAAGGTATCAGCACTGTAAAAAGAAGCAGCACGAACAAAGTAAGACGACACCTGACTTGATAATGGGGGGGGGACAAACGGCAATCCATAACCTTTTCCTTTATTTTACGGACAGATACATCCATTAATAAGAAATGCCTCGTACTGATAGCATTGAATTCCGAGGAAGATTTATTGAAAAGACAGGTAAACTCAAGGCGTTGGCTCAAAAGCGAGATGAGACGAATTCGCTTTCCAGTGGAAAAGCAGAACTGACAAAAACAGGTATTCCCTTGCCCAACCGGTATTGGATATGCTCTGGATTGCTCTTTGAAGACGAGCGTTACTTTCCTTCTACTGCCACCACTCTCTCAGCACTAAGAAGGCAACAACCACACCTCACTCCACCTCCGACCCAAACCAGCAAAAACATACAATACAACCACCGATACAGCAAGTTAAAAAACATAGCTCCATCAAAGCCTTGAGAAAGAACAGAGTTATTCAATTCCTCTCCTGAAGGTAACCGCAATCACGGCTTGGCCAGACATGGCTGGCCCTGAACGAGTGAGGTGGTATAGAAAAAGTGGAGACAAAATTAAGAGCAGATAGAATACGCTGAAGAAGTGTTCATATGAAAAAGACTAACCGGGAAAGGTATCTGTGTAAGGTTTCCACATCAGCCCTTAAGGGAGAGGCGGCAGCGAAGGGAAGAGAGGGGATAAGGCAATGTTCAACAAACTAGCAAGATGCTGCAAGAGGTCAGCCGTTCTTCAATCACATCATTTGAAAATAGGACTCAACCAGTTGTTCAACCATATCGACATCCTGGAGTCGCATGTCCATCTGTTTTGTGACTCCCAGGAGCTTGCCAAGGGACTCGATACGTTCCAGGAGTACCTGCGATGAGATACCGCTTATTCGGGCATCGAGGAGATCGCCTTTGCACTCCACAGCGAAACCAAGGCGGGTCAACACCTTGGTCAAAAAGAGGATACGCAGCTCACGGCCATCAAAAGCCCCCCCGCCTCCGGCAAAACGCATCGTACAATAACTGGTAGCAAGCTCTGGTTCACAAAGGGCATCCACCACGGTGAAGTGATAGCCAAAACGAATATTCATGTTCAAATAGTCTTTTCCCAGGACGGCATAACTGGCAGAATCCGCACTGCTCTGGAAGGCAAAGGCATCACTCATAGCCAGTCGGTCATAGCCTTTCCAGTCGTAATAGACCTGATCACCCCAGCTGATATCAGAATGACTCAGGCCCTTCCACAGAGCCTGAAAAGGAGTTGAACACACCTGATCAACAGTGAGACTATCAAGACCGGCCGCACTTTTTTCCAGACCGCCATCCACATCCACAAGGTAAACCTCAAAGGGCAAAGAGGTCTGCAACTGTTTCTTTCTCCCTCCCCTGCTCCCCTGCCGCCCACCAATGGAAAACATGGTTTGCACTGCCATTTCATGGGCAAAGCGAATAATGTCGTGGAAGGAACGACAGGATTCAGGGGTAAACTCCTTGGCGTGCGGATCAACAAGTTTCAGGGGAGTGATAAAATCCAGAACAGATCGTAGTTTGCGATAGAAAGGAAGATCCTTCTCACGCTCATATGCCGGAACCGTTTTCTCCAAGGCAATATTTTCGCCGGGATATACCGCCAGGCCATCTGCAGAGACGGTCACCACCTTTCCGTGTTCAAGACAGTTGATATCCTGGCCGACACCAAGCAACAGCGGCACGCCAAACTCTCTGCAGACAGTAGCAAAATGTCCTGCCGCACTGCCCAGTTCTGCCACCACAGCATTGACCTGATGCAGTACACTCACATACCCCGGCAGGGTTTCGCGAATAACCAGGACAGAACCTGGAGTCATTTTTTCCAGGGAATGCTCCGAATCAAGACACCAGGCCTTGCCGCTCCCGACTCCGGATGCAGCCATGACACCGCCACAGAACAGTGGCTCAACAGGACTCTTCATGGATGGTGAAGCTGATCTTTCCTTTGGCCTATAGACCTTTAAAGGCCTGCTTTGGAGGAAGACAAAAAAGCCATCGTCCTCCATGGCCCACTCAATGTCCTGTGCCCTTGCAAAATATCTTTCAATCGCAAGTCCCTTTTCACTGAGGTTGAGCAACTGCGACTCTGTCAATGATTGGTCCTTGCTTTCCCTGCTGCTGGTACTGCAATGGAGGAGACGATTTCTGCTCTTTTCAACAGTAAAAACATCCGGAATCAAGGTTCCGCTGACCACAGAATCTCCCAGGCCCCTTGCCGCATGGACAAACAATTTTTCCTCCTCGACACCTGCAGGATCAGCGGTATAAATCACCCCAGCCGACCGGGCTTCAACCATCTCCAAGACCATCACCGCCATTGGTGTCTCTTCATCACTGAGCCCGCAATGTATCCGATAAGCCAAGGCTTCCGGGCTGTATTTACTGCTGAGAACTTCAAGATATGCAGTGAGAAGGCCCTCCGCTTTCACATTCAGACAGCTCGTATACTGACCTGCAAAGGAACAGTGCCCATCCTCACTGAGCGCACTGGAGCGTACGGCGAGGAGCTGACCTCCCCGCTGTTCTTTCATCAGCCTGGCAAGGGCAATGTGGATACCATTTTCTATATCCTGCGGGACATCAGCCGCCCTGATCAAGGCGACAAGCTTTGCCGAAATCTGCTGTAAGGAGTCGACTGCCTGCAGATCTATTTCGCTGAGCAACACATTAATGTCCGAACGGAGATCGTTGTACTCGATCAGATAGGAAAAGCTATTCGTTGTAATGACAAAACCGGAGGGAATCGTCAGGTCAAGGAAACGGGCCAGCTCGACCAGGTTGGTCGTTTTGGAACCTGCAATTTCAGGAGGAATTGTTTCTTCTGTCAACAAAAGGACAAAGGGAGGCCCAAAACTGAGTGCTGGAGGGGCCATGAGAAAACGGCAATAAAAATCAAACTTGCGAAAATATGCCGCCAAGGTGACAAAAGAGCCGGGCGCCATCTCGCCAAGGCTCCTGACCATCCCTTCTACACTCTCAGCCAAGGCATCATATCTCAAAGCAATTCTGGCAAAGTCCTCCTTCTTCCCCTGATAGTAGAGGCTTTCGAACTCTGCCATCAACTCATGACTGCGACTGTCAAAGGCCAACAGCCTCTGAAAGGCGTCATAGGTTTGCCGCAGTACCGCACCCGGTGCGAAAAACCTGTACGTCCAATATGTAAAAAGATTCATTGACATTGGCTGGCCACTGAGACAATCGAAATCGAGGATGGAGAGACAAGCTCTCCAAATGATATCGTTTCCCATAAAGAATAGCAAGGCATCTCACCGGCGCCATTTGTTTTGCTGGCAGCTCAAGCAACACAGCAAAAGAGGATGGAGAAATTGCTATTGGCCCCGGGAACAAAAATCTGATACCATACCTAAAAGTGCAAAAAAGGTGGCAATCGTGAAAAGATTTTTTAGGTTTTTATGAAAATAACTTCTGGACTGAACAAACAGATCTTTCTGGCCATGGCCGTGGCCGGGCTTTTCCCTCTGTTGGTTATGGCCTTTCAAAATAACTATTTTGCCCGACAAACCATTGAAAATGGTGAGAAAGATCATCTTGCCTTTTCCCTGCGCTCCCGCCAGCTCTGGCTGCGAACCTGGGTGAGTCATACCCGCCAGGATTTTTATCACCTGGCCTTTGATACTGATGCCAGCAAGGACCTGAGGGACGAAGAGATGTTTCTTCAGACGGCCAAGAAACTTTTCAAGGGCCATCTCACCTATCGCTCCATCAGCCTCTATCGACCCGACTGGTCACTGATCATTCGCTATCCCGAAGGCTTCAAGGAGGAGGTGCAATCCCCTTCGAAGGCGTATCGGAAAAAACTCCAGGCTCCAGGTTCACTGTTTGTTGTGGATGAAGACTATCTCAATGTCGGCAAGGAGGTTATCCTGCCGGTGGGTCAGGGAATACTCAACCAGCAAGGCAGGATCGGTGCATTCCTGGTAGCCGAAATCAACCTCAGCCGGTCTCTGAACCGCATTCTGGCTGACAACTCTGATCTCAATTCCGGAGGCAGCTATATTCTGGCCTCAGAGGCAGGAAAAATCCTCTATCGGGCACCACTCTCCGGCAATGAGACTGCGTCAACGGAGTGCACCTGGAACAGTGTCCCCATCCAGGTACTGACCAGTCCTTCCTGGGAAGTACACAAAATCAAGAATTGTTATGAAAATGAGGCCTATTTCATCACTGCTCCCATCCCTGAATTCAAATGGCTGCTCATAAGTCAGTTCGAAACCGGCAGCGCCCTCCAGCAATTTAAAAAATATATCTATTATGGGCTCGTCACGGCCTTTTTTACCTTAATGATCCTTATGCTGCTAGCTCAGAACCTCTCAAGACGTCTCGCCGCCCCTCTTGATGAACTCACCCGAGTTGCCCGACAAATCAGTGTTGGCCAAAACAATGAGCGACTGCCACCCTTTAAGGAAGAATATGTCCAGGAGGTGGGCGTGGCCTTTAACGCCATGATGGATGCTCTGGAGAAACAGCAACAATCCATCATCCAAAGCACCACCCTCAGTACGGTTGGCAAGATGAGTTCAAGCCTGGTACACGAGATGCGCAACCCTCTCTCCTCCATCAAAATCAACCTCCAGGCCATAGCCAGAAAGCTCAAAAAGGACGAGGCCTATAGCGAGATGGCAACTATTTCGCTTATGCAGGTCAGTCGCCTGGAACAGATGTTTAAAGACCTCCTCCAGTTCAGCAAGCCCATTGAGATACACAGGCGACAGATCACTTTTGCCGAGCTCATGGAAGAGACACTGCCCACCGTAACACCTGAGGCAATGAAGAAAAACATTGAACTGCAGGTAAAGGATGGACTCCAGGATCTCCCCTTCCAGGCTGACAAGGAAAGCTCCTGTCGGGCCCTTATTAATCTAGTCCAAAATGCCATCCAGTGGTCTGAACCGGCAAGCATCGTTACCATAAGCGGCGAGCGTCCTCCTGGAAGTGAAGGCGTAACAATCATTCGAGTGGCCGACACAGGACCCGGCCTGCGACCGGAACAGATGGAACGAGTATTTCAGCCCTTTTTCACCACCCGTGACCTGGGCACCGGCCTTGGACTGGCAAATGTAAAAAAAGTTATGGATTACCAGGGTGGATCAGTTCTTGCTAGAAACAACCCCGATGGGGGAGCAAGTTTTTCACTTATCTTTAAGGATTAAGGAATAATGATCAAAATTCTTATCATCGATGATGATCTGGCCCTGGCCAGATCCCTGGAAATTCAACTCAAGGCAGAAAGTCACCTGGTCGCTGTGGCCCATAATGTCTCGGATGGCATGGTCGCGCTGGGAGAGATGGTTCCTGACCTGGTACTCCTGGACCTCAACCTTCCTGATGAACACGGTCTGAAGGCGTTACCGGCTATTCTGAACAATCTGCCTGGCGTGACAGTGGTTATCATGACAGGGAACACGGAGAACAGTGAGGCCGTTGATGCCATGCGTGACGGGGCCTTTGACTATCTGCGCAAACCCTTAGACCTTGACGAACTGTTGCAGATGGCCGTCAAAGTGGAATCATTAAAGAAAAAAAAAAGCTGCAAAGAGGAGACAGAGGAAGAGCCAGCCACCAACGTATTCCCTTTGCAAATGATCGGTTCTGACCGAAAAATCATCAATGTCCACAAGCAGATAGGCCTCCTGGCTCGCAACAAAATAACTGTTTTGATCACCGGCGAATCAGGCACCGGTAAAGAGCTGGTGGCCCGTATTCTCCATGAAGCCTCGGCTCCTGATCAGCCATTCGTGGCCATCAACTGTTCCGCCTTTGTTCCCACCCTCCTTGAAAGCGAACTCTTCGGTTATGAAAAAGGGGCCTTTACCGGTGCGAATCAGGCCAAGGAAGGAAAACTGGAATTTGCTGCTCAGGGGACGGTTTTTCTCGATGAGATAGGGGACATGTCTCTTGATCTGCAGAGCAAACTGCTTCGAGTCCTTCAGGAGGATGAATTTGTCCGGGTGGGAGGGCTCAAGACCCAGACGTTGAGGGCACGGATCGTGGCGGCAACCCACCGTAATCTTGAGAAAATGGTCAGAGAAGCCACATTCCGAAAGGATCTCTTTTACCGGCTCAATGTGGTAAGCATCGAAGTCCCTCCCCTGCGAGAGCGACGGGGCGATATCGACCCTCTGGCATCTCACCTTCTGGCCAAGATTGCCCACAAGATGAAATGTCAACCGCTGCACCTGAGCACTGCCAGCCGTCTGAAGCTCCGAAGCGGCAATTGGCCTGGCAACGTCCGTGAACTCGAAAATACCCTGATTCGGGCCACGGTTCTGGTCCATGGTCAGGAGATCGATGCCGATGACCTGCTCATGCAACAGGAGGACAATCAGGAGCAAGCGCTCAAACCTGTAAGCGGCACCCTGGCTGCCACCGAAAAGATGTATATAAGCCAGGCCCTGGCCGAGCATAACTGGAATATTACCCATACCGCCCTCACCCTCGATGTTTCCCCCACCACCCTCCGAAAAAAAATCACTGATTATCACCTGAAACGGGCTGAATGCTGATGACGTTCTCCCCTTTCCCCTCTATAAAGGCACAGATCTTCTCCCTTGCATTCCTCTTATGGATGCTCTTCCCCTCCCTTCTTTGTGCTATTAATTTGGCAAGTGATAAGGTACAGTTACATGGATTTCTAACCCAGGGATACATGGAGAGCAAAGAGAATAATTTTCTCGGGGATAGCGAAGATGGCACCTTTCGCTTCACTGAAATAGGCCTCAACATCAATGCCCATCTGACAGATAACTTTCGTGTTGGCGGACAGGCCCTGTATTGTCATCTGCCGGCCGACGACAAGGGCAAGGTCCGTGCCGACTGGCTGGTGGCGGAGTATCATATTATCGACCCCTTTGGCCTGCGACTGGGCAAGATCAAAATGCCCATGGGCCTCTACAATATGGAGCGTGATTCCGACTTCCTCCGCCCTCTCATCTTTCTTCCGCAATCCATCTATGACGAAACCCGCCGAGATTCCTGGCAGGCTCATTGGGGGGGGGAAATGTATGGCAATCTGCTCCTGAGCAAATGGGGAGACCTTGATTACCAGCTCTTTGGCGGCCGCATTCAATATGACGATGATTCCCTGGCCACCCTTGCTGGCAGCGAGATTGTCAATCGCTACAACAAGGAAAATTCACTGCATCTCAGTACAGATGATCTGAGCCGACAGAATAATTATGTGTATGGGGCGGCACTGTTTTTCAACCCCTCACTCGAAGGATTGCGCGGTGCCTTGACCTTTCTGGCCCTGGATGACGAGTTGTGGCTCCATGAAACCCTGGTGAACAGCCTGCAGGTCAGAAGCAAACTGGTCGCCTCTGTGGAGTATTCCTGGCAACAGCTCAGTATGGCTGCCGAATACAGTGAAACTGACCGCAGGCAGGAGCAGTTCAATATCGTGACCCTGGATGGCGCCTCCCAAGCCTGGTATCTGCTCCTGAGTTACTCTCCCACAGAGACCTTGACCGTTTCCCTACTCTATGACGAGTACTATCGACTCAAAAACAGCCGTCACGAGCCAGCGGGTCCCATGAACCTCTACCCCTGGCGTAAGGACCTGGGTGTTTCCTTACGCTATGACATTTCTGAAAGCTGGACCTTTAAGGCCGAGTGGCACACCATCGACGGCACGGCCTTCTACATGGGGTATTTCAATCCTCAGGGTGCTGAACGCTACTGGCAGTATGGGGCCCTGAAACTCTCCTTTAATTTTTAGATATGACAATGAATTTAAAAAGGAGAATAGGCGCCCTCGTTCTGGCAATATGGCTCATTGCCGCAGGGGCAGAGGGGGCTGAACCCCTTGCTGGTTTTGTGATGGTGGTCAATGTTCAGAATGAGATCAGCACCATCAGCCGTAAGGAGGTAGAACTCATCTTCCTCAATAAAAAACGAAGCTGGCCCGATGGGACAAAAATAAGCGTCCTGATTAACGAAAATCTCACAGTCGCCGACTCTTTCTGTCAGACGGCCCTGAAAAGATCAGCACATCAATTTCTGATCTTTCGCAAAAAAATGTTATTCCGCGGCCAGGGAATGCCGCCCCCCACCCTCAATACGGACAAAGAGGTGATCGCATTTGTGGTCGGGCATTCGGGGAGTATCAGCTACGTCAGTCCAGAGGCCGTAACGCCGGCAGTGAAGGTTGTCCCGATTACCCAATAGGTCCCGGCATGAATATTCTCCGTAACATTCGCAGTAAAATATGGGCCTGTGGCAGCGTAGCACTCCTCAGTTATCTTACTGCCACCCTGGCTACCACCTGGGTGAATTACGAGACAAAAAGATCCATCATCCATGTGCAACAGATCGACCTACCTCTCTCTTCAAAAGGGGTTCTTGTACACAGCCTCTTTAACACTCAGAGTGAAGAATACGAAAACGGCCTCCTCACCGGCGAACAGGGAGATGTTCAACAGGCCAATATACTCCACGAGCAGATAGCACCCCTCCTGGATGAGCTGGTGCGACTGGTAAATACCAGGCATAATGACCTCTATCCTACTATCATTTCTCTACGGGACGACTACAATAATTACTTCGTCATGGCCTCTCAGTATTATATGGAAGCGGTACAGAAGGGTGATATCTTTGCCTCCCGCAATGAAGTGCATCAACTTGGAAAACTGCAGGCCGACCTTATTACCCAATTCCAAGAGATTACCGGCAAGCTGCAGGAGATGATTGTCACTGATCTTGAGAGAAACAACGACCGTATCGATCGTTACACCCACTTACTCCATATCTTTTTCATCCTCTTTCTCATTCTCACTGTTGTGGTGAGTAACTGGCTAGCCAATAAAGAAATCATTGCCCCTCTGGGGAAGATCAAAACGATGATAAGTGAGTTCAGTCGTGGCCAAACGATCGAAAAGCCACAGAGCAGTGCCAGGGGTGACGAGATCCAGGAACTGGCACGCTCTTTCTGGGAGATGACTCGCGAACTGCGACTCATAACTGTCTCTCGGGACTATGTAGACAACATCATCAACAACATGACAGATTCACTTATTATTTTAAACCCAGACCTGACCATTGAAACAGCCAACCATGCAACGTTGGAGCTCCTTCATTTCTCAAAGGAGGAATTGGCAGGGTGCTCCTTCCTCAATATTTTCAGCCATCCTGAGGAGACCATTATTGATTCCCTCTTTCATGGCTTTCTCGAGGGCAAGGCCGTTACCAATCTTGAGGCCCTTTACATTGGCTACGATGGTCAGGTAATTCCAGTCCTGTTTTCGGCCAGCGCCCTCTACCTCCCCGACGGCAGCCTCCAGGGTATTTCCTGTATGGCCCGCGACATCAGCGAACTCAAAGAACAACGTGATGAGTTGCAATTTCTGGCCAATTTTGACAAACTTACCGGTCTGCCGAACCGTAATCTCTTTTTTGACCGCCTGACCTCGACCATAAACGAGGCCAGACGCTACGGTCATCTCTTTGCCCTGTTCTATCTTGATCTCGACAATTTCAAACCCCTCAATGATACCCATGGCCATGAGGCCGGAGACCTCGCCCTGCAGGAGGTGGCAAGACGCCTGCAGGCGACAGTGCGTGAGTCTGACACTGTCTCCAGACTTGGTGGCGACGAGTTCACCATCATCCTGAACAGGGTTCAAAGCACTCATGACGCCACAAAGGTGGCCACCAAGATCCTGGAGGTCATTGGCAACCCATTCATAATCCATGGAAAAGAGAATTTCCTCAGAGTCAGTATCGGCATCTGTCTCTCCTCCCCGAAGCTCAACTCTGCGGACAAGCTGATAAAAAACGCCGACACAGCCATGTATGCCGCCAAGGCTCAGGGCCGTAACCGTTTCATCTTTTCCTCTCCGGATCAGACATAACGGTTCCAGCTGGCAACACCTTTCCCCAAAAATAACTCTCCATTTTTCCATCCACACTCGCTTCTCTACTCCCGAAATTCACCTTTCAGCCACCTGAGTTGCGAAGCTGTTTTTTTCCCAAAAGCACTGCCCAGTTTCTAGGGAGTTGGTGACCAGTTTCTGGTCACCAACACAATTTTCTCTTTTTTTTCCAGTCAATCCTTTTTTTTAAAAAAAGTTATTAGTGTCATTGCAATGAATTGACGTTTCGCAGACAACAAAGATAGTTGTCTGCGCCCTTCTGGTACGCTCTCTGCATACATAACCCAAACAAAGAGTAGTATGCTTATTAACTTTGAGGGAGGAGACACTATGAAACGAAACAGAAATTTGATGACTGCGGCTGCGGCCCTGAGTCTGGTGAGCGCCGTGGGCGTTGCCCAGGCGGATGTTGTCAAACAATGGGATATGTCCCTGACAGCTGCAGCCCAATCACAACAAGAGATCTCGCTACTATCCGGTATCCCTTATGACGGATTTGACATCTTTAACTATATAGAGCCAGACTCTCTGATGGACCCGAATACCGGCGCCCTTGCCACTGACGGGTTCATGCCCAGTGGCTGGGTCCTGTTTTCCGGGGGAGCGACAAATATCTTCACCGATAGCTCGATGACCGCCAAAAACGGTGCCATGACCTGGAAGGAGAGAGACACCCAAGGACCTGGTATAAGCGTGGTTACCGCTGATGATGTGGATGGCACGAACTGTATCATGTCTGCCGGCTGGGATCCCTACGCCAGCACGGGCTGGGGAACGGACATCAAGCAATGTAGCGATGACTGGCAGTCAAGCAAGCGCTTTAAGCTGGTAAGTTATGTACTGGACGGCCCTGTTGATCTGACCTTTACTGTCAGCGCCACCGGGACCACCGATATCTATCGTATCCTGCAGAAGTATGGCAACCAGACAGGAAATCGAGCCACCGGCTACAGCCAGGAGCTTGGATTTATCGTTGATGGTCAATTCCAGAAGGCCAGCTCCGGCACTGGTATTGCCTTCTGCGGCAAAAACGGTATCCCCTATGACGATACTGCGCCAACTCCCAGTTCGGTTATGAACCAGGGTGAGCTTGATGCCCTCATGGCCCACGGACTCTTTGGTGCCCCTGATAAACATCACACCTCTGCCGGCTATTTCAACCCCTATGTACGCGGGACCTTCGGCCTCCTGGCTGGCGAAACTTCCATCATCACCACCGGCCTTGCTGCAGTCCATCGCGACCTGTTTGGAGAATGGCTGCCATCCAACCAGATGAAGGGTGCCTTCTACTACGATGACGACGGCAACCCATACACCGACAACCTCCTCACCGCCAGCTGCGATGGTGCCTTTGATGAAGAAGCGGCCCTGGCCGGCGACCCCAATGCCGGTTGTGACGGACAATGGGTGACCTACCGCGAGGATTATCAACTCCGTGATGCCGATGGCGACGGTATTGTCAATGAGATTGCCCCTGCCGTGGGCACCGATATTCGTCCTCCCATTCCCGTTGACGATGCCACCATCGCTGCCTGGATAGCCGATCCCATGTGGATACCCGGCTACATCGACGATCTGGCCAATGTCAATATCAATGCCTTCATCTCTGTGGCCAATGCCAATTACTGGCCTACCGCAGATGGAAACGGCAATGCCAGCTTTACCATCAGGATGATACCGACCTTTGATACTGCAGTGGCCCAGGCTGAACCAGGCCTCACCAGCCCTGAAGCATTCGTTGTCAGCATCAATGCTCCGAACACAGTTTACTAAAGTAAAGCGACGATCAGTTGAAACGACGATTATCCTGAATAATGGAGAAATATAATGAAAATAGCAAAAATAATTCTTTTGGCGATGGTTTTCGCCTTGGCATGCACCAGCCTGGGCATGGCAGCCGGCGCAGTGCAGATAAATAAGTCCGTGTATATATCTGCGGACGTTAAAAATACAGTTGACTATGATCTGCAGGCCTCCGTCAAACTGTTAGGCTATGACAATGTCGGCAATGCAGTGGGCCATGTCTGCCGTGAAGTGACCCTGCCGGCAAACGACACCATCACCGTCAACTATCGCTGGCGGGCTCCTGCCTATCAGACTGGTCTCTACTGGTCATCCCAGGTCACAATCGACGGAAACTGCATCAACCATGATGGTGACGACAGTGACAGCGACAGTGACAGCGATGGGGACAGTGACGACAGTGATGATTAACTGAGATCATTCATGAGAGTTCCTTCATACTTACCCCTTTTCGGTCTGCAGTGGCCGGAAAGGGGGCTTCTTATTTTCTCTGTATTGTATGCCAAAGCTTCTTACCCTGAACGTCAAGTGAAAGGAGGGTGCCATGAGTGAACCGAGGAGGAAGATAACACCTTGTCCAGAAAAGAGTGGAGCGTTGACAGCCACTCTTATTTTTGCAGCAGTTGCCTCCCTCTTTATTATTCTGGCAACAGAATTTCCGCAGCTCTATATCCTCGCCACCTATGAGGATCTGCCCGGAGAATGGACCCAGGCCTTCTTCTTTACGGCAACCCTCATCACATCGCTTCTCCTGGCCAGAAAGTCACATCCATACCGCCTCTTTTTTGCCCTCCTGGCCCTGGCCTGTTTCTATGTGGTGGGTGAGGAAATATCCTGGGGCCAGCGCCTGTTTTCCTTTACCAGTCCGGAATTTTTCCAACGCCATAATCTGCAACAGGAATTCAACCTCCACAACTTTCTCACCGGTCCAACGGCCACCTGGCAAAAGAGAGCAATTGAGCTTGGCCTGGTCGCCGCTTTGGTAGGATATGGTCTGCTCTACCCTCTCCTGCAGAGGAATGGCAACAGGCTGGCACGGTGGTTTAAAGAACACGGTCTGCCTGTCCCGCCGCTCTCCCTCAGCCCCTATTTTGTCACAGGAGCACTTTGTGAACTCCGCCTCTTTTCATTTAACGAAGCCGAGATTGCAGAGCTCCTCATTGCCATGGCCCTGGCCTTCCTGACCCTCCACCATTTCCTCCTGACCCAGGAAGACCGGGGCCGTACTCCTCCCTGGCTAGAGGCAACAGCTATGGTCGGAGTCGTTCTGGCCTGTCTGGCTGGAGCAGGCTCCGTAAGCTGGTATTGCTGGACCGCGCCGGAACTGCATAAACAAATGGCAAAGCGCATCACGGCCGGTCAAAAAAAATTTGGCCAACGCTATTATCGTTATGGTGATTGGCAGAATTCGGCCATCCTCTATAAGGCCCTTCTCGTCAAGACTCCTGAAGACAGGGTCCTGTTACGCAGTCTGGCCAGTACGTACAAAGAGATGGGAGACGAGCAGAGCTTTCTTAGCACCAATGTCAAGGCCATTCGCCTGGACATGATACAGTATGGTCGGAATCCTCGCCAGATTGCCGTCAATCTCTCACTCTTTGAGAGCTTTCAGCAAAACGGCAGGCAGGAGAAGGCCCGCTTACATCTGACAAGGGCCATGGAAGAGAGCCGCAACAAGGTCCTGTTGGAGCCCTATAACGCTGGCAGTTTCTACTGGTATGGCAAATGCCTGCAGGCCAAAGGGGAAACAAACGCCGCAAAAGAACAGTTTGCTCGGGCCGTGTCCATGAAACCCACCTCCAAAAGGTATCTCCAGGCCTATCGGAAAAGTCTGCACGAGCTAAACAACAGTTGACAGGATGAATACAAAGCAAAGGGGAACGAGACCAAAATCGGAGTGAACGAAGACTGAACTCCAGCTGTTAACAGATAAACGCCGCAGAAAGACGAAAGATTGTTTTCACAGGTAAGGAACACATCGACGCCGCCCCCCCATAGCCCATTCGGACCTGTTCAGCTCAAGGGCCTCTTCCCCTGAGAATTGGACAAAGCGTTGTATTGAACGAGACCCTGTAAGCCAATAGCTGTTTTTAGCGCAGCATGAACATTACACTTCAGGCTCTCCTCCTCTCCCTTGCTCTACCGCTTACCACAAAAGAAATAACATCCTTCTCTTTGTTAACAAGACAAATGTTGAACATCTTGATATAATTCTTGCAAAGACGGTCGTTGGCAAGAGATACCACAAATGCGAGAACCGAAATGGCTCCTTTTCGCTCTGTGGCCCGCCTGCAAGAACGAGAATCAAGCATTGCCGTGAACGACATGTTATCTAAGCGGTCCCATTGCCACGACGAGGGGAGTCCACGCCAGGAAGGACTGAGCTTCAGCAAAGACCGATCAAAAAACAATGGTGATTCCATGTCTGCACCCGATCAGAAGTCAAAGCCTTCATCACTCTGGATCCGTTTCTTTCCTTTCCTGCTCTGGCTCAAAGGGTATGGCCCCTCTGAATTTCGTAGCGATGGCCTGGCTGGTTTGACCGTTGCCGTGGTCCTCATCCCCCAGGCAATGGCCTATGCCATGCTTGCTGGTCTGCCCCCGGTCTACGGACTCTATGCAGCCACCATAACTCCTGTTATCGGAGCACTCTGGGGGAGCCTGCGACAACTCGCAACCGGCCCTATCGCCATTATGAGCCTCCTGGTATTAACGACCTTAAGCCCATTGGCCGAACCGGGATCAGGAGAATATGTTTCCCTGGCCTTTGTTCTTTCATTCATGGTCGGAGGACTTTACTTTCTTCTTGGGGTCCTGCGGATGGGTCTGATAATGTCCTTTATTTCCCACTCCTCTGTCAAGGGTTTTACCGCCGCCGCAGCCATCATCATCATTTCCACCCAACTCCCGCACTTCCTGGGCATTACCGTTGAAAAACATGAGTATACCCTCCCGATGTTAATCAATATCGTTCGTGAATTGAGACATCTGAATCCATACACATGTGCGCTGGGGATTGTTTCCTTCTCTATTATTTACATCATCAAACGTCTCAGCAAAACCATACCGGCAAGTTTAATCGCACTGGCGACAGCCACTGCGGCATTGATGGTGTTCGGTCTTGAGCAACAGGGTGTTGCCGTCATAGGCGAAATCCCCATTGGTTTGCCGAGCTTCACCCTGCCTCAGCTCACGTTTCCAATGCTCAGTAACCTTGCAGGCCCAACAGTGGTTATAGCCCTGGTCAGCTTTGCAGAAACCTATTCGGTGGGTAAGGCTATCTCCACCCAAAGCAAGCAAAAAGTAGATGTTGATCAGGAGTTTATTGGCCAGGGACTTGCTAATCTCATTGGCTCCTTCTTTCACTGTTATCCGGTCAGCGGATCTTTTTCACGTTCGGCGATCAATTTTGCCGCCGGTGCCAAAACAGGTGTCTCCAGTATTATATCCAGCCTTTTTGTTATTCTCTCCCTGCTTTTTCTGACACCGCTTTTTACCAATATTCCCAAAGCCGCCCTTGCAGCACTTGTTATCAATGCAGTGCTGCTCCTTTTTAACCCCAAAGAGGTTTTTGCCCTTTTAAAGAAAAATCGCCATGATGGTGTCGTTGCCGTCACGGTTTTTAGCATGGGCCTTGTCATCAAGCCCGATTACGCCTTGCTCCTTGGAGTCATGATGTCTCTCATTTTTTTCCTCTGGAAAACCATGCACCCGAGTATTGTCAGGATAACCAGAGATCCGGAGCTGAACATGTTTGTTGATGGTGACCTGAGCAACAAACCTGATTGTCCGCAAATACTGCAGTTACGGATAGACAGTGAGATTTATTTCGGGAATGCCCAGTTTTTGGCGGAACACATCCTTGAACGAGTCAAAGAATCGCCCTCTTCTGTTAAATTTCTCCTGCTTGATTTTCAGGCAGTGAGCTTTATAGACATTACCGGTATTGATGAACTGCGGATACTTATGGACGACATGAAAAGCAGAGGGATTCGACCTGCGTTTATAAATATCACTCCACCCGTGAAGAACGTTTTCATATCTTCCGGTCTTCTGGATGATATTGATCCTGCCCTGATTTTTGACGGCAAGGGCACCGCAACCAACTCTCTTTTTATGCGCATTGATCAGGACTACTGCAAAAACACCTGCCCCAACAGCCTGTTTCTCGAGTGTACCAGTCTAAAATGAAAGGACAGGGTGAATATTATTTTTAATAGAATCAACCAAGGAAGAGTCTATGGATCTTAACCCTCTGTTTGCCCCTGCAAGCCTGGCTGTATGCGGTGTTTCCCTTAGCAATGACAGGCATCCGGCCAATGTAATCTATAATAAAAATCTGCTGCGTTTCCCAGTTACTGTCTATCCCGTAAATCCTCGGGGAGGAACACTCCGGGGGGAAAAGGTTTATACGGCTATTGATCAGATAGAAAACGATATTGATCTGGCGGTAATCGCCCTCCGGGCAGAACTCGTTCCGGAAACACTGCAACAATGCATATCAAAAAAGGTTAAAGGCGCTGTTGTTATATCAGGTGGATTTGCCGAGGCAGGAAGACAGGATCTTCAAGAGCAACTCCTTACCATAGCCACCCGGGCCGATTTTCCCTTTATCGGCCCGAACTGTCTGGGGATATATGCTCCCTCCCAGGTAGATACTTTTTTTCTCCCCAGTGAGCGCATGATCTACCCGGACAAAGGCAACGTGGCCGTAATCAGCCAGAGCGGTGGTATCCTGGTTGATCTTCTGGTAAAATTCGCCGGAGAAGGAATAGGACTCTCTCTGGCCGTCAGTATAGGCAATAAAGCTCTGGTGAAAGAGGAACAACTCCTCCAGTTCCTGGCTAATGATCCAGCAACCTCGGTTATAGCCTTTTACATTGAAGGATTCGGCGAGAATGAGGGCCGCAAGTTTGTAAACGCAGCCCGAAAGTGTCAAAAGCCGGTTATCGTGATGAAGGCGGGCAAAACCCACGGCGGCCAGAGAGCAGTTTCAAGCCATACAGCCTCTTTAGCCGGAGATTACAAGGTGCTCTCCGACATCTTTGCTCAATACGGTATCGTCGAGGCAAAAAACGAACTGGAACTGCTTTCCTTTTGCGAATCCTTAAGCAGCTATCAGAATTCTTCGGCCAAAAAGATCGGTATCATTACCAGCAGCGGTGGACACGGAGCCATGGCAGTTGATGCATGTCTGGCCCACGGCCTGGAGGTGCCGATGTTGCCGGAAGCTGACCAGCACTCGTTACGAGAGTCTCTGTCCCCAAGTATTCGCACCATTGCAGCTCTAGGCAACCCCATCGATCTGACCGGAAGCGCCGTGGAAGATGATTTTGCCACTGCCACATCATCCCTCTTCGAATCAGTACAGGTTGATTGCGTTCTCATCCTCCTCCTCCCCTATCTTCCCGGAATTTCCTCTGATCTCAGCGCCCGCATAAGCCAGCTGGCAAAAAAAGCCGACAAACCGCTCATCGCCTATGTCCCTCATGTGGAGAAGTACCGCATGCTTATTGACGGATTCGAGTTCAACCAGGTACCTGTTTCACCATCAATCGAAGGTGCAGTCTTGATGGTAGAAGCACTGCATAGGAGATCATCATGTTAAGGAACATCAGAGAGATTCTCTCCCTGTCAGCCAGCCAATACGGCTGGGTAATGGAACCAGACGCCAAGGACATTCTCCGACTGGCCGGAATCGATGTCCCTCTCTATCGCTGGGTCAAAACCCCGGATGAGGCGCTGGAGTTCGCCCGAACACAGGGATATCCCTTAGCGATGAAGATTGTTTCCCCTCAAGTGCTGCATAAGTCAGATGTGGGGGGCGTGATTGTCGGAATCAACACCCAGGAAGCATTGCTTGCCGGCTTTGAAAAAATGACCCACTTAACTGGCTTTACCGGCGTACTCCTTGAGGAAATGTGCCAAGGAATTGAACTCATCGTAGGCGCCAAAATCGACTTTCAATTCGGGCCGGTGTGTATGTTGGGTATTGGTGGGGTAAGCGTTGAAATCTATCAGGATACTGTTATTCGCATGGCACCAGTCGAAAAAAAAGATGTCGAATCAATGGTGGCCCATCTCAAGGCACACAGCCTTCTCCAGGGATTTCGGGGCACAAAGCCGATTAATATGGCAGCTCTGAGCCAGCTGCTGATCACCTTTTCCAGTCTGGTGACTGAGTTATCTGATGCTATTGAATCAATCGATCTGAACCCGGTTATCTGTAACGAAGAACGGTGTGTTGCTGCAGATGCGAGGATAATACTGCCCCCGACAAGGAGTTAAGCACCTGTTTCGCCAGCGGTGGCGAAATCATTTTCAGCCTGCCCGGAGTGCGGCTGCATCTGCTTTCCTGGCCTTGCAGGTTGCCGCGTGATGTCGTCTTCTCTAGTGAATTCAAGCAGACAAAAATAATCTTTGGCAGATGTATCAAGAAGGGCTTATAACTCTCAGAGAGTTCGTCTTTTTCTATGAACGGCTGTGTTATGCGATGGAGAAAAATATATAATGATTACAGATAAGGCCTTACTCCTTTCCCTGGTGGTCTTTGCCGGTATTTTTTGTCAATGGCTGGCCTGGCGGGTAAAGCTGCCTGCCATTCTCTTTCTCCTCTGCACCGGCATTCTTGCCGGGCCAGTCTTTGGCTGGCTGGATTCTGATGCCCTCTTTGGCGACCTGCTCTTTCCCTTTATCTCACTTTCTGTTGCCATCATTCTTTTTGAAGGCAGCCTTACCCTCCAGTTTCATCAAATTGCCGGGCTGAGACGGGTAATCCGAAATATGGTATCCGTCGGAGCGCTTCTCACCTGGCTGATCACCACAGTGACGACCCATTACGCCCTGGCCTTTTCCTGGGAGCTTTCCTTTCTTTTTGGTGCCATAACCGTAGTCACCGGACCGACTGTGATCGTACCTCTCCTGCGTACGGTCAGACCAAGTGCAGCGGTGGCCAATATCCTGCGCTGGGAAGGGATCGTGATTGATCCCATCGGTGCCATCCTGGCTGTTTTGGTCTATGAGTTCATTCTCCTGGGTAGCGCTGGCAACGCCATGAGCCATACTTTTTTGGCATTTGCCAAAATGCTTGCCACTGGTCTTGCCCTGGGCTCAGTATCCGCCTATCTCTATGCCACCTTACTTCGCCGCCACTGGTTGCCCGAATTTCTCCACAACGTCAGTACCCTGGCCCTGGTCATCATGGTCTTTTCCCTGTCAAACATCCTCCATCACGAATCAGGACTACTGACAGTAACCATAATGGGCATATGGCTGGCCAACAGCAGGGACGTGCCCATCAATGAAATTATTAATTTTAAAGAGAGCCTCAGTGTTCTCCTGATCTCCGTCCTTTTTATCGTCCTGGCCGCCCGCCTGGATTTCGAAATGATAGTCAAACTCGGCTGGCCAGCACTCTTTGTCTTTCTTTCCATCCAGTTTCTCTCTCGCCCCCTCAGCGTCATCATCTCGTCCTTTGGCTCAAGTCTGAGCTGGCCGGAGCGCCATCTCCTGGCCTGGATCGCTCCCCGAGGTATAGTAGCAGCCGCCATTTCAGCACTTTTCGCCATCAAACTGGAGGAGTCCGGCCATGCTGAGGCATCCCTTCTGGTCCCCTTAACCTTCATGGTGATTATCGGCACCGTGGGACTGCAAAGCACCACTGCCGGTTTTATTGCCAGGTGGCTGGGAGTGGCTGAGCCAGATCCAAAAGGATTTCTCATTATAGGTGCCAATCGCGTTGCCAGGGCGATTGCCCATGCCCTGAAAACGGCGGAATTTCGGGTAGTACTGGTTGATACCAGCTGGGAGAAGATCAGAATGGCACGGATGGAGGGTTTGAATACCTATTATGGCCAGCCCGTTTCCGAACATGCCGATCGCCATCTTGATCTGGTCGGTATCGGCAGGATGCTGGGATTATCCCCTCATGATTCGCTTAACTCATTATCCTGTATGTATTATCGGATGGAACTGGGCTATAATGCTGTTTACGCCCTGCAGACCGAGCAAGAAAAGGATATTGCCGAGGACAGAAAGACCGCCTCGGCCCAGAAATGGGCCACCCTCTTTGGATCCGAGGTGACCTTTTCCTCTTTGGTGGCCGGCCTGCACAAAGACTGGTCTATCCGCAGTACTCTGCTGACAGAAAGTTACACCTATGAAAAATATCTCCGCAACTACCAGGAACGGGCAATTCCCCTCTTTGCTCTCAGTCCCAATGGAACCCTGGAAATTTTCACCGTGGAAAAGCAGCCTCTTCCCGGAGCCGGCTGGACCCTGCTCAGCTTTATAGCTCCGGAAGAAGCAACGGAACCAAGCTCAAAAACAGAGCGCATTAAGGATGCATAATGGCGACAACAAAAAGATATTCACCTGACGAGAGTAAGAATAGTGCTCTGGACAATGCCCTCCATGAACGGGAAATCAGACAGAAAACTTACAGAGAACAGGCCCTGAAAATTTTCCCATGGGTCTGCGGCAAGTGCGGCCGCGAATTTAGTGGTAAGAAAATCCGCGAACTTACCGTCCATCATAAAGACCACAACCATGACAATAATCCACCTGATGGCAGCAACTGGGAACTCTTATGCCTCTACTGCCACGACAATGAACATTCTCGATTTCTTGACGTCGAATGGTGTGCCACTCCACCTCCTGGCAAGACGGATGATCCTGTCGCAACCCATACTCCTTTCTCGGCGCTCAAGGACATGTTGAAAAAAAAATGAATAGCATCGCTGCCCAAAAATGGAGGCAAAGAGAGTGCTGTTGAAGAGTTCCCAGGTTGATTTCAAGAAGAGGGCTCTCTGAAATCATAGGATTGGATATTACAACGTCGCAACAGGCGTTGAAAGGCCTGACGTTCCATGCCGCTGGCCCGGGCTGCAGCAGAGACATTGCCGTTGCTTTTGCTCAGGGCCGTTCTCAAATACTGAGAAGTGAACTGGGTAATTACTTCTTCTTTGGCCTCTTTGTAGGAAAGATCTGGGACAAAAACAGGAACTTCCATTCCTGCCTTCCCTGAACAGCCCTCCTCTAACTCTTCAGGATTGAGCAGGTCACTGGGAGTGATGATATGAGAGGTGGTGAGAAGTACCGCTCGGTTGATACGGTTCTGCAACTCACGGACATTCCCCTTCCACTCCCGGCGCATAAGACATTGCAGGGCTTCCTGGGAAATCTCCATCCCCTGACGCTGATACTCCTCCGCATATTTCTTCAGAAAATTAAGGGCCAGCAGGGGAATATCCTCCCGCATTTCATTCAAACCCGGCATGGTAACGGTCATCACGTTCAAACGATAAAAAAGATCCTCCCGAAATTCCCCCATGGCCATCTTTTTTTCAAGATCCTGATTGGTGGACGCCAGGACGCGGACATCCACCTTGACGGTACTGGTCTGGCCCAGAGGTTGAATCTCCTTTTCCTGAAGTACCCGCAACAACTTAGTTTGCAGGGAAACCGGGATGTCGGCAATCTCATCAAGGAGAATAGTAGAGCCTGCTGCTTCCAGAAAGAGCCCATCCTTGTCGTGATCGGCGCCAGTAAAGGCTCCTTTAGCATAGCCAAAGAGTTCACTTTCCAGAATCTGCTCAGGAAGGGCCGGACAGTTGACCGTGATCATCTTTCTCTTGCCACGGTTACTCATCTTATGAATCGTCCTGGCCGCAACCTCCTTTCCTGTACCCGATTCCCCCCGGATAAGGACAGTCGCATCACTCTGGCCAAGACGGGTCAAAAGCTCTATGGCCTGACACAGGGGGCGACTCTGTCCCACAAATTCAGTGGGCCGGTCAGATTTTTCCAGTTCTTGGTGGAGCTGAAAATTTTCCCGAAGCAGCTGCGTCCGCTCAAAGGCACGAAGAACGACCTGGCTGATTTTCGTGTTATCAAAGGGTTTTTCCATGAAATCATAGGCCCCGTTTTTCAGGGCCATAACCGCCATTTCAATGGTCCCGTAGGCGGTCATGACAACAACACTGATGGTACCATCGACCACCGACACCTTTTCCAGAAGCTGCAGGCCATCCATATCCGGCATGACGATATCGGTAAGAATCACATCAGGACGCCAGGAATCAAGCACAGTTATGGCCTCAAGTCCAGATTGGACGATAGACACCTCGCAACCACAATTCTTGGCAAGAACCTTGCGGAGAAGAATGAGGAGATCCAACTCATCATCCACAATCAGAAGCCGTTTTGGAGAAGTATTCACCATTTTTTCTAAACCCCTTTTCCGTCCCGCATAAGCTGGAAATACTGCTGTACAAAACGACCGGAGACGGTATTGGAAATGGAAAAGTGCAAGGCACCTTGAGGCGGGAAAGAACCGGTCAGGGCAAGGAAGATATCACGAGAAAGCCCGGCCGTTGTCCTGTCAAGGAGAGCCCTTTGGGCACTGTCCCCAACCTGACGGCAGCGCAGTGGGCGTTGACTGCAGATGAGACAGGTTCCTTCTCCAAAAAGCGGGCAAAGATATTCCTGGGTACTCTCTTCACCTTCCCGTGTTCCTGCCTGAAGAGCGAGCTCCAGGACATGGTGACGCTTTTTTTGAGTTAATCTTGAATTCATAACATGACTGACATGGACCGCCTCAACCAACTGCAGCTCAAAAGAATAACGACAGATCGCAACATCAAGGTCTGCAGTCCCTGCCTTCTCCAGAAGTGAGGCGTAATCCTGGAGAAAGGGAATCAAGTTCACAGTTTCGGGATTTTCGATAGTCGCTGCCCGGGCATCCAGTTGCCCCTGCCGCTTACCGTATTTCCTGAGAAGCTTCCACTGACTGTAATTACTAGGATTGGCCCGGGTACCTTTCAATCGCTTTTCCGTATACTTGAGACCAAGCCCACGTCGCAGGAGATAGGCGGAGACAAAGGTGCCAGTACGACCAATGCCGTGACGACAGTGAACGAGGACCTTTTTCTTCAGGTAAAGAGCCTCATCCAGCCACTGCAGGGCCTCTTCCATACGTTCCATATCCGGGGCACACTCATCGGGGATGGGGAGAAAATAGACTTCGAAACCCGATTTTTCTTCAAGCTCATGCAGATCGCAAAACTCTCCACACAGATTGACGATGGATCCGATCCCCTCCTCCTTGATGGAATCAAGTTCTTCATAGGACATCGGGGCAGAGCCAACGGCCAGCTGATTCGTTATCCAAGTAATAATATATGACACTTCTTTCTCTTTTGTTAGTGCCTGTCCGGAACTGGCAATTTTTAGTAACCCACGAAGCCTCCACTTGCCTCGTTGCTCTCAAAATCTATTTTTTTTCATATCAGACTGATGCCTGCAGTTCAATTCTTTGAGCGCCTCAATTGAGGAAAAACTCTCTCACTTCTGGACAGACACTTGTTGGGGAAAGACTCGAGAATTCTCCATTAATCCTTTTATCATTATCTCATTTTTGAGACGCATGTCCATTACTTTTGTCCCCCCCAGGCAACAGCCCTCGACCTGCAGCCCTTGCCAACAGAAGTTTTCAGGCACCCCTGCAGGTTTTCACCGAAACCCACCTAATTATGGTCAGGCAGCAGCATAACGGTCTGAAACAAAGGCAGATCATAGACGACAAGGTTCCTTCCTCCTCCAAAAGAAGAAGAACAGATTGGGAATGCCACAATTTTTTTTCTCTTTCAGCCGAAAAATGACCAAAGCCAAAAGCCTTCTCCTTGATTTAACTCCATGGCCCTATAAAAAAGACCTGTAAAGGCCCAATTTCAGCAAATTCGCCATCATTTCAATTTCATTTTTCATTATATCCTGATACAATGGACTAACTGGAAAAAAACATGAGAATGATAATCAATCCCTGACCTTAGCTTTTTGCCAATGCCCATGTCTCTATTCGACCAGACCTCCACATCCTCCGAACTGCAGCAAGAAGTTCTTTCTTCCCTCAGCAGTGCCCCCGGGGACAGTATGGAGCAATTTCAACGCCTGCAACCTCTGTTAAACAAGAAGAAAAACGAAGCCTGCAAAATCATTCTCTACAATCTGATCCAACTGAATTTTACCCCAGAGAATACTCGTGCACACTGGGATGCCATAGTCCAGCATGCCAAGCACCTGCAAACGACCCTCCAACGCAATGTAGGGTTGGCAACTGTAGCTTGCGACTATTTCAGCACAATCAACCCTTGTCTGGACAACCCGAAGCTGATAGAATTCGACAGGCTTGAAGAAACACTGCGCTCTGCCCATCATGATTTCTTGACCGGCTTACTGAGCCGTGGGGCCTTTCAAAATTTATTCGAACAGGAGATTTCCAGAGCCAGCCGGCACGGCCATAACGCCACCCTGGTCTTCCTTGATCTGGATAACTTTAAAGCAATCAATGACACCCATGGTCATCTTCTCGGGGATGAAGTGCTGAAACAGGTGGGAAAAATAATTCTTGAGGCAAAACGGAAGGAAGATATGGCCTGCCGCTTTGGGGGGGATGAATTCCTCATTCTTCTCCCTGAGACCAGTAAATCGATGGCCCAGCGGGTCAGCAAAAAAATCCACAAACAGATCAACAAGCTGACCATTGGCCATGAAGAGCTGCAGATCCAGGTGGCCTGCAGCGGTGGCCTGGCTTCCTTTCCTCTCGACAGCGACACCGGCAAAGGAATGATGGACTGTGCAGACCAGGCCCTGTATCAGGCCAAGAGCACAAGAAAGCATCAACTTATCTCTTATGCCAAAGAAAAACGAACTTCCACCAGAATCGATTTTAAAAAGAGTGTCCGCATTCCTCCCCTGAAAAAACAAGAAAATACAGGCAAAAGCAAGGCCAAAAACATCAGTGAGGGAGGGCTCCTTATCTCCAGTGATACCCCGTACTCGATCGGAACCCATCTGGAGTTGCAGATTCCTCTCCAAGACGCATCTCCTCTTACCGTCACCGGAGCAGTGGTACGGATGGAACAGTTCGGTCCCCTCCGTTTCGATCTGGGCGTAAGCTTTCTCTTCTCCGATGTCACCGCCAGCAAGGCCATAGCCGATTATATCCAGCAAAAACGGGTCGGGAAACAGACTGCCAGACAGATGCTTTAATAAAAAACAGGCAGTTCCAGTCAAAGTCAGGCCGGCACAGACCTCAAGACATACGTAAATGGGGGGCAGCCAACCTCAGAGAAAATACCATTTGGAGTACATTCAATGAATCTTCCAAGGATACCCTCATTCGAACCAGCAAAGGGTGAACATAACAATTTCATACAGTAAGCAACAGATACCAGAGTACCCCATACGGGACAAAACATCTCCTCACTTCACCCTTCTCATCCCTGAGCAACAGAGTGAACCAATGAGCACAACCGTGACCAATCAAGTCAATAACAAAGAAACAAGACAACTCACGGAACTCCTCTCATTACTCCACATCGCCCTGAAAAATATTCGCCTCTACCCGGCCGGACACGATGTGGTAAAGACCCGGACAACAGCCGCCCATCGGTTGCTGACCAGGTTGCTGACGACAAGGAAGATACTCCTCTTCGGCATTGCCAGAGATACGATCACCTTTGAAGAGACCCCTCTTGGCGAAGGCTCAGTGGCCTGCTCTTCTTTGGCGCAAATTCTCAGCCGCCATGAAATCGCCTCCCTCACCTTTTCCTCTGGTGTCAGCCAGCACTCCCTTTTTTTATTTCTCAAGGCTGTCGGGATCTTTCCTGAACACAGAAAAAGTGGCAACAGCCTGGAACAGGAGCTTTCTACCCTTAGTATCTCTCATATTCGAATAGAAACTGTAGATTATAACTATTTTGATCGTATCGAAAACACGCTTTCAGATACGATCAACAACCAGGCCGCTGGAGACACGCAACCAGAGCTCATAACCTGGTTAACTTTCGCCAATAAACTTAACAGCGGTATGCTGGGTCATTCGCACAACTACAAAGTTGTTAACAACAGGAGCAACGAACCTCCTTCTCCCGAAGCGCTTGCAGCGGCCATCAACAGCCAAGCCCACAATCAACCCGAGATCATTCAAGACTATTCCAACCTCCTTGATCAGATGCTGCAACAGTCCCCGCAGCAAAATCGTTCCACCTTTGGGGGAAGAGAACTGAATAACATACTGCTTTCACTCAATCCGAAACTCCGCAGTCAATTCCTCAGCGCAACCCTTGAACGATGCGATCAGAATCGGTCCCATGCCAATCCCGAAAAAATACTGGGAAAGTTCTCCGACAGTCTCGTCCTCGACATGCTGCAACAGGTCAACACAAAGGGCATTACTGTCTCCCCGGCCCTGCTCAATCTGATCGAGAAAATATCCCATATACGCTTCAGTTCCGATACGCCAGCATCATCAACCATGTCCAGGCGGGAAATCAGCAACCTCCTGGAACCGGAAAAATATGCCCAGTATGTTGGTAAAGAATACCACCAGACCCTCCATCGACTCTCAAATACGAAACCGCCCGCCCCCCCCCTCCCTCCTGGCTTCCAATTGGAGCAGCACCTAGCAACCATGGAAGAGGATTATCTGAACAGGCAGATCGTTCGCGCCACTCTCATTTTCATGGAGGACGCGGAAGGGGTTACCGATTACACAGAATTTGCCAACAGGCTCATGGAATTCACCCTTGGACTTCCAGAAACTGGCTCCTTTGATCTTCTTCTCTCCATTGCCAAAAGCCTGAGACGCCATGCCAGTAAAAAAAAGTCTGCCGCCACGAGAGCGGGAGCCACTGCTTACCTCAAGGAGCTTACCGACCCCGATTTCCTCGACCGGGTCCATTCAGCCCTGCAAGGGGCCTCTGATCAGCAAAAACAGACTGCAACAGCCTTCCTGGTCCACCTCGGCCCAGATATCCTTGATCCATTGATCAAAATTTTCTGCATGCAAAAAAATATATCCGAGGATGACCCACTGATCACGATATTCAAAAAATTCAGGGTAGAAACACTGACCAGAGTATTTCGGATGATGCCTCAAGAAAATGCGGCCCGTATCCAAAAGTTTCTTGTTCTTATCCAGTATCTCGGCACCCAGGGAACCGCCCGCCTCTTACACGCACTCCTGGATCACGAAGACCTGACTGTTCGCACCCAGGTCCTCGACATCCTCATTCCCTTAAATGACGAAGAGGCCTTTGTCACCCTGGAATCCATGCTCAACTCAAAAAACAGCCTGCTGGTTGAAGCAGCCATTGAACTCTGTAATATCCACAAACCTGCCGCATGTATTCCAAGTCTTCTCCGACTCCTCGAATATCAGTTTATCAAGGAAACAGCCATTGAAAGAAACAGAAAGCTGTTTTTGGTACTTGGCCGTATCGGGGACAAGAGGGCCTTACCTGCTCTGGAAAAAATAGCCTTTTCAAAATGGCCTTTTCAGCGCCAATTAGTAATCACTATGAAACGCGTCCTCTTTTACTCCCTGAAGGGATATCAACCTGAAGACCGACTCAACCTGGTCCAAAAGGGGATGCAGTTAAAAGATGCAGAAATTCGCAAGATATGCAGTACACTCTAGTGTCTCACCAATACTGCAATGGCGCAGGATTACCTTGAGGCAACACACACTGCAACAACAGAGGATCAAACAGGGAACATGACTCTGCCCAGACAAAAACAAGCCAAACTCCTCGAGCAGAAAATTTTCACTACCCTCTACCTGCTGAGGACGATTATCACCAATACCCGCCTCTATTCCATCAAAAATGAAAAGGTCCAGGAGATGATCAGCAAGGCCTTCACCAGCCTCAGTGAGATTTTGAAGGTCACCAGGGAGTTGACCCTTCTCACCATTGACAACGATCTGATCATCAACAACAAAGCTATCCGGCCCGAAGAGGCTGAACACTTCACCCTCTTCATCACCATTCTCAAACAGAAGGAGATAGGCCATGTCTCCTTCAGAAAAGGGATAACACCCAGAGAACTGATGCAATTTCTCTCCGATCTTTCCTCTCCCCTCAGCAAAACAATATATAACGGCCCAGGCATCTCCTGCGGCAAGCTCGGACTCAAAGAAGACCCCAGAGATACCATCCCCCCCCCGCCCCTGCCCCCTCTCCCTCCTGTAATGGCAGGCCAGGACGGGACAGAAGTGAGAGACCAGGCACTTCTCACCAAGCTACGGTCTCTGTCACACAAACAGCTGAACCTGGCTCAGGAACTCTATTTTTCGGTCAAACAGAAAAAAGACTCTAATCTCCAGGAAGTGCAGGATGCCATGTCTACCTTTATAACCCTCTTCTCCGAGAATCTGAATCCCCTGGCCATGCTGACAACTCTGAAGTCCGGTGATGAATACACCTTCACCCATGTCATCAATGTCTGTATCCTCACCCTGGCCCAGGCAGAATCGCTGGGATTCAAAGGACAGTATCTCTACGACATCGGCATCACAGCCGTACTCCATGACATCGGAAAAGTCTTTATTCCAGATGAGATCTTGAATAAACCGGCAAAGCTGGACCCGAAAGAACGGGAAATCATCGAGACCCATTCCATGAAGGGGGCCGGATACATACTCAACCTCAGCAATGTCCCCAAGCTGGCAGTACTGGCGGCCCTGGAGCATCATATCCGTTTTGACGGCAGCGGCTATCCCAACATCGGGAGGAACTGGAAGACCCACATTATCAGCCAGATGATCTCCATTGCCGACACCTTTGACGCCATGCGCAGCTGCAGACCCTATCACAACCCATCCCCGGAACAAAAAATCAGAGAGGTCCTGATCAGCGAAAAAGGATCAACCTTCAACCCCTTACTGGTAGACAATTTCCTGACCATCCTCAGCAGAAACCAGTCCCAATCTCAATGACTCCGGGCCAGGCCTTCTCTCAGACGCGCCACCAGTTATAAAAGTGATGCACCGGTCCATGCCCGGCACCGATCTTGAATTCAGCGCCCCCTTGCAGAGCCCCATCAATATAGGTTTTGGCCTCTCGCACTGCCGATGCCAAGGCCAGTCCTTTCGCCAGCCAAGCGGCAATGGCCGCTGACGTGGTACAGCCGGTACCGTGATTGTTGGGGGTATCTATGCGGGGACTTTCAAGTTCCAGAATCTCTCCACTCAAACGATCATAGAGAAGATCGACACTGGTGGTATCGGTAAGGGCTCCTCCCTTAAGGAATACCCGGTCACAACCAAGGGCTGCCAGATCCCGGCAGGCTGCAGCCATCTCTGACCGCTGCCTGACATCGCGGCCCAGAAGTACCGATGCCTCTGCCAGGTTGGGAGTGATAACCGTGGCCAGGGGAAAGAGATACTCTTTCAGGGCCTGGACCGCATCGTCGGCAAGCAGTTTGTCCCCACTCCTGGTCACCATCACCGGATCGAGGACAATAAGAGAGCAATTATATCGCTTAAGACATTGGGCCACCGTCCTGATCACCTCAGGAGAGTGGAGCATGCCTATCTTCACCACATCTGTACCGATGTCGGTGAGAACCGCATCGATCTGGAGGGCGATGAATTCCGGAGGAACCGCATGAATACCGGTGACCGTGACCGTATTTTGGGCGGTCAGGGCCGTGATCACTGACATGCCATAGCAGCCAAGGGCCGCAAAGGTTTTCA
Organism: Pseudomonadota bacterium; assembly: GCA_018817385.1. Lineage (GTDB taxonomy): Bacteria > Desulfobacterota > Desulfobulbia > Desulfobulbales > Desulfocapsaceae > Desulfocapsa. The sequence goes on from JAHIUA010000001.1 coordinate 69,816, forward strand.
GATCCGCCTGGATGCCAGCTCCACCGCCGCTGTCAGAACCGGCAATGGTCAAGGCCCTGAAATAGTTCTTCATACCCCTTACTCCTTCTTGGGCAAAAGCCTCTCTATTCTCATTTGCCCTACCAGACATGAATCAAATCCACTGCCTTGACCGATTTATCAATCAACCCATGCTCCAGAGAAAAATCAGCAAAGCGCTGCCAGGCGGCAATATCAGAGTTTCCTGGAGTGGCATAAAAGGGGAGAGTCAAGGAAAAGGCCTCGCTCTCGACACGAGAATCAGCCTCAGGCACAGCCTTGAGATAGGTCTTCAGGGCCTCTTGCGGATGCTCACGCATAAAGGTGGCTGCCGCCTCTACTGCCTGGACAAATCCTTTGATACTCTCTTTTTTCGTCAAAAGGGTCTTGGCCCCACAGACAAAGATCAACTCCTCATAATCGGGGATTCCCCATTTCTCCAACTCAAAATAGCCAGCCTCCAGATTCTCATGGGCCATGGTCACTGTTTCATAGGTCTTAAACGGACCCATCACCGCATCCACATTGCCAGCAACCAATGAGGGCACAATGGTAAAGCCCACATTAATCGCTTCATAGTTCTCCACCCCGTTGATGGTCATAAAGGCCTTGAGCATAACATCCATGAGTCCGGGAACCGTGTAGCCGATCCTCTTTCCCTCCAGATCCTTGGGAGTTTCTATTCCTTTCCCTTTCAGAAAAAGAAGGGTGGTCAAAGGATGTTCCACCAGCCTACCCACCACCTTGAGATCCAGACCGGCCGCCGCGGCAATAATAGTCTGGGGCTCATAGGAGACCGCCATATCCACATTTCCCGAAGCGGCAAGTTTAAGGCCATCCGCGGTCTCAGAGGGAGAAATGATCTCCACTTCCAAGCCCTTTTCCTTAAACAATCCCCTCTCCTGCGCCACATAGATAGGGAGGTGGTCAATATTGGGGAACCAGTCCAGCATAAGGGTCAACTTCTGGGCCGAGGCGGAACTGACCCAAAAAAGGAAGAGACAGACGACAACGATTGGAGACAATTGCTTTTTCATAACGAGATACCCTTTGGTTAGAATTGATTCTTTCCTCACTACTCAATAGTGCCACTGGTTTCAGGAGAAATTTCACACCAAGAAAGCAGGTATATGGTTTTTCCGCCACCAGAGAGCCTACTGCTTATATTTCCAGCGAATACTCTTTTTTTCCAGCCAGCCCACCCCGAACCAGAGCAACAGTCCCATAAGAGACAGCCAGAGGATTAGAGCAAAGACCAGGTCTACTTTTAGACGGGCGTTAGCCTGGATCATCAGGTAACCCAACCCCTTTTGCGCTCCGACCCATTCACCAATGACGGCCCCGATGGTAGCCACCGTCACCCCCACCCGCAGGCCGGCAAAAAAGTGGGGTAAGGCCCAGGGCCAATAGAGCAGGCGCATGGTCTGCCAGAATCCTGCCCCCATGAGACGAAACAGAACTCGATATTCGCGATCACAGCCCTTAAACCCTTCTAAGAGGCTGACAGTTATTGGAAAAAAAATAATAATTGCTGCCATCAGGACCTTACCCGCCATCCCGTATCCCAGCCATACGACCAGCAACGGGGCCAGAGCAAAGACCGGGATGGCCTGGGAGGCCACAAGAAAAGGAGAGAGCGCCCTTTCCAACCAGGGATAGGCAAACATTGACATGGCCAAAGGGATAGCCACGGCCAGGGCCAGACCGATCCCACAAATAATTTCCAGAGCGGTGGTCAGAGCATGGGGTAGGATCAGCGGCGCCTGCAGCAAAGCCGTTCGGGCAATGAGCGAAGGCGGCGGCAGGATAAAAATCGGCACCTCTACAATTCGACAGCTTCCCTCCCACAGACCAAGGAGGAGGAGGAGAATCCCAAGAGCCAGGAGATTAGCCCGCAACATGTTCAATATCTCCCTGTAGCTGTTGCAGAATAGTTTCCTTCATGGCCAGCAGCTCGGGATTGTCAAAGCGCCTGGGTTTATCACCATGGAGGACAATTTTATCTCTGATCGCCATTGGTTTTACACTGAGGAGATAGAGATCATCGGCCAGGAGAAGGGCCTCATCCACATCATGGGTAATCATGACCAGAGTCCGGTCAAACTCACTCTGGAGGAGGACAAGCAGAGACTGCAGACTTTTTCGGGTGATGGCGTCAAGTGCCGAGAGCGGCTCATCAAGGAGGATCAAATCACGATTGAACATAAGCGTTCGTACCAGGGCACAGCGTTGCCGCATCCCTCCAGATACCTGATGCGGCAGGTGCTGTTCATAACCGGACAATCCCAGTCGGGAAAACAATTGCAAGGCTCGAGATCGTGCCTGATGGAGATCCCCTCCTCCTGTCCTGGCTGGGAGGAGACTGTTTTCCAAAAGAGAGAACCAGGGCAAAAGCAGGTCTTTCTGATGCATATAGGCCGCCACTTCCCCGAGATGGCAGACCTCTTCCCCTTGCCAGCGCAGCGCCCCGGCATCGGCAGGTGTCACCCCGGTGAGGACATCGAAAAAGGTACTTTTGCCACAGCCCGACGGACCAATGAGCACAGCAAAACGATTCCGTGTCACTGTAAGATCAAATCCGGAAAAGACAGGCTGCTGATCAAAAACCTTGGTTAACCCGGAGACAGAAAGCATCATCCACACTCAACAGGGGAATATCCCTAATAAAAATCAAAGGAGGTCTTCAATGAAAGGACGCCGGAAAAAAAAAGAAACAGCAACAGACGATGTCGGCTTCCCTTCGCCAGTATGACCTGGATCAGGTTCCAGGGGTCGAAACCTATCAGTTTCCTCTCAGCCGAGACACATCGACTCCCCCAGTCCATAAATTTACACGGCAACAAACGTTGCCAAGAGACAAGCTAACCTGATCCGTCAAATTTTGTCAACAAGGTAGCGGGGGAAAGTTGTCTGTAAAATTCAGCAGGGATAAAGATTCCAAGAAACATTCTTCAGTCAAAAAGGCAGGAGCAAATCCCTAGTCCCTGACAAACGGTTACTCCATAAAAGTGAGGAGTGATTCTTCTTTTCGCAAATCCTGCAGCGAATAGTGTGTTCCTCGCCAGTCAATGCCCTGATTTTTGAGCGTTAGCCAGACAGCCTTTATGACTATGTAGACAACAAAATAGGGGGTAATGAGAAACCAGGGCAATGCCGTGCGACGCACTTTCATCCCGCTGGCATTACAGAAAAAAACTCCGAAACGGCAGGCAACAGTGCATCCAAAAAAGATCCTGGCCGATCCCTCGGCCAAAATCAGCCCCCAGAAGGGAACAATGGTCATCAGCACAATCCCGAAGACACCGACAGCAGCAAAGGAAAGGCGATAGTTATAGAGGGCAAAGATGTTTTTCATCAGGCCCCGAATCATCTCAGCTACCGTCTCATACCAGCGCACCTGGACAAAGTCGCCGCCAAGCAGACAGTCCTGGATCAGTCCCAGCTGTTTGACCTTCTTCCCCAGCATGATATCATCGATGGGATGCATTTTGAGGGCCGCATGCCCTCCCAGTTTCCAGTAAGCATCGCGGCGTATCATATTAAATGCACCCACCCCGATAAAGGCATGGCCTCCAGATTTTCTCACATCCCATGGCCTAAGGAGGAGAAAAAGTCCCCCCAGGGCGTCAACCACCATGGCATTGAGCAAGCCTCCCCGGGCCACATTACGAAAGATCAGGGAAAGATGGTCCAGCCCCTCACCAACAAAATAGGTCACAGCGCGGCTGAGGGTCGTCGATTCCATAACGATGTCGGCATCGGTAAAAAGGAGAATCTCGCCCCGAGCCCGCTTTGCCCCCCAATACAGGGCATGGTTTTTGCCAAGCCATCCCGAAGGAAGTTCTGTTATCTGTTCCACCCGGATTGCCGGGAATTCTTCTCCCAGAGTCTTGAGGAGGGCAGAGGTTCCATCTGTGGAACGATCATCTATAACGATGATCTCGAGCTTCGAGTAATCCTGCTGCAGCAGAGAGCGCAGGGCAGGCTCCAAAGTCGCCTCTTCGTTGCAGGCGGGAACGATGAGGGAGACAAGGGGAGCCGTTGAGGGGACATCCGCCTGCACAGCCCCCAGACTTTTCATCTTCCTGCTCCCCCAGAAGATCTGCAACAGGGTGCCCAGACTCAGCAAAAAGAGGAGAAAGGAAAAGATGGTCACAAAAGACATAAGTTATAGGAAATCACATCCGCCACACACAGAAACCACCTAGGGGTCAGAAAATTTGATAGTAAGATACAAGGGTTATAATACCATTATTATTCTCACATAAAAACTCCTCTCCACAGTTCTTCTATCTATCACTAACGACAAGTAGTGCCCAATTCAACAAAATTCACATTATAGGCCCCAACACAGGTTAATCCAATGCCGGCCACTGCTCCATCCAGCAAAGTAGCTGCTACCTTGGCCTTGGGATCGACGTCCTGGGTTACAATACTTTGCACTCCCTTTAAAGTAGAATTTTTTATCGTTGCTGAGGAGGATACTCCCTCAATCCATACCGCCCTGGTGTACTGCCCCCCTGAAGCAGTTGCAGTCACATTGATCATTATTGGAGAAGAGTTGTTAATGTCCACGGCGTAGGAAGAGCCTGTCCCTGACGCAGTAGTACTCGTCACCTGCACATTGGTCATCGTCGGCGAGGATGAGGTGGTGTTATCCACGCCGCGGGAGACAAAGTCCCCTGAAACAGTAACAGTCATATTCGTCATGGTTGGTGAGGAAGAAGAATTGAGCACACCATAGCAGTACACTCCGGAAACACTGACGGTCACATCTTGAATGACCGGTGAGCTGTTCTCATTCCAGATACCGGATGAATAATTAAAAGGTCCGGTATTTTCTACAGTCAGGTTACTCAGGGTGGCGTGATCGGCTCCGGAGATGATGGCGGCGCTGGCATCAGGCGAATAAGCCATGATTGCACCGGTCAGCTTGGTGCTCTGTTCCCCAGTACCGATAACAGAGACATACTCCTTCATCACCAGAGTCTCCGTCATGGTATATACTCCCGGACCAATCAACACCACATACGGATTAGAAGCGCTGGCATCGGAAATAGAGTTAACCGCCGCCACAGGGTTGGTAAAATCCCCACCCTGCGCGGAAACAGTCACAACATTTGCCAGTTTCTTGGCAGAATTAAGCGGGATAACCACCGTTTTGTTATGGGCACCCGCTAGGAGTCTGTCGGATTTAGAGAATCGTAGCGAAAATTAGAGAAATCGAGACCAGATTTTCATGGATTTGAGGCGAATAGCAGGCCTATTTAACGAAAAGCCATGGAAATATAGGCCGATTTGTCAAATTTGCAGCAGATTTATGTCTAAGTCCGACAGGCTCCTAGCGACCATGAAAAACAAACTGCAAGAAACGTAACAACAGTCATGAACCATTTCATCCTCTTCCCCCCATATAGCTGCTAATAAGAAAATGAGCTGCTTTACCACAACTCTTTAATCGTGTCCTTTGAACAAAGCGCTATTCTGTAACTCTCTGACAAACTATGGACTTGGCTCTGGCTGGCAGAAACTGGACAAAGGCGTAGCCACACCATTATCTGAATTGACACAGGTTAACGTTCCTCCAGAAAGTACGCTCACCACACCGAGAATGGATGACCGCATGACATGAGTTGTCCCTCCGTCAAAAATCATTCCAAAATTATCGCCTTTCAGTGTGCAATTCCGGATAGTCGGGGAACCGTTTATATTGTACACACCACGGCTTTCCGTTCCCCCCGTTGCAATTGCGGTCACGTCACTCATAATCACGGAGGAGCCATCGTTGTACACACCGGTGCAGTGTGTTCCCCCTGATGCGCTGGCCGTCATGTTGGTCATAGTCGGGGAGGATCCTTGATTTCCCACAGCGAAGTTATAGTTTCCCAAGGATGCAATAGCAGTCATATTACTCATGGTAGGAGAAGAGAGGGAAATATTGATCACACCGTGGTTGATATTCCCCCCGGTTGCACTGGCAGTCATGTTAGTCATGGTCGGGGAGGAGGAGACATTGTACACACCATGGCTGTATACTCCCCCATATGCACTGGCAGTCACGTTTTGAATAAGAGGTGAACTGTTCTCATTATAAAGAGCCGATGACATAGTACTCCCACCAGTATTTTCCACAGTGAGATCACTCAGAGTGACGTTATCGGCTCCGGAGACAATGGCGGAACTCGCATCAACATCAAAAGAAATGGTACTGATTGCACCAGTCAGTTTGGTACTCTGCTCCCCCGTCCCCATAACAGAGACGTACTCCTTCATCACCAGAGTCTCGGTCAGAGTGTAGACTCCGGGACCAATCAGCACCACATAAGGATTGGTGGGGCCGGCATCGGTAATGGAGTTCACTGCTGCCACGGGACTCGTGAAGTCACCACCCTGTAAGGAAACGGTCACAACATTTGCCAGTTTCGAGGCAGAATGAAGCGGGATGACCACCACTTTATTATGGGCAGCAGCACTCGATAGTGAAAAACAGACTGTGAGAACCCCAAAAACAGCCATGATCCATTTCATACTCTTCCCCCCATGTGGTTGCATAAAAATAGCCGGGTTGTCTCAACGTGCTGACAACCCGGCTATCTACGAAAGACCCGTGGCTTTCCGTCCCTGCCTTACAACAGGTTTGGCTTTTCCAAGCAACACTATAGGGGAAAAATGGATGGGGTGTCAAGGCGAAAGGCCTGACGGACGTTAGGGGCTGGTGGCTCGCTGAAAAAGACGTACTCTTGTCTTCCCACAAAATGATTGTCGATCAGACCTGACAACCATAAGCGGCCTATTCCCTAACAACCTTCTCTGCTGTGCGCTTAATCTCATTTTTTACGGCCCGCTGATACTTATGTACGGCCCGGTTATGCTCACCCAGGCTCCTCGAAAAATGATGGCTGCCATCATTTTTCGAAACAAAGTAGAGGTATTTACTTTCCGCCGGATGGAGGACCGCAGCCAGGGACTCTGCACCAGGATTGCAGATCGGACCTGTCGGTAATCGATCCAGGGTATAGGTATTATAGGGCGAGGGGGTTTTCAGATGGCTACGGGTCAGATTGCCGGAAAAATCCTCCAGGCCATAGATAACGGTGGGATCAGACTGGAGACGCATCTTGTTTTGCAAACGATTCAAAAAGACGCTTGCTATCAGCGGCCGTTCAGAGGCTTGGCCTGTCTCTTTTTCCACCATGGAGGCGAGTATCAGGACTTCATAGGAAGAGAGTGTGGAGGGAACTGCTGCCTGCAGGTCTTGCCATACGGAAAAAAAACGACGCACCTGCATACGCAGGAGATCTGCAGCACTCTGTCCATTACGGGTCAGGTGATAGGTATCCGGGTAAAGATACCCTTCCAGGCTTGTCCTCGACTCCAGGCCCAGACTTTGCAGAAACTCAGGATCTTTTGCCTGTTGAATAAATTCATCCCGATCGCACCAGCCACCAGAAGCAAAAATCTCTCCGATGTCAGCCATCGTCAGGCCCTCCGGGATGGTAACCGCATGCTGAACCTGGCGGGCACTGGCAAGTTCCCTGAGCAGTTCTCCGGGAGTCTGTCCCTGATGCAGGGCGAATTCACCTGCCTGCAATTTTACAGAAAGGCCTAAATAACGAGCCAGAATCAGCAAGCGGACATCATCCTCAACGAGGCCTCCATCACCAAGAATCTTACTGATCTCTCGAACAGATGATCCTGTGGGGATGACAACTATGACCGTTTCAGTTCTCTCTCCGCCTGCCTTTTGCCAGGCATACGGAAAAAGCCATCCTGCCAGCCCCAGAGCACTTGCCAAAAGAAAAAGGACCACCCCACGAGTGATCCTTTTCAACAACGAGTTTTTCTGGGAGCCCCCTTGTTCGCTCTCTAGTAGCACAGCTATAGGGCTATTTTATGATAAATGAACAACAAAACGGAGGCAACCTGCTCTTTTCTTTATTTCTTTTTCAATGAACCAAAGGCAATTTTTACCACCTCGTCCATATCCTTGACCGGAAAGAACTGCATGTTCTTCCGAATCTCCGCTGGGATTTCCACCAGATCCTTCTTATTCTGGACCGGAATAATGACCTTGTTAATACCGGCACGAACAGCAGCCAATGCCTTTTCCTTGAGTCCACCAATAGGCAGAACTCGGCCACGCAGGGTGATCTCGCCGGTCATGGCCAGACGCTTAGCCACTTTCTTGCAGGTAATAGCAGAATAAATGGCTGTGGCCATGGTAATTCCGGCAGAAGGACCATCTTTGGGGATAGCACCGGCCGGGACATGCACATGGATGTCATGTTTGTCAAAGTAATCCTCTTTTACGCCCAGGTCCTCCAAGCGGCTGCGGCAATAGGTCAGAGCCGCCTGTACAGACTCTTTCATAACATCACCGAGCTGCCCGGTAAGAGTCAACTTGCCCTTTCCAGGCATGATGTTGACCTCGATCTGTAAGATTTCACCTCCAACCTCAGTCCAGGCCAGTCCGGTAACCAGCCCCGGTTGGTACAAAGCATCAAGCTCCGATTCAGGAATAGTCTTGGGTGGTCCCAGATAGCGATCAATGCTATCACGGGTAACGGAATAGGGTCCTTTTCCTCCCTCTGCAATCTTTCGCGCAATCTTTCTACAAATCTTTCCGATTTCCCGCTCCAGATTTCTCAGCCCTGCCTCATGGGTATAATGGGTTACGATATACTCGAGGGTTTCATCTGCCAGACGAATAGACTGGGTTTTAATTCCATTTTGCTTAATCTGCCTGGGAAGCAGGTACTTATGGGCGATAACCACCTTCTCTTCCAGGGTATATCCGGAAAGTTCGATCATTTCCATCCTGTCCAGAAGCGGTCCGGGAATAGTATCTGTCCTGTTTGCCGTGGTGATAAACATGACCTTAGAGAGATCAAAAGGCATATTCATGAAGTGATCGGTAAACTCAAAATTCTGTTCTGGATCGAGGACTTCAAGAAGGGCTGAAGAAGGATCGCCCCGATAATCAGAACCGATTTTATCAATCTCATCCATCATGAAAAGAGGATTGTTGGACCTGACAATCTTCAACCCCTGGATGATTCTGCCCGGCATGGCTCCGATATAGGTGCGGCGATGGCCGCGGATTTCAGCCTCGTCACGCATACCGCCCAGAGAGAGGCGATAGAACTTCCTGCCCATGGCCTTGGCAATAGATTGTCCCAATGAGGTCTTGCCCACACCAGGCGGACCAACAAAACAGAGGATAGGGCCTTTGGTGGAGGGGTTCAGCTTCCGAACAGCCAGATATTCGAGTATACGTTCCTTAACTTTATCAAGCCCGAAGTGATCTGTATCCAATACCTCTTTAGCCACCTTCAGATCCAGGCGATCTTTGGTGCTCTTTTTCCAGGGCACATCCAGAATCCAATCAATATAGGTGCGGATAATAGTGGCCTCGGAGGAGTCAGGATGCATCATCTCCATGCGGCTCACCTGTTTCCTGGCCTCTTTGCGCACGGATTTGGGCATTTTGGTCTTTTTCAGCTTGCGCATCAGATCATCAATTTCCTGACCGCGCTCGTCGCCGTCACCAAGCTCTTTCTGCAGGGCATGCAGTTGCTCACGCAGGAAGTACTCGCGCTGAGACTTGCTCATCTCTTCCTTGGCGTCCGACTGAATTTTGGCCTGGACGGTGGACACCTCAAGCTCCTTGGTCAACAGTTCGTTCACCAGTTTCAGCCGCTTAGCCGGATCAAGTTGTTCCAGAATGGACTGAGATTCGGTGATTTTTAAGCGCAGGTTGGAACCCACCAGATCAGCCAACCTCCCTGGTTCCTCGATATTATTGATAATCATCATCAAGTCGGCCGAGAGGATGCCGCGCAGGGACATGATTTTCTCCGTCTGCTCGCGCACAGCGCGCATCAGGGCCTCTGTCTCCACGTTGACGTCCTCTATTTCAACTTCCGGCAGGACATCTATCTTGACCTGAAAATGGGGATCTGTGCTCACATATTCCTTGATCTTCGCCTTGGCAACAGCCTGGACTAAGACCTTAAGCCGGCCATCGGGAAGTTTCAGAGTCCGCATCACCATGCATACCATGCCGATATCATACAGATCTTCCGGCTTTGGATTGTCACGGGTGGCATCTTTCTGGGTGACCAGCATGAGCAGCTTATCACCTTCCTGGGAAGCATTTACGGCATTCACTGAACTGGGACGGCCGACAAAAAGAGGAATAATCATATAGTTAAAAACAACTACATCACGCACGGCCATCATCGGCAGTTCATCAGGGATGACCATATTCTCATGATTGGTAAAATCATCCATTCCGATGGATAACGAATCATTAAATTCCACAACGACCTCCTAGTATAGAGAAAAACAGAATATGCAAACCCTGCCTCTCAGCGTCATCTGGTGAATCGTGCAACCAGAATTTTTTTTATAAAGAACTTGAATTATCAAAATATCGCAAAAACTTAAACACTGCCCATATTGAAGTCAAGCAGCCAATCACGTCCTGGCCTTTTTCCTCCCTTTTTTCTTGTATATTTTTTCATTTTCCACCATACTATGGGCTCCCTGTGCATACTGTTTACAAAATTTATTTTTCTCATCCAGGCGAGCAACATGCTGACCACACAATCTTTTTTTGACCTGTCCCTGTTTCCACACGCCTCCCTCTTCGCCCAAGAAAAGCCGGTATGGGAGGCACTGAACACCTTAAAAACATACATGGATACCCACAGCTATCCAGTACTGGCCAGCCCCCTGATTCCCGACAGCACCCCCTTGCCAGTGACCGTCATTCTCTATGGCGGAGACATTCTCTCCTCTGTAGGATATACCATCAAGTTCGGCGACACGACAAAAGAGGGTTTAACGGTCAAAATGGGTAACCAGGTTCTGACAGGGGCCTCAGTTCTTATGGCAGGAGCCATTCTCGTTGGCAACAGGATAGAAATCGGCCACGGAGTTCTCGTGGAAGGGGGAGCCTTGATCAAATCACCAGCCATCATCGGGGACTGCACAGAGGTACGACAGGGAGCCTACATCCGGGGCTACTGCCTTACAGGAAAACGCTGTGTTATCGGACACACCACCGAGGTGAAACACTCCATATTTCTCAATGATGCCAAGGCCGGTCATTTTGCCTATCTTGGGGATTCCATCCTCGGTCAGAATGCCAATCTCGGTGCCGGAACCAAATTTGCCAACCTCAAATTCCTTGGCGACACAGTATCCATTCGCACTGAAAAGGGCCTCATCGATACCGGCCGCAGAAAATTTGGTGCCATCCTCGGAGATCAGGCACAGACAGGCTGCAACTCTGTCACCAACCCCGGAACCATAATCGGCAAAGGGGGCATCCTGATGCCCAACACCACTGCCCCCTCTGGTTATCACCCGCCACAAACAATTATTCGTTAGGCCTGTCCACAAATGTCCCTCCCCCCCTCACTCTCGGAGTCTATACTTCCCTCGTCACCTTTTTACGTGTTAATCCTCTAAATAGCAAGGAGATACAGCCCGGAGGTACGTGTACCGGCAGTGTGGCTGATTCCTTCGGACACCTGCGCTTCCATTCATTGAGGGCCTTGCCTTGAGGATAAAGCTCTCCCTTTGGTAGACAGCATGCCGTCTTTGCTGGCAATTCTCTGTTTATTCAACACATCCGGACTTCGCTGTTCAAGGCCCATATTTTCCTGCCGTCGTTTCTCTTCTCACCACGAACTGACTACCCATACGTATTGGGGGAGGGGATCACCCCTCAGACCTCATGAGATTTTTCATTTTTCCCTTTTTTTTCCCCTTGCTTTTGTGCATTATGTCATTATATTTTGTGCATTGACACGATATGCGTGTCTCTGTTCTCTCCCCTTACTGTGAGGAAGCATCTATGAAAATAGCAATCTCAGCAACAGACAACACGACAAACTCCATGGTTGACCCACGTTTTGGCAGAGCCGCATGGCTTCTTATCATAGACACCAACACCGGCGAGCTGATCGAGGCCATAGACAATTCCCAAGGCCGAGAAGCTGCACATGGCGCAGGGATCAGCGCTGCAGCCCTGATCGCCGATAAAGGAGTCGAAGCAGTGCTCACCGGAAGAGTCGGCCCAAAGGCTCTTCCTATTATAGAAAAGGCAGGCATCAAAATGGTCAATGATGTAAGCGGTAGCGTTCAGGACGCTCTTGCCAGATATACTGGCACAACAGGCGAACCTGTTTCGCCAGTATTCAACAACAAAGCTGAAACCGCAGCCCCAGGAACCCCAGGAACAGCAAGAGCAGGAGGATGCGGTTGTGGCAAAGGTCAGGGCAGAGGAATGGGAGGAGGCCAGGGCCAGGGTGGTGGTCAATGTCGAAGAAAATAGAAAGCCCCCAAAAGGCCTGACAGTTCACTCCAGACATCAATTTTGGCAACCGATAAGGCTCTAAGCAGGTACCTGCACCTCAGGTCAACGGGAAACGACATGAGTGCGCTCGGTGATTGTGCACCTGAGTCTACCCGCCTCCTCTAGGGGTAAATCCAAAATAAACAGAACTGAGGTGCAGGTAACCTCTCAGCGGAGAAGATGAATATGCAGATTGCAGTTGCCAGCGGCAAGGGCGGGAGTGGAAAAACAACCATTTCTACCAGCCTTGCCCTCTGTGCGGAAGAACCTGTGCAGTACTCTTACCGAAAACCACTGCGGCTCCTGGTATATCTCAGACGCCGACTACGGCCCGCTGGTTCACGCCCAACTCTTTGCCGGAGAAGAAAACTCCGGCAAACTGGTCTCCCACATCAAACAGCAGGCTCGGCAACTGGCCGAATCGACCATGACAGAACTCATCCTCATTGACGGAGCGCCGGGCGTGGGCTGCCCGGTCATCGCCTCTCTTGCCAATGTGGACATGACACTCATCGCCACCGAACCCAGTCAGTCAGGCCAACATGATCTGGAGCGGGTCCTTGACCTGGCCGAGCACTTCAAGGTTCCCGCCATGGTCTGCATCAACAAATGGGACCTCCACCCTGAAATGAGCGCAGAAATTGAAACGGTCTGTAAGAATCGGAATGTGGAAGTCCTGGGAAGAATCCCCTTTGATCCGATGGTGGTCGCCTGCCAAATTCAAGGAGTTCCAGTAACCGATAGCGACATCAGCCTGGCAGCCTATTCCATCCGAAGTCTGTGGTATACATTAGAAAAGAAATTTTAAAAGATGTTTCAACTTTCAATTTCCATGTACCAGGTTTAAGTGGTAAAATACTCTCATAAAATTCGGATATAAAAAACCAATTTTGAGAGATATTCTATGACTATCATCAACAGCCAGGACTTTATCAGCTCCATTGCCGACAGTCTCCAATATATTTCCTACACCCACCCCCGCGACTTTATCCTGGCCTTGAACCGGGCCTATCAACGCGAGGAAAACCAGGCATCCAAAGATGCCATGGCCCAGATCCTCATTAATTCCCGAATGGCAGCCATGGGACAGCGTCCCATCTGCCAGGACACCGGCATTGTCACCGTCTTTCTCAAGGTTGGCATGAACTGCCGCTTTGATACCAGTCGAGATATCCAGGAACTGGTAGACGAGGGAGTACGCCAGGCCTATCTCAATCCAGACAACCCCTTACGGGCCTCGGTGGTTGCCGATCCGGCCGGAAAACGGCTCAACACCCGTGACAACACCCCGGCAGTCATTTACACCGAGTTGGTCACCGGCAATTCCATTGACATTCGCATTGCCGCCAAGGGCGGCGGTTCGGAAAACAAGAGCCATTTTGTGACCCTCAACCCCAGCGATTCCATTGTCGACTGGGTGGTACGCACCGTTCCCAGCATGGGGGCGGGTTGGTGTCCTCCGGGAATTCTCGGCATCGGAATCGGGGGCACAGTGGACAAGGCCATGGTCCTTGCCAAGGAATCGCTGATGGAACCGATTAATATCCAGGAACTGATGGCCAGAGGCCCCGCCAACAGGGTAGAAGAGCTGCGCCTGGAAATCTATGAAAAGGTCAACGAACTTGGAATTGGGGCCCAGGGCCTGGGTGGCCTGACCACAGCTCTGGATGTCAAAATCCTTGACTGCCCAACCCATGCCGCCTCCCTCCCCGTAGCCATGATCCCCAACTGTGCGGCCACCCGTCACATTCACTTCACCTTGGATGGCAGTGGACCTGCGCAGTTTGCCCCGCCTCGTCTGGAAGACTGGCCGGAGATCAAATGGGAAGCCGGCAAGGGCGTCAAACGAGTTCAACTCGACGGCATCACCTTTAAAGAGACTGCTTCCTGGCGGCCAGGCGAGACTCTGCTCCTCAACGGGACAATTCTCACCGGCCGCGATGCCGCCCATCGCAGGATACAGAGCCTGCTCAACACAGGGAAGCCTCTTCCTGATGGTGTTGATTTTACAGGGAAATTTATCTACTATGTGGGCCCGGTGGATCCCATTGCCGGCGAGGCCGTGGGACCGGCCGGCCCCACCACCTCCACCCGTATGGACAAGTACACGGAGATGATGCTCAGCCAGACCGGCCTCATGGGTATGATCGGCAAATCGGAACGAGGAGATGCGACCATCGATTCCATCCGCCGCCATGGTGCCGTTTATCTCATGGCCGTGGGCGGGGCTGCCTACCTGGTATCCAAGTCCATCAAAAAAGCCAGGGTCGTGGCCTTCGAAGATCTGGGGATGGAGGCCATCTACGAATTTGAAGTCCAGGATATGCCGGTAACAGTCGCAGTTGACAGTCGTGGCGAATCTGTCCACAAAACAGGGCCAGCCCTCTGGAGCCAGAAAATAAGGGACTACAGAGAACGTACGTGACAATTGACAAGCATTTCCTTTCATTGTTGACAGTCCGAACTCCAGAGTTAATTGATTATTGAACATGCGACCTATTGAACACGCATTTTTTTACATTTTTATATTTTTTTTCCTCAGTTAGCCAGGCCGGGAAAAAGTAATTGTAGCTCGAATCAAGGTATCGCCAGGGACATCATGATAAAAACACACAAAATTTGTTGGTTCAGGGGAAATGTATTTTCCACTCTGATATGGACAGCTCTTCTTGTACTCTCTACCAGTTGCAATCAGAGTATGGCCAGTACGCTTCGCATAGATACTGGTTTTACTCCTACTTTTACTGATAATTTCCAAGGAGATTTTGTTTATATCAATGGCATCCGGGAACAAAAAGATGGGAAAGTCCTGGTCGCCGGCTGGTTTGACAATGTTAATGGCACCAGTCGCCGCAGCATTGCCCGACTCAACGGCAATGGTTCCTTGGATTTAAGCTACAACCCAGGAAGCGGTGTCGACAATGAGATCAAAACTATCGGCCTGCAGGCAGATGATCGGGCAATCCTGGCCGGTTATTTTGATAGCGTAAACAGTGTCAGCAAAAAAAATCTGGCCAGACTCAATCTTGACGGTTCCCTTGACACCTCTTTCACTGCCCGGGCCGACTCACCGATCTGGGCCATGGATATTTCCGACGACATCATTATCATTGGCGGCCAGTTTTCGGAAGTTAATGCTTTCGGACGGGAAAATGTAGCTCGCTTAAATGCTAATGGCAGTCTTGACAGCACCTTTAATCCTTACGCGGGTGTAACCTCTGGAGGCGGCACTCATTGGGTCCGCGCCGTGGCCACCATCCCCACCATTATCGATATCGTTGGCACGCGAGCCGACAAGGTCCTGGTGGGAGGCGATTTCACCGCATTTAATTACGCTCCCTACAACAGACTGGTCCGCCTGACCAACACCGGTGCCGTGGACACCTCCTTTAACATAGGTTCCGGCTTTAACGATTACAGCGTGGTAACCTCCCTGGCCGTGCAGCCCGATGGCAACTATCTGGTGGGCGGAACCTTTACCAGTTTTAACGGAACGCCCCGTTATAGAATTGCCCGCCTCCTCAGCACAGGCGCCTTAGATACCTCCTTTAACTGCGTGGTCAACGGTGGCTATGGAGAGGTTGACTCCATAGCCCTGCAGGAGGACGGCAGGATTGTTATCGGCGGCAATTTTACCACGGTAAACGGGATGGCCAGAATGAATGTGGCCCGCCTGAACCCTGACGGCAGCCTCGACATGGAGTTCAATCCCGGTGCCGGTACTGACGCCACCGTGAAAACAGCTATCTCCACAGGCCAGGGTCAGATTCTCCTTGGCGGCTTTTTCACTTTGGTAAACGGTGAAAGTCGTGCCCATGTGGCCCGCTTCAACGGCGATCCATCCATGGCCGGCGGAGCTGCCAATCCTTACACCGTCTTTGCAGGGGGTAAGGATGACTGGAACCTGAATCCGTGAGGCATCCCGGATTCCCCCTTAAAAATTCGAAACCGCGAAAAATTTACAGTACCGAACCTGCCAGAATTTATTCATTGCTGACGTATTGTTGACGAATTGGGACATCGTTC
>JAHIUA010000049.1 GCA_018817385.1 Pseudomonadota bacterium
ACTTTGCACGAAGGATATCCCACTACTAGTTCTGAACACATCCAACCCTATGCTTATCAACAATTACCGTTTCCGCCACAAGTGCCACATGCATTAGCACAAGCTTTGCTGCATCAACGCGACTGGTTCAAATCATTGCCAGTACATTTTGTGCCCATTGACTTCACGCTGCCTGAGGATGGCTTCGAGCCTACGGATTATGGCTTAAATGCTTTATGGGACACCATTGAAACTGTGTTACCGGCAGGTATGATAGGCCTATTGCGGGGTACTGAGCAACACAAAGAATTGCTGGATTTTCACGCCCAACAGGCCCACCCGCATATTATTGGCTACGCTCTTCTTAATATTGGGATGGGGGCTATACCGCTGGCTGGACTACCTTTGGTGTTGGCAGTGCAAGCCAAGTTGTTCCATAGTATTGCATCAATTTATGGCCTGGAACTGACCGGTACGCTTTATACCGAATTTTCAGCATTAATGGGCACAAGTGTCGGAATAGGGCTATTAGGGCGAGAATTGTTAAAACTTGTCCCTGTGTACGGTTGGGCGCTAGCGGGTGCAGGTTCAGGAGCAATGACCTATGCGCTGGGCAAGGTCTTTTGCATTTATCTATATGGTGTTAAACGTGGCGCAATGCCAGATCAAGAGAACTTGAAACAAGCATACAAGGAAGCGTTTGGCAAAGCGCGTCAATATCTCAGCAATAAGGACTAAGGCTATGTCAGTACCTGTAACACGCTTTGGAATCATAGTCTCTGGAGTGTTTTTGTTGCCTTGGCTAGCATTACTAGTTTTAGGCGGTTACTGGCTATGGCAACACGATTGGTTTTATCAGGGCATGGCAATTTTATCAGCTAGTTTTGCGCTAACTTATTGCTTATTACACTGGCGAAGACATACAAATAAGCCAGTGTTCGTAGATACAATTTCAATTCAGCCCAATCCGAACTGGCCTGATAATGCTCAGTCGATTTGGCTGGAAATTGAAACATTAGCCGAGCGTTGGCAAAAAGAAGCCAATTTGTTGACCGACATGAGCAAGGTCTTGCTATTGACTAATGAAGTATTGACGATGGTTGCGAAGCATTTCCATGCCGATTCAAAGCGTCCTCTTCTGGAGTTTCCGCTACCGTATTTGCTTAAGCTGATCGTGTTGGTATGCAATGATATTCAGCATGAAGTACTAGATAAAATTCCGGGTAGCCATGCGGTTCGGGTTGGTGATTTTTTGCGCGCCAAGCGAGCTCTTGATTCCATCAATAACCTCAAATCTGTTTTCAATGTTGGAAATTGGCTATTTAATTGGCCAGGTGCAGCGATGACTCATGCTCGTGGATTATTATTCAGCAAAGGACTGAATACCGTTACCTCTGAAATAACGAATCGCCTAATTAACGCATACATTAAAAAGCTCGGCTATTACGCGATAGAACTCTACAGTGGACAATTAACCTTGGATGATATTGTCCCAAATGAGCGCTTAAGCTCCGCCTCAAAAAAAGATACATCCGAGAGCCTGGCTCGAGACCAATCCATTGAACCGCTTCGGTTCCTAATTTTAGGCCAAGTCAGTAGCGGCAAGTCCAGCTTGATTAACGCTTTGTTTGGAGAAGTAAAATGCGCGTCAGGAATCTTGCCCACGACCTCAGGCATAACACCTTATGTACTCGAACGTGATGGTCTGCAACAAGCAATCATATTAGATAGCGCCGGTTATGGCAGCTTATTGAACGACCAAAACCTCGTAGCGCTTAAAAGGGAATGGAAAAATATAGATGTCATAATACTTGTTTGTAATGCAACCCAAGCTGCCCGCCATATGGACGCACAACAACTACAAGCTGTTCGCTGTTACTTCCAGCAAGAATGTCGAACCCAAGCCTTACCTGTTATTATTGCAGTAGCTACGCATATCGACCGCTTACGGCCTGTACGTGAATGGAATCCACCTTATCAAATTATACAACCGGATAACGCCAAAGCACACAATATCCGGGAGGCTTGCCTGGCAATATCCAAAGATTTGAACCTGCCACCAGAATGCATCGTCCCTGTGTGTCTTGCCCCTGAGAAAATGGTTTATAATATCGAGGAAGGTCTACTACCTTTGATCCACGAACATCTTAATGCTGCGCAACGAGTCCGCTATTTACGTTGTTTACGCGAGCAACAAGCAGAGAGTCATTGGCGGCACTGGCGCAAGCAGGCAGTAAATGCGGGGCAAATACTTCTTGATAAGGTGTAAGTGGCAAAATAGACCACTGGCAGGCAAACGAAGCCACTCGCAAAACCACACGCTTTGCTATCCGTGATTTCCTGTGGAACGAATCTTACGGAAAAAAAGGGGTCCGATTTATTTTAGAAAGTCAACATAGCTTCTATAGTTCAGACAGAATAGATTTGAAGAGCATCAGGGCGAAGCTCAAGTTGTGGGATGCCCGTTTGCACTTAAGATTTCTTATAAACATCTCAACTCGCACCTCACCTGAAAGTGGTTAAGATTGCCACAGGACACTTCTATTTTTCTCTTTTCGGCCCAGTTCCCTCGAAGCTGTAATAACGGCAGGATTTCTGCTTCAGGGGGGGGAGCATTATTTTTTTATGGGGTCGAGCGTTGCATCCCCCAACATCATAGTACCTTGAAATGGTTCGCATTGTTGACCTTCATGAAGCATTTCTCGGACCTAATATTTTTGATGGTTTGTAAGTTTGCGTTTTCTGCCAAAATTGACACCGCGCTTTTTCGTTAAGATACGTCCTTCTACCGTTCTGTCTTTGATTAAGTTGCGCTCGGAATCAGAACGTCCTAAAAAAACAGGAAGTAAAATCTTTTCCATAGCTTTGGAAGTGTAAAATAATTTTTTTAAAATTTAAAACTTTGCCGTTTTTACAGCTTCGAGGGAACTGGGCCTGATAGTCAGTAAACTCCTCTGCCCACAAGTCCCTCTGTATTTACTTGATACTGTCAAAAAAACCTCCTCACCCAGAGGGTGGTTCTTACACTTGACCCGCAAGTAGCGGTGCGCCAGGCTAGGTCTGGCTGATTTCAAGATCTAAGGAATCCTTAATTGAGGCGGTCTTTTTGACCCGGTCTTTCATGGGAGTCTGTTGCTTCTTTTTGATTTCAGATAAAAAATACAACATAAAAAAATCAGGAAAAGCGCAAAGAACAACCCCTTCCCTGATTTTTAAAGTGTTGCTTCTTATTTTGCAGTCACTCTCAACTGCTTATCAAGATCTTTCATTTCTACAAGAGTTTTTTTCATCTTGGCAAGACCATACCAGGTTGTATAATCGGGCATTAAATGAAACGATGCCTGAAATGTCTTCATCCTGAAATCCATAAACATTTCATAGAGAAGTTCCTCAATGTGACTGTCTACTTCATAGAAGGTCAGAAGGTCAGGATATGGGAATATGGCCTGATTTGTGGTGGATTCAATAATTTTGTCGGTATACAGTTTGGCAACAAGCTCTATGGCTTCTGCAAAGATTTTATCAGCGGCTTTGATCATCTGATCTGAATTTTCCAGACTCTTTGTGACATAGGTTTCGCTATGACATTCTTTACAGGTGATCACCATTTTGTCCCGCTCAACAGTAAACGCTTCATAATGGTATACACAACCGACTGATTTGCATCATATTTCAGGGTAGAACTTAACTCTATCCGACCACCTTTGCTTTTCTTCAGTACGCCTTTATTTATCATCTCTGCAATTATTTGCTGGCCTGCTTGATCCAAAGTTGAAGCATGTTTTTTAATAGCAGCGAAATCAAACCTGAAGATTCTGGCCTGTTCACTTGTGTGACAGGCGCGGCATGTTTGACTTGATCGGAGTTAGCAACTTCTTCAGTAATACCAACTGTGCTAACAAGCCTTTATATGGAAACGCTGAACGGGAAATGGCTGGCTATTGAGGCCGGCAAAGTGTCGAATTAAAGAATGTCCAAGAAAAAGAGCTTTTCAACACAATGTTTACGAGATCTTGAGTAGTAATTTCAGCGTTTCCCTAATCGATCGCGTACGCTCGGAAAGCGCTCGAGGTCGGTATGTGGCAGAAAACGTGCTGCCATGAAGTCGTTCATGAACTCCCGGCTTTCGTTCATCTCAACGTAGGTTATGGCCGACATAATACGCTTGATCTCCACAAGGGCTTCAACTGAGAGGAGGACCTGCTTCGCTCCTTCAAGTGACGAATTACCGAGTAGCCGGAATTTCGAAAGCTCGATGTCTGGTACTATGCCGATTGTCACAGCCTTATCGGCTGTAATATAGGCCCCAAACGCACCGGCAAGGAAGAAGGTGTCGAGCTCGTTAAAACTCATCCCGACCGCATCGGTCATCACGGAGAGCATGGTGTACATCGCGGCTTTGCTGAGCATCAGATTGTCTATGTCAGGTTGTGAGAAGCAAATCTCCGCACCAGTCGCTGTATCCTTGGCCTCGGCCACTATAAATTCTGCAATTCCGTCATGCAGTTGAACCCGTGAACTCTTGGCAGGCAACAAAAATTTCCCCCGCGAATCGATGATTCCTGTTGAGAAAAGTTCTGCCAACAAGTCGATCAGTCCGGATCCACAGATGCCGAGTGGACGGCCATCGCCAATCACATGGTATGAGATTGCATGGGTCTGAGGGTTAATCGCGATACGCTCTATCGCCCCTGCAGCCGCTCGCATCCCGTGACGCACGGCGCCTCCCTCAAGTCCTGGCCCGGCCGAACCAGCCCCGACGAGCAGAAAGTCCCGGTTGCCTATGACGATCTCGGCATTCGTACCGATGTCCACCAACAGCGAAACGTTCTCGTGCCTATGTATCCCTGAGACGAGAACACCGGCCAATGCATCGCCTCCGACGTAGCTGCCGACATTTGGCAGGACAATAACGGGAGCGCAGGGATGAACGTCAATACTCAACTCTGAGGCACAGACGATGGGAAAATAATTTGCAACTGGGACGTATGGTGCGCGACAGAGATGATAGGTTTCAAGGCCGAGAAAAAAATGGGTCATCGTGGTGTTGCCGGACACGGAGATACAGCAGATGTCCCCGGCGCTAATGCCCAGACGGATAGCAAGCTGCGCCGCTATGAGACTGACAGCACTCGCCGCCTGTACCTGAAGCCGCTTACGATTTGAAGGTTGTTGGGAAAAGTGGGTTCGAGTCAGGATGTCCTCGCCGTGCTCCACCTGCGGATTCAGCATCGAGTGTTCACCAACCGTTGCACCGGTATCGAGGTCTACCAGTGCGCCGACGATGTTCGTCGAGCCAAGATCAACAGCAAGGCCGAAGTTACGAGAAGGTGTATTCGCCGGTTCGAGGCGCAACAGGGTTAGAATTGGCACGAACGCTACTGTAGCGGTCACCCGAAACTCTGCCGTGCGCAGGATCTTCGACAGACCTGCAACGACAGACAGCGGCGTCTGCACCCCTATTATCCCCTGCGCCTTCAGCCCGCGCAATACCCGATCAAGATCCCCAGCGTGGTCGGTATCGGTTGGGTGCGGCAGATCCAGTCGAATCTTTCTGATAACCGGCCCGTCAACCGACATCATTTAACACCGATCTTACCCAATAATAACATCGCAAAAATTGGGAGTTGGCACTCCGTCGAATAGAGGGAAAACTTGCTTCCCGGCTTCAGCATGACCGGGACTGTCATGCATGGCCATGAAGGTTTCGTAATTCTCGTGTTCAACTATGGCAACATAGTTTCCCTCTTTTCTGGGTTTTAAGAGACGTCTACCGATAAAACCTTTGTGGCTCGCGAATGTTTTATTTGTTTCTGCAAACCATTCGCGAAATGCCGCATCCTGGCCTTCCTTGATGGGCGGAAAATTGATAATAACGACAAACATAGTAAATACCTCCCTTTCCGATCGTGTACGCCAAACACAGGCGTGAACGTAATGGGGTTAAATTCCCCTGTTGGTGAATCATGCTACTGAAAAACGATTTTTTTAGTTAGCCAAGCCAAAAAACTTAACCCAGAGCACAGGATCGCTACTACACACCATTCTGGTGAAGATTTTGAATCATCAGCAATTTATGAGCGGCATCCCTTATCTCAATAAGGTCGCTTTTCGCTGGAGCATTCCCATACCAGTGGGCATAATCGGGATTGCTATGGCCGACCCCAAGTATCATCAGATCAAGGCTTTGATCCAAATCGGCTAGATATTGAACCAATCTCACCATAAGCACCTCTCCTGCTTGTTGATTACGCCCAAATTCCGCCACGAGCATCAAGGTTCTGTCCGCGTCCCGCCTGGCAATTTTTCGGGTGATCATCTCTTCAACAACACCGTCCGCTTTCTTGCGTAAGTCCTGAGCGTACTGTTTTATCCCTGTCATGTCCTTGACAAATTGTGCGGCTTGAACCGTTGTATGACATGTACCACAAACCTTCGACCAATCGGTCTTTGCTACATCCTCGCCCTGATGGCAGGTCTTACATGCCGGTTTCTGCCGATAATCGGGCAGGACGCCATGAAACGAAGATTCGTAGGTATCTTGATACATGGGGCCGGGAGCAGGGGCGATGATAGGAAGTGAGATGGGCGACAACAGTTCTTTTTTTGCCGCCAGTTCTTCCAGGAGCACTGCTTCGGACTGCAACTCCTCAAGATGCTTTTGCAACGGGATTAGACCTTGGTAAGCCGCCATTTTAAAATCCTGGTGATAGGCACCCTGGACTAGGTGTACCTGTAGGTACTTTTGCATCTCAAAGTAGATTTTTTCGGCCCGCGAGGTGTCTTCATACAGTTGGTGGGCACCAAGGACCAGCACCGTACCTTCTACTGGATTTGGATTCCGATTACGAGGGTCAGGATACAACAATCCGTTTTTGTTCAATTGTTCTATAATCACACGACCGGCTGCCAATAGTTTTTTCCCTTGTTCCTCCAGCATGGCGGCGCCTTCCATCCACTTTTTATTAAAAGCTTGGTCATGGCATTTGGCGCATTCAATACTAATATACTCACTGCTCAGACGATTCAGGTTTTGGTTGGTGTTGTGGGTGCCTGGAAAATGGCAACTGGCACAGGTGGCCGGGGTAAAGTGATGACCTGATTTCCGATATGCCTCCATCTGCGGATGATCCGGCCCCATGTGACAGGTATAGCAGGACTTTGGGTTTGTGGCCTCTGCTTTGGAGAAAACATGCTTTGTGTGACAGAAATCGCAGCGGCCATCATTTTCTCCATACCCTATCCGGTGGCACGACTCACATCCCTGCCTTTTTACTACCTCAGGCTGTTTCTGATAGCGGGCGTTCGCCTGCATATTCTTCCACGTCTTACTGTGACTGCTGGCCAGAAATTCATCCGCTTCCTTAGGATGACAATCCTTACAGGCAGAACAGGCCGTCACCACAGACATCTTTCGATGGTCAGTGCCATGGCAGTCAGCGCAACCCACCTCCTTCTTGGCATGCATACTGGCCATATGTTCCTGATAAACGCGGGGCGTAGTCTTCTGGTGACACTCCTCGCAACTCATTTTTGAACTGGTGATCTCGGCGATGTTCATCAACTGCTTTTCCTGAGCCGAATAGGAATCCTCAACAAATGGAGCCAAAAGCCATGTCAACAATACCAGAAGACACAATGTAATTTTCAACGATTTATACATTTCCCTACCTCCTTATCTCACGACTTTTTCATTTTGTTCGATTCGAGAAACCTTTAAAAACAGTCTTGTCACGCACTCCAGTAAAGAGATTATATTAAGAGAGCAATCTCATGGTGTGTTATTCACACTCAAGGCAAAGTCCGTCCCAAAGCGAATACAATTATCAACCGACTCAGCGCTAGGGTTCCATTTTTCTCGGATGCCAGTATTCAGGAGTTGAAATCCACTCTCCGTGAGTTTCTCCGATATGATTTTTACAGCCTCTCCGCTCCAGCCGTAACAACCAAAGGCCGCTGCTTTTTTATTCTTGAACTTCAACCCCTTGATTTCTTCCAAAATCGCGGCAACAGAAGAGAGAATGCCATTGTTGATGGTGAGTGAGCCAATTAGAACTGCTTTTGATTTGAATATTTCGGTGATTACATCATTCTTGTCCGAGCGGGCGATATTGAATAACTTCACAGTAACCGTTTGATCGGCATTGGTTATCCCTTGGGCAATGGCCTCCGCCATGTGTCTCGTGCCGTCCAACATGCTGTCGAAGGCCACGGCAATCTGATTCTCGGCATAATTGTTTGCCCATTCGACGTACTTGTTAACGATCTGCAAAGGGTCTTTTCGCCACATAATGCCATGACTCGGACAGATCATCTCCACCGGCACATTTAAATCAAGCACCTCCTTGATCTTTTTGTCAACTAGTGTCCGTACAGGATAGAGTAACGGTTTGAATTTATGATAAAAATATAGACAATAGGGTCGACTTTTTTCGTGATTTATGTTTTGAATAAAATGGCAACCACTCTATTTTACTGAACAAAATCAACGAAGAGGTTTTTTCAGATGCGAAAAACATGCAAAAAGCAGCTCCCACTTTCTGAAGCAACCACGGTCCACCCCAAAGTAAAAGAGCTGGAAAAGATCAATAGTATTCTGGATGCAAATTTTAACATATATGAACTTGCGGCACAAGATTTCCTGCGTGCCGATAACGACACCGGGCCAATGGTATGAGCGTAGAACAAGTAGTTCGCGCCGCACTCTTGGAGAGCCGGATTTTCAGGAGACATTGATTAGGAATCGTGTGTATATTGTGATAATGCCACCATTTTTCCAGTCATGTATTCTGTGATATATCTGGGAATAAGGACTGCCAACACCTTCCTTTCAACAAACAGTTTTCTTAATTTTGCCCATCTTCTTCCATCGGTATCAAGTGTCGCGACAACGAAACACAAAAGGTCACTCCTTTTGGCTTGGCTGGTTCCTGCCAAACATCTCCACCATGCAGGGCTACGATCTCCTTGACGATGGCCAAGCCCATCCCGGTCCCATGGATTTCTGTTGAGTTAGTTTTCCGTTGAAACCAATTAAAAATATTTTCGGGATCTTGTGCTGTTAGCCCCTGACCATCGTCTGTAACTGTAAAAATGTGCACATCAGCGGTGGATCGATAGCCTATTTCAATCTTACCTAATCCGTCCCCCCCGTATTTTAATGAATTTTCTATAATATTTCTGAAAATCCGCACAATCGAAAATCGGTCAGCCACAATAATATCAGGAATTGTACCCGGGATGAGCCATTGTATGGATCGGATATTTAGCTGGCTGGAAAACTCCTCTTTAAGAATCTGGAAAACTTCTTTGAGAGAGATTTTTCTGATGTCCAGTGGAGTTTCTTTTGTTGAAATAAATATGTTTATTTTATCAGCAAGAGAAGCGATATCTTCAGAAGACCGCTGGATTTGTTCACAGATATTTTTTCCTCTGTCAGTGAGAGCATCGCCGAACTTTTTATTGAGAATTCGCGCAAGATTATGAGTGGCAATGGCCGGATTCTTGAGATCATGAGCGACTGAATAGGCAAATAGTTTTATTTTTTCAGAACTTCTCTGGAGTTTCTCTTCTGCCTTTTTTCGCTCCTTGATTTCGTTGAGGAGATGCTGGTTTTGGATGGCAAGTTCTTTTGTTCGTTCTTCCACCCGTAATTGAAGCTCATCGTGGGCTTTTTGAAGTGCTTCATTTGCCTGTTTATGTTCAATGATGTGACCGAGTCCTTTCGCAATAGCATTGAGTAAACTTCGTTCTTCTCTTAGAAATGGCCCTTCACCTTTTTCGGGTTTATTCTCCAATAAAAAAACTTCTAACACCCCGATATTTTTTTTGTTAACTCTAATTTTCTGGGATTGAACCCAGTCTGTTTTTCTGAATTGCTTTGTCTTGTACGACCGGTTGTTCAGCTTAATCCGGGCACAGGTAATCTCTGGATATTGCCAAGAGGGGGGAATGAGCTCTACAGTTCTCTGGATGAGGATATCAATAGTAAGATCATCTTCCTCAACAAGTCTTGAGATACCATAAAGGCAACTCAGTTCCTTCACACGCTCGTGAAGTTCGATGGTTGTTTTTCTGAGTGCCTCATCAGCTCGCTTTTCTTTGACAATCTCCCATGTGACGTCAGCAAGGTAAGAAACAATTTCCACATCCCGATGGGTGTAATCAGTGGGTTTATTCCCAACTCCAAGAATGGCAACGACCTTGTCTTTTCGTATCACCGGAACCAGCAGTTCCCGGACCACCTCGGCATGGCCTTCAGGCAACCCTTTCTTGTGCGGAAGCGATGCATAGTCGTTCTGAATAACAGCTTTTTTCTGACGCAGGCAGTCTACCCAAACACCTGCCTGGTCGATATTGTAATGAGTTCCCTTTCCAGCAGCTCGACAATACTCTTTACGCGTGCGGGATGACCATTGCTGCAAAGAAAGCGTTTTTTTGTCAGGTTCAACAAAGTGATAAAATCGGATAGGACTATAAACAAAAGCTCCAACCTCATCTAAAGACTGGGTCAGAAGCTCATGAAGAGTGTGAGTCATCGCGTATTCAATAAGAGAAAGGCGAATTTCAATAAAACCTTGGGCCAATTCTTCAATGGCAATATTTGCGTTCTTTTTCTCAATCATTTATTAGGGCCCTCAATGTTAAGGTCTCAAACCTTCTCGACACAGATAGAAGAGATTGTATGGACGCCCTCCCCCTTCTGCCGAAGGCAAAGAACAGGGAAAGGAGGATGAGTTGAGCCCTCGCTTTACCTAACGGCATCAATATGCCAAAGTGGTGATAGAGAATAACCACAAACGGTAAGGAGGCACGATATATGCGCTATACAATAATTGGATTGGATTTGGTAAAGCGTGTTTTTGCAGAGAAGCGGTCCCAATCCCTAAACCCCAATTTGACAGAGCTTTCTTCATCGGCGACGGACAAGGATGTATTGCGCTCCTGGGTCGTGACGATAAAGCCGTTCACCCTCCGGCCTGAACAGTAGCATTTTGGGCGATTTTTCAATCATAATTTCCTTTGAATCAAATCTGTAGAGAAACGGAAAACAGGTCAAATTGATCCATCTCTTTTTTCCTATCGCCCTCTGTTTCTTTTTAAGATGTATCAATGCAGGGGATGTAAGCCCGAACATAGGCCACTGAAGGCTGCGGCATAGAAGTCCAGCCCCCGGTTTGTTCCACTCTCCTAAGAGGCCTGCTAATCTCGATGCGAGAGCAAGTAGCGACGGGGTAAGCCAAACTAGATATCCAGTTATCTCGTTGTTTATATACATAAAAATGAAGATCGTGCTCCGGCTTTTCAAAAAGTTTCTTCGGTGTTACTGTTAAATTTTGTCTTTAATAGGTTTAGCCACCCCCCCATAGCTTGAAGCAATGCTGCGTTATGGCTTAGCCACTGTGTTTGGGTCGGGATCAGGTTGACATTTGTTTTTTGCGGCTGCATCGCGCAACGAGTCGTTGCGTATATTCCACAGACCGCTGAACTGTTACTGAACAATATACCTGCTGCGAGCCAAGATCGGCATAGATAGGAATTTCATTGTTTTCTCTTGATTCCACGACGGTAAATGGTGAAAACCCTCGGTGCTTCATGTCGCATGCGGCTCACATCGCCGGCTAGGAGTGATTGGACCACCAATCCCTGGATCATGCCGACAAAAAGGATGGCGGATGCTTCCGTGTCGAGGTCGGCATCCAGTTCTTTGACTGCCTTTCCCTCAGCAAAAATCTTCTGCAGGCGATCACCATATCGGAGGGTGAGCGTCTGCACTATGCGCTTCGCAATACTGTCCTCTGCCCGCTGCAACTCACCAAAAAGTATGCGTGGAACACCAGGATGCTTGACGACGAACTCCACATGGGCCATGAACATGGCCTCAAGTGCCGCGAGAGGAGAAGGCACAGCCTTTACCGCTTTATCGACCCGCGCCAGCAGCAGTTCAGTTATCCGTTCCATGACTGCTTCTATAATGGCTTCTTTGGTCGGGAAATGCTTAAAAATTGCGCCCTGGCTCAGTCCCATGTGTTTGGCTATGGCAGATGTTGTAATACCACTTGGATTTTGTTCTGCAGCCAATTGTATTACCGCATCGACAGTCACTGCACGGCGCTCTTCTGCCGGAAGATGCTTGATTTGTTGTTTCATGAAACCTCCAGTATAGATAGTAAGTAGTCACTAACTTAACTGAAAGTTGTATATTTTGTCAACATCATTATTTTAGTACCAATAAAAACATTGCTTGGGGTTGTCCTTCGCAAATATTCGTACGTTCGGAAATAATTGACAAAACTTCATGTTCCTGCCAATCCAGACTATGCCTACTGGTATGGTTGGGACGAGATGACCAACGATCCGGGAAAGATCAAGGAATTGGCAAAAACGATGCGTGGTAAGAAATAACTCCATTGTTATCAAGGTAAAAAAGGCGGGATCTTGTATGAGATCCTGCCTTTTTGTCTACAGGAAGTTTTACCGGGGGCACTCTCTCAGAATAATTTTCTTGACAAAATAACTTATTGCTATACTCTAAAGTTAGTAACTACTCACTAACCTTAATGGAGATTTTATGAGCGCCGCAGCCAAATATCTGCCGGCCGAAGAACGTCGTGAGGTAACAATTGCCACGGTGCTCGAGCTGGCTGCAGAACAGAATCCGACTGATATCACTACGGCAGCCATTGCCGGCCGGATGGGACTGACCCAGGGTGCTCTATTTCGGCATTTTCCCAACAAGGCAGCGATACTCCAGGCAGTGATGACCTGGATCTCAATAAAGCTGATGGCCAGGCTGGACAAGGCCAGACAGGGGGCGACATCACCACTCGCCGCACTTGAGGCCATGTTCATGGCGCATGTAGAGTTTATCGCCAAACATCCGGGGGTGCCCCCTCTCCTTTTTAGTGAACTTCAGCGTGCCGAAAGGACAGTTTCCAAGGACCTGGTCCAGAAATTCCTTAAACAGTACAGCCAACAGCTGCACCGACTGTTCGATGAAGGAAAGACGATCAACGAACTTGATCCCGACCTCGACTCGGAAGGAGCTGCCTTCATGTTCATCGGCACGGTCCAGGGTTTGATCATACAATCGCTGCTAGCCGGTAAGGTGGAGCTTGTCCGGGAACAAACGCCACGAGTGTTTACCATCTACCGTCGCGGTATTAGGAGAACACAATGAAATACTTACCCGTCCAGAAACGCAGCCAACGATTCCCTGTACAGGCAGGTGAGAGTATCGAAGCCGTGCTCACAAGAGCATTAATCATAATACTTACAATAGACTCCCTTTAGGAGGCCGGACAATGCCCAAGAAAAAAAGAGTGATGATTTTCCTGTCGGTGGTGGTAGTGGTCGCCGCCGTTATCCTAACTGTGCAATATCTGCGAAACTGGTCGAAAAGTGATCTCGATCTCCTCACCATTTCGGGCAACATTGAGGTTACCGACGCCGAGGTGAGTTTTAAAATTGCCGGGCGGGTCGAAAAACGTCTGGTCTCAGAAGGGGCGCGACTCGAAGCCGGCCAGCTGGTGGCCGTGCTGGACAGCCTGGATCTATCCCAGGAGGTGGCCTTGCGCGAGGCGGAGTTGCAAGCTAGCCAAGCGGTACTGGCCGAACTCGAAGCAGGTTCCCGGATAGAAGAGATTGATGAAGCTAAGGCGGTGCAGCACCGGGCGCAAGCGAGACTGGACGAACTTTTGGCCGGCTCCAGACCCCAGGAGATAGGTGGTGCAAGAGCGGCAGAAAAGCAGGCCCGGGGGGAATTTGTGCGATGGCAGGCAGAATTTGCCAGGCAGAAAAAGTTATTCGAGGATGCGGTCATTTCGAGTCGTGAATTCGAGGAAACTAATGCCGCCTATACAACCGCAAAGGAGCGCTTACGGGAAGTCGGGGAAAATCTGAAGTTGGTGGTTGAAGGTCCCCGAAAAGAGGAAATCGAGCAGGCCCGGGCCGCGCTGCGTGAAAGCAGGGCCCGTTATGAATTGG
This sequence comes from Pseudomonadota bacterium, assembly GCA_018817385.1. Lineage (GTDB taxonomy): Bacteria > Desulfobacterota > Desulfobulbia > Desulfobulbales > Desulfocapsaceae > Desulfocapsa. The sequence continues at coordinate 13,966 of JAHIUA010000049.1, forward strand.
CTCAAAAAGGGCCTCGTGTAGAAAAGATCGACCGGGCGCGCGCAGATGTTCAGCGCGCAAAACAAGCGTTGGCCCTGGCGGAAACCAGGCTGGGGTATACTGTTTTGCACTCCCCCCTGACCGGCATCGTCTTATCGGAAAACGTGGAACCGGGGGAATATGTCGTCGCCGGCACACCGGTGGTAACCGTCGGCAATCTGGTTAACGTTTGGCTGCGAGGCTATATCAACGAGACCGATCTGGGACGGGTTAAGGTGGGGCAGACGGTGCACGTCACGACGGACACCTATCCGGACAAAACCTACGAGGGCCGTATCTCCTTTATCTCCTCGGAAGCGGAATTCACCCCAAAAAACGTCCAGACCACCGAGGAACGGGTGAAACTGGTCTACCGCATCAAGGTGGATATCCCGAACCCTGAAATGGAACTCAAACCCGGCATGCCGGCCGACGCCGACATCTCGTTACGATAACCGTTTTACGGATAGACCCTAAATTAATATCAAAAGGTCAGAGCATGAGTGCCATACGAACTGAGAAATTGACCAAATCCTTCGATGACCTGGTTGCCGTGGACGGGCTGGACCTGGAGGTGGCTGAAGGCGAAATATTCGGGCTGGTGGGCCCGGATGGGGCCGGCAAGACCACGACCATGAGGCTCTTGACCGCGATTATGGACCCCACCGCAGGCGATGCCTGGGTGGCGGGCCATCATATTGTCAAAGAGGCCGAACCGCTGAAAGAGAAGATTGGTTATATGAGCCAGCGCTTTGGTTTATATCCGGACCTGACGGTGATAGAGAACATCGATTTTTACGCGGACATCTATGAAGTGCCGCGCAAGGGAAGAAAGGAAAAAATCGAAGAGTTGTTAGCCTTCAGCAACCTGACCCCCTTTAAAAAGCGCCTGGCGGGCAACCTTTCAGGTGGGATGAAACAAAAACTCGGCCTGTCCTGCGCCCTGATCCACACGCCCACGGTACTCTTTTTGGATGAACCCACCAACGGCGTGGACCCGGTGTCGCGGCGGGACTTCTGGCGCATCCTGTATCAGCTGCTGCGGGAGAAGGTGACGATCTTCGTCTCCACCGCCTACCTGGACGAGGCGGAACGGTGCAATCGCCTGGCTTTCATCGATCGGGGAAAACTTCTGGCCCTCGGTACCCCGGAAGAGGTGAAGAAGTTGATGCGTGGAACCATCCTGCAGGTGAGATCGGAAAATCCGCGCACGGCCACCGCCGTGCTGCGTGAAAGGTTTTCGGCGGATTCGGTTGGCTTGTTCGGAGACAAGACCCATGTGGTGACCAAGGATCCGAGCGAGACGGAGGCGGCCATAAAAAAGACCCTGGAGCAAGCGGGTATCACACTTGTGGGCATACGCCCCGTTGAGCCGACCCTGGAGGATGTGTTCATTTCGGTGCTGGCCGAAGAGAATGGAGGCGAAGAGCATGAGCAGCAATGACAATGAAATAGCGGTTGTGGTTAAGGATCTGGAAAGACGCTTCGGTGATTTCATCGCGGTTAGCAAGGTCAGCTTCGAGGTCACTACCGGTGAAATTTTCGGCTTCCTGGGACCCAACGGTGCCGGAAAGTCCACCACCATTCGCATGCTTTGCGGCATTCTCACTCCCAGTGGGGGAGCGGGAACCGTCGCCGGCTACGATGTCCTCACTGAAGCGGAACAGATCAAATCCCATATCGGCTATATGAGTCAGAAGTTTTCGCTCTACGAGGACCTGACAGTGGAGGAAAACATCAATTTTTACAGTGGTATTTACCGCATCGCCCCCGAAAAAAAAGACGCGCGCAAGGAGTGGGTGTTAGAGATGGCCGGCCTGAAAGAGCATCGCCACTCGCGGACGGCGATCCTGTCCGGCGGCTGGAAGCAGCGCCTGGCCCTGGGCTGCGCCATCCTCCATGAGCCGCCCATTATCTTCCTCGATGAGCCGACCTCTGGCGTCGACCCGATCAGCCGGCGCCAGTTTTGGGATCTGATCTATGAGCTTTCCGGAAAAGGAGTTACGGTGTTTGTCACCACGCACTACATGGATGAAGCCGAGTACTGTGACCGGATCGGCCTGATTTACCGCGGCGAATTGATCGCCATCGGCACCCCCGAGGCCCTCAAGATCGAACAGATGCAGGAGGACATCCTGGAAGTGATGTGCGCCCGCCCGCAGGATGCCATGGGTGAGTTGGAGCAGGTTGACGGCGTGGGGAGCGTGGCCTTGTTCGGCCGGGGCCTGCACGTGGTTGTCGAGGATGGCGAAGCCATGGCGCCAAAGCTGCGCGAATTTTTATCCGAGCAAGGCTACCAGGTGGAGCGGGTGGAAAAGATTGTTCCCTCGATGGAGGATCTTTTCGTTTCGCTCATCGAGGCCCATGACCGGGCCGACCAAACGCAACAGGAGGTGCAGGGATGAAACCCATTCGCATCTGGGCGGTTGCCCGCAAGGAGTTCATTCATGTCTTTCGTGATCCCAGGAGTCTGGGGATGGCGATTGCCATACCCATGCTGCTGTTGGTGCTGTTCGGCTATGCGCTGAAACTGGATGTGGACAATGTGCCGATAGTGGTCTGGGACCGCAGCGAATCCCATGCCAGTCGCGAGTTTATCAGCCAGTTTGACGGCTCGGTGTATTTTTCCATCCAGGATTATGTGCGTAGCTACCCGGAGGTGGAACATGCTGTTGATTCTGCACAGGCACTGGTCGCCCTGGTGATCCCGGAAGATTTTGCCCGGCGGATCGATTCCGGACGTACGGCTGCGGTACAACTAATCGTGGACGGCAGCGACTCCAACACGGCGACCATCGCCATCGGCTATGCCGATACCATCGCTGCTGCCTACTCTCAGGATGTCGCTCTGCGCGAGGTGCGGCGCAGCGGGGCGCGTGACCTCCAGTTGCCGACGGACCTGCGACCGCGGACCTGGTACAACCAGGACATGGAGTCTAAAAACTACATCATCCCCGGACTCATCGCCGTTATCATGATGGTAATCGCCGCGCTGCTGACCTCCCTCACCGTGGCGCGCGAATGGGAACGTGGCACCATGGAACAGCTGATTTCCACCCCGGTAAAGGGGTCGGAGTTGATCCTGGGTAAATTTATTCCCTATTTTGTCATCGGCATGTTTGATGTGCTTATATCGGTTCTGACGGGAGAATTCCTATTCAATGTGCCCCTGCGCGGCAGTGTCATCCTGCTGTTCGGCATGGCAGCGGTTTTTCTCACCGGAGCCTTGTCCTTGGGGATGGTAATCAGCATTCTCACCCGGGGTCAGTTGCTGGCCAGCCAGTTGGCCATGGTGCTTACCTTTCTGCCCTCCTTTCTGCTGTCGGATTTCATGTATGCCATCAGCAACATGCCCAAGCCCATTCAGATGATCACCTATCTGATCCCGGCCCGCTATTTCGTCGTCCTGCTCAAAGGCATTTACCTGAAAGGGGTCGGCTTGCAGATCCTCTGGACGGAGGCCGCCCTGTTGGTGGTTTTCAGTGTCCTGATGGTGGTCTGGGCCAACCTCAAATTCAAGAAAAAGTTGGTGTAATCATGTGGGAACGTGTCAAGCATATGCTTATAAAGGAATTTATCCAGATCTTCCGGGACACGAAGATGAAAGGGGTCATTTTCATGATGCCGATCATTCAGGTGCTGGTTTTCGGCTATGCGGTCACCACCGACGTCGAGCACGTGTCCACCGCGGTCTACGATCTGGATAACAGCGTGGCCAGTCGGGAACTCTTGACCAGTTTTGTCAACTCGGGATATTTCGACATCCTGGAATATGTTACGACGGAAGACCGGGCCCGCGATCTGATGGACCGAGGCAAGGTGCGCACCATCATCCGGATGAACAGCGGCTTTGGTGACGAACTGCGCGCCGGACGCACGGCCGAGCTGCAGATCATTGTCGATGGGACCGATTCGAACACCGCTGGGATCGTGCTCGATTACAGCGCGAAAATCGTCGGCGAGTTTTCGAGAAAAATCCTGCTGACACAATCGACGCGCCTTACAGGTTCTGCCCAAGAGCTCGGCAGGGTGGAACTGCAGACCCGAGCCTGGTTCAATGAAAACCTTGAGAGCCGTAATTTTTACGTGCCGGGCGTGATCGCCATCATTGTCATGCTCATCACCTTGATGCTCACCAGCATGGCGGTGGTGCGCGAAAAAGAGATCGGCACCATGGAACAGATCATGGTCACCCCCATCACCTCGGCGGAGTTCATCCTCGGCAAAACAGTTCCATTTGCACTGATCGGCTTTGCCGACGTAGTCCTGATCACCCTGATCGGCGTGTTCTGGTTCGAAGTGCCCATTCGCGGCAACCTGGGATTGCTCTTTCTGGCTACCAGCCTGTATCTGATGACGACGCTGGCCATCGGGCTGCTGATTTCCACGGTCAGCCAGACCCAGCAGCAGGCCATGATGAGTACGTTTTTCTTTTACTTTCCGGCGGTGCTGCTCTCCGGCTTCATGTTTCCCATCGCCAACATGCCGGTGGTTGTTCAATGGCTGACCTATTTAAATCCGCTGCGCTATTTTCTGGTGATTATACGCGGTATTTTCCTCAAAGGGGTCGGACCGGAGATCCTCTGGCCCCAGATGCTTGCTTTACTGGTGATGGGTCTGACGACGCTGTGGATGGCCTCCAGCAGGTTCAAAAAAACCCTGGCTTAAAATAAAATTCAGATTCACTTATAATCAAAGGAGGCTGCTATGCGCTGGCTGGTATTTTTAATTAACGGACGGGTTACAATAGTTGTCTTGCTTTTCGTCCTTTTTATGGCCTCGGGATGTGCCGGATATGATAAACCAGATGTCCCGCACATTGACGATCTCATGTCTACCTCAACGGTGGTGCCCCCTACAAAAACATCTGCAATGGCGGCTGCCGAAACTGCCCCGGCCCCTTCCCTGGTGCGGTCCGGGGAGCGCTGGTTAACCCTTGAGGGCTGCGTCCTGATCGCCCTGGATAAAAACCCTTTAAGCCGGGCGGCAAAAGAAGGTGTCGTGGCGGCCGAGGAAGCGGTGGGAGAGGCACGCGCGCCCTACTATCCGACATTGGGGATTACCTCCGGCTATAACCGTTGGCAGCAGCATGCCTTCCTGCCCAGCGGGATCTCCACGACATCGGACCAGATCGGTCCCACCGATGACTGGAATGCGGGACTCGAAACGCGTCTGACCTTATTTGACTCCGGGGCGCGGCGGGCAAAACTGCGCGCGGCCATTGCCGGTCAAGGGATGGCGGAGGAAGATGCCGCCGGAATCCGCCAGGATATCGCCCTTGATGTCCACCAGTCTTTTTACAGTCTGGTGGCGGCCAACGAAAACCGCTCGGTTGCTGAAAAAAACCTGGCCCGGACCGAGGACCATCTGCGCTTGACGGAAATGCGCCACAAGACAGGAGCAGTCCCAATAGCCGATGTGTATCGCGCCCGGGTGGAAGTGGCCGATTCCCGGCTGGAACTGGTGCGGGCCGGCAACCTGGTCAGGCTCGCCAGTGGTGATCTGAACACCGCCATGGGGCTGCCGGTTGAGCTGTCCCTTGACATCGATGCACGTTCGGAAAAAATCGACTCCCCTGACAACATTGCGCTGGATCAGGCCTTTGACCAGGCCGTCCATCTGCGGCCGGAACTCAAATCGGCTCTGCAGGGAATTGCCGCTCGTCGTCACTTGGTCGATGAAGCCAAAAGCGCCTTTGGACCGACACTAGAGGCCTCAGGCAGCTATGGTTGGCGCGATGATGAGTTTCTTCCCGAGGACGAAGACTGGCTGGTCGGGCTGTCTGTCAAACTGCCTTTATTTACCGGTTTTTCAAGCAAGCACAAACTGGCCAGAACAAGGGCGGAACTGAGGCAGACAGAGGCGGAGACGCTCCGCCTTATCCAACAGGTGCGCCGGGAAGTGTGGACTGCTCACTCGAAATTGACCGAGAACTTCGAGGCGATTCAAACGGCGGGAGTTCTGGTCAAAGATGCCGAGGAGAGTATGCGTACGACACGCAAGCGCTATGAGGCCGGGGCCGGAACCATCACCGATCTGCTGGACGCCCAGACCGCTCTTGCCCGGGCGGAGGCCACCGATGTGGCAGCACGATGGGACTACCACATCGCCAAGGCACAACTGCACCGATCAACGGGTAATCTTCTTGGCGAAAGACAATAGAAAAACAGGATCAGAATATACGCTCTTCCCAGAAGGAAAAGCGTCGTGGAGAACACTATGGCGTTGAACATTGTTGAACCGGATTATGCAGCGTACGTCACCGATACTCACTTTGATCCTTTAGGAAAGAAAGCGGCGGAACTGCTTGCCGATCTCCTTCCCCTGGCCCATGTGGATTTGCGCTACAAGACCGATTCTGCTCAAGACAACTGTCCAACGGCAGAAGGGATTTTGCATACCTCCGTTATGCGGGTTCCTGGAGAAGCTCGCTTGTGGCGGGAGATTACCACTAAAATTGATCAAAAAGGCCGCCAGTTTCTTGGCGCTGCCACCCCCGGGACAACAAGTGATGTTATTTCTTCCTCAGCCCCTGTAGCAGAAGAGAACCATCCAGCCAAAGATATTTCGTTATTATTGAATGTGCCGCGGGAGGCGGGATACGTTGCCGCCGTTTGCGACGAGGTTTTACAGGCCTGGACTTGCAATTATCAGGACAAATTATTCGAAGAGATAGAATTATCGGCGGTGGCTCAATTCCCCCTGTGGGTTGTTGCGCATATCGTGGCGGGGATCCATTGTTCTTTTGCGACCTCCACTTCCATGGAAAGGAAAAAGCTGACACGAACCATCACCAACGTTCTCGAATATTTTATAAACCTGGCAAGTACCAGGGTGGAGCACGTAGAGCTCAATCATGGCGTGGTTATCGCTCCCGCAGTGGGGAGCAAAAGACCGCTTCTCAAGGGAATCTATCCAGCTGATTTTAAAGGATTGAAACGGACCCCTCTTTTGTCCGATGGTATTCGCGCGGCATTATGGATCTCACCTTCCGGGGAAGCCATTGAATGGCTGTCACGCCGGTCTTTTAAACAACAAACAAAAAAGAGTACCCCGGTGCGATATGCCTATGGTGAGCTGGATCTTCTCGAGACGGCATCAGAAAGTCTCCAGGGAATTTCTCTCGCCTTAAGCAAAAAAGGTTCAATAATCATCATTGAAAACGGAAGGGCCCTTTTTGTCCGTCGCGCCGGAAGATGGAGAGGAATAAACTGGCGTTCCGTAAGAAATGTCATCGGCAGAAAACATGGGCAATTGGCGATGTTACTGTTTAATGCAGCGCTGGTATTATCAACGGACGGACAGGGTGGTATCCTGGGTGTTGTCTCCAATCCTCCGGAGGAAATCCACGATAAGGATCGTGTGGATCTTGCGCGCAGGTGGATTATGGGAGGAAAGCCAACGAAAGGATATCCCGAGTGGCTGTTTCATGCACTATTGCCCGACGACAATGCGGTCAGCCTGGGCGTGGAACAAATAGCGATGCTTGCCGCTATTGACGGGGCAACTCTTTTCGACGTAAGCGGAAAACTAATTGCCTATGGGGCAGTGTTGCCAATGCGTCCAAGCGGCTCTGAAGGATCACGGTCGGCGGCTGCGCGAGCTTTATCGGAAGAGGGCTTTGTCATTAAAGTGAGTG
>JAHIUA010000050.1 GCA_018817385.1 Pseudomonadota bacterium
GGATACCTTCATGATTGTGGCCGTGGATGATTTCAATATGGGGGCCATGGAAAACAAGGGACTTAATGTCTTTAATTCCAAATATGTCCTGGCCAGCCAGGAAACGGCAACGGATATGGATTATCTTGGCATAGAGGGGGTGATTGCCCACGAATACTTTCACAACTGGACCGGTAACCGGGTCACCTGCCGGGACTGGTTTCAGCTCAGCCTCAAAGAGGGGCTCACCGTCTTTCGCGATCAGGAATTCTCAGCTGATATGAATTCAAGACCTGTCCAGCGCATTGATGATGTCCGGATCCTGCGCAACTTTCAGTTTCGCGAGGACTCTGGTCCCATGGCCCATCCGGTACGTCCCGATTCCTATGTGGAGATCAATAATTTCTATACGGTGACAGTCTATAACAAAGGTGCTGAGGTCATCCGCATGATGCACACCCTGCTTGGTGCCGAAAAGTTTCGCAAGGGGATGGATCTCTATTTTGCCAGGCATGATGGGCAGGCCGTGACCTGTGATGACTTTGTCGCCGCCATGACCGATGCCTCCGGAGTTGATCTGGATCAGTTCAAGCTCTGGTACAGTCAGTCGGGAACGCCATTGCTGCAGGTAAAAGAAGATTGGAATCAAGGAGAGGGCGTGTATACCCTGACGATACGCCAGAGCTGTCCGCCGACTCCAGGACAGGAGAGCAAAAAACCATTTCATATCCCGGTGGTCTTTGGCCTCCTTGACCGTTCAGGGAAAGATATTTCGTTGCCCTCCAATCTCCTCCAGTTGCAGGAGGTAGAGGAAACCTTCACCTTCCAGGGGATGCGGGAGCAGCCCATGCTCTCCTTGCTCCGTGGTTATACATCCCCGGTCAAGGTGGACATCGGTCAGGGACGGGAACAGTTGGCCTTTCTCATGGCCCATGACAGTGATCCCTTTAACCGCTGGGATGCCGCCTTTCGCCTGGGGCAATCGATCATCCTGGAACTGACCGGCATGCTGCAGAGGGGAGAGTCCCTGGCCCTGGACCCACTCTTTGTCGACGCTGTCGCCAAGGTTCTGGGCGACACAGAGACCGACAGATCGCTGCTGGCCATGGCCCTGACCCTGCCGGAGGAGAGTTATCTCGCGCAGCAGATGGAGGTTGTTGATCCGGAAAATCTCCATTTGGCCCGCACGTATGTCCGTCAGCAATTGGCGATGACCCTGGAGGAAGCATTTCGCGTGACCTGGAATGTAAACCGTGAACAGGGAGACTATGATCTTTCTCCGCAGCAGATGGGGCGCAGGAGTCTGAAGAACGTCTGTTTGTCTTATCTCTTAAGCGGGGACCAGCCGGAACAGGAGGACGTGGCTCTGGCCCTGGCCCAGTATCGGCAGGGAGGCAACATGACCGATGTTATCGCGGTATTGGCTGCCTTCAGCCACTGCCCTATGGGAGAGCGGCAGCAACTGCTGGATGATTTCTATGAAAAGTGGCAGGCGGATGGACTGGTCATGGACAAGTGGCTCATCCTCCAGGCCACATCCAGCCTGCCGGGAACCTTGGAGTCGGTTCGTTCCTTACTGGAGCACCCGGCTTTTTCCCTTGCCAATCCCAACAAGGTCCGCTCATTGATCGGGGCCTTCGGCAGTAATCATGTCCGTTTCCACAGCAGCGACGGGGAAGGGTATCGCTTCCTGGCCGACCAGATTCTGGTCCTTGATTCACGCAATCCCCAGATCGCCTCCCGTCTGACCACTCCCTTTGCCACCTGGAAACGTTATGATTCCGGGCGCCAGGAGCTGATGCAGGCGCAACTGCAACGCATTGCTGCCAAAGAGGGTCTTTCAGGAGATGTCTTTGAGATGGTGCGCAGGAGTCTGGCAGGATGAGGGAATAGTTTGCCGTGTTCAGTTTTTTTCTGTAGAAGGTGAAACGGTCGTTTTTTAGACGCACTCCATTTTGCTGGTATTCACATGGGGATGACCGTGTGGGGAGAGATACCAATTTCATTTAGGAGGAGTAACAAAGAAACTTTGTCGGGCTTAAATGCAGTGCAGAATATCGGTTGAGATTATTTTTTTGATTTTCTGCAGGCCTGCCTGACCAAGCAATTTCTAATCACCTATGACACCTTCATTTGAGCAGCGTATATTTCGTTATCTTCCTTGGCTTATCGGACCTCTTTGTTTTGGCCTTCTTGCCCTTTTTATGGGGCAGGATGCCAACTGGGACCTGCGCAATTATCACTTTTATAATCCCTATGCCTTTCTGTACCATCGCCTGGACTATGACGTGGTTCCGGCCCAGGTGGCGACATTCTACAATCCCCTGTTTTATATTCCCTTTTATGAAGCAGTGTTGCGCCTGCCACCGATGCTGGTTGGCTTTTTGCTCGGTGCAGTGCAGGGTCTCAACTTCCCTCTGCTGCTTGCTATCGCCCGTAACGTTATGGGAAGTACTCTATCCATTCCCTGGTGGCGTGGTTTTCTCATTGCCCTGATCGGTCTACTGGGCGCCGGCAATATCTCGGAGCTGGGTACCATGTTCGGCGATAACCTGACAAGCCTGCTGGTTTTAGGTGGCCTGTTGCTGCTGTTGGCGAATTTCCGTAAGCTGACTGACTGGCGGATGCCCGAGGCACTGCTGCTCGTTATCGCTGCAGGCTTCATGATCGGCCTTGCCGCCGGGCTGAAACAACCGGCTGTCGTCTTTGCCGTCGGCTGGTGCGTGGCTTTTCTGGTCATACCGCTGCCGATTGGCCAGCGGATCGCACTGGCCTTTCTTTTCGGGGTGGGGGTGCTGGCCGGTATTGCCGGTAGCGGCGGCTATTGGCTGCATGAGATGTGGATCCGTTACGACAATCCGCTTTTCCCGTATTTCAATCACATCTTCCAATCCTCCATGGCATCCATGGCCGATTATCGCGATGTCCGCTTTCTACCGCACAGTCTGGTCGAGGCCCTGTTCTTTCCCTTTGTCATAGTCTGGGATCCGCTCCGCACCGGAGAAATAGCCTTTCGTGACCTTCGCTTTGCACTTTTTATGGTTCTGCTGGTGATAAGCGGATTTTCTGCCCTGGGCACAAAAAAGCTCGGGGGGCGTTGGTCACAATCAGCTAAGCCAGCCAACCCTGATGTCTCCCTGGCACGGCATAAAAAAATATTTCTGCTGGCCGGCAGTCTGGTTTCGTATGCCGTGTGGTTGAAAATATTCTGTATCTACCGTTATCTGCTGCCCCTTGAAATGCTGACTCCACTGGGCATCTGGCTCCTGATCGATACTCTGCCCTGGCGGCAGCCGAAAAAAAATTATGCCGCCCTGTGCTGCGCGATTTTGCTACTCGTCACCTTGCGGCCCGGCAACTGGGGTCGGGTCTCCTGGGGTGATGACTATTTCGGCGTAAAGACACCACTGCTGAACGATCCGGCCAATACCATGGTGCTTATGACCGGAGTTGATCCCATGGCCTATGTCATTCCGTTTTTCCCTGAACCGGTGCGTTTTGTCCGTATTCAGAGCTACTTTACCGGGCCATCGGACGCGCCCAACGGCTTTGATCGCCTCATGCAGCGGCTGATTGCCGAGCATCATGGTCCGCTTTACGTGCTGTATCGTTCTTATGAAGAAGAACAGAGCAGAGATTCCCTGCTCGCCTACGGGTTAGCCATTGATGCTGGCGATTGCCGGTTACTCACTCCTCATATCGAGGAACATCTTGACCATCCCCTTACTTTTTGCGCCGTGGTGCAAACCGATCCCTTTAACGATAGAGGAAAAAACAAATGATGCCGGAGGAGGCCGCAACTTACAACCAACGTATTGCTGTGCTTGTCCCATGCTATAATGAGGAAAAAACCGTGGCCCAGGTGGTGCAGGACTTCCGCGCCGTGCTGCCGCAGGCGATGATTTATGTTTATGACAACAATTCCAGTGACCAGACCGCCCAACGTGCTGCCGCAGCTGGTGCCATTGTCCGGACTGAAAAGCATCAGGGTAAAGGCAACGTGCTGCGCCGCATGTTCTCCGACATCGAGGCCGATATCTACGTTTTGGTTGACGGCGATAACACCTACCATGCCGCTAGCACCCCGGCGATGATTGCTAACCTGCTCAGCGAGCCGCTGGACATGGTGGTCGGCTCTCGGCTCAGCTCCCATGAAGGGACGGCCTTTCGCCGCGGTCACCAGTTCGGCAACCGGCTACTCACCGGCTTTGTCTCGATGCTGTTCGGCCACAGCCTGACCGATATGCTGTCCGGATTCCGCGTCATGTCACGCCGTTTTGTCAAATCTTTCCCGGCTCTGTCCAAGGGATTTGAGACCGAGACCGAGCTTACCCTGCACGCCCTGGAACTGAGGATGCCCATCACCGAAATCGTTACTCCGTACGGTACAAGACCAATCGGCTCGGAAAGCAAACTGCACACTTACCGGGACGGCTTTCGTATCTTGATGACGATCATTGATCTCTTCAAGGAGGAGCGGCCGCTGGCCTTCTTCACCTTTCTCTTTGTCTTACTGGCTATCACCTCGGTAATTCTCGCCGTGCCACTCTTCATTACCTATGCGGATACCGGTCTGGTGCCCCGCTTTCCCACCGCCATCCTGGCCACCGGCATCATGCTGCTTGCCTTTTTAAGCCTGGTATGCGGCCTGATCCTCGATACCGTCACCCACGGTCGCCGCGAGCTGAAGCGTTTGAGCTATCTCGCCATTGCCGCGCCGGGGCATAAATGATGGTGATATTGGCAACATAACGATGATGGAATTTTTCAAGTTCTCCCTAGCCATTTCCGCATCGCCAGTACGTTTTTGTTATTCCGATTATCCTGCGTAAGTTATTCATGTATGTCTCTCTCTATGAAACTCAGTTTAGGACTATATTTTCCTGGGCTATTGATTGCTTTCTGGTGAGACAACAGCATCGTTTTCCCCAGACACGGTAGTGGCCAACTAGCCGCGCCATCGTCATTGCTCAGGCTTTTTACCATACCCGTAGCTACGGGATTCAGGATGATATGGCAGCACAGCTCAAGAAGGTGGAATTTTTTTCTATAATAATCGATTGATAACGCCCCTGGAAGACATGGTCAGCTTGTCGGATATTGTGTTTAAATATCTGGATATTATCGACCATTCAGTTGACGCATCCCTAGAGAAAGATTCGGATCGTTTGTCTCAACTAAGAGGTGGTAATGGTTGGTCATCAAACAGTAGGCATGACAAATCCAGTTATAGCGAACAAGGACATCTATCAAAATCGTCAGAAATTCTTTACGGTTCTCATCTCTTCTATAACCTCAACTTAGGCTTGGCAACAGCGGGGAATTGCCTCTGTTTCTGGATTGTAATCTCTACAAAAACAATCAAAAGAAGAGAACAAGTACCTGCTGTACAGCAGGTACTTTATTTGAGAACGGGATGGAATCGTTGGTCGGAAATGGTTTTGTTGTTAGTTGTCTTCGAAGTCCTGCTGGTATGATTGGGGATGGTTGTATGTGGTGCTAGCGTTTTCTTCCGGGAAGAGTAGCAAAGGGATCTGGTCGGGCTTGATGTGGTGCAAAACAGCAATTGAGAATAAGATTATGACTTACTGCAGGTCTCTCGATAAAGCGATTTCTTATCACTTTATCATCATCGTTGCCTTCCATAGAAATGGCTCCTCGCTGGAGTCCGGCTGTCTGGATAGCGAAAAAGGCTCAACCTGTAGCATTTCTTAGTCAGTTGAGCCTTTTTCTTGTTTTCCTTCTCTGCTTATAGCGTGGGGAACAGTGCCTGCATCTGGGCCTTCATTGTTGGGCTTAATTGCTTGAACAGTTGGGCATTATACGATGCATTGTATGGGATACCGTATGTGGTCAAGTCAATATACTCGATAGTCGGATCGGTGAAGGTTGTTGGTGGTATTGCATCAGGATCAGGGGTGCCTTGTGGCCGACTCGGGTCAATACTTGGAAGTGGAATGCCTGGATCGCCGCTATTCGGTAGTATATCATAGTTTACACTATTCACGGTTAAATTCTGTTGAACTATCTGCTGCGTCGCAATCGCATATTTTCGTGATGTTGCTGCGGGCGAACCCTCGGCAACTGCAGGGTCAACGTTTACCGTCTCGATTGAAATGCTATAGTCGCTGTTCAGGTAGATCTCGAATGTACGAAACTGCTGGGGAAAATCATGCAGTGATGAGGTCTCAACCTGCCAGAAGCCACTTTCTGGAGTTGTATCGTGGAGGGTAGGCGATTTAAATGCCTTAACAGTGTTGAGATGACGATGCCCGGCAATCCACATCAGAAGGTTCGGTGTGGCCCAAAGTTTTTCCACAAGCCCCTCCAGGTCTACGGCATTCTGAGTCGTCGAAGACGGATCACCAAGAAGCTTGCTCGGGTCATCCTTTCTGCCACCAAGCCACCATTCAGTTTCGGCAGCAAGATTTACGACAGCGATCGGAATATGCGCAGCGATGATCATGAGTTGATTGGCAGCCTGACCGTCTTCAAGTTCCGCTTGCAGCCAGGCCCAGCGTGCTTCGTCAAGAAATCCGTGACCGTGAATATCAACAGAGCCGTCATCTTCGCGCTGGGTGTCATCCAGCACGATAACCTTAAGCGGTACATTTGACTTGGGCACAAAACTGTAACAGGCAAAACCAGCTTTGTCGTTTTCTGGAACCAGGCTAAAATTTGGGTTGGATGAAACCAGGTTGAAACCATGACCAACCGGATTGGTGGCTGTGTTGAAAAATTCCTGGATCCATTCCGTTCTCAAAAGCGAACGGCGATCAGGGTCAGCAGCAACCTTTGTTTGAGGAGTGGGGGGATCATCGACAGACCCATAATTGATAATGGAACCGTAAGGGGTGGAACCATCAATGACACCCGCATAAAATCGTGGGGTACCGTTCTTCAGATTTTCGACGCTGAACATAGCCGGGTAGGTCCATGTTTTAGTTTGGTCAATAGGGACGAGAAAATCCGGTACAGACCAGACAGTATCGCTGAGAAAGGAATCGGCAAGCCCGGTTTCATAGGGAGGGAACGAACCAAGCAAAAAGTGGTCATGGTTGCCGATTGTCTGATAGAAAGGGATCGATTTGTCGAGTCCTGCTGCCTGGAATGGCTTTTGATAATCAATGGTCTCAGCACCAAGATGGGCACCGGAACTTGGGGTGATGACCTTGCCGTCAATAATGTCGATATACCATCTGAGTTCGTTGTACGAAGAACAGTTACAGGTGTCACCCAGAGAGATGAAGAAATCAAAGGGATTTTTCTTGTGCAGGGCATTTGCCGTCTGAATGGCAGCATCCAGAACATGGGTTGTGTACAGCATGATCGGCGAATAGATGGAGGTATTGCCTCCGGAGAATTCTTGATCGTGTTGTTGGAGGTAGATGAACGAGTTTGGTGCCTCCTTGTCCGTGATATGGATATCGGTCATGGCAAAAAAGTTCAGAAGTTTTGTCGCTTTTGTGACTGAAGTGGGATTATAGTCGGTCGGCATGATATCCGTCCGCTGTTTTATCGGGAGAGCCCAGTCTATATACTCCCATTCACCATAGCCTTTGCTGTCATATAATGGAACATTGAAAAGTTCAGTAATCCGGAGACCGTCACTGCCATTGGGGCTGAGAGCAGGGGTAGAAGCAGGATCATTGGGAGGAAGATCACCCAGAATATATGGAAATGAGATCATCCTCTCAGCCGTAGTCTTAACCGTGGAATGAATCGGATACCTTTGTTTTGTGCGGCTCAGGAGAAAAAGAGAACCCTGATCCAGCGGGGCAAACGAGGCGAAAGACATATATGTGGTTGTGCCGGCGAAATATTTTACAAACTGCCGCCGTGTTAAGTTATTGCTCTTTTTTGTATCATTGTTGACGGTATTCACATTACTCTCCTGAATTTTTGATTACTGAGTCGCATTATTCCCATTTCTAAAGAAGTGATGCATGCCATATTGGGATGCTATGCTCAAAAAATTCAATTTGCAATTAAATATTATGAATCAGTGCTGTGAAGTTAACCAGTAAAATAGTTCCGGGTTAGCTTCTCAGGGAAGTCCATCCTTTTTGAGGAACTGTAACGAAACAATCAGTACATTTCTGACCATTCGCGACGACGTTCAAGGATGATTCCGTGTCGCTTGTTCCTGGGATAAAAAGGCCATGTGGTGGGATGAAGAGGTCTTTGGCCTTGAATATGATCTGGATACCTTCATGATTGTGGCCGTGGATGATTTCAATATGGGGGCCATGGAAAACAAGGGACTTAATGTCTTTAATTCCAAATATGTCCTGGCCAGCCAGGAAACGGCAACGGATATGGATTATCTTGGCATAGAGGGGGGGATTGCCCACGAATACTTTCACAACTGGACCGGTAACCGGGTCACCTGCCGGGACTGGTTTCAGCTCAGCCTCAAAGGGGGGCTCACTAACCTTTCTCCGCAGCAGATGGGGCGCAGGAGTCTGGCCACCTGGAAAGGTTATGATTCCGGGCGCCAGGAGATGATGCAGGCGCAACTGCAACGCATTGCTGCCAAAGAGGGTCTTTCAGGAGATGTCTTTGTGATGGTGCGCAGGAGTCTGGCAGCGTGAGGGGAGAGATTGCCGTGTTCAGCCTTTTTTGAAAAAGGCCGACCCTTTTGTCTTACGGACAAACTCTATTTTGTTGCTATTCGCAAAACACACGACTCTATTGAGCGGGACAACTGTTGTTATTCACAGAAGCATTCTTCTGGTCCTGCATCAGTTGTATTCCCGTGGCATCCGCAGCAGTCAAGTGTTCCCTCAGGAGTGATTAACTGTTTCGGTATATTGACATAATCCGGTATTTCAATAAACTGATTTCTCGCCCAGTCGCTATGGCCGGTCGCAATTCCCAAATTGAATAGCAATAATCCACCACCGATGAATGCAGCAGTCGCCCGCTTCATTTCCTCTCCTTTTTATGAACTAAAATTGATCCAAGCAGCATATCTATGCGCCAGTTATTTTAAAATAAACACGAAATTTTGGTATGTTACCCTACACACAAAAGCAGGTAACGCAACGAAAAGAAACCAGTAAAGAAAATAAAAAATAACAAATATTCCTAATTGAGATGGTGAAAATAACAATATGGCAAATTGTCGCACCCGAAAAGTCAACTGAATCAAAATAGGCTATATTTCATATGGTTAGCTGTTTGTTTTGTGATATTTTATCTGCAGTAACGCCATATATTATTTTTTCCATTCTTCTTTAGTTGTAAATCATTCCTAAAAAATGTTCTGAATGGCCAGGTTGTTTCTGGGCGGGAATCACGAGATAGCCGGTGATATAAATAGCATTATCTTGAACGAGTCGAAAGAGGTGGTCCATGCTCTGGGTCCGGCTGTGTTTCAACTGGATGGAACCGGCAAAAGCTGTGTGATAGAAGGGGCAAGGGATAAATTTTTCAACAGAGTCTTTTAACTGTTCGTATTGTAGGGTAAAATAATGGAGTTTGATGAAAGAAGGCTGGGGTGATTGATGTCAGTCACATGAGGCAGTGTTGATTGAACCCGCCGGAAGGAGTCAGGGAATTGGTCGCTCCTGAATGCAGTGGGGAACAGCTACTGAAAGCGGGTGTTGGCTTCCTGGTACTTTGTTTGAGAAAGCAATTTTTTGTCACCATTACCAATACGTCGTGGAGCATAAGGGCCTAAGCGAACTGCACTCCATCCAGATTGAGACCACCAGTCGCTGCAATCTGGATTGTGTCACGTGTCTGAAACCTGCATATGCCAACGGTTAGCAGGAACAAGATATGGACAGAGGACTTTTCAGCCTCATCCATTCTCAACTTCCGGCCAAAGTATCCGTTCATTTGCAGGGGTGGGGAGAACCGCTCCTGCACCCTGACATATTCTTCCATATAAGACAACTGAAGTCCACAGGTGGTATCGTCAGCTTTACCACTAACGGTACCATCATGGACAAAACGGTGGCTGA
This sequence comes from Pseudomonadota bacterium, assembly GCA_018817385.1. GTDB lineage: Bacteria > Desulfobacterota > Desulfobulbia > Desulfobulbales > Desulfocapsaceae > Desulfocapsa. Next base: position 9,951 of record JAHIUA010000050.1, read on the forward strand.
CGCTCTTGTCGACTCAGGTCTTGATGGGCTTACTTTTTCCATGGCCGGAAACAGTGACTCTACTCAGGACAGCCTCCGCGGTAGGGGCAGCTTCGCACTTCTGCACAGCGCAATCCGGACCTTTAACGCCGCCAAAAACTCCCGGGGGGGACTTTTGCCACGCGTTGCTGTGAGCTATCTGCTCACCCCGAAAACAGGAGGCGAACTGGCGAACGCTGTTTCCTGGTGTTGCAAAAACGGAGTTGATGCCTTTGCCAGGAGGTGACCTGGTATCATAAGAACCTTACTATCCGGCAGAAACCACTGAGCTTTGGAAATGTGCACAACAGGAGGTTGGCGGACATCTGGGAGCATCGGAAATATCGTCAATTTCGTGATACGTTTAGGAAACGAAAGGATTACCATGACCGCAAGCTTAGCGGAATCGGCTCTTCGTTTGAGGGCATGGCCAAGCTGGATGCAGCGGTAGAGGCGATCAGGCAGTATTGGTCGACCCATCCACCGCCGTCTACATGTAGGGCTTGCGCTAAACTCGATGGCTTTTGATGTCCGCAATTGATTTTTTAAGCTCTGCCCCTTTTTTTGTTGTGGAGAAGATTGGTGAGGCAAAGCGGGCGACTGGCTGCTCCGGTGCCGCCGCAGACGGAAGACCCATGGAACCAATGGCCTGTAGTCGGAGATGTGTTACTGGTAAACGTTCTCCTCGAGGCTTTTTTCCCCATCATTCCCTCTTATTCGACAAACATATGTTTGCTGATCTTCAGTTCGATGGAATATATGGCAAAGTAGAGCAGCACTCCCAACAGACCCATGCCCATGATACCGGTATACATTTCCGGATACAACAGGACCTGATAGGTTTCAATGACTATGTAATAGCCAAGCCCATAGTTGGTCAGGGACTGTTCGGCTATAAAGAGTACTGCTACCGCAGTTCCCACCGACACCCTCAGGGCGGTCAGTACCGCAGGCAGGGATGCCGGCAGATAGACATATCGAAACAAGGCCCTGCGGCCAGCACCCAGCGATTTCACCGACAGTATCAGCTCTTTTTTCAGCCCCGAAGCTTCATCCCGGACCACCACCAGAATCTGAAAAAAGATAATGATGGCAATGAGAGTGATTTTGGAAAAGTCGCTTATCCCCAGGAGCACATAAATCACCGGCAGGAAGATGATCTTGGGGATCGGATAGATAATCGCGATAAGAGGGCCGATTACCCTGTCCAGTCGCGGCATCTGGCCCAGGGCCAGGCCAAGGGGGGCGGCAAAAAGGGTAGCGAGGATAACCGCCGCCAGGACTCGGCCTGAGGAGGCGAGAAAATGGAGTCCCAGCTCTCCAGTAATATTCTGAAGAAACAGGGGAACCACCACAAATGGTGAGGGCAGAATAGGACGATTAACACACAAGGCTGCCAGCTGCCAGAGACTGAAGAACATAATAATCCCGGTACAACTACTCAGAAAGGTGGCTTTTTTTTTCATTGTCGATAGCCTCCTCCCTCAGCTGACACTGTTGCCCCGAATTGCGAGAAGGTCTCTCAATTCAAGACATTGCTTGATAAACTCTGGATCTGTTCGGTTATTGGTCTTGCCGGAAATATGGTTTTCTATGACCTTCGGCTCACGATTACAGCTGTTGCTGAGGACCAGAATCTTTTCTCCAAGCACCACAGCCTCTTCGATATCGTGGGTTACCGTAAGTGAGGTTAACCCGGATTCTTGATGGAAGCTGTTCATCACCTTCTGCAATTCTTCCCTGATGGGGGCATCGAGGGCGGAAAAGGGTTCATCCATAAGGAGCAGATCCGGATCGAGGACCAAGGTTCTGGCTATGGCCGCCCGCTGACGCTGGCCTCTGGACAGTTGCGTTGGATACATGTCCTTCAGCTGTTCTATCCCTAGCCAGTTCAGCCAGTAATAGATGCGCGCCTCGTCCTTTTCCGGATCGATCTTTACATCAACCGGGCTGTGCTTACCGTCTGGGCCGTAGAATTTCCGCACCTTCAGCCCCAAACGGGTGTTCTCCAATATCGTCGCCCAAGGCAACAGGCCATGGTCCTGCAGCACCAGTCCGGTGGCAGGCCTGGCGCGGGTAATTTGTTCTCCGTTGATAAGGACCTTCCCGCCGGTCGGTTTGTTCAATCCGGCAATGAGGTAGAGAAGGGTCGTTTTGCCGCAGCCGGAAGGGCCGATGACCGTCCAGGCCTCTCCTTTTTTGACCGTGAAAGAAAAATCTAGAAACAGAGGGGCTCCGGCACCATATCCAAAGCGGAGGGTCTGTACCTCAATCATGTGCGCCAGCCTTTTCATCTTGCCAGGAAGTCGGAGGTCACGGAATCTTCATAGGCCAAGGGGGTTGAAAGGATATTTTTATTCAGCATCCAGGCCATAACGTCATCCCATTGTGCTTTGGTGGGTACAGCTTTTCTTGGTATGGGGGGCGGGCGAAAATCACTCTCAATATTTTTCGGAACCCGTATTTTTTGCAGCATCAGATTCTGGAAAGAGGCCGGGTCCCTGTTGATCTCTGCTGCGGCCTTATCCCAGGCTGCCATAAAACTCCTGACCACTTCCTGTTTATGAAGGAGTGTCTCATTGGAAAAAGTGATTACACTGGCACTTACCTTGCTGAGTCTTGTATCATTAACAATTTCTACGGCTCCGGCCTTGATTGCACTGGCTCCTAGGGGGTCCGGCAGGGCCGCTGCCTTGAGTTGGCCGGAGAGGAGCAGTTGCAAGCGCTGTGGCAGGATCGGAACCGATGCGTAGCTGATCGCCTCCGCTGCTACACCATCAGCCGCAAGCAGGCGGGTACTGATATACTCAATGACCGTGTTTTTGGAGATGCCGATGGGAATGCCGGCCAGACCCTTTACCGTCTTTAGGTCGCTGCCCGGAGCGCCAAGAATTCTAAACAGGGGCGATTCACCAAGGGGAGAACGGGCAATGGAGACAATTTTCACCCGGCCTTGCTCCCTGTTGAAATTGGCCGCGCTCAGGATGTCATTGATCATCCCGTCAATTCTTCCGGCCTGCATCAATTGATCTCGTTCCAAGGCGCTGCCGACGGGAAGTGCTTCTACTGAAATACCCAGTTCGCTAAAATAGCCCTTTTCCTGGGCCACATAGACCGGCAGTACATCGGGGATTGGGAGCAGGGCCAGGCGAAGCGTATTAGTCTTAGCAGCGCCGAGTCCTGACACCGGAATCGAAAGGCAAAACAGGAGGAACGAGAAAAAAAAGACGGTTATTTTTTGGAGCATATGATTCCCTTTCAATAATGATGGCGTCGCCAAAACGTTCTCTCTGTTTCAGGGGGGGGGGCGTTCTCTCATTATGAACTGTCCCTGGTACACCCGACTCTTAGAGATATCCTGGGCCTTGCAGGGCCAGATTTTTCTTGGCCAGGCTATGGCTCGAGTTGTTGCGAGTCCATGGACAGATACCAGTCTTGTACAAAGGAGGACCAGGGAGAGTCTACAATTGGATGTTTCCCTAGGTCTTTCCGGCCTGATCACCCTCTCTGGGCAAAAGAAACCCTAGCCACCATTCATAATGGCAAAGAGAAGGGTCTTGCAACCGAAAAACATATAATGGCTGTATATAAGTAGGCATTGATCCGTGCCGGACAGAGATGGAGGCAGTACCTGTCGGCCTGGGGCTCGTTGAGTAAAAATGTATACTTGCAGCAAGCATTGTTGCGAAGGTGCTTTTTAATCAGCAAAGCTCAGAGGTGATGAATCCTGTTGGGAAGGAGAGTGGATATATTATAGGTAAGGATCGATATGGCAATGCAGGTCATTCCAATGAGTGGGAAAAGTTGAGGTTCCTCCTCAGGAAGAAAAAAGTTTGAAAGAAACTGAGAATCAGAACACTTCAGAAGTGTTTGTAAATTATGCGAAAAACAGAAACCCTGGTGATCCAAAAGGGCATCAGCATAAGCCCGGAGAGCATAAAACGAGTTCCGGCAAAAGACAGGAGGGCAGAGGAGGTTAAGCCAATTTTGATTCCGGCAAAAGCCGTGGACCATAATAACCATGCCAAAATGGCAAGCGCAATGGTGCTCAGGGAAGGTCTTTTCTGCAAAACAGGACTCCTTTACTTTGTGGTTATCCTCCCTTTATACAGCATTAAAACCCGCTGCATTCTGCCTCTAAATATACTTGTCGTCCCCTTAATAAAGCAGTGTTGCTCCGGACCTGAGATGCTATTTTTCCAAACACTGGCAGGTGATTTGTCAGGAATGTGATGACTGCTACCCCCCAAAGATCTGCGGCCATTTTTCCATCGCCAGAGGTTCTGTTTCCGGATTGCCGGTACAAACCGCTCTCGAACAAATAATCCATTGGCCGTCCGCCACGTGCTGTACTGTGATGTGGCAGTCGAGAACAACGCTTCTTTTCATTCGTGTCATGGGGGAAAACATGGCAAGAAAAAATGACAGGTTGATGGCCAAGGGGATTCGCTCCCTGGAATAATCGTTGAAATGAAAATGAGAGGCTTTGTCAAAAAAATGGAAGATGAATCGTAAAATACTCGAATAGTTAGAGTCTATTTTGAGACATGGGGGAGGAAGTCTATTCTCCATACTGTCTGCGAAGTGATACCTCCAGGGAGGGAAAAAAATTGACTAGCCCTTGCTTATAAGATAGAATTGCAGCCAGTTAACAAGAAGTAAAGAGCTTTTGAAAATACGATTTTTGTGTATTGAAACTGGCTCAAATTTTAATTTTATGAGGAAGTTGTATGAAAAATTTTATGTTAGCTATAGTGCTTGTTTTTTCTGTTTTTGCAGGTTCTGCCTCGGCCGCTAAACTTGTGGTCGCCACCGACACCAATTTTCCTCCTTTTGAGTTCAAAGATCCTGAAACGGGCCAGCATGTGGGCTTTGATGTGGAGATTTGGGCTGCAATTGCCCATGAAGCGGGGCTTGACTACGAGTTGCAGCCCATGGCCTTTAAAGGTATTGTCCCAGGGTTGCAGTCTTCTCAGTTAGATGCTGGTATTGCCGGAATGTCAATTACTGATAAACGGAAAGAGGTTATTGATTTCTCAGATGGTTATTATGATTCCGGGCTTCTTCTCCTTGTTCCTCAAGGCAGCTCTGTTCAGGGGCTGGGGGACCTGGCTGATAAAAAAATCGCCACCAAGACAGGCACCACTAGTGTAGACTTTTTAAAAGAAAAAGCGCCCGCAGCAAAGCTCACTCTTTTTCCCAATGATAATGCCATGTTCATGGAACTTATGACTGGTGGGGTGGATGCAGTTATGTTTGATAAACCTGTTGTTGAGTCTTTTGTCAGTAAGCGCGGTGCTGGAAAGGTTGCCATTGTAGGCGATCTCTATGCAGGACAACCCTATGGTATCGGTTTTCCGAAAGGTTCTCCTCTGGTAGAGAAAGTTAACGCTGCACTCGCCAAGCTGAAAGCCAGTGGTGAATACGCTAAGATTTATGAAAAATGGTTTGGCGTAGCTCCTCGCTAGAAAAACACGTTTTATGCTCCAGGGGTGAAGTGCATTGTGACACTTTGCCCCTTTTTCTTTTTCTAGAGATAACTCATTATGGCATTTAATTTCGAACCAGCAGTTATTGTTGAATCAATCCCTCAGCTGTTAAAGGGTGCTGAGCTTACTATTTATTTGACTGTCGGTGGGCTCTTTTTTGGTTTTATTCTTGGTGCCCTCTTTGGTTTGATGAAACTTTCTCCTTCTTGGCCAGTCCGCAAGATAGCAGGTTTTTATATAGAGACCATACGGGGCACTCCCATGCTGGTGCAGGCGATGTTTTTATATTTTGGCCTGCCCATGGCTTTTGGTTTTCGCCTGCCGGCTATGGTGGCTGGGGTTATTATTATTGCCGTTAATTCAGGGGCCTATATAGCTGAAATCGTCCGCGGAGCAGTGCAGTCTATTAATACGGGGCAGATGGAGGCAGGTCGATCAATTGGTCTTAACGCCTTGCAAACCATGCGCTATATTATTTGGCCGCAGGCCTTTAGAAGAATGCTTCCTCCCCTGGGAAACCAATTTATTATCAGTCTTAAAGACACCTCTTTGTTAATGATTATTGGTGTGGGCGAGTTATTAAGGACGGGTGATGAGATCGTTGCCGTAAATTTCAGGGCGTTTGAGGTGTATCTGGCCTGTGGCCTTATTTATTTAACTATGACCATGAGTATTGCCAAAGTGTTGAAGATAGTTGAAAAACGTATGAAGATAGAGGGGAGATAACCATGATCAGTATTCGAAATCTCCATAAATCTTTTGGCAAAGTTGAGGTCCTGCGGGGGGTCAATATTGAAGTCGCTCAAGGCGAAGTTGTAGTCATTGTGGGGCCTTCTGGTTCTGGTAAGTCGACGGTGCTGCGTTGTATCAATAAACTCGAAGAGCCAACCAGCGGGACTATTCTGGTGGATAATTTTGATATTATGGATAAGTCCACTGATATCAATATGGTTCGTACGGAAGCGACGATGGTTTTTCAACACTTTAATCTCTTTCCTCATATGACCGTGCTCGAGAATGTTACCCTGGGGCCAATGAAGGTTCGTGGTATGGGGCGACAGGATGCTCAAAAAATTGGTCGTTCTCTTCTGGCCAAGGTTGGCCTTGCAGATAAAGACAGCAATTATCCAGATCAACTTTCAGGTGGCCAAAAACAACGTGTGGCCATAGCTCGTGCCTTAGCCTTGCAGCCCAAGGCGATTCTCTTTGATGAACCCACATCAGCCCTCGACCCAGAACTTGTCGGTGAAGTTCTGGAGGTGATGAAACAACTTGCTGTCGAAGGGATGACGATGGTGGTGGTAACGCATGAGATGGGGTTCGCCCAGGAAGTTGCAGATAGGGTGCTCTTTATTGATGAAGGAGTTGTTCAGGTGGATAAGCCTCCTCGTGAGTTCTTCACCAATCCGGAGCATCCAAGACTTAAAGATTTTCTGGGAAGAGTGGTTTGCTAATGGACTCTTCTTCCTCCTTCAAATGATGCATACGTTTATTTTCTTCTAGGTACGTGAGGCGCTTGAGAGAAAGCTTGTCGTATAACGTACCTGGCAGCCCAAATTGATCTTCCCTTACTACGAAACCTTGTGAGCAGGGAAAGCTCAATCAGATGTGGGCGCTGGAGACAGCCTCTATTCCACTGGCCCAAGGATTTGTCTCCCTCACTGCTGTTGGGGATTTTCCTGTTGTCTTGTAGGAATACCGATCCTGGTTGGAAGGCCGCTGCTGTGATCAGGGATGCTCGTGTATGACGCTACCGGTTTCACCCGGGAGGAGGAGTACAAAGAGATCCGCTCAGGCTTAATCGCGGTAAGGAACAGCGGTTGAAATGAAGTTGTTCACTTTTTGCAGACCTGACCGATGCATGGATTTGTTCTCACCATCACCCACCCTCTTGCCTATGCCATTTACTCTTCCTCAGTACAGCCCTCCCAATTTCAGCACACAGCCGCTGTCCAGCGCACCCTTTGCCCGGTTCCGTCAGGCACCTCAGACCGGTGTCCTGCCGGATGAGTATCATGCCACCTCAATTTATCCTGAATATTGCCATCTCCGCACTGGTGGATGGCGTCTTGTTGAAGACTCTCGAATGGATTGCGGCATTGTCCTGGGTGAGGATGGTTCCCTCCAGGTCAAGGAATTCCGCCATATTGTTGCAGGAGATCTCGTTGCCTGTGGCAGGAGAGAGGATGGTGAGGACGGTATTTTTGTGCATGCAAACGGTTTTGCAATGGTGGAACAGGCCCAGGAGAAATTCTCCTTTCGAACCCGTGTTACCCGAGAGACTTCTTTTTCCATCGATTACGATGAGCTATATGACCTGCTGCATTATGAAAAGGAGAACGGTTTTATACTCTGGGTCCTGGGACCTGCAGTTGTTTTTGACCGGGATGCCCGCGCTGCCATAGTGGCTCTGATCAATAAGGGCTATGTCCATGGATTGCTGGCCGGAAATGGTCTTGCCGTACACGATATCGAGGGTGATCTTTACGGGACCGCGCTTGGCCAGAAAATATACTCCAAGCAGCCTGCCCGGCAGGGTCATTATAATCATCTGGATACCATAAATAGGATAAGAGCCGAGGGTTCAATCGATCAGGCGGTGCATAAGAAAATCGTCCAGGAAGGCATTATGCATGCGGTTACCAAGAATTCCATACCCTACGTCCTGGCGGGATCAATTCGGGACGACGGCCCCTTGCCTGATGTCCTCAGTGATGTGCTCCTGGCCCAGGACAAGATGCGAGAACTGGCACGTCAGGCCACCACGGTCATCGCCCTTGCCACTCAGTTGCACACCATTGCCACAGGGAACATGGTTTCAAGCTATAGGGTGCTGAAAGACAAACAGGTGCGACCAACCTACTTCTACACTGTTGACATGTCGGAATTTGTTGTGAATAAGCTTGCCAACCGAGGCTCACTCAGTGCCAGGACAATTCTCACTAATGTCCAGGACTTTGCAGTCACTTTGGCCCAGGGACTTCAGAGACTAGAGAAAAGTTAAGCGCACATACCGCTTGCCGGCATCGCCTCACCTGTTGCTGCTTTGACAAGTGAGAGAGGGAAGTGCTCAGTACTTTTTTTGCCGTTTTTGCTATCTGCTCTGAGTGCTTTATATCGGGATCCTGGCCGTTCCTTGGCGTAGAGAGGGCCTCACCTGATTAATTTTGCTAACCGTTTGACCAGGAGCTCTTTCAGCACCGGGGCACCGCTATCGCGATATTCATAGCGAATCCGGATTGAGGGGTGGCTGACCTGTATCAGGCGGGCCAGATGGATGGGGGTGGCAAAGAGAACGAGGTCGCAATCCGTTTGGTTGATGGTCTGCTCAAGATCATGAATTTGTTCTCTCCCGTAGCCCATTGCTGGGAGAACGTGACCCATATGCGGATAGAGCTGGAAGGTCTCTTGTATGGATCTTACCGCATAGGGACGGGGATCTACCAATTCGGTTGCCCCGTTTTCCCTGGCGGCAATAACTCCTGCCCCAAACGCCATGCCGCCATGGGTGAGGGTGGGACCATCTTCCACGACCAGTACCCGTTTTCCTTTTATGCGCCCAGGATCATTTATAAGCAGGTGTGATTCGGCCAAGAGGATTTCAGCTCCTGGAGCATGATGGCGGATATTGTTTCGGACTTCTTCCACATCTTCCGACTTGGCGCTGTCAACTTTGTTGATAATAGCAATGTCGGCCATGCGCATATTTGTTTCGCCGGGGTGATAAAGCAGCTCATGCCCCGGTCGCAGCGGATCAAAGAGAACGATATGGATATCAGGCTGGAAAAAAGGGGTGTCATTGTTTCCACCATCCCAGATTATGATATCCGCTTCGGCCTCAGCCTCCTGTAGGATTCGTTGGTAATCCACCCCAGCATAAACCACTATTCCCTGTTCAACCAGCGGTTCGTATTCTTCCAGCTCTTCAATTGTGCAGCTGCAGGTCTTGAAATCATCTACCGTTGCAAAACGTTGTACAACCTGACTTTTTAAATCACCATAGGGCATGGGGTGACGCACAACAACAACGTTGTGCCCCTGGTTGGTGACGATCTCACATACCTTGCGGCTTGTTTGTGACTTGCCGCAACCCGTCCGCACACCACAGACTGCGATAACAGGCTTTTGGCAAGGGAGCATGGTCTGTCGGGGGCCCAGGAGGATAAAATTAGCGCCTTCTGCAGTGACGATTGCAGCTTTATGCATGACTTCCGTATACGGCATATCGCTGTAGGAAAATACCACAAGATCAGCCTGGTGCTGGCGGATAAGTGGAGAAAGCTGCTCTTCAGGGTATATTTGAATGCCATCGGGGTAGAGACTGCCGGCAAGCTCAGACGGAAAAATCCGTTCGGCTATGTGAGGGATCTGGGCGGCAGTAAAGGCAAGCACCTTATATCGTGGATTGTCCTTGAAGCAGCATAGGAAATTATGGAAATCACGCCCCGCAGCTCCCATGATGATGACTTTCTCAACCATGTTATCTCCCATGTTCCTTCCCATAGAGAATATAGTTATGCCCAAGGGACGTGGTTTACAAGAGTCCCTTAATGAATGGGCTTGTTTGTGCTTCTTTCCGAAACTGGGTACTGCAAAAACGGTCAGAGCGAGTGGGTGGACTGTCTGAATGCAGCGCCTTTCACAACACTTATCCGTTTTGATGGGTCCCCTCAAGGGGGGAGAGAAGAATTGCCTTGTAGCCATTATAAAAAAGGGAAAGACGACCTGCTCGTATCTGTTCGGGAACTTGTTTCGAGCCCTGATCATGCCAGCAACAATTTCCAGAACCCCTTCTCCATTCAGGGGAAAAGACCGAGTGGGGCGATTTCTTCAAGGTTCAGCGCATCAGAGAAAAATTGAGGAAGCTGACCTCTGGCCAGGATGTATCGCAAGATATGTAAAAGGATAAAGTCTCTCTTGCAAGGAGACGCAAGTGGAATTGAAAAATCGTATGCCGTTCTGTTGAAAAAAGAAAGCATATTTTATTCCTAGAAACACACCTTGTCTATGGCCCTGCCTGCCCAGAAGCGCCATTCCTGAGCCAGAGAAACAGCCGTGGCCATTGACCGCACCCATATGTACCCTTCCGATATCAGTTTGCTACGAGCCGCTGGTTGGCTTGTGAAGAAGCAGGGACGACCTGTAGCAGATACCGAGAAGGAGTTGGCAGGGATGCTTCATACCCCCGCTATCTACTGCGTCTCAAATGCAAGGAACTGGGAAAACCATTCAATTCTGGGCGTCTGTAAGGGTGAGCTTTTCCATGTTGTTTTTCACCTTGTCCTGTTGTAACGTGATTTTTTCTGTTTTTGGCCAGGGGCGGCAAAGGTGATGGGGATGATCGTGTTGTGATACGCAATAGCGGTTGGAAATGAATTTTTGCCGTCCTCCAGGCCTGCCTTCATAGACAATTTTTTATCACCTTGTCAGCTGGTTCCAGAAGCTATGCCCAAGGGTGTTGTTTTTCAGAAAAGCATACATGATAGCCGGTAGGCAACAGTAACTGCGGGGAAACTCTTTCAGGGGCCTTCAGGTCATGACGCCTTTCCGGTAACTGGACACTGATAGCTGTAAATTTTTTTATGAAATGGTATCTGCTTCTTATTTTTGGTGTCTGCTGCATTTCCACCTCGGCGATTCTGATTACTCTCGCCGGGGTGCCACCCACCCAGGCTGCCTTTTACCGTAATTTTTTTGCCGCCCTGTTCTGGCTCATTCCCTATGGCTTTACCCGACCTTTTGCCCCCCTGCCCATGAAAGAAAATGGCGAGCTTGTCTGCCGGATAGGCTGGCTGGCTCCTCTGGTGCACAGGCTGAATGGCCCCGTCATCCTGATGGCACTCGGTTTCTTTTTTGCCCTTGATCTCTGGGCCTGGCACCGGGCCATTCTCTATATCGGCGCTGGACCGGCCACCCTGATTGGCAATCTGCAGGTGGTATTTGTTTCTCTTCTTGCCGTGGTCCTTTTTGGTGAGCGGCTTAAAAAGATGTTCTGGCCCGGGACTTTTCTCGCCTTGCTGGGCATTGGCATGCTGACCTTGATAAACCCCTTGGGGAGCAATGTCCTGTTTGGTCTGGTCAGTGGCGTCTTTACGGCGCTTACCTATTCTGTTTTTATTGTTTTTCTGAAATATCTGGAGCAGTTTAAAACAACCCCCCAACAAACCCTGTTTTGGCTGGCCGTTTTTACGGCCCTCTTTCTTTTAGGGCCAACTCTTATCGAAGATGGCCTGATCATTCCTGACCTCCGCGCTGGTGTTATTCTCATGGCCCATGCCTTGATCTCCTCCGTGGTGGGCTGGTGGGTTATTGTTACCGTCCTCAGGAAACTGCCAGTGGCTGCGGTCTCCACCTTGTTGCTTCTCCAACCCCTGCTCACCAATATATGGGGCCATCTCTTTCTGGGTCAGGGCCTGGTGGCAATTCAGGTGGTGGGGATTTTTCTGGCCCTCTTTGGTATTCGCTTGGCCAATTGGGGGAAGAGCTGACCGATCTTGAAGAGCAAACTTCCTGCTATCAATGTGGCCCAAAAAAATCACAGTTTTTGTGTTTGTAGTTGATGTAGAGACTGGCAGGTGAACAGTTGGCCTTTCTCAGGTCAGTTCAGTCGCACTCATATTGACATAGAGAGGTGGGGATGTAATAATGGGTTTTTATCTCAAATCCCCTTTGTTCTCGGGGAGACTTACCTGAAGAACGATTTTCTAATATTGCTGAGATATTTTTTTAAAGACAAAAACTGACAATAATAAGTGAATAGCTAATGGCGAATATATTTTGCACAAGAGAAATACCACGATCTGGGATAAGGCTTTTAGAGCAGGCTGGCCATCAGGTTACAGTGAATACGACTTCCAGCCTCTCTCAACAACAGTTACTGAAAGAGGTTAAAAACTGCCAGGCCTTGTTAACAATGTTAAGTGATACCATCGATGCAGAGTTTCTTGAGCAATGCAGTCACCTTAAAATCATTTCACAGTTTGCTGTCGGCTATAACAATATTGACGTCGCCTGCGCAAAGTCCCATGGAATTGTTGTAACAAATACACCAGATGTCCTCACAGAGGCCACTGCAGAGTTGGCCTTCTCCCTTCTCCTCTGTGTGGCGAGAAAGCTTTTACCTGCTTCTGCAAATGCAAGTGCTGGTAAATGGACTGGCTGGGAACCACTCGGTTTTCTGGGTAAATCTCTTCACAAGAGTACAGTTGGAATTATAGGTGCTGGTCGTATTGGTTGTGAATTTGCCAGAATGTGTAAGGGCGCTTTTCATAGCGATATCCTTTACTATTCACGTTCTAAAAAATCCACTTTCGAACAGCTTTATGGTGCAACACAATTGCAACTCAAAGAGCTGGTTTCCCAAAGTGATGTGCTTTCAATTCACTGCCCTCTCAATTCTGAGACAGCCCACCTGTTTAATGAGTCGTTGTTTGCCCATGTAAAAGACGGGGCTATTCTTATAAATACGGCACGAGGAGAAATTATTGATCAGGATGCCTTGCTCAAGGTGCTAGAATCCAATAAACTCTTTGGTGCAGGGCTGGATGTCACTTCTCCTGAACCACTTCCTCCAGATCATAAACTCTATACCTTCGATAATGTTGTTATCACTCCCCATATAGGTTCAGCGACCCTCAAGGCACGAGAAGAGATGTCATTACTAGCATGTACAAATATTGTTAATGTGCTTGAAGGGACACTTCCGTTAACACCTGTAACTGTCTGATTTGAAATTGAAAGTGAAGGTTCCAGAAGTCTGTTGGATTTAGAGAATCGTAGCGGAAATTAGAGAGATCGAGACCAGATTTTCATGGATTTGAGGCTCCGGATCGTTTTTCCTGTGCTGATATCCGACAACAGATCTCGATAAAAATATTTTCTGGCACCTCTCCCCAAAACGATCTCCCTGAAAAAGTGGGACCATTTCGAGGGGAGGTACCTCTACTGAAAGGCCTTACCTCAGTCTTGTTTCTTCCATACCGAATCGTCAGGGAACAGGTGGCTACCGGTGGCAATATCAAGGGGTGCGGCCAGCCAGTCCTTGATGGCCTCCAGCCAGGCTTGGAAGTGGGGGGTGTCTTTGTGCAGCAGAAAGGCCTCCTCACTGGTGTAGACCTCGTAGAGATGCAAGAGATTGGGGTCAGCGTGGTCTTCTACGATGTTGAACAGCAAACAACCAGGTTCGTTTTCCACGGAGCCACGACCATCGGCCAACATGGCCTCCCTAAATTCCTGGTGGTGCTGCGGTTTAACCTGGACCTTGACGATGACTGCAAACATACTCTTCTCCTTCAGTGAATGATAAAATTGCCAATATCCCTGGCCATGTTTGCCAAGGATTATTACTAACAACTAGTAAAGCAGTCAGCGGCGGAATTGGAAAGGGAATTAACTATGTTCCCCTTCTGTTCTGTCTCAATTTATATGCTGCAATAAAAAGAACTTATGCCTAACGATTGTCTGGGTCGAATGGCTTTTGTCGAGTGACGGACAGGGGAAGGTCTGGTGGATAAATTATCGGAGCTGACTGCAGCGATTTCAGCTGCCCATCTGGATTTTTGTGGTACAGGGGGGAGGCGGTGCAAAGAGAAGCAATGGTCTGTGGGTGGTTAGATTAGCCATGGGGCCGGTACAGGCGTATCAGGAACTATCATTCAGTCTGTTAGTTACCCTGCTAAGTGTTTTCCTGGTCCTCTTTGCACCACTTTGCTGATACGCGCCGAGCAAGAATGTTTGATAACCTTTCACCGGGAAAATGGGGATTAAACCTTAAACCGGCCGACCATCACAGTGAGCTGCTTAGACAATTGAGAGAGTTTCTCGGCACTCTCATTTACTAAGCCACTGTTTTCCGATATCTTGTTGGACGCGATTGTCACCTCGTCAATTTCCTTGGCAATTGCTCCAATAGAGACATTGCTCTGGGCAACGTTTTCATTTACTTCGGTTATACCTTCACTCGCCTGTGAGACATTGCTGGCGATTTCATGAGTCGCATGAGACTGTTCCTCAATTGATGTTGCAATGGTCGTCACCAGGATATTCACTTTGTTAACAATCTGAGTTATCTGCTCAATATTGGAAGCTGTCCCTTGGGTAGAATTCTGTATCCCTTCAATTTTGATCTTTATTTCTCCGGTCGCCTCAGCAGTTTGTTTGGCAAGATCCTTGATCTCGTTGGCAACAACGGCGAATCCTTTTCCTGACTCACCGGCTCGTGCAGCCTCAATTGTGGCGTTGAGTGCCAACAGGTTTACCTGTGCTGAAATCTCAGAAATGGTTTCCAGAACCTTACCGATACCAACGGCTGCCAGCCCCAATTCGCCAACTTGTTTTGATGCGTTTTTCGTCTGCTCAACAGCATTCACTGTAATGGCTTGTGCCTGAGTAGTGTTTTCTGAGATCTGTTCAACAGTAACATTCATCTCCTCGGCAGCTGTAGCTACCATATTAATATTTGTTGCGGCCTCTTCCATGGCAGCAGCGACTGAGTTCATATTGATGTTTGTCTCTTCTGATGATTGTGTAGCTTTAACTGCCATTAATGAAGTCTGCTCAGCATCTTGCTTCATGTTTTCTGAGAGTGAAGCAAGTTTATTTGAAGCGCTGTCAAGCTCCAGCGAGCCTTTTGCGACATCTTTTATAATGCCTTGTATCCTTTCAACAAAAACATTAAACCACTTGCGCAGTTCACCAATTTCATCCTCATGATTGTCAACCAATCGTCTGGTCAGATCACCTTCACCTTCGGCAATATCCCGCATGCTTGATGTAATGTTTTTCAGGCGGGTAATGACCAGAACCTTCAAGGATAGGAGTATGGTTACAATCAATGACACAACAACCACGATAAAAGCAATCACTTGCGAATAGAGTGCAGTCTGTATACTTCCAGCAATTGCGGTACTCAGGAGGTCAGTTTTTTCCAGGAGTTTCCGTTGGCTTTCCTCCATCTTTTCGGTCAGGAGAGTGTCTGTATAGTACAATGTTACATTCCCTATTTTTTCCTCATTGTAATAAATATCCTCTAAGAACATTTTTGTCCTATCCAGGTTGACTGATTTTTGAATGACTTCTCCGGTCTGAATAGTCCCTTCAGCTTTCCAAAGAGCAACAAGTGCTTTTCCGCTCATGTCATTTACCTGGAAAGCCAAAATGTCAGGTTGTTCAAGTAACGTGAGGAGGTTATACTTCAGTCCATCGTTGTCGAAATTATAAAGAAAATATCCAGACATCCCACTGCTGATCTTGGCATTGATTGCCTGCCTGTCATGCAAAGACAGTTTGTCACAATTCACTTGGGCGTCTAATGTCTCCTGGATCATATCATGGTATTGAACTTGGATATATTCAACCAGTGCGGTCTGTTTTTGAATGATAAAGCTGGCAACCAGCACAAGGAGGCTGAGGACCACCATGCTGTTTATAAGAGCTGTCTTAAATGATATAGAGAAATTACGCCATTTGCCCATGTTCACTCTCCTGTTTTTCTCTTCCAGTAAAGATTTTCCTTGCTCGATAATCACCACAACTTGTTATTCGATTAGATGTTCAAATGTTGTAAAAAAAACTGACGAGACAAAGAAGTGCTTCTCTTTGTAAAGCTAAATACCGTTCTGCCTCAGCTGTCTTCAGTAGGCATTGGTGAACAGATCTGGCGAAAGAAGATATTTGCTAACTATTGAGCAGCACTCTATCTTCATCCATTCAGGTCTTCTCGAAGAGCGCGAGTATGTTGCGAAGTCCTGATTGCACGAATATGAAGCACTGCTTAACAGGTAGAGAGCAGTTCTTTGCCAATTGTTGGGCATTGCCTGAATAGTTACGATTTTTGTTACTTAAAACTGCCGACCTTTTGGGCCAAGACACCTCTGTTTGTTACACAGGCCCCACCAAATACTCTCTCAAAGGAGAATTGCTGAATTACAAGAGAGCGAACTTGACATGAAATGAGAACGTTATTTCCGCTTCTGAAAGAGATTGAATAGGGAATTTTTCAGCGCTTCTCATGTGGACTGAAGGAATCTGCCCTCTTTCTAGGCCAATGCATTGTCAGACCTCTATCATCGTCAGGTAATCTGTTTGAAATAAAAAGTTTCATTTTGACCAGGAGTCTGTTCGAGAATGCCCTTTTCCCCAAACTCTTCGTTAGTTAAAAATTATGCTCTTGAGATTAACTCGATGGCTGCATTTGTTTTGTAGAAAGGTCTCGGTTTTTTGGCTAACATGCTTATTCTCGGACAAGCTCCTGGATAACCTGCCGGAAGACAAGTTTGGAAACATACCCTTGCCTGTCTTTTCATTTTCCCATCTTGGCATCTACTGCTGTTATTATTTTTTTCAGGTTATCATAATCGCTGGTCTGGACTTCAGTGAATCCGGTGATGCTCTTTTTGATAGATTGATAGACAGTGGCATCCTTGAGATTGATCAAAGCTGACTGGATTTTCTTGTAAGTTGCGTCATCAACGCCTGGTCCTACCACAATTACATGTTCATAAACCGGCTCTGATTCGGCAACGATCTTCAGTCCTTTATCCAGATATTTTTTGGCTATAGATGGTTTAAGACCACCAGCAGCGGTTTTGTCCCTGAGGACGGCCACGGCTACGTTGTCATGTTTGCCATAAAATTCAAAGGTTACTGAATCAAAGATGCCGCTCTTCATCAGCATGTAGGCTGGCATATAACAGGAAAGGGTGGACTCGCGGTCACCCAAAGCAAACTTCTTGTTTTTGATATCTTCTAATGTGTTGATTGGGCCATCTTTTTTAGCAACTATCACTCCTTTAAATGTTGGGTTCCCATTATTGAGAATAGCAGCACAAATTCTTGTTTTGCCAGGATGCTCCATGTCAAGAACGGCAAATGGTGCCGGTCCCAGATAGGAAATATCAATCTTCCCTGAACTGAGGTCATCCATGGTCGTACGATAATCAGCCGAACTATGAAACTCTATTTTGGCATCCAGTTCCCCTTCAAGGAAGGTAATCAGGGGTGAAAACATTTTTTTCAGTTCGCTTGGATTTTTGATGGGCGGGACACCGAGTACATAGGTTTTTTGGGCCAATGCATTTGCGGGTACGCATAACAAGGCAAACAGGCATAATAAAAATCTAATTGCGGTAAGTTTTTTCATTTCCCCTCCATAAGGTTTTCTTTCCTATATAATAACAATTCCTTACTAGTATTATACGGCAGAGTATCGTCTTATGTCAAAAAAAAACATCTTAAAGGAGACAATAGAGGAGGGCCAGCAAGGATCTCTCACGTCCCTCCTGACATGTTGATGATGTTGTATTCTTCTGGGAATATTAACTGGATGCATTCCCAGAGTGCCTGGCCCCGAGACTGACGAGCTCACTCTATTGCCGATAACATTAAGAGGGCACAGGCCCTCATTGTTTTGGTAGCCAATAGAATGGAAGAGAATTATGGCGTTCTTTGCCTTAGGATGTTTTCGCCTTGTCATGCCTGGCAACCCCCTGTATCTGATTTTGGAGAAAATCAGCGTCAATTCCGTTTTTCGAGCAACCTGGATTGTTCTCTCTCTTGACTGGAGGCAGAAGTATAGTCGTGACACAGGCCGTTCCATCCATACCTGGGAGTAATGACCAATCCCCTGTCTACCTTCTTCTGATTCCGGCACATAGGGATGGTGCTGGAAGTCTCATCCAACCTGTGGGGGAACGGTATGTCCAGTCTCTTGATCTAAGTACAACCTCAACACCCTCACCGATGACGAGAGAAGAAACCCCATCACCGGTACCCCGTCTAATCGGACTTTTATGTGCCGCATAACCAGAGGGAAAAGCTTTTCTGGCCTCTGATATGCTCCCAAAGAAAATTCTGAAAGAGTATTTTACCTACTGGTAAAGGTATCTGAACGGATTGATCGGGAGACAGCTGTCCTCTCTCGGGGCGGAATTCAGCTGCACAATGTCCCTGGCCATCGAGGACTTCATGCAGCGGGTCGGTCATGGAGCTTGGTCATTATCAAATTTCCTGCCGATTAATATGCTCACTTCCCATGGTCTGAATGTGGACGACGATCTGGGTGATGTATAACAGACCCTTAGACAGGAGAGTAGCAGACCTCTGCTCATGTTAGTCGGGTGAGATACCTCCTGCTGAATACGATCAACTCTTCCTTTCGCTTAACACCAGCAGGCGGTACTGATACTTCTCCCTGCTGCGTTCTTTAACAGACAGGTTTAATCCGTATCGGCCTGACACTGTTGCCAACGCATCAACCTCTTTTTCATCCTCCTCTCTTACCACATTTTTTTCGTTGCACATCGCAAATTCATTGCATTTTGCAATGTAGCGTAGAAAGTATCAATTTAGTAAATTACTGTTATTGTTGGGTAAGGTGAGGTGGTATGGTTGTTGCTTAGGCCAACTCCGAGGAATAACACGTGGCCAGCTAATAAGATTATGTACCATCAACACATTACAGGGGAGAGAATATGAGTGACAATGTGTTCGCAGCGAAAGCCAAGGGGCTTTACCAGATTCTTTGCCAGGACAATTGGGGGAAAAATACTGTTGCCATCCTGGTTGCCCTCCTGAGCATCCTGATGCTGGTTTGGGATCGTCCCTGGGGAGCAGTCGGTGCGGTGAGAAACTGGGGTGAATGGATTATCTACGGAACAGGACTCTGGGATCTCCTTGGATTTGCCGATGTCTACGACAGTGATACTCCCAAGGCTTTTTTGACCCATTCCGGCTCGGTGATCGGCATCGGCTTTATTGGCGGCGCCTTTCTTTCCGCCTGTCTTGGCGGTAACTTTGCCATTCGTATTCCGCCAAAACTTGAAATGGTCAAGGCGGTCTTTGCTGGTCTCTTCATGGGGGCTGGTGCAACTCTGGCTGGTGGTTGTAATGTCGGCGGTTTCTATAACGCTATTGGTAATCTTTCAGCCCATGGCTTTGCCATGATGGTCGGGCTGATCATTGGTGCTATCATCGGTTTGAAATATGTCTACTGGGAGATGGAAAATATCAGCTGGGGAGTGAGTGGTGGCAAGACCATTGATCTCCCCGTGGCCTTACAAATTATCTTCGGTATCGCTGCCCTGGTAGCGCTTCTTGCCGGTGCCTATAGCTATAGCAACGGTGACATTGAAAAACTGGGCGGCATTCTGCTGATCACTGCCCTGTTGGGGTATGCCTTCCAACGTGGCCGTTGGTGTATGATTCAGGGATTTCGCGAACCGCACATGACCGGCAACGCCAAAATGGCAAAGTCGGTGGCATTGAGCATCGCGATTCTGGCCGTCGGTATTGCCATTGTCAAAAGTAAGTATGTTGGCCTGAGTGACATGAATGGGAATAGCATGGACTATTTCTGGCAACACTATGTGCGCGGCACTTTCGGCTGGGGTGGTGTGGTCGGGGGAATCCTCTTTGCCTTTGGTGCAATCCAGGCCGGTGGTTGTGGAACAGGTACCCTCTGGCGGGTTGGTGAAGGTCAAATCAAGTTGTGGATCGTCACCCCCTTTTTCGGCCTGAGTTGTGCCGTTGGCAGCATGCTGTCCCGTAAATATAATTGGGAAGGTTCCATTGATGAAGGCAGTAGTCTCGGATCCTACGTGTATCTACCCCACTCACTCGGATATGGCGGCACCTTGGCCCTGATCTTTCTGGTCATGGGAGCCTGGTATCTCATTGTCGCCTGGAATGAAGAAACCAATAAATTAATGCTGGAGATGTAATACGGCTCTATGGAGAGGCTAGCTTTCACCGTTAACCTGTTTTAGAGACAGCCCATTATGGGCATAACCCAAAAGGAAAGGAGATACAATGGATCTTAACAGCATCAAACCCGATCAGACCCTGGACGCCAAAGGACTCAGCTGCCCAATGCCTCTTTTACGTACCAAGAAGGCTATCAACGGCATCAATTCCGGGCAAATTCTGGAAGTACTGGGCACCGACCCCGGTTCAAAAAATGACTTGCCCAGCTGGTGTGAGCGTTCCGGGCACACCTGTCTGGGCAACGTGGACGACGTCGGCTTTTTTCGTATCTTTATCAAAAAGGGATAAGGTAAGCACGCTAAAGAGATAACAGGTATGCCGCTGCCCACCAAGTTACGGCGTGCCTTTTTCATGAGGTATCAATATGTCCAAAAATCTCGGTATATTTGTCACAAATCCTGACAGCATGCACCATGTCATGGGGATTACAAAGGCTGCCAAAGATAAGGGTTCCAAGGTTAAAGTCTTCTTTACCTGGAAGGGAACCCTCCTCTCAAAAGACCCACAGTTTCCTGCCCTATGTGAATTGGCCGATGATGTTTCAATTTGCGCCGACAGCTACAAGAAAATGGGCTATGAGGTTTCCGATATCCCTGTCGGGTTGACCAATGACAAAATGGCCACCCAGGCTCAGCATGGCGCCATCATTGAAGATTATGATTACTATTTGACCCTCTAGGAGAGAAATCATGTCCAAAAAAGTATGCTTTATCTATCAGAATGAGGACTACGTCCTGGACGGTATGCGTAGCGCTCTCGGTCTGGCGGTAGAAAATATGTATGCCTTTGCAGCTGTTGCCACCGAAATTGCTGAGCTTGACGAGCATAACAAGGAGAACCTGGAGTGGATTCGTGACATGGAAGGAGAGGTTTTCAGCAACGTGCAGGCCAACTGTGACAAAAATGACATGACCCCGATCACCCTTGAGGAACTCGGCAAGCATATCCGGGAAATGGATATCGTTGTTCCCTACGGAACGTACTAAGGAGAAACAGTATGAAAATTCTGCATATTTACAGAAATGAACCCAACGCCGACTGCAAAAAGCTGGTGGAAGTTGTTGCCGAAGGAAATGACAATGATCACGTTAAGCTGTTTGAAGGCACCCCAGACTACAACAAGGTGGTCGATATGATATTTGCAGCGGATAAGACTATCAGCTGGTGGTAGTCAGGCACCACGTATCAAGTACCCCGAGAGAGTGTTCAAAGGGCCCCTTCACACGGGGTCCTTTGCATTTTTGCTGTCTTCTTATCGGGGAAGTTCCAAGGAGAATGTCTCCTTGGAACTTCTGGTCGTATGCCCAACCATTGCATTGTGCACTGGTTGGGTTGTTGTCAGACGAGCAACAAACGGTATCGGCAATAAAGAGCTTTTTTTTAACACTGTCGGGGCTACTTCAGGCGAGGGGAAGTATTGCAGACGAAAGCTTCTTCGGTAACAATGAGGCAAGAGCAGCATCCATTCAGCAGGCAGCAGTTCTCCTGGAGGAACAAATGAAAAGGCCGTTGTCAGAGACCGTAGCGTTTGATCTTACGCCAGAGGGTGGACGTGTCAATTCCTAACATCCTGGCCGCTCTGGCCTTATTGCCAGCACTCCTCTGCAATGCCTTGCGCATCATGGTCTGTTCCATATCACTCAACTTCATTGAATCTTCAACTGCTGTTACCAAATTTCCCCTCCGAAAATCGTCGGGAAGACTGGCCGAAGTAATGGCTGTCCCTGTGGTCATGATCACGGAACTGGAGATAACATTTTCCAGTTCACGAATATTGCCAGGCCAAGGATGATCAACCAGCTGATTCAAGGTGTATGGATCAATCCTGTCCACTTTTTTCTCATATAAGGAACTGTACTTACGCAGAAAATAACAGGCAAGTTCTGGGATGTCTTCCGGTCGTTCACGCAAGGGAGGTAAGCGAAGCACCATAACGCTCAGTCGAAAATAGAGATCATCACGAAAACGGCCGGCGGCCACCTCTTCGGCCAGATTAACATTGGTTGCAGCAACAATCCGAACGTCACTACGCAGCTCTTTTCCTCCTCCCACTCTGAAAAAAGATCTGTCCTGTAAAAAACGTAATATTTTGGCCTGAAAAGCTGCGGGCATACTGTTTAATTCATCGAGGAAGAGAGTCCCGGCGCTGGCCAGCTCAACCAAACCTTTTTTTTGTTGGTCAGCACCGGTAAACGCCCCCTGTTCATGGCCAAACAGCTCAGACTCAAGGAGATTTACGGCAATTGCGCCACAGTTAATCGGCAAAAAAAGATTCCCCGCCCGGCGACTGTTGCGATGGACCAAACGTGCAACCAACTCTTTCCCGGTCCCAGTCTCTCCCTGGATCATGACACTCACGTCCAGTGGGGCAATTTTTGCCACAAGTCTTTTGACCTTCTGCATGGCAGAGCCACCACCGATCAACTCATGACTTCGTAAGTCATTCAAGGTGGAATTCATCATTCGATTTTTCCTGATCAACTGGTAATAGCGCAGGGCACGATTGGCGACTAATTTCAATTGTTCAGGGTCGAAAGGTTTTTCAATATAATCATAGGCTCCCTGCTTCATGGCCTCAATAGCCGAGTTCACCGAACCATGGCCAGTGATCATAATGATCGGCAACTCGGCATCCACCGCTTTGGCCTGCCTGACGATCGCCATTCCGTCCTGTTTTGGCATTTTCAGGTCCGTCACAATCAGGGAGAATTTATTTTCAAGAATGGCCCTGATGGCGGTATCGCCATCAGAGGCAGCAATGACTTGATGGCCCTGGTCACTGAAAATTTCAACCAACAGTTCACGCATCCGGTCATCATCATCTACGACCAGAATAGGAAAGTTCTTAGACACCAATTTTCCCCTTTAGTTATCTTAGAAATTCTTTTCGTATTTTTTGAGAAAGAATTTCGTGAAGGTACTTTCACCCCTTGGGGTAATGTACTGAGTGCCGGCTTACCGTTTTCGTCACCGGTGTTAGTTATCCAGCTGGCCACTCAGCAGGATCATTCTCGCCCCCATAGCATGGCAATGAAATCATAAAACCAGCACCACTCCCTGTATGTATCAGCTCCAGGAGGCCATCTAACTCATCAATAATGCCGGCACAAATCGCCAAGCCCAATCCGGTTCCTTCCCCAACAGGTTTGGTTGTCACAAAGGGATCAAAAATTCGGCAACGCAACTCCTCAGGAACACCGGGACCGTTATCCTGTACCAGCAAATGAGCCATTTCCTTGTCTTGCCATGTACGGAGATGCACCTCTCCGCCAACATCAATTGCCTGAATAGCATTCAAAACCAGATTCAAAATCAGTTGCTCGGCCTTGCGACTGTCGGCTAATACCATAGAGGGCTGCTGTGAAAGATCCAGTGTAAGAACGGCATCTTTTTGCTTCAATTGCAACTGCAGAACCTTTACAACCGCCAATACGGACTCATTCAGGTCAATCTCAGTAAGTTTCGAAATCGAGGCACGGGAATAATCCAGCAATCCTTTAACTATTTCTGAGCATTTCCTGGCCTGTTCGACGATCACGCTCACACGCTGATGATTTTTTTCTACATCATCACTCTGTGGTATCATGGAAGCATATCCGATAATGTTGCCTAATGGGGTGTTGATCTCATGGGCAACACCAGCGGCAAGTTGTCCCAGGGCAGCGAGTTTCTCAGTTCGGCAATAAAATTCGTGACGTTTTTTCTCATCACTGATGTCACGGAACGTTTGAACCCCGCCAATACTCTTGCCGGTACTATCCAGTAATACTGCAGAGCCGACAGAAACGTCCAGGAGTCTCCCGTCCTGGGTTTTCAAGGTGGTTTCCACATGGATATCTGTGTTTGGGACATTATTGAGGGCACGGGCATCAGCAGACACTGTAAACTGGAATATCTCTCCACACGGTCTGCCAACTGCTTCTTTTTCGGAGTAGCCGGTTATGCGTGCTGCGGATTCATTAAAGGAGACAATCACTCCATCATTATCTGTGACAAAAAGACCTTCCGTCATACAGGCGACCACAGCAGCCAATTTTTGCCGCTCCAGTTCAAGATGCTGGCGGCTCTCTTTCAGCTGAGAAAAGCTGTCAGCCAATCTCGCTGCCATGACATTAAAAGACTCGCCTATTGAATTGCACTCCTGGGGACCTGTTAATTCGATCTTCTTGGTCAGATTTCCTTCGGAAATTTCATGAATAGCCTGCTGGAGTACGTTCAACGGCTGATAAATCGTGTTATTCAACACCACATTGATCAATGCGAGGCCGACAACATGCAACACCGCAACCACTGCTCCGGCACAATAAACAATTTTCCAGGTAATTGAATCTATCCAGGCCGTTGAAAAAGCAAGCTGGACTGTGCCATAAGAGGCATGATCACGACGAATTGGGTGTTCAACGAAGAGGAGATGAGAATCCGGAGGCATCGGCTGGCCTGCCAATACTGCACCGTCATCAGCAAAGACGGCGATACTCGATACAAAACCAGCCTGGACGATATCTTTGATATAACGTTCCATCGCTGTATAATCCTGGGAAGGAATGGCCTCAAGGGTGGCACTGGACAAGGCCTGAACGATATTTGCTCCTCTGTGTTCAAGATCTCGAACAAGGACCATTCGTTCAACCCGAATGACAATGACACTGGCAACCACAACCGAGAACAGTAAAATCAAGCTGAATCGTTTGTAAAAACAGTACCGTAGTGGTTTGTTCATTGTGACTCAACCCTGTAGACGATTTCGCAGGCCGACTCCAATCCTGGCCTGCGCGTTTACCAGCAAAAATAATTACCCTGTTTTTTTGACTAAACAGTGACCTGATTATGATAGCTCTCATGAATCTGAGTCAGTACCTGTTCATACGGGGCTGTTTTCCTCAGTTCTCGGAGGCTACACTGCCCTCACTGCTCCTCATTTAATTCTCGGAATGAACCAGGACTACGATTCTATTCATCGAGGGCCTCAATTGAGGAAAAACGCTCTCTTTTCTGGACAGACACGCATCATGTCCGCAGGCACTGATGTCGTGCAGGAGTATCTTGATTTCCGCCGTGGTGAAGGAACTTTTTTTCATACTCTCGACAGCAGGGACGACCTGAGGAGGCTGTCGTCTCCGGCCTGAGAACCTTTTTCTGAGTCAGATATTTTGAGAAAATGTATTATTCATGTCTTCTGGTTTTTCCTTATTTTCGCTAAGAAAATACTAGTAGATATGTAAAAGAATATGTCCTGTCTTGCAAGAAGAAGTAACTGGAATTGAAAGATCCTATGACGATATGTCGACAAGCAGTAATTGTTTCATTTTTGACCTTCTAAATAGTTTCGGGCCGATGAGTATCAATAGTGTCGTCTGTTCGGAATACTTACTGGACAGAGGAGACAGGAAGGGGGGTGGCTTTGTTGAAAGAACCTTTTATTCGTTCAGAGGCATGTACTATGCTGGATACCTGTCCTGACCCAGAACTATAGTGCCGGGCTCCCACGGAATAATTTTTTAGTGTTGTCTTTTAACTACCTGTATTGTAGCTTAAAAATACAAGTTTTAGCTGGGGCCGCTGCTGTGATTGGGGCTGGCCGGAGGGGCTTGCTTGCTTCTGGGAGGTGTGTTGAAGGGACTGAGTCGGTTCTATCGCGCGCGTTGGAGAATATCGGCGGAGAACAGGTGGTTGGCGCCCTCCAGGCCTGGCCGCTAAAACCATTTGTTGTCACCTGGCCATAGCTGTGTCGGCTGTAACTATTCAGAAGGGAATGCTCAATACTAAGCAAACAACCGCTCTGTAACTGTTTCAGGGTGCTTTCTGTTCGTTCACTGAAGAATTCCAAGTATCCTCCTGCCATTCGAGAAGAGCCCAATGGACGAAGATGGAGTGCTGTTGAATAGTTACTCTTGGCTCAGGTAGTTGCTTTTGCGCTGTGGTTCAAATGCATAAGCGCACTCTTGCGGCGCCGATCTTATCATAAAGAGGCCGATATAAAAAAAATACTCTTTCTCTGCTGATTTCTGTTTTTTTATTAAGTGCAGTCTTACCAATATGCTATAGCAAGAGCTGGAATAAAGGAGATGCAATGAAAAGAAATTACGGCCAACGTTTTGTTATCTGTCTCGCAGTTGGATCTTTGCTAGGCGGTGCAGCAGACCAACTTTTTGCTGCGAGCCCCAGTCAAGACCACTTTTTCCCCGGTCAGGTTGTCCTGGCAGGAAATGCCCAGGAAATGCCCGCCGGATATCAGGTCAGCAAATATTACCCCCTCGCTGATTTGACTGTCGTCAGGGTCAGCCGCGGCAAAGAAAGGGAACATGTCAAGTCGTTACGTTCCCAAGGACGGAGAGCGGGTCTGAATATGCGCTATGAAGCTTTTGAGGTGTCAGTTGATGATACCTACTATGGTCGACAATGGAATTTTCCCATGGTCCAGAGTGGAGCGGCCTGGGAGTTGGCAACCGGTGAGAATGTATCCGTGGCAGTTCTCGATACAGGGCTAAGAAGAGAAGGTTCCAGTGATGGGATTTCCTGCGTTGATATCAGATCCGGGAGCAACATCATTAATAACACTGATGATCCTCTTGATGGTAATGGGCATGGCACCCATGTTTCCGGGACAATAGCTCAACGTACCGATAATAGTACCGGTGTTGCCGGACTGGCCCATGATGCCTGTATCATGCCGGTGAAAGTTCTAGGGGATGATGGTGGCGGTTCTACAGCAACCATCGCTGAGGGTCTTTATTTTGCAGTTGAGAAGGGAGCCAAGGTCATCAATATGAGTCTTGGCTTGAAGGCGAAGTTTACAATCACGTCTGATCCCTTCGTGGATCCAGCTTTAGAGTATGCATATGCTAACGGGGTGACGGTTGTCTGCGCTTCAGGGAATGACAGCTGGCAAGAGAATGTATCGTATCCTGCAATATATCCAACAACAATTGCCGTAGGTGCTGTGGGTGCAGATGAATCAATAGCATCCTATTCAAATGGTGGCATTGGTCTTGATCTTGTTGCTCCAGGAGGAGGAGACGAAGATAGTGGTATCTTACAGGAAACCTTTTCCCAAGTCTCAGGCTGGGGGTATTACGGCTACAAGGGGACATCCATGGCAACGCCACATGTCGTTTCAGTTGCGGCTTTGCTCTATGCCCAGGATGACACTGTCACGCCGGATATGGTGCGGACAGCCCTTACCGGTTCGGCCAAGGATCTCGGGCCAGTGGGATATGACAGGACTTATGGCAGCGGTCTTGTCCAGGCCTATGCTGCCCTGAATTATTCCGGTTCCTGTGACACTGATAGTGATGGAGATGGCTGGTCATTATGCGACAATGATTGCAATGACAACGATGCCGGTATCAATCCTGGAAGCAGTGAAACCTGCGCTGATGCTATTGATAATGATTGTGACGGCGTCATTGATGAGGATTGTCTTGCTGTCTGTGAGGAAAAGGACCTTGACGGAGACGGTTGGTCTCAATGTGAAGGTGACTGCGACAATCACAACGTTCTTATTTACCCGGGCCACCCTGACAACAGCAGAGGACGATGGGCTGATGGCTTAGACAATGATTGTGATGGCAAGGTAGACAACTGAGGCCTCTTGGCGGGGAGACGGGGAAGGGGATGTCTTGATGGCCGGGCAGATTTGGGTCCTCGGGATTTCTTCTGCCCCTGATTGCTGTGGGGTTGTCCCCCCTTTTGTTAGCTGAAAAGGCTATGAAAGACAGGGGGGCTTTTCGAAGGAAGCCATGCTGTTGGGATGAGCTGGAGGCATAGGCGTTATCCTCATGCCATTATCTTAATACCTTGTCACCTCACTTCTAAAAATGCTTTTTGTTCTTCCTGGTTCCCGTCAATGTCGGCCAAGGACAGGGTGATCAGGTAGCGTCCGGCACTTAATTCCCCAATGTTGGCATCAATGACGTAATCGGCATTTTCATCACCCTGTGGTTGACGCATAAAAGATTTTATACGATTGGTGATATTCAAGGTGAAGATTCCACGCTTTCCTTTGACGGTTAATGTCTCAATATTGATTGGTGCCAGTCTACTTTTCAGATAGATAAGGAGTCGTAAAGGAAGGGATGACTTGTAGATATCATCTTCTGATTCCGGATCAACTATAGAGACAATCGGCCCTGGATGCGCTTCTCTATCAGTTCGGCTGGCTCCGTCAGTAGAGGACAGCTCTCGATTATTTGAGAAATCCAGGTCACCACTGTATGCTTGCGTATCTCGCAGAGAACTCAAGTTACTTTGGTGGCGATTGAGCTCAATCACCCATTCGTCTTGTGAATAATTGAGCTTTTGTATTTCATCTGCATTGAAAAGCGGTATCGGTTCTGCACTGGCTACGCTGCAGAGTAGGTGGAAGTGGAGTATTGCAAGAAGTAGAGGTGTTTTTTTGCAGAGCATATGCTGTAACTTTTTGGTTGCTAACATATTTCTTCCCATAACTTATTGGATATATATCTTTTTAGTTTGTTGCAAAACCCTTCCCCAAAAATGGAAATACGCTTCCCTTACTCCTTAGCAGTTTAGCTTAAATCTGCACCGATATCCAGAATTTTACAAAAACTGTTAGGAAATGTGTAAGCCAATCTGCGGATAGGTATCTGATGCAGGGGCCAAGTTGGCTGTATATCCTGGCAAGATCCTGTTGTGAGGATGTTGATGGACCTATCTCCTGTCTCTTCACAACTCTGCACCAGTTTCTCCCTTGGATCTGCTCCAAATGGAATCGTCACCTTCTGATTCGCCTTTGGTTGCAGAGAAAATCATTTTGCACTTTTTCCAATCCGCTCTCAGCTTTTTTCTTTGTTCGAGCTGTATTTCAACTGGGTGCTCATGCTATACTTTCTTCTGGGGGAATATGGTGGTGGCATCTTTTATTGGCCCATGGAGGAGTCTGGTCATGACAGTCGAGGAGAAACGGATCAATAGGCGAATCACTGAGCTTGGTGAGCATTACTGGCAACGGATGCAGGGTGAGATGCCCAGCCTTTTTGACAGTCGCTACTGGCAGGGGCATATCCTTGACTGGATTATGGATGATGAGGCCTTTAAGATTGATGCCTTTCGTTTTGTCGACGTCCTGCCCGCCCTCCGTTCTACCTCGGCCATTGCCTCCCATGTTCAGGACTACCTCTTGGGGCAGGATCGAAAGCTGCCGGTGCTGGTTCGTTCTGCCCTGTCCATGGCCAGCGGCGGCATTGCCGCACCTTTGGCCGCTCGGGCCATTCGTGCCAATATCAGTGAGATGGCTCGCCGTTTTATCTGTGAGAGCGACAGTAAAAAGGCCATACCAATATTCAAAAAGCTGGGCTCAGAGAGTCTCACTTTCACCGCCGACATCCTTGGTGAGGCCAGCAGCAGTGATGAGGAGGCGGAGCGCTATCTGGAGAACTACCTCACTCTTATCGTTGAACTGGGCCAGGCTGCCAAGGGGTGGCCGGATAATGCGCAGCTCTACTCTTCATCCACAGGGCAGCTGCCCAAGGCCAATGTCTCGGTGAAAATTTCAGCCTTGGATCCTTATCTCGATGCCATGGATCACCATGGTTCAATGGCGCGTCTTCAGGAGAGACTGCTGCCTCTCCTGCGGGCTGCCCGGCGCCATAATGTTTTTATCAATTTTGATCTCGAGCAATGGGCCTGTCACGATATCACCTACGACCTCTTTGAGCAGATGGCCCTCCATCCTGATCTCGTCGACTGGCCCCATCTTGGCCTGGTGGTTCAGGCCTATCTCAAGTCCTCAGCGAGTGACTGTAACCGTCTTCTGGGGCTCAGTAAAAGGCGGGGCACACCTTTCACCGTCCGTCTGGTCAAGGGAGCCTATTGGGATTATGAGGTGGTGCATGCCCGCCAGAACGGCTTTATCTGTCCGGTGTACACCAATAAGGGGCGTACCGATTTAAATTACGAGGCGCTCACCGTCAAGCTCGTTGAGAATCAGGAGTTCATCTGTCCGGCCTTTGCCAGTCACAACCTGCGTTCTCTGGTCCATGCCCTGATCATGGCCGAGGAGCACGGCCTGCCGGCCAATTCATTTGAACTGCAGATGTTGTATGGTATGGCTGAACCCCAGCGTCGTGTCCTGGCCGAAGATGGCTATCGTCTTCGAGTCTATGCCCCCATCGGTGAGCTCTTGCCTGGTATGGCTTATCTGGTACGCAGGTTGCTGGAAAACACCTCGAACTCTGGCTTTTTACGCCAGAGCTACCATGAGGGCGTTGCCATCAGGACCATGCTTCAGCCTCCAGATCCCGGCCCGGGAATGGCCGAGAGGGAAGGTATGGTGTCAGACGACCTGCAGAGCATTTTTCGGAATACCGATCTTCTCGATTTTACAGATTCTCAGGTGCGCAGGAGGATGAGTGAGGCCTTGGAGGCTATAAACGAGAGGCTGCCTGTCGCGGTACCCCATGTGATTGCTGGGAAGGTTGACAGTAATAAAAACACGAAGAAACATGTCTCTCCCAATGATTCGGCCCTGGTGGTGTCTGAGGTAAGTCAGGTGACTCGGGTTCAGGCCCGCAAAGCCTTGGCGGTGGCCCAAAAGGCCTTTCCTGCCTGGCGTGACAGGCCGGTGGCCGAACGGGCCCAGCTTTTGGCAACCCTGGCAGGCATCCTGGAAAGGGATCGTTTTGAGCTGGCGGCTCTCCAGAGCTACGAGGTTGGTAAGCCGTGGCGCGAGGCAGATGCTGATGTAGCCGAAGCCATTGACTTTTGCAGCTATTACGCCCGTCAGGCCATCAAAAAATTGAGTCCGCAAAGGCAGGGAGATATGGCCGGTGAGGAGAACATCCTTTTTTACGAGGGCCGCGGCCCCTGTGCGGTCATTAGTCCGTGGAATTTTCCCCTGGCCATCCTGTGCGGAATGACCAGTGCCGCCTTGGTGTGTGGCAATACCGTGCTTGTCAAACCTGCCGGGGCGGCCAGTGCTATAGCTTTTGCCTTTTATCAACGGCTGTTGGAGGCCGGGTTCCCCACCGAAGTGGTTCAGTTTTTGCCTGGCTCCGGGGGGGATATCGGCAGCTTTCTGGTGGAGCATCCTGATATCTGTCAGATTGCCTTTACCGGCTCTAAAGAGGTGGGTCTGGGGATCATCGAAAAAGCGGCCAAAACGCTTCCTGGTCAGAGCGAGGTGAAACGGGTGGTTTGTGAAATGGGAGGGAAGAATGCTATTATCGTTGATGAGGATGCTGATATCGATGCCGCAATCAAGGGGGTTATGCAGTCAGCCTTTGGCTATGCCGGCCAGAAATGTTCCGCCTGTTCCCGCCTCATCCTGGTGGGCGATGTCTGGCAAAGCTTTCTCCCGCGTCTGCTGGCT
Organism: Pseudomonadota bacterium; assembly: GCA_018817385.1. Classification (GTDB taxonomy): domain Bacteria; phylum Desulfobacterota; class Desulfobulbia; order Desulfobulbales; family Desulfocapsaceae; genus Desulfocapsa. The sequence goes on from JAHIUA010000050.1 coordinate 41,547, forward strand.
GCCTGTGCCAGCCTGCCCATGGCATCAGCCCTTGATCCTGTCTGTCGCTTGGGCCCAGTCATTGACCAAGCAGCCCATAAACGATTGAGTACGGTGATTGCCAAGCCGCCCACAGGGGCTACCCTCCTTTTCCTTGGAAAAAGTAGATCACCGGGTTTTTTTATTCCGCCTGCCGTCTTTGAGGTGAGAGATTCGGATAACGATCTGATGCAGCAGGAATTTTTTGGCCCCATTGTCACCGTGATCAGGGTTGCGGATTTCAAGTCAGCTCTGGTGGTGGCCAATTCAAGCGAATTTGCCCTTAGCGGCGGGGTCTATTCCAGGAGCCCGCGCAATATGGAGACGGCCCGCAGGAATTTTAAGGTGGGGAACCTTTACATCAACAGGGCCTGCACAGGTGCTCTTGTTCAGCGCCAGCCCTTTGGCGGGTTTGGGATGAGTGGTACGGGCACCAAGGCCGGTGGTCCGGAGTATCTTCTCAACTTCTCTCATCCACGCTGCGTCACAGAGAATACCATGCGCAGTGGCTTTACCCCAGACTTGCAGATGTGAGGGGGGCACGATCTCATTTTCTCAGAGAAAAAGGTTTTTAAACTCTGTCCGGGTTTTTGTGAGGAAGGTGGTTTCTGCTTGCTGGCGGAAGGGCACCTTTTTCTGGTCAGGAATCAGGTTTGCCTGGTATCTTGAAAAAGAGCAGTGTATCCATCCGAAAAATGGAGCATGGTATCAGGATGAAGGGAAGCTGCTCTTCATCTGATAATAAACAGCTTACTGGCAGACGCTCTCTGCAGCATTGACTGACAGGTCGTTGAATAAGGAAAAATAAAAAATCAAGACTCTTTTTCCTCGGTATCTCTTTGGATTTCAATTGCCGTTTGCCTAATAGTGACTATCATTGCTGAAGTTGCCGCGTTTCTGTAACCTCTGTCATTGAATCTGACTACCCACACTGTGCTGAGGAGCTTTTATGCTGATACGTTCCTGTTTCCTCCTGCCTCTCCTTGTCTTGATCTTCCTCATGGCCGGTTGTGCCGGACCGAAGGTGGCAACGGCACCAGCAAGCAGCCAAGCAATGCTGGATCCCGTTCGGGTCAAATCGGCTGACTTGGTTCTCACTTTGATCAGAATTGCTGAGCAGGGTAGTGAAGGAACGTTGATCGAGGATCCCGGCTGGCGTGAATATGTCATCGAAATAGAAAATATCAGTACCAATGACTTCACAGTTCAAAACGTCAAGTTGTTGAACACGGATGGACGCTACGTGGATTCTGCCTCTACCTATCAACAAATTATAGCACCACCGGATGTTGGTGCCGAAGTGGCTGGTGATGTTGCAGGGACAGTGGCCGGTATCGCGGTAGGACAGATCATTCCCTATGGTGGGATACTCTTTAGCATGCTTTCAAATGCTGCGTCAACCAGCTCTGTCGGGGAAAAGGCGAATGCATCACGAATCTTTATGTCGCGCGTGTTGAAAAATGTAGAGCTTGCGCCTGCTGGTAAGGTGGAAGGCAGTGCTTTTTTACCCAATATCACAAGGCCAAAAACACTGGTCGTGGACTACACTCGAGAGAGCTCGCTATATCGCATTGAGATCCCATTACCATTATCGCCGCAGCAACCATAGCATTGTCTGCAGAATCGGGTTTGATAGGTTTGTATCCTCTTCAGTCGTTGCTATTTTCAATATCAAGAGGAAGACGGGGTGGTGAGAGGCCAATCCTGAAATCGGGTGAGTTGATTAAAGGGGAGATGTTGTCTCCAGTCAAGTGGCGGCTGGGAGACTGACCTGCCCCTCATCCCCATGGATTGGGCCATCAATACGATTTCCATTGGGAATAGCAGCCAATAATTCTTTGGCCAATTTACCACCTCATCTTCATCATCTTATGGAACTCATCTCAAAATGATATTTTAGGGATCATTTTTTTGAGCAGGTCTGTTGTTGAGTGTTTTTATGGTTCAAGAAAACGTACGACACCGCTGTCAATATCGTAATAGGCGGGGGTGATTATGACCTTACCGTTTTTCACCATATCGGCAATAATCGGTTCTGATTCGGTGATTTTCTTGGAAATCTGCCGAGCCAGTGCTTTCGAGGCATTTGTTATCAAATCACCTTCGAGGTGCTTTACATCTTTAATAGCGGTCTGTATTGCAGGGCCGATACTGGCAATATGGCCTTCCAGGAAAACTCCACTGGCGACAGCGGTGATTGCCCCACATTTGGAATGGCCCATGACTATCACCAGAGGTGTGTGGAGATGTTTGACCGCGTACTCAATACTTCCAAGCGTGTGATCTCCGATGACATTGCCGGCAACTCTCACGACAAAAAGGTCGCCAAGGCCCTGGTCAAAAATATCTACCGGGGGGACACGAGAATCTGCACAGCTCAGTATGGTAGCGATTGGTTCCTGGCCGGTAGCGAGACTTTGCCTGCTTTCCTCGCAGTGATTCGGGTGTTCCAGCTTTCCAGCGACGAATCGAGCGTTCCCGTCTTTTAGCGTTTGTAATGCTTCATCGGCGGTGGGGCGTTGGGGCTGTCTGAGTCCCATTTGGTGTTCTCCTTTAGTATCTTAGAAATTCTTTTCGTGTTTTTTTGAAAAGAATTTGGTGAAGGTACTGTCCCCCCTCAAGGGGGTACAGTACTGAGTGCCGGCTTACCGTTCATCACCGGTTTTAAGATCAAGTAGTTCATTTTTCACTTTAGCGGCGACGATGCCAGGTGATTGCGTAACAATTTGAAATGTTTTTATATTATATATGAACATCCCTTTGCTTTGTAATGTATTGGTTTTACCGAAAAAACAATACTATGAGAAGGAAAGGGACAAGACAAATACTACCAAAAAATATAAGGAGCAACAAGAAGCAAAATAATTGCAGAGCAGTATAGGATTTGTCTCTAGCATTGAGATCTCTTTTTTCGACGGTGACGCACCTTCTTACTCTTGCAAAAGAAGCCCAACGAAGAGACTACGACGGTATACTCGTCGAGACTTCCAGAGCTGTGCTGTCTTTCTCTTACGTTTGAGCCAAACTGTTATGATGATCTGAAAACCAGAGGTTGCAGCTACGATTGAAAAACAGATCGGTTTCGACCTGCCTTTTTGGCTTGGTAGAGTAGGGCGTCTGCCTGACTGATCAGAGGTTTAAGGGCGTCTTCTTGTTCGATTTTTTTGTAAATTCCGCCAATGGATATTGTCAAAGAGATGGATGGATGGTTTGGTATCCTTACAGGGCTGTTGTCTAATAATTTTCTAAATGATTCTAACCGTCGAAAATAGTTGTCTTTTTTTCCTCCGAATTCTAAAAAACAAAACTCCTCTCCGCCGAAGCGGATGAGGTAATCGGATTCTCGTTGAAAGTGTTTTAGGGCCAGTTGGCTCACATGAACCAGACAGAGGTCACCAATTGCATGACCATAGGCGTCGTTGATGGATTTGAAGTGATCAAGATCCATCATGGCAATGCCCATGTCAAGTTGGTTGCGTTTGAGTAAGTTAAGTAATTCAGGGGCCTTTTCCTCAAGGAAACGGCGATTTTTGAGTTGGGTTAACGAGTCTGTTTCGTTCAGTAAGGCCAGCTTTTCATTGGCTGCTTTGAGTTCGGTGGTGCGGTTCTCTACCTGTCTTTGCAGTTCTTGGGTAAAGCCCTGAAGTCGTTTACTCATAGTGTTGAAGGCTTCAAGGGCTGGGCGTGTTTCATCGTTTTTATGCAAAGGGATGGGAGAAAAGTTTCCTTTAATGATGTCACTGGCGGCCAGCTCAAGGCGTTTAAGAGGTTGGGTGATACCTCTAGACAGGAGGGCGGCCACTCCGAAGGCGAGGATGAGGAGAAGAGTAAAAGAAATAGCAGCTTGTTTAAGGATGCTTTGGAGTGCATCCTGGGTGTGATCCAGAGACAAGAGAGTGGCGATGAGAATGGGCTGTTGAGTTATGAGGGGTGAAGCAAGGTAGGTGTTTTCATCGATTGCGATCAGGGATGGTTTTTGGGAGGAAAGCTTGATTTTGATTTTCTCTTGATGCTTGGAGCTAAGCAGAAACATACTCTCAACGTTTTGGTAGTAAACCCTTGTTGATGGGTTGATTTGATTTTGGGATAAATGGTTTTGTATCAGCCTGATGGGATTGGATTTAATACTGACCTTGGCATGGATATATTTCAAATTGAATTCATTCAATGTCCAAGATCTCTCATCACTGATGTCTTGGCCTGTTGTTGCTTTTTCAGTACTCGATCGTTGGACCTTCAGTAAAACTTTCAAGTCCTGAGAAAAAATGACTTCTTCTAAGTAAGGGTAAAGATGAAAGAGTCTTTTGATTTCTTTTTCTACCAGTTTAATGCCAAGAGCTTGAGTAAAGGGGTTGGTATCATAGAGAAGAGCAATATCCGCATCCTGATTGAACGATTTCATGCGTTCTTGATGGGCTTGATTTGAGCGATTAAGGTCGCTGACAATATAACGGTTGAGGAGATCGGCCTCCTGAGACAAGATCTGGGTCAGTGTAAATTCAAAGTGGTAGTAATACGCCCAAGTTGTGAGAACAAACATGAGTGTAAAAATCGACAGCATGGCCAAAAAAATTTGTTTGCGGATGCTCATCTGTTGATGGTTTCGTAAGAAAAGAGGAGTGGCATTATTCCCTGTTGGTTTTATTGAAGTTGAAGGATTTCCTGATATTCTTCAAGGGTAAATCCTGTATATTTGAGCAATCGCTTCGAAAAATTCCCTGAGGCTTTATCTTTGATTAGAAACTCAGCGAGTTGTTTGTGTAAAGCCATGTCGTTAAGTCTGGATCCCCAGGCAAGTTGGCTCAATTCCGCCCTTGCTCGAAAAAGAGGTTTTAAATTTTCTTTAAAAAATGTGTTTTCATAGAGACGGAAAATCATATTTAAGGCATCAGAAATGGATGCATCAGCCTGGTTCTGAGCAATTTCAAAATAGTTTCCGTTGCCTTTCAATGATGAATTTTGGGGAATGAGATAAAGATTTACGGCGTCGGCAGCCAGCTTTTTGGAACTAGGCATGACAATATGGTCATCCACCACATCTACATAAGAAATGACATAAGGGATGGAGTGAGCGTCCATGCTATTTTGGACAATATTGGAAAAGCTCATGGCTTCATAGGTGAGTAGTATTTTTCCAATCAGATTCTGGTAGTTGTCAATACGATCATTTTTACGCCCAAAAATGAGTTCTGTGTTATCGATGAACGGTGTCATGTGAATAAGCTTTTGACGTTCTGGAGTAACAGTGAAAATATCGGCTGCTATATCAATTTTGTTATAAATATCCGGTGTCGCGATCAGATCGGTTTTAAGGAGAATTATATCATCTTTCTTCCAGTAATCGGCAAAACTCGGGATAATCACAATTTCGATTGTTAACTGGTGTGATGTGGCAAAATCATATATCATTTCATATAGCAAACCAGGATATTGGAGACTGTTACTGGTATAGAGCATTTCGGAACTATCCCGGATGCCAACCCTTAAAGTGCCACTTTTTTGAATATCTGGCCAATCTCTTGCTTCTGCTGACTGGCTGAACAGGAGAGTAACAGCTAAGAGTAATTGAATAAGTCTTGTTATCATCTTTTTTTCCTACGCTATTTTATTATACCAGTTGCTGGTTGATCATTTCGAGGGAGATTATACGGTCTGGTTCAGCTGGAGCCTTGCTCTTTTCAGACTTATCGCAAGTGCTGTGATCTGAAGGAGAAGGACGGTCGCTTCTCAGTGGGTGTCTGCTGCCCTGATTCCCCTTATGGGTTTTTATTTCTCTTACTCCTGTACGTCCTGTACGGGACTGAGGGCAGGTTGCTTCACTGCGAGTATGACTATTGAAACATTTACTGATAACGTCAGATGGCCTTCGCTAATCGTGTCGAACTGTTCAGGGGCAAGGAGTTTGCTCAGCTCAAAAAAAAAGAGTGATAAACGATGCTCATGTCCACTCATGTCCATGGAATTACGTTGTATTTAGTGGATATGGGTGAATGGTTTTGTTCGAAGTTGCAGGGATGGGAAGACCGTTTTGATTCCTCTGCTATAGTATCTCATTTAGGGCTTGTTTTCCATAGCAAAAGGTAGGGGCAAGAGCTGAACTGGCCAAAATGGGTGCTCCTGTCTCTCTAACCTAATGTAAAAAATGACTTTTGTATTTTAAGGGGAGATGTTTTTGTTGTTGCCACCCTCCCCATATTTTTGAAAGGGCTTCAAACTTGTTCCTTATCACCTCTGCTATAGGAAAAGCCCACTCTGAGTTGTTTGTCGCCCATTGACAGAGAGATGGGGAACCCGGTAAGAGCTGTGACTGTTGAGTCGGGTGGGTCGGAAAGGATGTCAGTCTGTCTTTTATGAAGGCAGGGGCTCCGGTCGTGCAAAAATAATAATTCAAAGAGTTCTTTACTTTCCAACTGGGCTTGAATATATCTGTTAATTAATTGAGCTGGGGGTGTCCGTAAGCGTTTTCCGGACTGAGACGGATTGAGAAATCCAACCCTTTGAACCTGACGCAGTTTGTACTGCCGTAGGGAAGCTGTGAAATGGATGTTTTTCAATTTCAGCTTGCCTTCGGGCGAGCTTTTTTTTTGCCCGGAGTTCTATTTCCCATCTTCCTTTTTTAGGCCCTGTTGCCTGGGGTCCTCCCCGTTACCCCTGATAATAACGGGTTGTTTCTTCCTTAGACTCTGTATGGATGAACGTAAGGGGAAATTGTTTCCAGTGAAGAATTCAAACAAACCGCATTCAAAGCCAAGGGTGTCTTTGAGATGTTGAAAATTTGTAGAGGAGAATGAGAAAATGGATAATATAACTAAAGAAGATCTCTTGATTATCGGTGGCGTTGCGCTCAAGAGTCGCCTTTTCACGGGGACTGGGAAATATCCTTCGGATACCATGATCCCGGAGATCATTGAACGTTCCGGATCGCAGGTGATCACCGTGGCACTGCGGCGGGTAGACTTTGCCGCTGGCACGGAGAATGTCATGGACTATATCCCTCAATCGGTCCAGCTGTTACCCAACACCTCCGGCGCCCGGACAGCCGACGAGGCCGTGCGCATTGCGCGCCTGGCCAAGGCCACTGGTTGCGGGAACTGGATCAAGATTGAGGTTATCTCCGATAACCGCTACCTGCTTCCGGACGGCTATGAAACGGTAAAAGCCACAGAGATCCTGGCAAACGAGGGTTTTGTGGTTTTACCCTACGTCAATGCAGATCTGATGGTGGCACGCAGCCTGGTGGCTGCGGGGGCCGCCGCTATCATGCCCCTGGGGGCCCCCATAGGCTCTAACCGCGGTCTGCGGACAGAGGAGATGATCCGAATCCTTATCGAGGAGATTGCACTCCCTGTCATTGTTGATGCAGGCATCGGTAAACCGTCCGAGGCCTGTGCGGCTATGGAGATGGGGGCCGCCGCCTGTCTGGTTAATACTGCCATTGCCAGCGCCGGTGACCCGGTCACCATGGCCGAGGCGTTCGGCTGGGCCGTCCGTGCTGGCAGGGCCGCATTCCTGTCGGGCACCGGGGCGACCCGTAAGACAGCAGCGGCTTCGTCGCCTCTGACCGGTTTTCTCGGAGGAAGAAACCGATGATGGACTTCTATGAATATTATAAGACCTGGCGTGATTTTCCGATCGCGGAGTATCTGCGATCGGTGAGCGAAAGTCGGGTGCTGGCAATCCTGCAAAAAGAGCGACTGAGCGGATATGATTTCCTTGCCTTGCTTTCTCCGGCTGCTGAAGGGCTCCTGGAGGATATGGCGCAGAAGTCTCACGATCTGACCATCCGTAATTTTGGCCGTTCGGTGCTGCTCTTTACCCCCATGTACCTCTCCAATTACTGCTCGAACCGCTGCGTCTATTGTGGCTTCAATATTGACAACGCCATCACGCGCCATCATCTCTCTTATGCTGAGGTGGAGAGGGAGGCGCAGGAGATTGCCAAGAGCGGGCTGAAACATATTCTCCTGCTCACCGGAGAGGACAAGGTCCGTGCCTCCATCGAATATCTTTGTCACTGTGTTCGTATTATCGAAAAATACTTCACCGCCATCGGCATCGAGATCTATCCCCTCACAACCGAGGGGTACAGGACGCTGGTGGAAAACGGGGTGGACTCTCTGACCCTTTTTCAAGAGACTTACAATGAAACGCTCTACGAAAAGCTGCATCCAGGAGGGCCCAAGCGTAATTATCGGTTCCGCCTCGCCGGTCCGGAAAGGGGCTGTGCTGCCGGCATGCGGGCAGTCAATGTGGGGGGCCTGCTGGGGCTGGACGACTGGCGGCGAGAGGCCTTCTTTACCGGGCTGCACGCGGACTGGCTGCAGAATCGCTGGCCAGAGGTGGCCGTTGGCCTTTCCCTGCCACGAATGCGCCCCCACGCCGGGACGTTTCAGCCGGAATTTCCCATCTCCGACCGGCACCTGGTCCAGGTGATGACGGCGCTTCGCCTCTTTCTGCCCCGTGCCGGGATTACCGTCTCAACACGGGAAGGGTCTCAGTTCCGGGATAATATCCTGCCACTGGGGGTAACGACCATGTCTGCGGGTGCCAGCACGGCTGTGGGTGGCCACTCTCGAGAGGAGGCGGTTTCCACCAGCCAGTTCGATATCTCTGATGAAAGGAGTGTCCCGGAGATGGCCGAGGCCCTCAAGGCGTTTGGCTATCAGCCGATCTACAAGGACTGGCAGCTCATTGGCGGGTCCCTGTCCTGAACGCCTGCGAATGGTCGGTTTTACTGGGTTGTTGGTGACTGAAGCCGCTCTTTGTCGAATTGTCAACAGTGCGGTTTTCGGATGGTCCAGAAACCGGCCTTTCTCGATGTTAGCTGGGGGATCGTATTGGAAGTGATACTAAGGGGAAAGTGAATTCCTTCCCCTTTTCCCTGTTTCTCCACCTAATCCCTCTTATGACAAAAGAGGCAGCGGTACTTTGGCGGATGGTTTTCTGGCAGGGGAGAGACTCCTTTCTCAAAATGGCAGTCTTGACAGAAGGCTTCCGCCTCTTTTTTCTTCATGTCTGCAAAGCGGTTGTGGTCTTCATCTTGAGGAAGTCTGGCCGTGGTTTCTTCCGGGGCGTTAAGCAGAAAGGTGAGAATGGCAGCAGATACGAGCAGAAAGGCGATATTTATAAGGATGGTTTTTGTTTTTTTTGGGGTGGAGAGGGCCATGAGTGTACCGTTATGTTAGATTGTGAGACGCGTCAGGTGGGTACCTGAGCACTACAGGAGAGCTTCGTGAAAACTTGGCTGAGCATCTGTCCGATATCTAGACCGCCATTTCAAGTTTATTGAACTTGATCATACCTGATCGCAGGCCCAGTGTCATCAGTTCTGCTAAGAGAGAGTTAAGGAATCCGTTTTTTCCACTCAGTCGGACCATTCGCTTGTGTTGGTCATGCCTTTCTATGAGTGCAGCCATGATCGTGTTGCAGTGCTCCGGGTTGATAATGGTCAGGGCGGCCTGTTCGCCGGAGACGATGGCCGGGTAGATTCCCTCGCCGGTGAGACCGGAGGCCAGGCCGGCGGCATCACCGATGAGAAAGGTGTGGCCAAAGTTCCATCCTTGAAAATCATAGTTGATGTATTCGGCCCGAGCCTGTTGATTATCCAACTGAAATCCCTGTCTGCCAGCCCAGCTCAGAAGGCTTGTCTGTAACTGAGTTGGTCCCATGGTTTCTTTGTCGGCGTAGGCGCCGATGGAGACAGTGTCAGAGTGTGGAAAGATCCATGCATATCCGTTGCCAAAGAGGCTGTTGTTCAAGTGCCATTCCATTTCTTTCACATTGCCGGGTATCTGGTAGTTAATTCCGATCCCTAAGCGTTTGCTTTTCAGCCCCAGGTGTCTTCTGACCAGGGAGCTTGAACCGTCCGCCCCCACCAGATAATCAAAAGAAATCTCTTCCTTTTCGCCGCTGATCCTGTCCTGAACGATTACCGTCCTCTTTTGGATTGTGCGCACTATGGTTCCGATTCGTATGATCGCTCCTGCTGCCATTGCCTGCCGTGCCATCTGCTGCCCAAGCTTTTCACGGTTCACAGTGGCGATGATGGGTGTCTGTTCGTCAATGCGCACTTTTTGCCAGGGGGTACAAATGTGCTGGGTTGGGAATGACTTTTCGGCCAGTTCCTGAGGAACCCGACTGATCAGACCACTCCAGGTTATCCCTCCTGCACAGACTTTAGGGCCGATGACCTTTTTGCGTTCCACGACGAGACACGCACTTCCTTTTTCAGCAAGAATTCGGGCACAGGCAAGGCCTCCCGGTCCGGCACCTATTATCAGTGTATGAACGTGCATATGGTTTTTGTTTTTGCTGTATCCATGCTATAGTGAAATGGAAAGATGAACTAGAGAGTATTTTTCGATATCTGTCAGATGAAGTTTTTGTTCTGGACCATCCCGAATTCGTCAAGTTAAGCGTCGTTAAAAGGGGGGGAGCCAATGATGACCTGGAAGACTACAAGGAGCATGGTGTGAAAACAGGATCAATGTTTGATCCAGGAGCAGCAGTGGGCGGACAATCACAACTGATTACCGATGATTTTGTCGAGTCCCTGATGGAGCTTGGTTCGTTTTTCATGCCTCCAACCATTATTGCTACACCCGTTGATTATATCAATGACTGGCGTAAGGCCAGAGCGTTGCAGACCAACATTTTTTTGGCTGAAATATGTTCTCAGCAGATCTTGGAATGTGAAAACAGGCTGTCAGTCACTTTCAGCGGAGTGATCCTTGAAGGCTTTAAACAACCGCGTGAGTTCACTTTTTTTTTCTCGCACAATTATTCGCGGGCAAAAATATTTCCCGATCGTAATACCCTGCAGACATTTCAACTCAGTGAGTTCCTTCGCTTCGAATACCCTGAAATTTCATTGGTGATAACCGATACCCTGTTCAGCCTCCAATTTGCTGATTTCACTTCCTCCAAGAAAGGACCAAAATCTTTTCTCAACGGCAACGGCTATCTCCTCTTTGGTGATGAACATCACTGATGGCGTTGCCGACAAGTGCAAGACCTGGAAATCTCTTCATCCTGCAACCTGATTTTTCCCTTATCCCAAAAAAGAGGCCTTCACAAATTCCCGGTTCATCCTGGCAATATTGCTGATGGAGATGCCTTTGGGACAAACTGCCTCGCATTCCCGCTCATTGGTACAGTTGCCGAACCCTTCGCTATCCATGGTTGTCACCATTGCAAGTGCCCGTTCCCTGCGTTCGGGCTGGCCTTGGGGGAGGAGGCAGAGCTGGGATATTTTGGCGCCGGTGAAGAGCATGGCTGCACCATTGGGACAGCTGGCAACACAGGCACCGCAGCCGATGCAGGCGGCAGCGTCCATGGCCAGCTCGGCAGTGGCTGAGGGAATAGGCGTACTGTTTCCATCAGGTGTGCCCCCGGTATTGACGGATACATAGCCACCTGCCTGGATGATCCTGTCCAGAGCGCTGCGATCGACCATGAGGTCTTTGCGGACAGGAAAGGCACGGGAACGGAAAGGCTCGATAACCAGGGTGTCGCCGCTTGCAAAATGGCGCATATGGAGCTGGCAGAGGGTCGTTCCGGGTTCGGGACCATGGGCAATGCCATTGACTACAGCCCCGCAGGTGCCGCAGATTCCTTCCCGGCAGTCATGGTCAAATGCCACCGGCTCTTTCCCTTCCCTGGTCAGCTTTTCATTGAGTACGTCTAGCATCTCCAGAAATGACATGTCAGTGGAGATGCTCTTCAGAGTGTAATTTTCAAATTGGCCTGCAGTAATAGTGTCTTTCTGGCGCCAGATTTCGAGTTCAAGGTCAATGGTCTTCATGGGTTTCTGTAGTGTTCAGTGATTGTCGCTGCCGGCATAACAGGCATAAATGAGTCAGCTGGGGACTGAATGCAGGGTATTGCAGACTCCGATTACATCCCCTTGCATAGCGTACTGTTACTTATAGCTCCGCTGGCTTGGTGTCACCTCTGTAAAGGTCAGCGGTTCCTTGTGGAGTTGCGGCTGCTTGCCTTCTCCCTGGTGTTCCCAGACTGAAACATAACTGTAATTGGCATCGTCGCGTTTTGCTTCATGTTCTTCTGTCTGGCTCTCTTCCCGCAGGTGACAGCCACAGGATTCTTCTCGAGCCAGGGCGTCGTGGATCAGGATTTCGGCAAATTCCAGGAAATCGGCAACCCTGCCTGCTCGTTCCAGGGACTGGTTCAGTTCGTTTCCCGATCCAGGAATATAGACCTTCTTCCAGAATTTTTCCTGTATGGCGGGCAGTGCCGCCAGGGCCTTTTCCAGTCCTTCTTTGTTCCTGGCCATACCACAGTGGTCCCAGAGCAGGAGTCCCAGCTCTTTGTGTATCTCGTCTACGGTAAATTTGCCCTCGGGGCCGCCTTCGCTGCTGCGCAGAAGCTTGAGAATACGGTCATGGACCTTCTTTTGTGACTCTAAAAATTGGGGATGATCTGTATTGACACTTTTGAGATCGGAGGAGCCGAGGTATCCGGCAATGGAGTTGGCAATGATGAAGTAGCCGTCGGCCAGTCCCTGCATCAGGGCGCTGGCCCCGAGACGGTTTGCCCCGTGGTCAGAGAAGTTGCATTCACCGATGGCAAAGAGCCCGGGAATGGTAGTCATGAGATTGTAATCCACCCACAGTCCGCCCATGGTGTAATGAACGGCCGGATAGATCATCATCGGTTCGTGGAGCGGGTTTGAGTCGGTGATCTTTTCATACATCTGAAAAAGGTTGCCGTATTTCTTGAGGATGTTCGCCTCTCCGTCGCGGCGGATGGCCTCTGCAAAATCGAGATAGACGGCAAGACTGGTGGACCCCACGCCCTTTCCTGCATCGCACTGTTCTTTGGCATTGCGCGAGGCCACATCCCGTGGCACCAGATTACCAAAACTGGGATACTTGTTTTCCAGGTAGTAGTCGCGTTCTGCTTCCGGGATGGAGGCAGGCCTGCGTTTGTCTCCAGGGGTTTTGGGCACCCAGACCCGGCCGTCATTGCGCAGAGACTCACTCATCAGTGTCAGTTTTGACTGGTAATCACCGTGTACAGGGATACAGGTGGGATGGATCTGCACGTAACAGGGGTTGGCAAAGCCGGCTCCCAACTTGTGGGCTCGCCAGGCTGCCGTGACATTGGAGGCCATGGCGTTGGTGGAGAGGAAGTAGGCATTGCCGTAGCCGCCGGTGGCCAGAATCACCGCGTCGGCGGTAAGGGTTTCCAGCTTGCCACTGATGATGTCGCGGCTAATAATGCCCCTGGCTCGGCCATCGATCAAGACCAGTTCCATCATCTCCTTGCGCGGCAGCATGGTGATCTTGCCACTCTTGATCTGTCGGGAGAGGGCGGAGTAGGCACCAAGAAGGAGCTGTTGTCCGGTCTGGCCTCTGGCGTAAAAGGTTCGCGATACCTGAGCTCCGCCAAAGGAGCGATTGGCAAGGGTTCCGCCATATTCCCTGGCAAAGGGGACTCCCTGGGCAACGCACTGATCAATGATGTTGTTACTGACCTGGGCCAGGCGATAGACATTGGCTTCACGGGAGCGAAAGTCTCCGCCCTTGATGGTGTCGTAGAAGAGGCGGTGAATAGAATCACCGTCGTTCTGGTAGTTCTTTGCCGCATTGATTCCGCCCTGGGCCGCAATGGAGTGGGCGCGTCGGGGGCTGTCCTGGATGCAGATAGAGGTGACCTGGTATCCCTGTTCAGCAAGGGTCGCCGAAGCAGAGGCCCCGGCAAGACCGGTGCCGACTACGATAATTTTGAATTTGCGCCGGTTGGCAGGGTTGACCAGTTTACTGGCAAAACAGTGATTGTCCCATTTTTCAGCAAGAGGGCCGGTGGGGACACGGGAGTTGAGTTCCATGATTATACCTTGTCGATCTGATGAGCAATCTCGATGAGATTGCCGTCTGGGTCATTAATATAGATTGAATGAAGTTTGCTTGCCGCGCCACTGCGAACAACTGGGCCGAGGACGACTGAAATGCTCAGGTGCTGCAGAGTGTTCAGGATGTCCTGCATAGGGGGATCGCTGGGGAGACAGAAGTCGGCTGTCCTGCAATGCGGCTGGGCGGCCTTCGGGCTTGCTGCTTCCTCGGTGGTGTGAAGGTTTATTTTCTGGGAGCCGAAAAAAAGGGCGGAACGACCGGGAGAAAACTCGCGATGTTGCATGCTCAAGCAAGTATAAAACTGCACGGTCTTTTCCTTGTCACTTACGGAAAGCACCAGGTGATCAAGTGCTGTCAGACGAAGAGCCATCTCAGCGTCCTGTTCCAAAAAAGAAGAGCAGGGGAATGGAAGTGAAGAGAATCAGGAAAAAGGCTGGGACAATGTAGGTCAGGCGGTGAATGAGCAGCGTGTAACGGGGATGGTTGGCCCCCATGGTCTGGAGCATGGACCAGAAACCGTGGCTCAGGTGCAGGGCCAGAACCAGAAAGGAGAATATATAGAAAGAGGAGTAGAAAAACGAGCTGAAGAGGGTAGCGATAGTCTCTCCGATTCTTCCATGATCGCCAAAGGAGACAGCCGCGGTGTGGATCAAGGCAAAGAGGAGGATAAAGAGTCCGCTGTAGATCATGGTCATGGAGGCCCAGGGGGTTTTTATGGCCCTTGTCTTGACCCTGTAGCCCTGTGGCCTGGCCTTGCGGTTCTGGAAAAAAAGCAGGGTGCCGGTCGTCGCGTGTACAGCAAAGACGAGAAACAGGCCTGTGCTGAAGACAGAGACGATCAGGGGATGACTGTGCAACTGGTCCGCATAGGCCTGGAAGAGGGAGACACTGGAAAAAAGTGTGGCATTGCCTGCCGCATGACTGCAGAGAAAGAGGAACAGGCAGAGACCAGTGCCGGCCATGATCGATTTTTTACCGATAGAGGACTTGAGAAAGTTTACAAACCACATACGTTAGAACCAAAAGTTAAAGGGACAAGTTGTTTGAGTATCATAGGATTTCAACCACACTCAGATGATATCAGGAGGAGTCCATGTCTGTGGGTAATCAAGGTTGACTTGTATGTCAACCTCCCATTTTTTTCATAATAAAGAGTGTCGGGCCGTTACAGAATAAATAACTCTCTAAGCGTCAGTCGATTCTGCTGAGAATAATAGCGAATCTGGATTTTATTGTAAAAGAATTTGGAAAAAATGAATAGACCTCATTTGCAGTTGTACGATATTTTCCGAGATGCTATGCTGGCGCAGGAAATGACCGCTAAAAAGTCTTCGTGTCTATTCACAAGGTTGGTCTTTGTCGACGGCTACAGTCGTCCTTTGCTTGTCTCTAATCAAAAGAGAAAAATATGAAATGGAAAGGGCTTGTTTTTGATCTGGATGGAACTCTTCTCGATACCCTTGAAGATTTGGCGGCTGCTGCCAACGCCACTCTTGATCATTTTGGTTTTCCCGGTCATCCAGTGGATGCCTATCGTTATTTTGTCGGAGAAGGCTTGAAAACTCTGATGCAGCGGATTGTGCCGCAAGCATCTGCAACGGATGCGGAGTTGACAGCCTACATGAAGAAATTTACTGAGATCTATAGCCGGAATTGGAATGAGCGCACAGCACCCTATAAAGGAATTCCGGAAATGGTCTCATCCCTTGCCTCTGCAGGTTTGCAGCTTGCAGTTCTCTCCAATAAACCCCACGATTTTACCCGGATCTGTGTGGAGTCATTTTTTCCGGAAAATCCCTTTGCTTTTGTTTTCGGGCAGCGGGAAGGGGTGGCCAAAAAACCAGACCCGGCCGGGGCCCTGGAAATTGCCGATAAGATGGGGCTGGTCCCGGAGGAGATACTCTACGTTGGTGATACGGCAACCGACATGCAGACTGGGAACAGGGCAGGAATGAAGACTGTTGGGGTTTTGTGGGGGTTTCGTGACCGTCAGGAGCTTGAGGAAAACAAGGCCTGGAAGATTGCAGCAACACCTGCGGAGGTAGTGTCTTATGCCGTTGAGTCCTGCTGATTTAATACCTGTTCTCCATTACGCGGCCCCACCTTTTCTTGGTGCTTTTATCGGTTATCTCACCAATAAGGTGGCGATCAAGATGCTGTTTCGGCCCCTGGAGGCCAAATATTTTCTCGGTGTTCGCATCCCCATGACGCCTGGCGTCATCCCTTCGAAACGGAAAGAGCTGGCAGAAAATATCGGGGAGATGGTAGGCAATCATCTTCTCACTAGTGATGAGATCAGCAGGGGGCTGGAAAAGGAGAGTTTTCAGCAGACGCTGTATGATCTGATAGAAAATCGTGGCGAGGCCCTGTTGCAGAAAGACCTTGGCCCTGTGAGTGAGATTGTTCCGAAAGAGTATCACAACTACTATCAGGCAGCAGTGCAAGCCGTCACTTCTCGGACACGGGAGTCTATCCATTCGTTTATCGATTCGAAAGCGTTTAAGGATATCCTGGAAAACACCATCGATGAACAGTTCTATCGCTTGCTGGCCGCTGATCTGCAGACATTTCTGCCTGGTCAGGATCGTGAGTCTGCGTACGGTTTTCTGGAAAAGAGCCTGGGGCGGATGCTTGCGAGTCCCGCCATGGATGAATGGGTGGAGACTTTTGTCCAGCAAAAGGTGTATGCGACCCTGCAGCAGGAAAAAACACCGGCAGATATCTTTCCCGAGACCATGCAGGAGCTCATTGTCAGCAGTATCGAGAACCAGACCCCGGTACTTCTTGAAAAACTCGCCCATATCATTTCTGAACCGGAGATCCGAGATCGTATCGTTGTCGGGGTACGTATGGGAGTGGAGTCCTTTGTTGCAGGCCTGGGTCCCATGGCAGCACTGGCCAGTGGCTTTCTGACCCCGGAAGTGGTGGAGGGAAAGGTAAGAAAATACCTGGAAGAAAAGGAAGAAGATATTGTTGACTGGCTGCAAAATGTCGAAGTACAGGAGCGAGTGGCCAAGGCGCTACGCGAACGAAGCCGGGAGTTTCTGAATACTCCGGTGGTAAAAATAATCGGTGGCGATCCTGGTGATATGGTAGAGCATTTTTGTAACCATCTCAGTCGTCAGTTATCTGCACTTCTTCGTGAGCCAGAGACCGCCAGTGCCTTTGCATCCATGGTCAGAGACAATATTGAGATCCATATCGATGGCGGCAAACTGTCCCTGGGTGAGATTCTCTTTGATCTGGTGGGAGATGAGGGCATAAGCCGGGGCAGAGAGTGGTTGAAAAATGAAGTGTTTTCCATTCTCGCTTCAGAAAAGAGCAGAAAGACCCTGGACACCATGGTGGGCAGCCTGTTGACAAATCTTCTCAATTCACCCGTGGGCAGACTGGGACGCCTCCTTCCTGCCGGGGTTCGAGATGGAATCTACGAATCTTTACGCCGAATGTCCTCCAATATGCTGGCCGTGGAAGTACCGGGTCTGGTGGACTCACTCAACATCCGCCATATCGTCAAAGAAAAGGTGAATTCCCTGGACCTCATGCGTCTGGAACGTCTGCTGCTCTCCATCATGGAAGAGCAATTCAAGTATATCAATCTCTTCGGTGCTCTTCTCGGCTTTCTGATCGGCTGCCTGAACCTGTTTTTCCTCAATGTCCTGTAACTAGTGAAATGACCCTCATGAGTTCAGCGATCCAGCGTCGTTTGATGCTGGATCGTCAGAGGGGTGTATAGGGAAATTGTCCAGGTAGAGAGTTGTATCTGATGGCCGATCCTTCCACCTTCTGACAAGATTGTCATGTACCGCTCCTTTAAAGACCTCTGACATCGGTGATGAACGGTAAGCCGGCACTCGGTACAGTACCCCCTGAGGGGTGCAAGTACCTTCACAAATTCTTTTCAAAAAAACACGAAAAGAATTTCATATCTAAATACTCTTGCCCGGGTGTCCACTTTTTCTATCCCAGCTCTCTTCTGTATGGTATCTATGTCAGGAGTATTATTTGCAGTGGAGTATCGTGTTATCAGGTAGTTCACAACCTATTTGAAACGAGCTATTATTATTTGTCAGGAGGTTTTTTGTATGTCCAACGGAGAAACAACTCGAGGGAATCCGGCGGTGGTCGGTCTTGCAGGATTCGCTCTCACCACCATGCTGTTGCAAGTGCACAATATAGGCTTGTGTGATATCGGACCCATTGTGGCACTTGCTTTTGTGTTCGGCGGCTTAGCCCAGATGCTTGCCGGCTTCCAGGAGTTTAAATGCGGCAATAACTTCGGATACAGTGCTTTTGTCTCTTATGGGGCCTTCTGGATAGCCCTTGGCATCATTTTCATGCTCAATCATTTTAATATCTATCATTCCAGTACCACCGATGTGGGTTGGTTCCTGGTGGGCTGGACCATCTATACTTTTATCATGTGGATTCCCGCCATGAGAATTCATGGGGCAATGGCTCTGACCTTTACGCTCCTCCTTATCGGCTTCATTCTCCTTGATCTGGCCCATTTCGGTTTTCCTGAAATGACGAAGGTTGCAGGGTATGAACTTATGCTCTGTGCCGCCTCAGCATGGTATATGATGGCGCATGCCATTTATGCCCAGGTCTTTGGGAGAGATGTCCTGCCCCTTGGAAAAGCATGGATCAAATAAATCAGTTAGTACGGTGTACACCTATAGAAAAGTAACTTTAAAAAAGGATGGATACAATGCAAAGACTTTTAATCGTTCTCGCCATGGCCACGTTAGTTCTTTTTTCCACTCCAGTAGTTGCTGAGGAAAGAGCAACCACAGAAGAATGTGTTATAAAGACCCATGAAGCAGCTGCAATTATTACTGCCCGAGGGGTAGAGGCGTCTATTAAAATGATTGGTGATCCCAAAGGCCCTTTTGTGTGGAAAGATTCCTATGTATTTCTGATGAACCTGAAGGGGAAAATGCTGGCGCATCCCATGCAACCTGAACTGACGCAACAAGAGCATATACTCCTGCAAACAGATGCCACAGATAACGCGATCTTCGTCCATTTCGTGAACCTGGCTAAGGATCCGGGACAAGGCTGGGTCGGTTATATGTGGCCTAAACCAGGGAAAAGTTCGCCGGCAAAAAAAATTACTTATATTTACAGGGTGCCATCGACAGACCTTTTCGTTGGTGCAGGCGTTTATGTAGGCGGGATGATGTATTGATTGCAAATCTGATACGCTTCTCAGCCTATCTTTTTATTTGTGCCTGTCAGCAAGGGCTCGCAACGGTGTAAGAGCACCAGATCTGTCCCTGGGGAAGCTTGCGAGCTCTTGCTCCTCTTGTCCCTCGCTGGTTCAAATGGCAAATGGTTGCTGGAGCCAGGGAAAACAACAGGCTCTCATTGAACCTCCTCCATTACTACCAGGGCATACAGAGCCCAAGAGTCCAGGTCTCTTACTGAAACCCTAATGTCGCCATGAGTGATTTAATAATCTATACGGAGAAACGGCTTCGCCCGCCCCCCTCCAGCTCAATCTGACAAAGGGAGTGCTAGGAGCCTGTCGGACTTAGACATAAATCTGCTGCAAATTTGACAAATCGGTCCATATTTCCATAGCTTTTCGTTAAATAGGCCTGCTATTCGCCTCAAATCCATGAAAATCTGGTCTCGATTTCTCTAATTTTCGCTACGATTCTCTAAATCCGACAGACTCTAGTAAGTCCGGTTCGTGGATTACTCCCTTTTCTTCAGAGAAAGCCGCACCTTCTTTTCCTTTCTTACCCCAATGCCTCCTCTATCCCATTTTGGATAGTAGTGAGAACCTTTCCAAAACTGGCTGTTTCTCAAAAAAAAACCTTCGCATCTGCGCTTCCCTTGTTGTTTGCAAAATATAATCAGCTTCTTCTAAGTAACAAGATGGTCGCAGTGAAATGCATCGAGTACCTCTATTGAGAAAAAATAATCTTCTTTCTCAATAGATAGGAATCCGGCAACTGGAGTGTATTTGAACGACTCGGTTTCTAACCTTCAGATGGAAAAAGAAATGAAGATGTAACCTTTTTGTCTCCTCTACGTTTGTAATATAACACCACAAAACAATCGATTCTCTCCAAACGGGTTCACCTTAGTATATGAAAATTACAAATTTAAGCGTATTTCTTGTCAGTTATGCGATTTTTTGCTTATTCCAGTACCTTTGTCTCAGGCTAATGTTTTAGGTAGCTTTGCTGGGTTGGCAAAAGTTTTTTTTAAAAATGTACCTGTTCAGGTAATGCCCCATGATTGGCAAATAAGCGCTCTGTAACTGTTGAGCAGTGCTTTCTATTCGATCAGTCAGGACGTTGAAGCGAACTCGTGTTATTCGAGAAGGCCTCAATGGACGAAGAGGGAGTGCTGCTGAATAGTACCAAAAAACAACCCGTAATGGCCTGACCATAAAAGGAGGAAAAGGTCGGTTCGACAAATAAAACGTCCATCATATCTTTACCTGTTCGCTACCATTTCTTTTTTTCGTATCAGAAATATTGAACGTGAAAATGAATATCGAAAATCCGTCGATAAAGGAGAATGAGTATAATGAAAAAGGTGACATTTACGGCGCTGACCCTGGTTTTGACTCTTTTGATCAGTGTTGCATGGGCCGGCTCAGAGAAAGATTTGGCAAAGCTCGGTGGATTACTCTACAAAGACAAAAACTTATCCTTAAACAAAAACCAGTCCTGCAAGACCTGTCACCATTCTGCAGCCGGATTTGCAGATCCGGAGAACCTGAGAGATCCCATTAGTTTTCCTGTTTCCGATGGGTCAGATCCGACTTTGTTCGGTGGTCGCAATGCACCCAGCGCCGCCTATGCCGGCTTCAGTCCCGTATTTTCTTGGGACGATGCCATTGGCGGCTATGTTGGCGGCATGTTTTGGGACGGACGGGCAACAGGTAAGAGATTAGGGGATCCACTGGCCGAGCAGGCCTTGGGACCTTTTTTAAATCCCGTTGAGATGGGCATGGAAAAAGCGGCGGTGGTTCTAGCGGTATCAGTCTCCAATTATGCAGATTTGTTTGCAAGAGTCTTCCGTGGGACTGACTTTACGGATGTCGATGGAACCTATGATAATATCGGCAGAGCCATTGCCGCTTTTGAGCGGGGCGCAACGGTTACCCAATTCAACTCACTATTTGATAAATTCTGGGCTGCCTGTCGCCAAAGAGGTATCGATGTGAGTAGTATCGACACAGCCACCAATCTGACGACGTTGCCGGAGGGCATCCTGAGTGCTACTCAGCTGCAAGGACTTGCTCTTTTTAATGATACGGCTAAAGGGAATTGTGCAGCCTGTCACCCGACTACGGATTATATCGACTCAGCCGGAACCCTTCATCCACCGCTTTTCACGGATTTCAGCTATGACAATATCGGCCTCCCCACCAATCCTCGAGTTGAATATCTTTCGGGAGTAGCTCCACCTGACTTGGGCCTGGGAGGTTTCGTGGAGGATTCCAGCCAAGATGGTAAATTTAAAGTGCCTACCCTTCGCAATGTTGCCAAATCCGCGCCTTACGGACACAATGGCTATTTTCCGACCCTTCAAGAGATCGTCATTTTTTTTAATACCCGGGATGCAGGGATGTGGGACGATCCAGAAGTAGCGGCAACCGTAAATTTCACAGAACTTGGCGAGCTGGGTTTGACTCGCCAGGAAGAGTTACAACTTGTATCTTTTCTAGGAACTTTGACTGACCAAGAATAAGGAATACGAAAGAACTTCATTGAGGTCATTCCATTCACCAGTTGTTGCGAACAGGACTGAAAAGTAAGTTGTCTTATGCTTGTTACAGCCACGGAAGAAGCTTAACCCGCCATTTATGGGGGGAAATGTTCATGGATATCCAAGAAAACCGGATTGGGAAGACAGCTGTTTTTGTCTGCCAGACAATTCTGTTGCTTGGTACCGCAGTTATGCCGGTTCAGGACGAGATATTGGCTGCCGAGGAAATGGTCCGCTGACAGTTGGTGAATGCCGGAATTATAGAGAAAGGTGAGTCGGTTATTACTGATCAGGGTGCAATTGTTGATGGGTAACTCGTTGAAGCTACTGCTATGCCTTTGGCGCTGCACCGATAGCGGAGAGAGGGGATTTCGACTTACCTGCTCAAGCCTTTCTGTTCCAATTGAAATGCTTCATCAGCACTCAGACGTCTGGTACAGCAAGGGGACCTCTGGATGATCACAGATCAGAACATTGATCGAGAGAAACTCGAAGTTGAGCATAACAGTGCAAACGTGAAAAGGATCTTTACTGCTGAGTTGCCCTCCGGGCCTACAAGGTAAAGGCCTAATCGTTCCCCCTATAATGAAGCCGCAGGGAAGAGGGCAATCCTTCTTCCCTGCGGCCTGCTGTCAGGTATCATACTATCTTTTGAGTAGCACTCTCTGCCCCAGGTTGCCCTGTCTCCCCGAGCATTTCCTCGCCTCACTCTTTTCTTTATTCCTCTCTGGTAAGGTCTTGACTGTTTGTAATGTGACGTCCTCAACCATTCCGGGCCTGCTTTTTGCGTGCATTCAATTGCAGCACCATTTTTTTTGCTTGTGAGGGGCGGTGCTTATAAGATGATGAGCAACGTTGCGTTAGCTCCATTGCTGGCAAAAGATCTGATTGGCAAAAGGGTTACGTTGAGCAGGAGCACAAAAACGACCTGTAAACGTTTTACTCTGGGCAGTTAAAAAAAAATGAATAAGGAGCTCATTTGAAAATATCCAGGAAAGACCTGGGGATCTGTGTATCAGGACGGGAATGGATTGAAAATGATGGCACCTTGTAATTTTGAGAAGAGAGCTGCTTGTCTATTTCGCGGGAAAAGATGATCTGGGTGGGATTTGAAAGGCAATTTCAGGATACTCATCATTGATTTTCAGTCGTCCCGATAAGGTTTGGAAAAAAGATACCTAACGGGCAGTTGGCGGTTATGTCTATTTTTAGCATCTGACACCCTGGATTCTTAATCGAGAGATAGTTGAAGAAAAAACTTGGAGCAAGGCAAGGCGTCAGGTAGTATTAGTAATACTGGTTAGTTGAGATGCTTGGCGAACACAATGTATCTGTTGCCCTATACTCTTTTTCAAGGTTTTCTTGTTCACTTCTATTTGATCTCTTCTCTTTTGAAAAATGTCATTTTTCAGTAATTCTCTGAAGATATTAAAATAGTTGAGATTGCCCTTCGTCTGGACACCTCCACAAAAGGAGACGAATAAGGACTTGGAATAAAGAGTCAAGGGATATGGAAGAGTTGTCGCTAACCACAGAGAGGAAGCAGGAAATTTTCCAAAAATCGAGAGTCAGAGCAGTGTATGGAAATTGATTTTCTAGAAAGCCTGGAAATTGTAAGCCAGGCAATGAGTAGGGACAGGGACGTCGATCATATTATTGACGATGTCCTTGAGGCTGTATTTTCCATATTCGCCTGTGATCGAATATGGCTTGTTTATCTCTGTGACCTAGGGTCTGAGACATTTCGAGTGCTTGCTGAAAAAAACAAACCTGAGTATCCGGGGGCCTTTACTTCCGGTGAGGAGTTGCCAATCACGGCAGAGGCGGCTGAAACCATCAGAAAAGCGCTCACTTTCAACTCGCCAGCTGTGTTTGATCCCGAGTCTGGAAATAAAATAGATGATGTCTCTGCTCAATTTTCAGTCCTTTCTATGATCCTGATGGCTATTCATCCGAAAACGGGAGAACCTTGGATGTTTGGCATGCACCAATGTTCGTATCCCCGTGTGTGGACACGATATGAGCAGCTCCTTTTTCAAGAGATCAGTTGTCGTGTTGTGGAAGGTCTCAGTAATCTTATCCTGCTCCGGGACCTGAAAAAATCTGAGCTTAAATATCGCCGTTTCTTTACAACAGTTCGAAATGGATGGGCTTATCATAAAACCATTACCAATGGAGAAGGTGTACCTGTTGATTATATTTTTTTGGAAGTCAACAAAGCCTTTGAAGATCTGACCGGATTGAAAGGTGAATACATTATCGACAAGCCGATTACAGAAGTATTCTCCGACGACAAAGAGATGCTGGCGGATTGGATCAATAAATTTGGTAAGGTATCCATATCTCAAGAAAGTATTGCTTTTGAAGGCTATCTCAAGAGTACCCGGACGTGGTATTCTGTTTCGGTGTCAAGTCCTGAGAAGGGCTATTTTATAACAGTTTTTGAAGATATATCTGAACGGAAGAGTGCTGAACAAATCTTACGGGAAAGTGAAGAAAGATACGCCCTGGCACAACTGGCGGCAAAAGTTGGCACATGGGATTGGAATATTAACAAAGATCTTCTTACATGGTCGGAGCAGATTGAACCTATGTTTGGTTTCAGCAAAGGCCAATTTTCTAAAAGCTATGACGCCTTCCTCGATTGTGTCCACCCGGAAGACCGTAATTATGTCAAGAATTCCGTCTATGATACGCTTCATGAAGGAAAAGAATTTGATATTGAGCATCGAATAATATGGCCTGACGGGTCGATTCGGTGGCTTTCAGAAAAAGGGAATGTCTTTCCGGCTCAAGGAGGAAGGCCGTACCGTATGCTTGGGGCCGTCATTGATATTACTGATAAGAAAGAGTTGGTTGAACGATTACGGACCGTTTTGGATAGCATTGATTCACTTGTTTACGTTGCTGATATGGAAACGTACGAGCTCTTATTTGTGAACAAATACGGTCGGTCTAGATGGGGGGATTTTACTGGTAAGATCTGTTGGCAGACTCTGCAATCCGGTCAAATGGGACCGTGTGCGTTTTGTACCAATGACAAGTTGTTCGATGCGGATTCAAATCCCACCGAACCGTATATCTGGGAGTTTCAAAATACTGTAACGCATGAATGGTATGAGTGTCGTGATCAAGCAATAAACTGGTTGGATGGACGAATTGTGCGAATGGAAATCGCCTCCAATATATCGCAACGTAAAGTGGCTGAAGAACAAAAAATAAAACTTGAAAATCAGCTTCGTCAGGCCCAAAAAATGGAGTCCGTTGGTACCTTGGCTGGTGGTATTGCTCATGATTTTAATAATATTCTCAGTATAATCCTTGGGTATGCTGATATGGCAAGAACAAGTAGTGGCCCATTGTCGGAAACTGCCAAAGAATTGGATGAAGTCTTAAGAGCAGGAAATAGAGCAAAAGAACTTATTAAACAGATACTCACTTTCAGTCGGCAAGCAAATACAGAACGTGTTTTTGTGCAACCTATAAGTATTGTTGAGGAAGTTGTGAAAATGCTTCGCTCCTCATTACCAACAACTATTGAGATTACTCTAGATGTTGATCGTAAAACTGGAGTTGTGTTTGCTGATCCAACCCAAATTCAGCAAATAGTGATGAACCTCTGTACCAATGCCTTCCATGCTATGGAAGAAACAGGTGGCAAGCTTGATATAGTGCTCAAGGAGACAAGGCTCAGCGCCGAGGACGTCGCAAAAGAACCAGGTGTTGAGGTCGGTAATTTTGTTCAACTCTCAATTTGTGATTCAGGTCCAGGGATCGTTCAGGAGATACAAAATAAAATTTTTGATCCATATTTCACAACGAAAGAGGCTGGCAAGGGGACAGGCCTGGGGCTTTCTGTGGTCCATGGCATCGTAAAAAGCTGTGGAGGGTTTATTGCTCTTGACAGTGAAGTTGGCAAAGGTACTGCTGTTCATGTATTTATACCTGCTCTTGCTGGGGAGGGGGTTACCGAAGGCGAAGATACTGACGAGATTCCAGTGGGTACGGAACACATTCTTTTCGTTGATGACGAAGCAGTGATCGCCAGGATGGGCAAAAGTATGTTTGAGAGGCTTGGATATAAGGTGACCTTAAGTGTAACCGGTGTTGAAGCCTGGCAGGTCTTTCAAAACAAGCCTGATCAATTCGATCTTATCATCACCGATCAGACCATGCCAGGCATGACAGGAGTAGAACTTGCCGGACGGATACTGCAGGTACGTCCTGATATCCCTATTATTCTCTGTACTGGGTACAGCAGCATCATTTCTGAAGAAAAAGCTAAAGCGCTTGGTATAAGTGAGTTTATCTTGAAGCCGTTTTCAAAAAAAGACATTGCAAAACGGATACGGAAGGTGCTGAATGGTGAATCGATGCTCTCTGAGGGCAGTATTCTCTCCGGTTGACCATAGAACTGTAATAACTTTCATACTGCGACCAGCTGTAACTTCGAGGGATTTCAAATTGAATTAACTAAAAAAAACTGAGAAGATTAATCTGTCCATTCCATGTTATATAATAAATGTAAGCCTAAAGACGAGTAACGGAGAACCTGAAGCCTAAGAGTAAAGATGATATCAATTCCTTTATCTAAAAAAGAATTTTTTAAAATAATTCTCCCGCCTGTTGTGGCAATCATTCTTTTCGTGGTCACAGTCTTCGGGTACCTCCTACCCAACTTTAAGACGACTCTTATTGATCAGCAAAAATATATGCTCCGCCAACTGGTCAATACGGCGTGGAATATGATTGAGGTTGTTGGCAAAGAAGAGACGCTTGGCCATATTACGCGAGAGCAAGGACAGGAAATTGTTGCGGAGCATCTTCGAGGCATGCGTTACGGGGATGATAATCTCGATTATTTCTGGATCAACGACACGCGCCCCTATATGATAATGCATCCCTATCGACCAGATTTGGAAGGCAAAGATGTTGGCGAATTCCTTGATCCCATGGAGAAGGCTTTATTTCAAGAAGTAAAGGAGATAGGGCTTAATGATGGTGAAGGATTTATCGTGTATGAGTGGCAGTGGAAAGATGATCCGACTCGCACTGAGCCAAAACTCTCATTTGTGAAAATCTATTCGCCGTGGGGCTGGATTGTCGGAACCGGTGTCTATCTAAATGATGTTAATGACAAAATAGCCAAATTTTCCCAGAAGGTGGTGGTGTTTTGCGGAGGTATCATTTTTTTGGTTTCATTACTTACCTCCTTTATAATTATTCAATCGTTAAAATGTTTAAGAAGACGCCAGAAGGCTGAAGCTGAACTCAACAAAAATAAAGATCATCTGGAATTTCTAGTCGCAAGTCGTACCGCCGAGCTGTCTCAAGAAATTAGCGAAAGAAAAAAACTTGAGGAGGAGCTTAAACGTATTACGATTACAGATGAGCTGACTGGGCTCTACAATCGCAGGGGGTTCATGAACTTGGCTGAGAAACAGCTTCAGATGGCTACTCGACACAATAATGTGTTGTTCCTCCTCTATATGGATCTCGATAACATGAAATATATAAATGATCATTTCGGCCATGAGATGGGAGACAGTGCACTGATAGAAACAGGCAGGATATTGAAAGACGTTTTCCGGGAATCTGATATTATCAGTCGCCTGGGAGGGGACGAATTTGCCGCCCTGATTCTTGGCCTCTCAGAAGAAGAAAAAGGTCAGGCGGTCATGAACAGATTTCAAGAGCAGTTGGAACGCTCTAATTCTCAGGGAGAAAGGCCATATGAATTATTAATCAGTATTGGTTTGACCCGTTATGACTCTGATATCCACTGTTCAATAGATGATCTTCTGTCTGAGGCCGACAGCCGAATGTATGAACAAAAAAACAAGGCAAAAGGGGTATAGGAAGTTCAGGGAAAGTTGCAGGGGGGAGGAGCGGTGAAATCCTGAGGGCAGATATTCATTAAGATTTTATTGGTAGCGATTATGACTTGTAGCGACTCTTTACAATGCAAATGTTCCACTTGTCTGATAGTAGAATAAGCCAAAATGGTGTAATGATACCCAAGATCTTATTCCATCATAGTCAAAAAAAGCTAAAAAGATGCAATCCAAAGGGTAAGCGGCGAGATACTTCTAAGGAGTATTTCCCCTAAGAGAGAGTTCTCGCAATGATTTCATACAATGCAAAAGAGTGTCATATGAATACATAAAAATAGGCGCAGCTCACTGAAAGAGTCCTGTAAGAAATATGACCCGAATCGCTGCCCTGTCTCGTTGTTCAAGTGTTGATGCCATCGCTCGTTCGTTCCTGGTTACGCCGTTAGCAGAATAAAGGGGATCCCCCTGATGAAAGAACAACTCAATTTCTATACCTTAACAAAAGACCAGCCATGAATGACTTTAATTTTTCCTCCCTTCCGCTTTCCAAGACGATGCTCCATAACCTTAATGAAATTGGCTTTAAAGCAATGACTCCTGTGCAGGCTGAAAGTCTTCCCCATATCCTAAAAAATTGTGATGTTATCGCACAAGCCAAGACAGGGAGTGGAAAAACAGCAGCATTTGGAATCGGGGTCCTTAATAAACTTGATGTCAAAAAATTTAGAGTTCAATCTCTTATTCTTTGTCCAACCCGAGAACTGGCTGATCAAGTGGCCAAAGAATTGCGTCGGTTAGCTCAAGCTACCCATAATATTAAAATATTGACTCTTTGCGGTGGGGTCCCTTTTGGGCCGCAATACGGATCATTACTGCATGGGGCACATATAATTGTGGGGACTCCAGGGCGGGTGTTAAAACATCTGGATAAGGGGTATCTCTCTTTAAAAGATTTGCATACACTGGTCCTTGACGAAGCTGATCGTATGCTTGATATGGGATTTATAGCCGAAATCGATAGGGTTATTGCCCATGCGCCTGAAAAACGGCAAACCTTGCTTTTTTCAGCCACCTTTCCCGAAAAGATTATGGATTTGAGTTCTTCTATCCAACAGAACGCCCTCAATATTCAAACCATATCTGAGGAAGGTGCTAATCAGATAACGGAATATTTCTATGAAGTGGCCCCTCAAAAGAAGCTTTCTACGCTTGTGAAAATAATTGCCTATCACAAAGCGCAAAATATCCTGGTATTTTGTAATACAAAATTACTCTCCCAAGATGTTGCCGATGAGTTATATGATGCTGGAATTGATGCCCTCTCTATTCACGGTGATCTGGAACAGTATGAACGAACCGATGTCCTTGTCCGATTTGCCAACAAAAGTTGTTCGGTGCTTGTGGCAACAGATGTGGCGGCGAGGGGGCTTGATATAAAAGAGCTTGGAATGGTGGTTAATTTCGAGATACCACAGGATGAAGCGACCTATACCCATCGTATTGGCAGAACAGGGCGTGCGGGGCAGGAGGGCTTGGCTGTTACCCTTTTCACCAGCCGTCAACTCCCTGAAATGGAATATTATCGCAATGAAATACGCCGCTTTGATAATGTTGATACATTAGATGAGGTGGAATATTTTACCCTCACTCCACCCAATGTAACCATTGTTTTAGAAGGGGGGAAAAAGGACAAGATGCGGCCTGGTGATATTCTCGGTGCACTGACTGGTGAAGCAGGTATTGAAGGTAAGGATGTCGGTAAGATAGATATCTATGAGCGCCAGAGTTATGTTGCTCTTGAGCGTAGTGTGGCTCAGAAAGCCTATTCGTATCTGAAAAGGGGAAAGATTAAAGGACGGACCTTTCCAGTCTGGGTCTTTGGCCAACCTGAGTTGATTGATGTCGAGACTGAGTTCTTCTGGAAGTGAGACAACTGAAATTAATCGGGTTCTTAAGAAAAAGGATCCATGACCTTATGAGAGTTCTCAAAGCAGGTTTTTTTTCTCTTGCTGCCAAAAGATGACGTCCTGAAATGAAGTACGTTATGGCCGAGTTGTTGAAATTATACCTGTTAAAAAAATGCGGAGTGGGAATCGCATAGATTTCAAGCATACGCTAGTTTTTATTTTTTATGCAAAACATGTCTTCAGCTGACATTGTTTTTCAGTGAGGCTGACCAGATATGAAAAAGACCATTGGCTTACTTGCACTGCTAGCGGCGTTTCCACCACTTTCTACAGATATGTATCTTGCGGCGATCCCGTTGCTGGGTGATACATGGCAGCAGCCTCTGACTGTTGTTAATCTGACCTTGATCTGCTTTTTTCTTACCTATTGCTGCTGTTTACTCGTTTACGGTCCGCTTTCAGATCGTTATGGCCGGCGGCCGCCATTGTTGGTGGGGTTGCTCTTGTATGTCGGGGCCAGCCTTCTCTGTGCCATTGCCGACAATGTCGTGATGTTGATCCTGGCCAGAACCTTGCAGGGCGCAGGGGCCGCAGCTGCATCGGCAATTGTCTTTGCCATCTGCAAGGACCTCTTTGCCGGGAATCTGCGCCAGCGGGTATTTATCCAGCTCGGGATCATCGTTGCAGCAGCACCCATGGTCGCTCCAATAATCGGCGGTTGGATAATCGAGTCACTGTCATGGCGCTGGATATTTGTCCTCCAAGCTCTTCTCGGTTTGCTGTCAATGCTTGGCGTCTGGTCGTTGAAAGAGTCGTTGACCGTGTTGAAGAGCGAAGGTCTGAAGGAGGTTTTCCGGAGTTACCTGAGGCTGATGAGTAATATGCCTTTTTTTCTTCTGACCCTGGCCTTAGCCTGTCTTGGAATCCCATTCTTCGCATTTATTGCCTCATCTTCCGAAATTTATATTACCGGTCTTGGCTATTCCGAAAAAGTGTACGGCTATTTCTTTGCCGCTAATGCTTCTGCTTTTTTGGTTGCACCGCTCATCTTTTCCAGGATGGCGCGTCGTTTTTCCCTCAGCCGTTTACTGCCTGTCAGTTATCTCGGGGTATTGGTGTCCTCTTTGCCAATGACAAACTCTCTTTTTTCCATGCCTTACCGATTGGTGGTGCCGATGTGGCTCCTTACCTTCTTTTTTTCTTTTGGTCGACCACCTGGGAATAATCTGATTCTTGAACAGGTTGACAGTGACATAGGGGCTGCATCGTCGCTGATGGTGTTTTTCTTTTTTATAACCGGGGCCTCTTCCATGTGGCTGATTTCCCTCGACTGGCTGGATAAAGTAGCCGTCCTGGGATGGCTTGGCATGTTTTCGGCAACCATAACCCTTTTGAGTTGGTGGGGGATTAACAGGTTATTCAAACTCCAACTACCGTAATGACTGAAAACTTCATTTTTTCAGGGTGATGGCTATGTTCCTGCTTTATTCCTCGTACTCTCTGCCAGTGAGCAGAGAAAGCACACTTTCCCAGGCCCAGGGTCTGGAATTCTCTTTTCTTCTTTTGCTTCAGACATTTTTTCTGTTACCATAATAGAAGAGAATTTCCTTTCTGCATCCCTGACACTCTTTCAAAAAAGAGGTTCACATATGCTGATTCTTGTCCGCTGTCTAGTTTTTTTGTTCTGTACCCTGATTTCCTTTCAGTCTCTTCATGGAACGGAGCAGATGGTGGAAATCGGAGTCCTTGCCAAGAGAGGTGCGGAGCGCGTTTATCAGCAATGGCAGCCGACTGCAGACTATCTCACTGATGCTCTCCCCGGCTATCGTTTCAAGGTCATTCCTTTAGGTTTTAATGAGATAGATGCCGCTGTTCAGAAATCCCGAGTCCATTTCGTCCTGGCCAATTCTGCTTTTTATGTGGAACTGGAAAAACGGTATGGTGTAAGTCGTATCGCTACCTTGATTAACCAGCATATGACCGGGAAACAGACAACAATTTTCGGTGGCGTCATTTTCTCGCGTGCAGACCGAAATGATATTCAGACCCTTTCAGATTTTAAACGAAAATCTTTTATGGCTGTTGATGCCATGTCCTTTGGCGGCTGGATCATGGCCTGGCGTGAGTTTGATCGGAACGGTATAGATCCCTTCACCTTCTTTTCTCGCCTGCAATACGGTGAAACTCATGATGCCGTCGTCTTTGGTGTGCGCGATGGCCTCGCAGACGGGGGGACGGTCCGTACTGACACCCTGGAACGTATGGCAGGAGAAGGAAAGATTGATCTTGCTGATTTCAAGATCCTGAACCAGAAACAGGAAGGGGACTTTCCTTTTCTCCATAGCACAGCACTCTATCCGGAATGGCCAATGGCAGCAGTCCAAACCACACCGAAACAACTTTCCCGGCTGGTGGCCTCAGCCCTGATGGCCATGGATGAGAAAAATTCTGCTGCCATCGCCGGCAAGATTGCTGGCTGGACTATTCCTCTTAATTATCAATCTGTTCACGACTGTCTCCTGGCTCTGCGTATTAGTCCGTATGAATCATATGGCAAGTTTACTCTGATGGATGTTGTAAAAAAATATTTGCTCCAGTTCGTTCTTTTACTCCTGGTAATTGTTTTTATCTTCTCGGTTTCTTTTTATATTTTCCGTCTCAATCGTGATCTCAGTAACAAAAAGGCAGAAGTTGACCTCCTCAATCAAAATCTTGAAGTGAAGGTAGAGGACCGCACCAAAGAGATTGAAAACTTGCTGGAGAGAGAGATTTATCTGCGCGAGATTCTTCAGACCGTTGCCGATGTCAATGAGTTGCTGGTTACTTCTGCAAACCTGGAAAAATTATTGGGGAATTCTTGTTCTCGTTTTGTTCGCCACAGTTATTATGATTTTGCCTGGGTTGGTCTGCTTGAAGAAAAAAAGATTACCCAGATTTTCTCCTCCGATGCTG
The DNA here is from genome assembly GCA_018817385.1 of Pseudomonadota bacterium. Classification (GTDB taxonomy): domain Bacteria; phylum Desulfobacterota; class Desulfobulbia; order Desulfobulbales; family Desulfocapsaceae; genus Desulfocapsa. Next base: position 73,866 of record JAHIUA010000050.1, read on the forward strand.
AACATCTGCAGGAGATCCCGCCTTTTGATCCTGAAGACTCTGGTTCTCCATTTTCCAGATCAGCTACGGCCCAGTGTCTTCTTCAGAATACGACCGTGGTGCAGCTCTATAATCCTGATGGGCCGGGAATTACACCACTGCATAAGGGAAAATTGATCAGTGGTCTGCAGTGGGTGGTTGCTCTTCCCCTTCGAGCGGATCGATTCTCCCAACCAATTGGGGCCCTCTCCGTATACACCTGGCGTAAACAGGGTTTTGAAGGAGAAGAGATTTCCATGCTCGAAGAACTTGCCGGTGACCTGGGGTTTGCGATTACCGCTTATGGGCATCGTCAGGCGGTTGCCTATTTGGAAACTGAGCGAACGGAAAACTATGAAGACACTATTCTCTCCTTTGTCAATATGATTGACCACCGAGACACCTATACTGCTGGTCATACCCTGCGGGTTGCCCATTATTGTCAGCTGATTGCCTTGGAGATGGGGTATGACGAGGAAGAAATCGAGGTCTTGAAAAAGGCTGCCATCCTCCATGACATAGGAAAGATAGCAACTCCTGACTCGGTACTGCTCAAACCGGGGAAGCTCACCGAGTCTGACTATGATCTGATCAAACTGCATGCAACGGCGGGCTTTGAGATGCTCTCCCGGATCAAAATGTATCATGAACTGGCTGAAATTATTCATCAGCATCATGAGCGGCATGATGGCCAGGGGTATCCAATGGGATTGAAGGGCGACGAGATCCACCCTTTTTCCAGGATTATGTCATTGGCTGATGCCTTTGATGCCATGACCACCAACCGCATCTATAAGCCGAGAAAAAAACTGGACGAAGTTCTGACAGAGCTTGCTACTCTCAAGGGGATCCAATTCCATCCGGCCGTGGTTGATGCCGCTATCAAGGTACTCCATGATATTTCCATTATAACCAGTATTAATCAGCTACCGGTCACGGAACTGGAGCGTAAACGTTTTTCTTATTTCTTTAATGACAAATTGACTGGACTCTATAACGAAAATTATATGCAGATTATCCTCCAGAACAATCTGGAGTGTTTTGAATACACCTGTATAAACACCTTTCATCCTAAAATGTTACAGGAGTATAACAAGAAGGCAGGGTGGGAACAGGGCAATTGGTTTTTGCAGGAATTTGCTGAAGAATTACGAAAAACGTATCCAGACAGCCTGGTATTCAGGGCTTTTGGCAATGATTTTATTGTGCTTGCCAAAAAACACAATGAAATTTCCAGGGAGTCAATTGCACTGTTTAACAGTATCCGGAAAAGCGGGATAGATATTGAGGTCCATCATATAGATTTGCTGCAGGATAGGGCGTATACCATGAAAACCCTGGAACAGATGGGAATGATGGCCGGTTGGGGACAACAGAGGGCAGGATGAGTGAAAATGAGTGAACAAGGGAGTTGATTACTCATTTTCCTGCAGCCGTTTCTGTGCCTGCTCCAGAATTTCGGCAAGGCTCAGTACCTTTGTCTTCGGTGGTTCAAAAATCTTTTTGTGATCTTCAGGAGAGTAGTTTTCAGCGATGAATTTCTCGACGGGAAAGGTCTGGAACCAGCAGTCAAGGACTCGATTGCAGGGGAGGCCCTTGTTCACACTTCTGCAATACCTGAAAATCAGAAAGTGGCCGAGCATTCGGCAGTATCCTTCTTGGTGGTCATATTTTTCGATCATCCCATGCCTCTCTCTCTGTGGCCAATACCATAGCGATTCATAAAATATTTCCTGGAATGAAGATAAATACAACGGAGTCAAGGTGCAAGGAAAATCTGCTTATTCCTGGCGCACAGGATTAGGCAGAATACCGATGTTTTCGATCTCAACTTCCACCACATCTCCGTCCTGAAGGGGACCCACCCCACTTGGTGTACCAGTGGAAATAATATCGCCGGCTTCCAGCGTAAAGTTTCTTGAAATAAAAGAGACGATTTCCGGGATCTTGAAGATCATCTGGGCCGTGTTGCCCTGTTGCACCATCTGGCCATTGAGGCGGCAGATAATATTCAGAGCCTGCACATCACCGATCTGGTCTGGTGCCACCACCAACGGGCCGATGGGGCCGAAGGTATCCAGAGATTTTCCCCTGAACCATCCGGACTTATCGGTACGTTGCAGGTTTCTCTGGCTGATATCATTAAAACAGGTGAACCCCAGGATGTGGTGAAAAACCTCCTCGGCAGGCAGATCTTTTACTCGATCACGGATAATAATTGCCAGCTCTGCTTCATGGTCGGTACGGCAGTTCGTAAAATGATATTGCTGAAGAAATCTGGGGAGGATGATAGCTTCCCCAGGGCCGATGAGAACATTCGGGGTCTTTGAAAAAAGAACAGGTTCCTCGGGGATCTCGTTAGTGAAATTCTGTACGTTAACGGAACCACTTTCTTTGATATGTTCCAGGTAGTTGAGTCCAAGGGCTATGATCTTGGTGGGGCAAATTTCAATTTTGCCTCCCTTACTATAGGGTAGTTGGATGGACATGATATCGTTTCAGTTTCAAGGTTTCTCTTTGAGGTTGTCGGGATGGAGAATCATCACCGGGCAGCTGGCATCCCGGCTCACGGCCGTGGCAATAGAGCCGTAGATCCGTCGCTCGGCTGTTTGACAGTTGTGGCTCGCCATGATGATGAGATCGATATTCTTTTCATCTGCACAGGCTACAATTTCTTCCACGGTTTCCCCGATTCTGATGATTGTACCCGTTGGTCTGCAATTATCCAGATGAAGCTCTACAAAATTCTCCATGGCTCGTTCCGCCTGGGTTTTTAATACCCTGCCGTAGGTGTGGAACCAGTCTTCTTCAAAGGCCATTCCTTTAAACTGTTCAGGACCTGCCAGGGTGTAAAGTAGAAAGAGTTCTGCAGAAAATTTTTCTGTCATGAATTTGGCGTAGGGAAGAACGGAAACGGAACAATCGGTAAAATCCAAGGGGACCAAAATCTTAGAGATGGTAACCATAAATTTCTCCTTTTGAGTGAAGGAATCCTTATGTAATCCCGTTTTCTGGGAGCGAGCAAGGAAGAATGCTCCTGCATCAACCCTTCTCTGCCTCTTTTCAGTATTATAGCATCATCGTCTGGGAAATTGAAACTATCTGTTTCACTTAAGTCTACAGTGCCCATCAATCTGGATTGTCCTCTTGGGAGGAGATGAATCGGCAAAAATAGATATTTATACCTATTTTATCAACAAGGAATAGATGCTATTGCTAAATTTTAATGAATTGGAGGGGAATGAGAAGGCACTTATTAAGAGAGATGGGCTGTACCTGTTATTGCCTGTTGTTGTATCCCAGGAAACAGTTGGGTCTCTCTACATTCATGCCGGTCTTGATCCTTTTTTTTTGAACGTCTTTATACCTATTTGATCCTTTTTTGGGTTATCTCGGTTATGCCCTTTTCGTGGCCTATTTTCTTTCCACACGGCTGCAAAAATCAATCTCTACGCCCATTGAAACCCTGACCAACATTATGGCCAAGGTGTCTAAGGATAAACAGTACAACCTGCAAGTGGAACACAACAGTTGTAATGAGATAGGTTTTCTCTACCAAGGCTTTAATGAGATGCTGTACGAGATAGATAAGCGCGATCGAGACCTGCTGCTTACCCAATACTCGATGGATTATTCAAGTGACGGTATCTGTTGGATTGATGAAACAGGAACCATCACCAATGCCAGTCTTGGTGTCTGCAAGCTGCTCAAGTTTTCAAGAAAAGTGTTGCTTCGGTCAACCATATTTCAAGTATGGCAAGGTCTTGACCAGGAGGGATGGAGAAAATTCTGGGAATAAATTGATAACTCACAGGATATTCATTTTTCTACCACTATGCTCACTCAAGATGGTGACAAGGTACCTGTGGAGGGTTCCTCTCATACCGTTCATCTTGAGCAAAACCTATGCTGCATGCTTTTTCGTGATGTGAGTGAACGGAAGAAACTGGAAATTCAGCTCCAACGCTCACAAAAGTTAGAGGCCCTTGGTACCCTGGTTGGTGGCGTTGCCCATGATTTGAACAATATTTTGAGCGCACTTACCTCCTACCCTGAACTTCTGCTGCTTGACCTACCTGAGGATTCGGAGCTACGCGTCCCTTTGCAGACCATTGAGCGATCAGGTCTCAAGGCAGCTGCGATTGTTCAGGATATGTTGACCCTGTCCAGGCGAAACAACATAGTCAAAAAAAATATAGACCTCAATCATAGTGTTCTCGAATATCTGCAATCGCCTGAATACAAAAAATTGCTGGAATTTCATGTAAATATCAATATTACAACTGATCTCACCGAAGAAGTGGATCTTATCTGTGCCTTATCTATTCACATGGCCAAATGTATCATGAATCTGGTCTCGAATGGGGTGGAGGCAATGCCAGCCGGAGGGGACCTCATTATTCGTACCGAAAACATCTTTTTGAAACAGAAGCTCTCCGCCTACAGTTCAATAAAAAAAGGAACGTATGTCCTTCTCCAGATCATCGATTCGGGGGTGGGTATTTCTACTGAAGATTTGCAGCAAATGTATGATCCGTTTTATAGCAAGAAAAAGATGGGGAGAAGTGGAACAGGACTGGGAATGACCATCGTCTGGAACAGTGTTGCCGATCATGACGGTTATATCACTGTCGAAAGTAAAGAAGGATCCGGGACTCGCTTTTCTCTTTATTTTCCTTCAAATAGTTCTGTGGAAAACTCACAGGAAAAGGTTATAAAACTGGATGATTGCATAGGTAATGAATCTATCTTGGTGGTTGATGATATGCTTGAACAACGTATTGTTGCCTCTGCCATGCTCTCCAAAATGGGGTATTCTGTTTCCGTAGCGGCCAGTGGTGGAGAGGCAGTCGAGTTTCTCAGAGAAAATAAGGTAGATGTCCTTGTCCTCGACATGATTATGCCTCCTGGAATGGATGGTCTCGATACCTATAGAAAAACAAGTGAAATCCACCCCGGACAAAAGGTTGTCATAGCCAGTGGCTTTGCTGAAACTAAACGGGTAAAAGAGCTGCAACGATTGGGAGGGGGAGGTTTTGTTAAAAAACCCTATAATCTTAAAGAACTTGGCAAGAGCATACGCCAGGAATTAGAAAGGGGGGCTTAGCCATGTCCTCGATGTGTATCAGTTTGATTCTCTCATTTCAGGCTTTGCGATAAATTCTTATCCGGTTTTGATCGGTCTGTCTTTTGATGGTTCCTTCTTTCTCTTCTCAAAAAATAGAGGGAAACTCCACATAACGATTGAAAAACAAGACAATTATCGGATACGTTTGAGATGTTCAGTAATAGTAATGATAGCCGAGGGGCATAAAATAGAGAGTTATGGTAGCATAGCTTTATACGGACAGATATGAGTCGTTCTCCTGAGTGGATTGAAGACAGGCCCAAGCCAGCTGCTGCTTATCAATACCGTTATGGTATTTGAATCAGAGCACAGAGAGTGACCGAACACAAATGTAAGGGGAAACAGAGTGAATCCTGGAAAGGCCTTAACACCTCTGGAAATATACAAGGTCCTGGAGAAGAGCAACTGTAAACGTTGTATGCTACCGAGTTGTCTGGCCTTTGCTGCTGCTGTGGTGGGTGGCCAAAAGAATCTTGATGACTGCCCTTTGCTTTCTGAAGCGGTGAAGAATTCTCTCGCCTCAACCCTGCAGAAACGTTCCATGGCTGAGCCTCGGCAGGCAGAGTTCATGACGAAATTGTTACAAGAGGTGAGGGGGCTTGATCTTGCTGCAGTCGCAACCAGGATCGGGGCCGAATATGACAACGGTGTCCTGAGTGTCAGGTCAATGGGGAAGGAGTTTTTTGTGGACAGTCAGGGCCAGGTGCGTTCCGAGTGTCACATTATCCCTTGGGTGCTGGCACCACTGCTCGCATACATTTGTTATCCCACCCATCAGGCAATTACCGGGCGCTGGATCTCCTTTAGGGAGCTCAAGGGCGGGATTGACTGGCAGGGACTCTTTACCAGTCGTTGTGAGACACCGTTGCGGAAGTTGGCCGATGCTCAATCCGAGCTCCTTGGTGATATTGTCGATCTCTTTCAGGGCAAGGAGGTGGAGGGCTTTGATGCCGATATCGCTCTTGTGCTGCATCCGTTTCCCCATTTCCCCATCCTTATCTGTTATCAGGCCCCGGATGATGATCTGCAGTCGGAGCTTACCATCCTCTTTGATGAGTGCTGCGGAACAAATCTGCACATCAAGTCTATCTATACCCTCTGCGCCGGCCTGATAAAGATGTTCGAGCAGATTGCTCGCCATCATTTTGTGACCAATGAACAGTGAATAAAGTAGATACGATCACCTCCATCTTTGAGGCTGAAAGTATCAGATGGTGCTGTCGAAATGAGGCAATAACTTTATATTTTCCATCACTTCTTTAATTTCAATGAAGTGAAAAGGTTTTTGAAAGAAAGCAAAGGCTCCTGCATCCATGGCCTCTTTGCAGGTATCTTCGGTACCATGGCCTGTGATAATGATGACAGGAATTTCAGGGCGATTTTTTTTAAGACACTTTACAAATTCTATGCCGTCAATTCCCGGCATGCGGATATCGGCAAAAGCAATGGTGTAATTACCACTGTTCATGGCTTTTAAGCCCGAAGCGCCATCTTCTAATTGATCAGCCTGGTATCCTAAAACCTCAAGGAATTCGACAAGGATCTCTCGAACTATCGCTTCATCATCAACAATGAGTATTTTATGGGAAGGGGATGGTTTCATCTGTTTCTGTTGGTGTTCGGCATTCGGGAAAATGAATAATAAAAGCTGTTCCTTCACCTTCTCGGGACTCCAAATCGATCGTGCCGCCAAACTCTTCTACGATTGATTTGCAGATTGATAGACCCAGGCCTGTGCCTTTGTCGGGATCTTTTGTAGTGAAAAATGGATCGAAAATACTGGGGATGATACTCTCAGGGATTCCGCTACCGTTGTCCTTGATTTCTATCCATATATTTTTTTGATTTTCCAATTCATCACTTCCGGTACGGATACTAATGTCGGGCCTGTAGTTTTGGCCTGCTTCCTTCTTTTTGCTTTCAACAGCATCTCTCGCATTTGTGAGAAGATTAAAGATGACTTCTTCAACGGAAAAGGGATTGACCAGAACAAATAGCTTCCGGGGAGCGAGAATTTTTTCAAGATGCAAATCATACGATTTGAATTGTACCATGACGAGGGTTAAAGCAGTACAGACAATGTCGTTCAAGTCTACTCGTGAGATTTCTACTTTTCCGGCATTCCGGGCAAATAATCGAACATGGTCTATGATATGAACCATGCGGTCAACCTGCTCGATGATGGTCTGGACGTTGTTCTCAATTTTTTGCGGTACAAGGGGGCCTTCTTGAGCGAGAGATAGAAGTGTCAGCTCTGCTTTTCCTCTCACACCGACCAGCGGTTGATTCAACTCGTGGGCGATGCCAGCAGCCATTTCACCGAGTGAGCGCAGGCGGTCCGATCGCATCTGCAAGGAACGCTGTTCCTCTAGTTCTGTTTCTATCTTTTGTCGTTGGCTAATCTCATGTTTCAGTTGTTGGTTCTTCGAGGCCAGTCGGTGTTGCTGTCGTTTGGATTCATCATACCGGGTTTGGAGAACCAGGTTCTCGGTGTTGAATTTCACCAATTTCACAATCCCGAGGAGAATCATCAATGCCAGAAAAGCGGTGCCAAGGAGCGACTGCCAAGGTGTCAGCGTACCCGTGATTGTCTTTTTTTCCACCCATGAGAGAAGATAGAGCGGCACGTTGTGAATCGTTACACGCGTGACCATCATCTGTTTAGCATGAGCTCTTTCTGAGGGGAATTTAATCAGTGAAAATTGGTCTTCTGGGAGCTGATGGATTGTCATGGAAGTCAGCTCGCGAAAATCTGGACACTGTGCTGCATCATCAGAGCGCATGATCCGGCCGTCATTGCTGACTAAATCAAACCTGTCAAGACTCGGATTGGGTGAAAAATCGACAAAGTGTTTGCGCACAGTATCGAGATTCAATATGGATATTAAGCTTCCCATCACTTCACCTTGAAGGATACAGGGTGTTTTCAATACAAGCTTAATTTTGTTATTTTCCTGATCAATGAATACGATGGGAGGCTCATCAGGGGAAGGGGCTGTTTTTACCGATGAAAAGAAAAAAGCTTCCTGGCTTTCGCTGGCTGTATCGATAAGGGGGCGTCCGCTAGTGTCTACCAGGAGAAGCCGCATATAGATGGGATCGCCTTGTATGGATTTTTCTTGAAGGGTCTTCAGCAGGATCTGCTTGATGACGAAGAGGCTGACCTTGAGACCGTATGCTTCAGACATGCCAAGGGATTTATTTATGAAATATGACAAAACATCCTTGGAGGTCGCTATGGATTCCAGACCATGCTTTCGTTCTGAAAAAAAATAGCCAAGAGAGAAGGCACGTTTTTCCAAGTCCAGATGAATACGTTTCAGCGTCGATTTTTGCAGTGCGGTCTGGCTTTGGAAGTTGATTGCCATGAGAAGGCAAAGATAGGTTCCTATGACCAGATAGGCGATCAGAATAACAATCTTTGGTTTCTGGAAGAAGTTGGCCAGTTTCGCTTTCAATGAATCTTCCATAGCATGGGTGCGGGGTAACAGAATTCAATCCATCAGAAACTGAGGATAATAAATAAACAGAGAAGGATAATATTTCTCTACAAGTTGTTTGTACCTGCCGCTATTCTTAAGTTCTTTAAAGAAGGTTGCAAACGCCTGAGATAGTTGGGGAGATGTTTTGGCAAAGGCGCAGGCCATCCCCTGATCAGGTGATACCGGACCGATCACTTTGATCTCTCCAGGCCACTTTTCCAGGGCAATGAGTGCCACGGGCACATCCATAAGAGTCGTATCCGTTATGCGTGCCATTACCGCTGGTATCATTTCGTTGAGATCCCGGTTTGCCGGAAAGGTTTCGATCGTTGCCCCGGTTCCGTTTAATGCGTATAAATTGGGATCGAGACAGCTGTCTTTTAGACCGAGAACACTGACTCCGGTCAAACCCTGTTTTACCAAATCAACATCTTTCTGAATTTCACCTGTCGGGGCGATGGGTTGCAGTGCTGAATCGGCGCGGGCAAGCAGCCAGATACCGGTGGGAAAGGTGGTTTCTGAAAAGGTGACGATCTTTTCTCGCCATGGTAGAATTGTAAAACCGGTAGCGATCACGTCACCACGGACAGGATGGCTCTCCCCAGAAATTTCAATATCTTCACCTTGCGGACGAACAATTTTCCCGGTCAGATCAGCCACCACATTCTGCCAGTCGGTTTCAACAAATTCGTATTTGACACCCAGATGTTCGGCAAAAAGCTGCATCAGTTCAACATCCAGTCCACTCTTTTCTTTCGTGATGAAGTTGGCATAAACAATCCCCAGATGACGTAACTTGCCAGCCTTCAAGACCTCGTCTAATTCTCTTGCCCCTGATTTTCCAGGGATTGTGAAGGTGATAACTATCATGGCCAGCATTAACAGCGTAATTTTTTTCAAATGGAGACTGTGCATGGAGGTTTCCTTTTTTGGGGAGAGGGTATCTTTATATCATGAGATGGGATTAATTTGTCTGAGTTACGGTGTGTTCAAAAAAATCATCCAGATAGAGAAAGACTGTGGGGTAATATTTCCGGACCAGTTCTTTATAGGTGCCGTCCAGCCAGAGGCTTTGAAAAAACAGGTTGAATGCACTCAGAAGCTCTGGATTGTCTTTGCCTACCGCTACCCCCATCATCTGATACGGCGATATTGGTCCGATCACTTTGATATCGCCAGGCCATTTCTGGAGGGCAATCAGGGCGTCTGGAATATCGAGTAATGTTGATTCAGCGGCACCGCCCAAGATTGCCGGGGCAATTTCGTCAAGATTTTCGCTGGCTGTATAAAAGTGAATGTCAGCTGCAGTTGCTTTGAGGTCATAGAGCTCTGGATCAAGGCAGGTACCTTTCATGGTCAGAACACTTCTATCTTTAAGTGCCCCCCTGACGTTATTGATATCGGTAGCAATGGTCCCACTTGGTACAATGGGCTTCAGGGGAGAGTCGGCACGGGCAATCAGCCAAACACCGGTTGGAAAGGTTGGAGTTGAAAAATTCACCAATGTTTCACGCCAGGGAAGGATCGTCAGCCCATTGGCAATAAGATCGCCGCGAACAGGAGTTTTTCCTTCCACGATGATGCTGTCTCCTTGTTTGCGGACCTGTGTTCCTGTCAGATCTCCAAAGGCTCTGGACCAGGTGGTGGGGACCAATTCGTATCTGACCCCGAGATGTTTTGCAAAGAGCTGCATCAACTCCACATCCAGTCCGGTCACGCCCTCGTTTGTTTCCCGGACAAAGTTGGCATAGTTTATCCCCAGATGGCGAAGCACGCCGCGTTTACGAATCTCTGCCAGATCATCAGCAAATGCTGAACCGGGTAGGTAACAAATGAATAAAACAGCGATGACTATGTTTCTAACGACTTGGAATGATTTGTCTCTTTTCATAGTTGTATGTGGAGCTTTTAAGTTGCCATACTTCAGTCGTCAGCCCCGCTTCTGGAGCTGATTTTATCCAAGAGTACCTTAAGCCAGGGGAGAAGCAATATCTCCTCAAATCGAAAAAAATTCACTTGAGTCCGGGATGAGTTAATCATATTTACACAAAATTATTCTATAGCAGTATGATAATCTTTGTCAATACTACCAGCACTTATTCTTCGCTGGATTTCATTATTGTTAGTTTCGTGGTGCCAAGAATCGTAATAAATAATTTCTGTACAAGGTGTACCCTCCTGTCTGTATACGGGGAGCCCATTTGCAGCTGTCTGGCACCAGGAAGAGTGTATTCTCTGGTGCCATTTTTGGGTATTTGACCCTGCATGATTTTTGAATTGACTGCACTGTAAGGCTGAAAGATGAGGTGCGGATAGGGAAAAGTGATTGGAATAACGAGCGAGTACTCGTCAACTGGCAGGACTGTCGAACTGATGTTCGTATCAACAAAATGAAAGGGATGAGTGCAAAACGTCAGGGGGGAGCGATGGGCCAGGAAGCCTTCTCCAACGTGTTCTTGACTCGATGTTGTTGCAAAAAAACATGGTGTATTGTGGGGGACGCCAAGAGCCTGTTTGAGAATGCCCTTTTGCCCGAACGCTTTATTTTTTAGAAATGCCTCGGTTTTGAATAAAATGCCTGTTCTTGGACAAGTTCCTTGTTATTGGAGAGATAATTTCTTGAAAATTTTTTCGGTACCGTAACTGCTCAGTTCCTCAACTGTCAGCCATTTGAGTCCTTTTTTAAAGAACATGGGGGCGTCGAAAAGATTTTCGCTGAGAGATGTCTGGGTTTTGTCAAAAGTACCGCTCCACATAAGTTCCCGGCTGGCGACGTTAACCAGGAAAACAGAAAAAGCCACAGATGCCGCATCGCTGGCGGCCATGGCGCTACCAACTCGTTCCTGATAGCGCCAGACCAGGCCCACCAGAACATGATCTACGCCCAGGTCTTGCCCGAAACGGAGGGCAATATGGCGCAGTGTGTCGCTCGGTTCTCTTGGTATCTGCTTAGAGGCCTCTATACTTTTGGCCAGTGGCAGGATCTGCTCTCCGAATTTTTTGAGCAACTCAGTCTGCACCAGCGTGGTCATAATTTCTTCGGCCCGGGGAAAAAAATATTCGCCCACAGCCCCGAGGTCGCGGAGCTGGCAGTCCAGCTGGTTTTTCTTTTTCTGTCCTTCACTGCTGCCCGTGATAAAAGGCAGTATTGCAATCTGCTGCAGTTCAACGGCATCATTTGCGGACGGGGCCTCTGCTCCCAGACAGTTTGTGGCTGAACCAGGGAGTACAAAAACAAAGGCCAGCATCAGAAAAAATACCTTCCTGATATCATTTAATACCATCATGGTGTGGTTCTCTAAAGGCTGCCGGGCCATCTTTGCCCGCCTGTTGAACAAGGAACTGCTCAGCCAGACTCTATAGATAAGAGAAGGATTCAGCCTTCAAAATCCTCCGGTGTATGACGAACGATGTCCGCATTGATCAGATAGATGACTTCTTCTGCAATATTAGTGGCATGATCTGCGATTCTTTCCAGGTGTCTGCCCACCGACAACGCGTGCTGGAGATAATTTATCTGCTCAGGATTGTTAACGATCGCTTCATTGAGATGCAAATACATATCCTGGGTCATTGCGTCGATTTCGTCATCTTCAGAGCGGATTTTGTATGCCAGTTGCACATCCATATTGATAAGACTGTCAATGCTTCGGCTCAGCATCCCTTCAGCCTTCAGTGCCATCCCGGTTATGTCAAAGGGGAGCTTTATCTCTTCCTGAAGGGCCATGAATGCACTGCGTTCGGCAATGTTCACTGCCAGGTCACCCACCCGTTCCAGTTCGTTGTTGATTTTCAGAACCGTGATGATGAAACGGAGATCCACAGCTACTGGCTGGTAAAGAGCCAGGATACTGAGACAACTTTCCTCTATCTCGACTTCTATGGCATCGATTTCACTATCATAGTTTTTTACATCAAGGGCCATCTGTTCATCGTGCTTGATAATGGAAAGAGTTGCACGGTAAACGCGGTCTTCAACATTCTCCCCCATGCGAAGGATGTTGGTTTTGAGTTTTTCTATATCTCTCTGCAGGTGCCTGGACATATCTTGCTCCTTAATAAATTAACCAAACCTGCCGGTAATATAATCTTCGGTCTGTTTTTCTTTCGGTTTGGTGAATATGCGTTTGGTTCGCCCGAGTTCGATCAGCCGTCCTTCATAGAAGAAGGCAGTCGTATCAGAAACTCTGGCCGCCTGCTGCATATTGTGGGTGACGATGACAATGGTATAGTCCTGTCGCAGTTCACCGATGAGATCTTCAATGTGGGTGGTTGATTTTGGGTCCAGGGCGGATGCGGGTTCATCCATGAGGAGAATCTGTGGGTCAACGGCCAGGGCCCTGGCGATGCAGAGGCGCTGCTGCTGCCCCCCGGAAAGACCCATGGCGTTTTCGCCGAGACGATCTTTTACTTCATCCCAGAGTGCCGCTCGGCGAAGGCTTTTTTCGACAATTTCAGCCAATCGTTTTCTGTCATGTAGCTTATGGATTCTCGGTCCATAGGCGACATTGTCAAAAATTGACTTTGGAAACGGGTTTGATTTTTGAAAAACCATGCCGACCTGTTTCCGCAGATCAACGATATTTTCTTTTGCATCATAAATATCCTGGCCGTTGATCAACACCTTGCCGGTAAGTCTGGTTTTGGGAATGATATCGTTCATTCTGTTCAGACAGCGGAGAAATGTGGATTTGCCGCAGCCGGAGGGGCCGATCAGGGCTGTTACCCTCTTTGGGGCGACGTCCAGGGAGATGTTGAAAAGGGCCTGGTTGGGGCCGTAGAAAAAACTGACATCCATGGCCTGGATGGCCGTATTGCTCTCTTGCATCTTTACCATTTGTATTTTTTCCGGAAGTATATACGTATAACAATGGCCCCGATATTCATTCCCAATACCAGCATGAGCAGAACCAGAGCTGTTCCGTATTGAAGAGGCAAGACCTTTTCTGTTTCTGGGTGCTGTGTGGCCAGGATATAGAGATGATAGGGCAGGGCCATCACCTGGTCGAAGACAGACCCCGGTAATTTGGGGAGAAAAAAGGCGGCCACGGTTAATAAAATAGGGGCGGTTTCACCGGCAGCCCTGCCGATGGCCAGGATTGAGCCGGTGATCATCCCTGAAATGGAATAGGGCAGAACATTGGTACGGATTGTCTGCCACTTCGTGGCTCCCAGGGCCAGGCTGGCCTCTCGAAAACCGCGGGGTACGGCCCGCAGGGCCTCTTCGCTGGTGACGATGATGATGGGTAGGACCATACAGGCCAGGGTGAGAGATCCTGCCAGGATGGAGGTCCCGAAACGGCAGAAAATAACGAAAAGTCCAAGGCCAAAGAGGCCATAGACAATGGACGGTACGCCGGCAAGGGTGATAATGGCCAGCCGTACCAGTTCCGAAAAGCGATTCTGTTCCGCATATTCTGCCAGGTAAATGGCACAGCCAATCCCGAGTGGCAAGGCAACCATGATGGTGCCGACAGTGAGGTAGAAGGTCCCGACAATGGCGGGCAGAATTCCTCCTTCCGAGCCGCTGCGCCTTGGGAAGGAGGTGAGAAAATCCCAGTTGATAACCGGAAGCCCATGGCGGATAACATCAAAGAGAATATAACCGATACAGAGGACGATACCATAGGTGATCAGTCGTAGCAGCTGGTAGGACAGTTTCTGGGAAAGATTGCCGCTCATTGGGCCATACCGTATTTTTTTAGAATTATGCGGGAGAAGGCATTCAGGAGAAAGGTGACGAACAGCAGTATGAGGCCGATCCAGAACAGGGCTTGATAATGGTGACTACCAAAGGGGACCTCTCCCATTTCTGCAGCGATGGTGGCGGTCATGGTGCGGATTGGATCCAGAGGAAAAAAAGAGATAATGGCCGAGTTACCGCTGACCATCAGCACAGCCATGGTCTCGCCGATAACCCTGCCGATGCCGAGCATGATTGCAGCCATTATTCCGGGCAGGGCAGCCGGCACCGTCACTTTGAAAATAGTTTGCAGTTCACTTGCGCCAAGAGCAAGGGATGCCTGTTTGAAGGATTGGGGAACACTGGCCAGGGCGTCCTCGGAAATGGTGATGATGGTCGGCAGGGCCATAAGGGCCAGGAGCAGGGAGGCAGTCAGGGCGTTGAGGCCCGAATTGAGGCCGAAAACATCTTTTACCAGGGGGGCGAGAACCAAGAGGCCGAAAAACCCAAGAACCACGGAAGGGATACTGGCGAGAATTTCAATAAAAGGCTTGAGAATTTCCCGTTCCATGGGTTGCGCTACTTCAGAGATATAGATCGCGCCCACCACTGAGAGCGGGATCGATATCAGCATGGCCAGCACGGTCACCAGGGAAGAGCCAGCCACCAGGGGGTAAATGCCAAAGCGCTCTTCTTGAAAAGAGACGGGAACCCATCCGGAATCAAAGAGTTTTCCGATCCCGGGCTCAAAGGCAAAGGGCATGGCCTCTTTGCCCAGGAAGAGAAAAATGAGGGCGACAATAAGAACACTTATGGATGCCGTAGCAACCAGCAGTATCCGCATGAAGTTATCTGTACGCATTGCTGCCTGAAGTGAGAGATACTTTCCTGTCAGCTTTTATGCCGCCAAGTTCCGGCTGTCGTCTGCACGCTGTTTTCATCTGTTGGCCTTTTCAGAGATGCAGAGATCCATGCGGGCATCGACGAGTTTTTGATACACCAGTAACAGCTTTGCGCCATCACCTTTTACGCCTGCCTTAAAAAGATCGCCTTCCAATTCAGCAACTTCCAGGCGTAGATAGTAATCGAGCATCTCTTTCAGGTGGGCCTTGACAATTTTCCCTGTCAGAAGTGGGTGATTATTGGTGACATTGGCGTCTTTGAAAGTTACGCCATGTTCCAATTCTACTTCCAGCCCCCTGCGAAACTCTTGTGTCGAAACCAGGGCGGCTTCTCCGCCAAGCATTTCCTGAATGATTTTTGCTTCCTCCAGTGCTACTGTCGCGGTGGACAGTTGTGTCCAGTCGCGGATGCCGATTTCCCGGCAGACCCGCTGTACTTCTTCCTTGGTGATGTATTCCGGAAGTTCCATGTCAAGTCTCCATGCTGATGATGACCAGGTTGTAAAAACTAAAAAAAAAGGTACACGCCTCGGAGAGGCAGAGCTTTTGCGAGGCCTTTACTCTTTGCTTCCCTGCTTACTGTAAAGGAACATAGCCAGCTTCTTGGACGATCTTCTGGCCCTGTTCGCTGAGGGTGAAGTCGATGAAATCTTTTGCTGTTCCCTGGGCATCTCCATTGGTGTAAAGAAAGAGATGTCTGGCAATGGGATAGCTGCCATCCTGTACCGCCTGATTCGAAGGCGCGATGAACGGTGCTCCATCCTGATCCTGAATGCTGACTGCCTTGATTCTGTCGGCACTGTTTTTTACGTATCCCAGTCCCACATAACCGATGGCCCCGCTGTCCGCCGCCACACCCTGCACCAGAGCAGAAGTTCCGGGTAACAGACGGGCCCGAGGCGTGTAGTCCTGACGGTTCATTACATGTTCCTGAAAAAAGACATAGGTCCCGGAACTGGATTCCCGGGAGAATACCAGCATAGGCTGGTCTGCTCCTCCCAGCTCCTGCCAGTTTGTGATTTCCCCTGTGAAGATTTTCTGGAGCTGGTCCAGGGAAAGCGATTCTACCTGGTTTTGGGGATGGACTATCACCGCAATACCGTCAAGAGCGACGCTGACCTCCATGGGTGTGTCTCCTTTTCCGGCAGCCAGCTCCATCTCTTTGTCATTAATTCTGCGTGAAGAAGCACAGATGTCGGTGGTGCCATTGATCAGGCCGGCAATTCCGGTCCCGGATCCACCACCGGTAACGGAAAGCTCGACATCCTGGTGCAGTTTCATAAAGTCTTCGGCCCAGGCACTCACCAGGTGGACCATGGTGTCCGACCCTTTGATGGTGAGATAGCGTGTTTCGGCTGCTTCTTTTTTCGCTTCGTTTTTGGATGTGCCTGAGTCACAGCTGGAGAAACATAAGCCGATCAAGACAAGAAAACAGTAGGTAAAAATCTTTTGCATGGGACAACCCTCCAAAGTTGAAATGATTGCTGCCAGCGCCTGTCAGCCTTCTGGTATTTTCGTTAGTTGCAATTGGTTGCTATGATGATTTCTGAAAAATAGCATTCAGAGGCAATGATAACCATATGGGAATTGAGAAAGACAGATAAATTTGAGACTACTGTATTAAAGCGTCAGGACGGGTGAAAAGTCAAGAAATAACCGTATAGATGCATGAAAAAACTGAGTTTGTGTCAAATAATATTCAGGTTTCCATTTGCCATTATTTCGATCCCCGTCGTATTGGCCAAGAGGTCAGCTAAGGATTTGTCAATGTTAAGTGAAAGGATTTTTAGATCCCTGTTTTGGTTCTTGGCGGGTTGGCTGGTTTTCTGCTAGGATGTCATGTGTTACAGCAATAATTGTGTTTGATTCAAATAAAAGGACTTTGTTACGTTATGCGAAAGAAAAGTATTATCTCTCTCTTTGTTATGCTGTCTCTCTTCTTTGCTGTTGTCTCACCAATGAGATCTCAGGCAGACCCGGTCAAAGACGGCTCAGATATCCGTAGGGCCCTGTCAGGTCCTGAGGTGAAAGCATGGGCCCTGCAGAATGTTGTTAAGATGCAGAGTTTTTACCAGGCCCGCGGCTATCATAAGGCCTGGACTCCTGGACTGCTCACCAGCCTGGTGACGGCTATCAATACCTCAACCACACATGGTTTCACCCCCTGTGATTACAGGGTGACGCTTTTGCAGGACAACAACATCGATCCACTACGCAGGGAATTGCTGGCCACAGATGCTTATCTGACGTTAGCTGGCCATCTTTTGAGCGGTAAGGTCAATCCCGTTTCCATTGAACCGGGCTGGAATGAGGCCGGTCGGAAGAATGATCTGGTCGCATACCTTGAAAAGGCTTTGGCGCGAGGTGATATTGAGGAAAGTCTGGAGGCCCTTGCCCCCACTTATCCTGAGTACGAAGAATTGCAGCGGGCCTTGGCCCGCTACCGTCAAATTGCAAACCATGGTGGTTGGGGACAGATTGATTCCGGCAGGCTGATGAAGCGGGGAAGCCACGGCGAACGGGTAATTCAACTCCGCCAACGGCTGAAGGCCGGTGGCGATCTGGAGATGGATAGCGATCCGGATCCGGCGGAATATACGACAGCAGTGGAGGAGGCAGTAAAGCGTTTTCAGCAACAGGTCAATCTGGAAACGGATGGCATGCTGGGTCCCAATACCATGCGTAATCTGAACATGACACCGGAGGACAGGATCGCCGCCCTGCGCATTAATATGGAGCGTTGGCGGTGGCTCCCGGAAGATCTGGGCGTCCGTCATATCCGGGTCAATATTGCCGGGTTCTTTCTTGAGGCCTATGACCATGGGATTCTGGCCAGGCAGCATAAGGTTATCGTCGGTATGGATTACAGACAGACCCCGGTCTTTTCCGATGCCATTGAGTACCTGATTCTCAATCCCTGGTGGTATGCCCCACGCAAGCTGGCGGTGAAAGATAAACTGCCCATGTTTCACAAGGATCCCAAATATTTTGGCAAAGGAGGATTTCAGTTGCTGGGAAAAGATGGGAAACAGGTGGATGAGCGGAGTATCCAGTGGTGGCGTCTCTCAGAGAATAATTTTCCCTACCAGCTGCGTCAGAAACCCGGGCCTAAAAATGCTCTGGGGCGGGTAAAGTTTATCTTTCCCAACAAGTATAATATCTATCTCCACGATACGCCGTCCACTGAACTCTTTGCCAAGGTGCAGCGGGTTTTTTCCTCCGGCTGCATCCGGGTGGAAAACCCCCTGGAGCTGGCTGAATGGCTATTGGCCAGCCAGGAAGGATGGAGCCGGGAAAAAATTCAGCAGGTGGTGGACAGCGGCAGGGAGACACGGGTCAACCTGGCAGTTCCAATGCCTGTGCACCTCCTCTATTGGACCGTTCTTTCCGACAGCGAAAACAATGACGTCCGATTTATAGATGACCAGTATCAGCGGGATTCTCAGATTCTGGTAGCTTTGGACACCATATGCCCTGCAGGACAGGCAGCAGGTGGGAGATAGACTTTCCTTTTTTGGGCCAGCGGAGCTGTCCTGCTTTATTCCGGATCTGCTATTTCCGCTTCTCGGAGTTGTCTGGCCGCTTTTTCCGGACTGACGGTATTCACCGCCAGGCCGGAGCCCAGTTCGAAGCCGTTTGGGATGCTGGTCCGGGGGCAGATTTCCAGGTGCCAGTGGAAGCTCTCTTGCAGATCTTCGGCTCGTGCATCACGGGGGGCTGAGTGGAGGAAATAGTTATACTGGACCCCTCCCAGTACCCACTCCAGCCGGGCCATAACTCTTTTCATTATCTGACCGAGGTCCCGGCAGGTCTCATTGTCAATGGCTGTGTAGTCGTGCTGATGGACCAGGGGCAGGATGTGGACCTCCCATTCAAAACGGCTGGCAAAGGGTTTGATGGCAATGAAATGCTTGCTGCGTTCCACCACATACTGGCCTACGTTGATTTTTCTTCTGATTTTTCCTGAGTTGCGTTCATAGAGAGTGGCCTCGTAGGAGGTGGCCTCATCAATGAGGGAGCAGAAGACGCAGCGCTGTTTTTTCTGGAAATAGCTGCGACTGTTGGCGACCTCTGCCTCCACGTTGTACGGAACAATGGGCATGGCAATGATCTGGCTGTGGGTGTGGGGGATGGAGCCGCCGGCAGCCGGGCCGAAATTTTTAAAAACCAGAACGTAGCGGTGGTTCTTATCGGTCTCGTAAAGTTGTGCCATACGGTCACGGTAGAGGCCGAAGAGCCTGGTGAGGTGGGAGATGCTCATTTCGTGGATGGAGATTCCGTGCCGAGAATGGTCGATGATCACCTCATGACGGCCGTAGCCGTCTATGACCTGTTGAACTCCGAAAGAGAGCTCTTCGAGGTTGCGCTCGTCAGCGAATACCGGGTAGAGGTTTTTCACCACCCGGATCTGCCAGTCTCCTCCAGCAGGTAGACGGAGGATCTCCGGTGGGGTCATCTCCTCATTGCCCTGGCAGAAGTGGCAGTCGGCCACATGGGGACGCCTGTCAAAGATAAAGGGCGGCTCTTTTTTTCGGGGTCTGCTGTTTCTGGCTGTGGCGATGAGCACCGATTCGGTGGGAATGATCGGGTTGATGCGGATCTCGCGGATGTCGTCTTTGTTCATGGGCTCCTTTTATGGCTCAAGGGGTACAGTGTTCTACGCCAGTGCCTGGGGCTTCTGCCTTTTCCAGAGATCGGCATTCCAGGAATATTCGTTTGCAACAGCGGCCGCAAATCTGCCTGTTTAGCCTGGCGTAGATGTCGGACAGGGCATCTTTTTTTGAGTCATAGATGTAATCTGTGCCAATATCGAGAAGATAGTTTGCAAGTCGAAAATAAGCACAGATGCCTTCCTTGATGTCATAGAGGTACAGTCTACCCCCTGCAGCTTCTTTTTCTCTGGCCAGCTGGACAAGGAATTCCGCCCCGGCCATGTCGATGAAATTTATGCCGCTGGCAACCACCAGAAGATGATTTTGTTCAGGGTTGTTGAACTGCATCTCATGGAGACGGTCCTTGACATGATTAACGGCCCCGAAATAGAGGGAGCCATCTATGCGTATGATTTTCAACTGCGGGCATTCAGGCAGCATGGGGTCGGATGTAAAAGGGCGACCTTCTTGATGGGGATCCGGGATTCTGGAGAGGATACTTGGGTGGGAGGTACGGTTCAGGTACATGATCAGTGAGAGGGTGACTCCCAGCAGGATGGCGAATTCCAGTTCCAGGAAGAGGGTGCCAAGAAAGGTGGCAGTCATGATCACACTTTCCATGCGGCTGGTTTTGAATATTTTAGCAATATGCTTGAAATCGATCAATCCCCAGGCTACCAGGAAAAGAATGCCGGCCATTGCGGCATTGGGGAGATAGGCGGCCAAGGGGCCGACCACGATGACGAGAATGATGAGCAGGCTGCCGGCAAAGATAGCGGCCAGAGGGGTTTTCGCTCCGGCCTGATAGTTGAGTCCGCTTCTGTTAAAGGAGCCGGTTGCCACGTATCCGGAGAAAAAACAGCCGATAATATTCGATATCCCCTGTCCGATAAATTCCTGGTTACTGTCCAGGTTTTGCCCGGTTCGTTCTGCCAGGGAGCGGGCAATGGAAATGGCCTCGGTCAGGGCAAAAAGGGTCATTGCCACTGCAGCGGGTGCCAGCATTTTGATGTTGTGCAGGGTAAAATGAGGAGCTGACAGGGGCGGCAGGCTTGCCGGCAGGGCTCCCACAGAGGCAATCTGTGTTACTTCAGGTCCCAACATTCCGGTCATGAGCAGGGTGGCAAGGCTGCCGATCAACATGGAGATGATCATATAGGGAAATTTGGGCCAGAAACGCCTGACCAGCAGACCGGAGAGCAGGGTAATTGCACCTGCAGCCACGGTATAGAGATTGGCCTTGTCCAGATGAGTGATCACCCCTTCGAGTGTTTCATATAAATGCCTGCTACGTGGCAGGCTGAGTCCGAGAAAATGTTTAAGCTGGCTGGCGGCGATGAGAATGGCGGCCCCGGCAGTGAAACCGACCACAACGGAATGGGAGATAAAATTGACAAGGGCCCCGAAACGGGCCAGACCCATGCCAAATTGCAGGAAACCCACCATCATGGTCAGGGTCAGGGCCAGAGAAACGTATTCCGCAGAGCCGGGAAGCGCGTAGGCGCTCAATGACGAAAAGAGGACAATGGATGCTGCAGTGGTCGGTCCGGAAACCAGGAGCCAGGAAGAGCCAAAGAGGGCGGCCACAATAGCCGGGATCATACCGGCATAGAGGCCATATTCCGGAGGCATGCCGGCGATGGTGGCAAAAGCCACTCCCTGGGGCAGGGCGACAATGGCACCGGTGAGCCCGGCAATCAGGTCATCCCGGAAGGTATGGATGGTGACTCTGGGCCACCATTTGAGGAAAGGCATGAGGGCGTTCAGCCTGGCATATTGTCCCGTTTGACTCCATTTTTTATCCATAGTATTGGCCGAGAAAGAGAGGTTCAAGGCAGTGATATCGAGGCGACTTCTGTGCAGAAAAGGCTTATCATCAGGGGGGATTGTTACATCGCCATATAATATAACGAGAACTGCTTGCAGGTGCTAGGGAAATATTTATTTTGTAAGAGTGACATGTTCATGTCACTTCACTTCATTGAAATGGCCAATTCAAAATAACTCATTCCTATCTCAGCAGGTCGCTTACCAGGCTCGCTTTGTAACTCCGATAAATCATAGTGTTTTTGGATGGGGCATTCTGCCCCATGCCACCATGCTTCTGGTTCTTTTTGACATATCAGAACTAGGCTGCCTGTATGGGCAATTTTTTATGGCGTCTCTTGCCAAAGATGGGGCTTTTGTTGATAAGGGTAGGCCTCGCTATGTGTCATTATGTCCCTGCAGACAAAAAGATAGAGTGGCTTACTATCTGAATTAATGTGTAAATATTTTGTGGCATGCTGTTTGCTGACAGGGTTGAGGGTGTTTGGAAAATAGCAGTAGAGGAACAGAACAACCAGAATAATTACAAGGAGACCTGCCGAAAGATGAAAAGGGTCAGCACCACGTTTGTCCTTTATTCTTTTCTTTCTTTGTAAGAGCCATATCAGATCGGACATTCACTCATAAAAAAAATATCTGATATCCGCTACTCACAGGCAGTCTCGGAGGATTGCCTCTATCAGGGCTGCATCATAGTTGTTCATTCTCCACACCTTTGCCAGGGAGACGGCGTTTGCGGCGATCTTGGGGATGTCTTCGCTGGGGATAGCCAAAGCAGTAATGGTGGTCGGGCTGTTGACTCGGGTAAACCAGGCCGTCAGGGCCTCGATCCCTTTTGCTGCCTTGTCTTGAATGGAGCCCTCACGGATATCAAAGACCCGTTCGCTGAACTGGGCAAAACGTTCCGGTCGCTGTTTGGCCTGGTAGCGCATCCATCCGGGAATGACAGCAGAGAGTCCTGCCCCGTGTGGGATATTGTAGAAGGCGGACAGGGAGTGTTCGATCATGTGCATGGGAAAGCCTACCTTGCCTAAGCCTGCTCCGGTGAGGCCGTTTAAGGCCAGGGTGGCCGTCCACATCAGGTCTGCCCTGGCCTGGTAGTCGTTGAGGTCGGTCAGGGCCCGGTTGCAGCTGTCCATGGCATTGATGAGCAGTCCTTCCATGAGACGGTCTTGGACGGGAGTGGCTGGGTCTTCTGTGGTAAAATAGAATTCCAGGACATGGGCCACTGCATCCACTGCGCCGTAGGCGGTGTAGTCGGCAGGGACAGAACAGGTTGCCCCGGGATCGAGGATGGAGGTTCTGGGATAGAGGTGTTTGTTGGCAAAACCGAATTTCTGACGGGTCTCTTCGTTGGTGATGACCATACCCGAGTTCATTTCCGAGCCGGAGGCAGCCAGGGTAAGAACCGTGGTCAGGGGCAGGGGCGACTTGACGCTTTTCTTGCCGGTGAAAAACTTCCAGACATCATGTTCCACAGTGGCCCCGGCACAGATGGCCTTGGCCTCGTCGATGACAGAGCCTCCGCCCACAGCACAGAGTACCTGACAGCCCTTTTCTTTGACAAGACGTATTCCCGTCTTGACGTGGGAAAGGACAGGATTGGATGAAACTCCGAAATGTTCTGTGATTTCTGCCCCTGCAGCAGTGAGTGACTGCAGGACCTGGTCATAGACCCCATTTTTTTTAATGGAGCCGGAACCGTATACCAGGAGGACATTTGTCCCGAATAACACGGTTTCTTTGCCGATGGCGGCAATGGTGTCACGGCCGAAAAGGATCTTAGTAGGATTGTGAAAGACAAAATTTTGCATAGGATATCTGGGCGAGGCAAACAGCCCTTAGAGTAGGGAAGAAAAAATTCTGGTCAGCTCGATAAATTGATCCAGGTCGAGGATCTCTGCTCGGGCGGTTGGGGAAAGGCCGGCACGGATAATGGCATCTTTGGTGAGCTCCTTTGTGGCGGCTTTGTCCCCTGCAGCGGCCTCTCGGAAAAATCCGGCGGCAGCCAGGGTGTTGAGCAGGGTTTTTCTCCTCTGGCTGAAGGCTGCCCGGACGATCTGTTGAAAGAGGCCGTAGTCATAGGCAGCAGGGGATTGTTGTTCCTGCCTGTTTTGCTTGAATTCAATACGGACCACAACGGAATCGATCTTGGGGCGGGGGTGAAACTCGGCCGGCTTCAGGGTGAGCAGTTTTTTTACCGTGGCACAGCTCTTGAGCAGGACCGTGGGAATGCCGTACTGCTTGCTGCTGGGTTGGGCTGTCAACCGATCAGCCACCTCTTTCTGGAGCATGACTGTGGCCCATTCCATCTTTTCCTGGTGTTCAATGAGTTTGAACAGAAAGGGATTGGAAATGGAGTAGGGGAGATTGGCCATAATCTTCAGCTTTCCCTGGCTCAAACGAAAGAGCTCTGCGAAATCGGCCTTGAGAATGTCCTGGTGGAGGAGGGTCACATTGTCGGGAAGGTCTTTCTTCTCCTGATGAAAACGAACCAGTCCGCTGTCCACTTCCAGGCCGATGACCTGACGGGCTTGTTCGGCAATGGGCTGGGTCAGAGCCCCGAGACCCACTCCCACCTCAATGATGATATCGTCAGGACTGATTTTGCCACAGCGGGCAACCGCCTCGGCTGTGGATCTGTGGACCAGGAAGTTCTGGCCGAGTTGTTTTTTAGGCGCCAGATTCTCTTCTTGGAGGGATTTCTTAGTTTCACTGTAACGAGTCATGATTGAATGGGTCCTGGCAGAAGGGGGGAGGCTATTTTTTTTTCTGCCGTAGAATATGTTTTTCCATGCGTTTTGTTCTGATTTTGATGAAGAGACGCAGGGTGAAGAAATAGCAAATAATTGCTGTGGGCAGGGCAAGGACGATCCCCCCTGTCAGCATGACGATGATGACTTCGGAGCCCAGATTAGACAATATCGCGATGGATTCTTTGAATCCTTGACCGGAAATGATGGCATTAAGGATTGCCCCGGTCTTGTTCCAGGTAATGTCGTATGGCGTCAGAAAATTACCGATGACCATACAGAAGTAATAGATGGGTATGTAGGTTAGGGGATTACTGATTACCAGGCTGGCAAAAAGACCAGCCATGGCAGAGGTCCGGGTTAAAAAGCATATGGCGATAATCCCTATGGTGTGGAATGGCATTATCGGCATGGTCCCAATCAGGGCGCCGATAAAGCTTCCCCAGGCAATAGATTCGGGATCGCCTTTAATTCGAATAAATCGAAGATAATAATATTTCTTAATCCGTGTCAGGTTCATTCAATAGTGCGCAACAATACATTGTGTTGATGAGAGTAATCTGTAGCTGATATTAGTAAGACATATTGAAGAAGAATTTGGAAGATGAAAATTGATTTTCTCATTGATGTTTTTGAGGATTTTCCCCAAAGAGGCCAATTAATTGAGAACATGTTGCTGTCTTCGTTTCTTCCGGATCTTGATGAAGAGTCGGAGGGAAAAAAAATAGCTGGCTATGGTAAAAGGCAGGGCGAGAACAGATCCACCCACCAGGATGACAATGACTGCTTCGTAGCCAAGCCCCATCAATGCCTGCAGAGATTCCATGAATCCTGGTTTGGCAAGCAGGATATCAAGTACATTCTTGATTCGTTCCCAGTTGAGGTCGTAGGGGGTTATGAAATTACCGATGATCGTGGAAAGGTAGTACTGGGGGACATAGGTAAAGGGGTTGCAGACAATGAGGCTGGCAAGGAGAGCGGCAATGGTGGAAGTACGAGTGAGAAAGGTAACGATCAGGTTGATCAGGGTGTGAAAGGGGATAATGGGGGTAATACCGAAAAAGGTGCCGATGGCAGTCCCCCAGGCAAGGGATTGGGGATCTCCTTTCAGTCTGACGAATTTCAGATAATAATAACGGCTGGTGCGTTTCAGGTTCATAGGCTTGATCGTCAAGAAAGGAGGGAGCGGCAATAGACATCATGGTCATAGGAAAAGCCCGGTTTCTGGCGATGGGCCTGGACACCAGCGAGGGCTATCATGGCTCCATTGTCGCTGCAGTAACTGGGTCTGGGGATAAAAAACTGCTTTTGTTCTTCCCGACAGCGTTTTTCCATGACTTCTCTCAAGCGGGGATTGGAAGAGACTCCTCCTCCCAGAACTACGGTATCCACTCCCTGTTGCCGGGCAGCCAGGAGGGTCTTTTCCACCAGCACTTCCACTACTGCTTCCTGGAACGAGGCACAGATATCTGCGATGGGGAGGAATTTGTTTTTCTGTCGTTCTGTATTACAGTAGTTGAGAACAGCAGTTTTAAGCCCGGAAAAACTGAAATCCAGGGAGTCTTTTTCCAGCCAGGAACGGGGAAAGGCTATACCATCCGCCCTACCGGATGCTGCCTGGCGGGAGACTAGCGGCCCCCCTGGGTAAGAAAATCCCAGGAGTTTTGCTACCTTGTCAAAGGCTTCTCCGGCCGCGTCGTCGCGGGTTCTGCCAAGCAGGGTAAAGGTGGTAAAATCCTTAGCCAGATAGATGGAGCTGGTTCCTCCTGAGACCACGAGGGCGATAAAGGGGAAGGGTGGCTGTTCTTTTTCCAGAAACACTGAGAGGATATGGCCTGCCATGTGGTCTACTCCCACACAGGGGATTTTGCTTACGTAGGAAAGCGCTTTGGCATAGGAAAAGCCGACCAGAAGCGAACCGATGAGGCCAGGTCCCTGGGTTACGGCAATGAGATCAATCTCTTCCAGGGCTACAGCAGCCCTGTGCAAGGCCTCGTTAACCACTGGCACAATGGACTGCAGATGACTTCTCGAGGCAAGCTCGGGGACTATCCCGCCAAAACGGGTATGGATCTGATCCTGGCTGGTGAGAACGTTTGAGAGCAGAGTGAAATCGTCTTTCAGGACCGCTGCAGCCGTGTCGTCGCAGGAGCTTTCAATTCCAAGGGTTAGCATGGCTGTTTTTCTATACAATAGGTTCGTTTTGGTTTGTTTTTGTCCTTTGCCTCCTGAGCCTTGGTGGCTGTGCTGGGAGAAACAAATAACTGTTAGCAGAAAAAAAGTAATCAGAGTAAGAGGAGGCCACTATAAAAGTCCTCTCCTGGAAAGTCAATGGGGCTGATGAGTTGAGTGGAGAGAGTAGAAAAATGGTAAAAACAGCTAACTGTTCAGCAGCACTTCATCTGCGTTCATTTAGGGCCCTTCGCATAGCACGAGTATGTTGCGAAGCCCTGACTGAACGCAGAGAAAGCACTGCTAAACAGCTACAGAGTGGTTGTTTGCCTGTTATCGGGCATTAGCTGAACAGTTATAAAAAGAGTAACTCTGCTTACCTTGGTCCTCCAAGGGCAGAAAAAACTGGATCTTATGATGAATAAACAAATACAGAGTACGCAGAACAATAATGACTTGATGGATATGTTTTCCCGGACAATTTCCTATCTCCGGCTCTCTCTTACAGATCGTTGTAACCTTCGCTGTGTCTACTGTATGCCGGAAGATCGGCAAGAGGGGTTGAAGATTCTTCAACACAGTGACCTGCTTAGTTATGAAGAACTGCTGCGTGTGATCAAGGTGGTTGTTGATATGGGAATGAATAAGCTGCGACTTACCGGGGGCGAACCTCTGGTCCGGCGCGGGGTAATGGATTTTATCGCAGCCCTGGCAAAGATCCAGGGCTTGGAAGAGATTCGTCTCACCACCAATGGCGTCCTGCTTCAGGAAAAGGCGGCCGGGCTGTAT
Source organism: Pseudomonadota bacterium (assembly GCA_018817385.1). Classification (GTDB taxonomy): domain Bacteria; phylum Desulfobacterota; class Desulfobulbia; order Desulfobulbales; family Desulfocapsaceae; genus Desulfocapsa. The sequence continues at coordinate 101,272 of JAHIUA010000050.1, forward strand.
GCCGCGGGGATCAGGAAATTGAATATATCCCTGGATACCATGCGGCCCCAGCGTTTCAAGGAAATCACCGGAGCGGATCTCTTTGAGAAGGTATGGCAGGGAATTGAAACTGCTGTGCAACTGGGTTTTGAGATAAAACTCAATGTGGTGGCCATGAGAGGAATCAACGATGATGAGTTTACGGATTTTGCCAGGCTTGCCCTGAAGAAGCCTTACCAGGTCCGATTCATAGAATTTATGCCGGTAGGCGAGAACAGTACCTGGGACAAACGCTATTATATTTCCTCGTCTGAATTAATAGAAATGATAGGCACGGTCGGCACTCTGGAGGCCTTGCCAGGCTGCCGCATGGATGGGCCTGCCAAGGTCTATTCCCTCACCGCTGCAGACGGATCCACGGGCAGAATTGGATTTATCAGCCCAATCAGCCATCATTTCTGTGACACCTGCAATCGCCTGCGTCTAACCTCTGCCGGGACGCTCCGGGCCTGTCTGCTCCATGACCATGAGGCCGATCTCAAGACGCTTTTACGCAGTGGCGGCAGCGACAAAGAGGTCAGGGCGCTTATCAGACAGACTATTCATGACAAGCCCAAGGGCCATACATTGGCAGAAGATCTCGAGACCCCGGATCAGGCACATTGTCATGGACAGATGTCACGCATCGGAGGCTGAATCCGATCGGGGGTAAGAACCCAACCATTCAAAATAAGAGCAGATTCTTTTTAAGGTGTCGCAGCAATCTTTGATTTTCTTGTCATTCATGTGGCCCATCAGGTCGATGAAGAAGAGGTATTTCCAGTGCTTGCCTTTGATGGGACGTGATTCGATCTTGGCCAGGTTGATGTTTGCCTTGGAGAGGACTGTCAGTATCTCGTTCAGGGCTCCGGGACGATCCATAAGTCCAAGGAGAAGAGAGGTCCTGTCTGCACCACTTGCTGAAGGTGATTCTTTGCCGATGATCAGGAAGCGGGTCGTGTTGCCGCGATAATCCTCTATGCCGCTGACCACCACTTGCAGATCATAGGTTTTGATGGCAAGTGAGGTGGCGATTGCCCCGATGTTAGGATTGTTGGCTGCCATCTGGGCTGCCGCACCTGTGGAAAAGACAGGCAGGGTGGGGCAGGAAGGGAGATGTTTGCGCAGCCAATCACGGCACTGGGCCAGGGGTTGAGCATGGGAGGCCACAGTCTGAATATCATTGATGTCGCCAGAGCGGCAGACCAGATTGTGGGTGATATCCATATGCATTTCCCCGCAGATCTTGATCTTGTACTTCATGAAGGAGTCCAGGGTAGAAAAGACTGCTCCTTCAATTGAGTTTTCCACTGGAACGATACCATAGTCGGTACGCCCTTTTTCCACCTCGGAAAAGACTTCGTCAATGGATTCCATTGGGCAGTACGTTGCTGAATGACCAAAGTATTTTACCCCGGCAAGGTGGCTGAAGGTCGCTTCCGGCCCCAGGTAGGAGACGTTGATTTTTTGCTGCGAGAGCCTGCAGGTAGTAATGATCTCATGAAAAATTGAGTGCAGGGCCTTGTCAGGGAAAGCGCCATTGTTCAATTTAGTCAGGCGCTGGTAGATCTGTCTTTCCCGCAGGGGATCCCACTTGGCACGTTTGCTCTCATCTTTGAGCTGGCCGATGGATTTGGCCAGTAGCAGTCGCTTTTTAAGAAGATCAAGAACCTGGTTGTCTATGCTGTCGATACCGTCTCGAACCGTGCTGATGCTTTCGGCATTTTCGTTTGCCATCGAAATTCCTTCCTGAGTATGGTCACAACTAAGCAATTGAGGTCATAAATACGTAAGAGAAAAAAACAATAACAGCAGAATGTAGGTCAAAGGAAAAAGTATGTCAAGGTGTAAAAAAGGACTGGTATAAGCGTCTCTGCCAGGATATGATCGGGACAGTTTTTTGTGAGATAGAATTTTTATTCAGTCATCGTGAACCATATACCTATCCCTTTATCGGCTGTTTTTTGAGTTTGGATTCATAAAAAAAGCAGGAGATTTCAGAAGGCACTAAAAGAGAAAACGAGTCATGAGCGACAAACCAATACAGAAGAGTTACGAGGAAATTAATGCCAGGATCAAGGCCGGTGAGGCCGTTATCGTCACCGCCGAAGAGATGGTTGATATCGTCAAGGCCAAGGGCGCTGAAGGTGCGGCTAGAGTAGTGGATGTGGTTACCACTGGAACCTTTTCGCCCATGTGTTCTTCTGGCGCCTTTATCAATTTTGGTCAGATGACTCCCACTATTAAGGCATCCAAGGTATGGATTAATAAGGTTCCCGCCTATGCAGGTCTGGCCGCCGTTGATGCCTATATCGGTGCCACTGAACCTGCCGAGGATGATCCTTTGAATAAGGTCTATCCTGGTGAGTTTCGGTATGGTGGCGGCCATGTGATTGAGGATTTGCTGGCTGGGAAAAGACTTCTGTTCGAGGCCAAGGCCTATGGGACAGACTGTTACCTGGCCACCAAAATGAAAAAAGAGCTCACCTTGGCTGATCTCCCCTATGCCTTGCTCTGTAATCCGAGAAACGGGTATCAGAATTATAACTGCGCGGTGAACCTGTCGGAAAAAACGGTGCACACCTATATGGGAACTCTCAAGCCGCACTGCCGCAATGCCAATTACTGCAGTGCCGGCGAACTGAGTCCCCTTTTTAATGACCCCCATTATCAGACTATCGGTATGGGGACTCGGATTTTTCTGGGCGGCGGTATCGGTTATGTGACCTGGCATGGGACGCAGCACAATCCCAATGCCTCACGGGCTGAAAACGGTACACCGGTAAGACCGGCAGGAACTCTTATGGTCCAGGGTGATATGAAACAGATGTCCCCCCGATGGATTCGCGGTGTGTCTATTCTCGGCTATGGGAACACCCTGGCCGTGGGATTGGGTATTCCCATCCCTATTCTCAACAGTAAAATGGCTGCCTATACAGGGGTCTCTGATGCTGAACTCTTTACTCAAATTATTGATTATGGGTTTGACTATTCAAACGGGATATCCAGAACCTATGGTGAAGTGAGCTATGCCCAGCTGAAATCGGGAACCATTGAGGTGAACGGCAAGAAGGTGATCACAGCCCCGTTGTCCAGTCTGCCTATGGCTCGGGAAATTGCAGAAACACTGAAGACCTGGATGAAGGATGGTAAGTTCTTCCTCAACCGGCCGGCTCAACTTCTTCCTGATGCAGACAAGTGACGAGGGCAGGTGGGCTTGAAAAAAAATATAAGGCTCTGAGTGAAGCACTGAAGAACTATCAGCGTGTGGCCGTGGCCTTTTCCGGAGGAGTGGATTCCACCCTCCTGCTGTATACGGCCCGTGAGGTTTTGGGCAAAGAAAATGTTGTTGCCTTGCGGGGACTTTCTGAACTGGTTTCTCTGGTGGAACGAAACAGTGCCGAAAAGGTTTTGACGGCCATGGGTGTTACTGCTGTTGAGAGGATTGAGATAGTCCTTCATCCTCTGATCTGGCCCGAGTTCACTGCCAATACAGCGGAGCGTTGTTATTTCTGCAAGAGAAGGATGTATAACACTTTTCTAGTCGAAATGGAAAAGGTGGGGTGTACAGCACTCCTTGATGGAACCAATGTCGATGATTTAAAAGACAAGCGGCCTGGCCTGCGGGCAATTCACGAGCTGTCGGTGAAGACCCCGCTTCTTGATGCCGGTTTAAATAAGGAAGATATCCGTATCCTGGCTCGGCAGTTCCAGCTGCTGAGCCATGATAAACCTTCCAATTCCTGTCTTGCCACCCGTCTTTCTCAAGGAATAGCGGTCAATGAAGAGGGCTTGCGTCTGGTAGAAAAATGCGAAGCCTTTCTTCTGATTCGTAATTTTATCGGATGCAGGGTGCGGCCGAAAGGAAATGATGTCGTTCTGGAACTTACTGGCAAGGACATGGAGCGCTTGGCCATGTCGCCTGTGCGTGTTGAAATCATTCATTTTCTCCAGTCAGTTGGATTCGGAAGGGTTTTGCTTGATTTGAAACCGCGTCCTGAATGCTAGGATAAATTGTAGTCTTTTGGGACAGAGGAGGAGGGACTTCTTGTTTTGGAATAGTGAGTTGATTTATAAGGTGTACTTGTTGTTTGTCGTGTAAAAGCCCGATAATAAAGGGTTGTGGGAATTGTTTTTTTGATGTAAAAAAGATTTGCGCGTCTTTTTTCTTTTGACAATTAATCAGCCTTTTATTAAAGCAATAAACGAGAGATAAAGGGGAACAGCAGAGTCTGTGTCCTGTTACGTAGAAAAATAGTTTTTTTCCGGGAGGGATTCATGAATAAGAAGGAATTGGTAGAGAATATTGCAGGTGCCGCAGACATTTCCAAAGCCGCAGCAGAAAAAGCTCTGAACAGTACTCTTCAGGCCATTGCTGAAACCTTGAAAAAAGGTGATAAAGTCACACTGGTAGGTTTTGGTACTTTTTCCGTATCTAAACGCGAAGCCCGTAAAGGCAGAAATCCTCAGAGTGGAAAAACCATTGATATCCCTGAGAAAAATGTTGCCAAGTTCAAAGCTGGTTCCAAACTTTCAGAAGCTATTAACTAATCCCTCTTTTCTTCTTTTTGTCTTGCCGGAAAAATCTGTTTGAGTCCGTATTGTAAGGTAATGCGGTTGATCTAACAGGATCGTTTTAGATAGAGAAGTGTAAGAGTAGTAGTCGCTGAAAACAGGTGAGAGAGAGATGAAACCCTGATTCCTTGAGGATCGGGGTTTTTTTGTGTCTTTTCTCTGACTCTGTTAAGGGAAAGTGATCACGCTGATGATGGGGCAAGACCGCAGCCCCTGGTACCGAGTCCAGCTCGGTATCTATCTCCATATTGCAGTACCCACCTCTCCCTGATCGTCTGTTCTTTTGCGGGATGTTCGGATAGCTGGTAACCATCATATGCAGTTCATTCCCTTAGAACTCAGGGGGCATGTTATCGGATGTGGAAATTCGGGTTCGGGGCATCTTTTTGATTTTGCTGTTGGGTTCTTTTCCTGGCCAACGATTTATTTAACTGCTGATGGAAGCAGTAATTTTGCAAACCCCTATGATCCGATA
>JAHIUA010000051.1 GCA_018817385.1 Pseudomonadota bacterium
TAGCGAAAATTAGAGAAATCGAGACCAGATTTTCATGGATTTGAGGCGAATAGCAGGCCTATTTAACGAAAATCTATGGAAATATGGGCCGATTTGTCAAATTTGCAGCAGATTTATGTCTAAGTCCGACAGGCTCCTAGGTGGCCAGGTTAACGGCAGGAGGTCGAAAATGAAAAGGGATCCTGTCTGACCTTTTTTGACCATTTCAGGCCACCGGTAATAATTAGTTGGTTTGGCACGCGTTATTTTTTTTCAGCCTTCAGTCTCTGTATCTCAGTTGGTACTTTCATGGTCGATGATTTCAATATCTTACCTCCTGTTCACAAAAATGAAAAGCGATGTGACTATAAAAAATCTGCTGGCAAGAGTAAATAGGTACAAATACCTATTTTCCAATAATAATTTTCTTGCTAATGTAATACAATAAGCGGAAGGTGGAAAATAGAATGTTGAAGGGACTGCTTTCTCTCTGTTGGAACCGTTGTTGTTTTTTCCTTCAGCCTTTCACCTGACCACCTAATCGTTTTCTACTTATAAAGGAAGGCAATGAAATATCTGCTCACCATTTTTTTCTTAGTGGCGCTCAGTTCTGCAGCGACACTCTACTATCTTTGGCCTGCCGGTCCACCCCCATCCGAGGATGTCGCTCTCTCGGTCAATGGCCATTCCATGTCCCAGAAACAGATTGACGAGCAGAGCCGGGAGCAGGGGTATCACGGAGAAACTCCGGAAGATCAGATTGATTCGCTGGTGACGCGTCAACTCCTGATCCAGGAGGCTCAACGCTTGGGAATCGACCAGGAAGAGGGCTTTCGTAAGGCCCTCAAGATCTATTACGAACAATCGCTTATCAAGGTCCTCACCGACCGTAAAATGGCAACACTTACCATTGATGTCAGTGAAGAAGATATCGATAGGTATCTCTCCTGCTCCGGGAAAATATATACCTTCACCCAAACCCCCCGGGAAAGAGGAAAAGTTGTGAAGACACAGGGGCGAACGAAGACGGTTCTTTTCGATGACCTGTCTGAATCCATGCGTTTTTTGCTTTCCTCTCTGCAACCAGGTGAGAGCGTCAGCCAGTTCGACACAGGTACTGAGGTCAGTACCATTTATCTGGATAAAGTGGAAAAGGCAGAAGATGGAAAAATGGTGGCCTACGATCGTATCCGGGTTCGGGAACTGATCGGGAATTATCAGCGAAGCAGGGAGATAGACCGTTGGATCCTTTCGCTGCGTAAAAATGCATCTATTGTAATTTATGGCGAGGTAAAGAACAATGACTAGCGCTCGCTACAAGAGAAGGAACTATTTAATTAATAAAAATTTTCAAGGCAAGCTGATCCTTGGCTACTTCCTCTTTATGGTCGCTGGTTGCCTCCTCTTTACCGTTATTCTTGCAGCCTTCTCTGCCGATACCATGACCATGGTATATCGCAATGATGATCTGCAGATGGGGCGGACGCCGATGATGTTGGCCAGACAGGTGCTCGCAGCCCACTGGGTTCTCATCGTTGTGGGTGGCGCACTCATTGTTGTTGCGGCTACCTTTATTACCCATCGCATGGCCGGTCCCATCTTCCGGCTGGAACATGCCGTCGATAATATGATCAGTGGACGCCTCGATGACGTTATTTATCTGCGGAAAAAAGATGAGGGCAAGGAGCTCGCGGCAAAACTGAATCAGTTTAATGAAGAGTTGTCGCACAAAATCAGACAGATGGAGAAACGGTCGAAAAATATTGAAGATCTGTTGCTGCAATACTCGACCCAGGATTGGGCAAGCATCAATCCTGAGGATCTTGAGTTACTGTGTAGTTCTCTATCCAGGCAGAATAAAGGGATTCGGGAAATTACCATGACCTTCAAACTGCTTGATGAGTAAATTCCTTTTTACAGTATTTCTGCTATGCTCCTGCCTTTTCTCCGGGGCTGGAATTGCCTTGGGGCAGGAACAAAAAAGCAGATATGTGACCCTTTCTTATAACGATAGGGAGGTCCTGCAGGAGTTTAATGACAATTTACAGCTGAGCAGAAAACTCAGCTATAACACGCGCAAGAAAAATGTGGTCACCGTGGCTGACGAGGTACTGGCCAAGACGGATATCATCATTGAAAAAGTGCAGATTGTCCTCGACATGTTCCCTAATAACTATCATATCCGTTTGGTCCTGTTGGCCGATGAGTCAGATGTGGCCCGCGTCTACAAACAGAAGTACGGGAAGCGTGTAGACCATATCGCCTACTACTCGCTTTCTGAAAAAACCATCTATATTTCAGCAGATGACACTTCCCTCCGGGTCCTGTCCCACGAGATTGGTCATTCCATTGTCGATCATTACTTTCAGGTCCGTCCACCCTACAATATCCATGAATTGATGGCCCGGTTCGCAGAAAAGCATGTCACCGATTGAGTTGCGGCAGGGGGGCGTTTTGGGGATCTTACAGGCTTAGTTGTTGAAAGCGTTGCGTGATTTCTGCCTTCAGTTTCCCGGTATGGGCTAATGGGACATCTTTTTCTGTGAATACTTGTGACCAATCACCAACTCGTCCGCAAACATCTTTGAGAATGGCTTTACTTTTTTGGTAAGAAAGTCCAAAGGTTGTACCTTCCCTGATAATATCTTTGCTTTCAATGTTTGTATGCTTGCCATTTACCTGTAAAATCTGGCCAGTTTGATGGATGTTGGGAACAATATCATAGGCGGGTGAGAGCCTCCAGCCTTCGGCCGTATGGAGCATGGCGAAATTTTGCAGGTGATCATCGGTATTCACCAGGAGGACATTGACAACCATCTGTCGAAGCAGGTGCTCCAGGTCTTTCTGTACCTGATGAGAGAGGGAGCGAATAATTCCGGCCAGATCTGCATAGGAGACGGAGTAATGGTCTTCAGTGCCGATCAGGGTGCGCATGCTGACAAGACCATTTCTCCCTCCTCTGGGAACAATATCAAACCGTTTGATGAGCAAGACATCCCGATCACCGGCCAAGACCCGACAAAATTCCGGGACATCCAGACCACCATTCCTTGCCAAAGTCAATCCCGCCTCTTCCAGAGCAATCATGAGGGTAGGGTGAATATCCCTGCGACTGGAAAATTTAGCAATCCAATGAGTGTTGTCTTTGAGGGTGAGTACTTTCGGTCTTGCTCCACCTGCTGAACTACCACAGGCCAGAAGATGCTGTAACTCTGCTGTTTCCGTATCAAATGAATCTTCCAGCTTCCCCGCCTCATCAATGGCCTTGGCTATGTCGGAAAACGGTATGCTGCCATCAACAGGAGCAGGTGTTTTCTCCTGCGGACTATACAGTAGGCGACCAAGTCCGCTCCCGCCAAGAACTGCAAGGAGATGGGCTGGGGCATAACGTGAGTGATCCAGGGCTCCCCTCCTGGCGAGGATATGGCGGCCCCAGGCATCCGGCAGAGAATCATCAAAAACCTGGTGGATTCCGGTTTCTTTGTTGTTTGCAGAAAAGGTCTGACTGTCCAGCGGCAGGTGAACAGGATCTATGGCATAGGCCAGGGGGTGTTGGAGATAAGAGGGCGAATAACGAAAAAAACCTTCAAACTGGAGACGGCTATGCAGATTACGGGAGAGCAGGCGGCCGATTTCAATGACTTCATTGTTTGGGAACAATCCATAAACATAGAGGCTTATCTCAGGTTCTGTCATTTCTTCGACCGTACCCTTTTTTTCCACAGGTCGGTTTGCTCTTTCTGTTCCCGGTCATATTGGATAAAGGGATCTTCCTCTATCTTGAAGAGATGCTCCCATGTGCCCCCTACCTCCAGGACCATCGACACCTTCAGCCATTTTTCCAATGTCACGGAACCATCACCGTGCTCCATTCGTCCGATAACTTTGCGGGAAATTCCTGCCCTGTCAGCCAATTCCGCCTGTGTTATTTTCTTCTCAATTCGTACTTTGCGCATGCGCGAGCCAATACCCTTGAGCAGCTTAATGGAATTTTCATTACTATGTTTCATAATGAGTACTATATGGTACATAATTGACGAAATCAAGAGTTAACGGGGCATATATGATTTCGTGTGAGGATTCCCTGTAGGGGCGGATTCATCCGCGAACAGAATGTGGCATGGTTTGCTTCTATGTGTAGAGGAAACCACTTGTTGTTGATTCATCGCCAATATTACGGCCTTTATATAATCCAGAAACCGGCTTGCGCAGGTATTGCAGGAGGTCCAGCTTGCGCGTTCAACTTCACCTGTTTTTACAGGCAAGTTGTCTATTCGCTTTTAATTTTGTGTCCACTCTTGTTTATCACGGCAATTTTGACTGTCCGGGAGCACTTGAGCTTAATTCCATAACGGGAGTGGCTGACATTATACATAATCTGAGATCGGATTGCATAGCTAGGAAGACAAGGGTTTGTTATCTTTTTTTAAAGAATAACATGATAGGATTGATTGCATAATAAAGCCAGATCTTTGATGATCCATGGGGGAGATTGTAACGGAAACATAATTCCCCTTTTTTAGGAAATAACCTCCCCAACAGTGCTTTACTAATATCAATAGGTCCATCGAGTAATGAAGTATATAACATCATTCGCAAGTGCTGGCGTATTACTCCTTTGAAAATTCCTGATAAGATTATTTTTTTCAATGCGCCGTACCCCATTATCTTTGTCTGCAGAATGTGGTCAGGGATTTGAGTGCCAAGTAACTCATGAAGTAGTTTAAAAGTGAAAAGTGTCAACCGTCTCATTTTATATTTCTTGGAATTAGCCAATAAGGTGTCCCAATAAATTTCCTTCGAGTAGGTATCTATTATGCCAGAAATCAAAACAAAAAATCGTAAGGGATAAAAGCAATGATCGTAAAGCCTGAAAATCGTATACAAAATATATTTTTCAGGAGCTAACTCTATCACATCCATATCTCTCCAACGCACAGTCCTGACATTATGCCACCAAAAATCCGCTGGCACTTCAAAGTACCGTTTGGTAAGGTTCCAATGCACCTCAAGCAAATGACGATTATCATGAAACATGAGGTGATAATGATTGGCTAGCAAATCCTCTTCTTGTATCCCCTTAACAGAAGTATAGCCAATATCAATCAATATCCTTTTAACTAGTGATAGATCATCAGGATGCACGAGAATGTCAATATCACCGGAGGGATAGACACCCAAATCGTGGAAGATTAATTCCGAGGCAAAAACCCCTTTCAGTGGAATTGCATTTATTTGGTTTGCAGAGAGAAGTTTAAGGATTTTTATGGTTTCAGCAAGCTGGTCAAGATTACGAAAGATGGTGTGGTGATAAGCAGCCTGCAATTCTTGCTGAATCTGCTCAGAGAAAATATCTAGACCTTTTGTATTCTGGTATATAAAACCGGCGACCCCATTTTGATGTGCAATGGTTGATAATACAACGAGGTCGCAGTCATCAAAAACTTGGTCTTTTTCTCCATCTTCTATATTAAAATGGCAACGAGAAAATTGAAAAAACTGTTTTTCAAACAGGGTCAGATTAGGCATAATTCAGTTCAACTTTTCAAGTAAGAGTTGCTCATATGCCTGGTGAATTTTATCCCAGGTGAAATTATTTTTCATCTGCTGGTAACTATGCTGTTTCATTGAGGCAATGAGGTTGTCCTCTTTCAAGAGGTTATCAATCTGTTGGGCACATTCATCTTCTGTGGAAAAATAACGGCTCCCTTCACCTGCTACCCAGCGATTGAATTTGTTGTCATGGGCAAGAATGGGAGAGCCTGCGCCCAAGGCTTCGACAAGGGAAGGATTTGTGCCTCCCACTGTATGTCCATGTACATAAAACCGAGCAAAAAATCTTAAGGCCTGAACAATATTTTTATCATAAATGGCCCCAATAAATTTAATTTCATTTCCAGCAGAATCGACTACCAACTTGTGGTAGTTGTTTGAGCCAGGGGTGTAATTGCCAAGAATAACTAGTGGCACTCCCCGTTTAACTCGTGAGTAGGCCATAACTATTTCAAGAATTGAGTTCTCCTGCTCAGGTCGAGCAATCAGAACAACATATCTGTTTTTTTCGAGATTGAATGGGGTCAACAGGGACTCATCGGCCGTTTCTAGAATATCTGCGCTATAGGGAATTATAGTAATTTTGGATGAAGAGACGAACTGGGATAAGTGCTTCTTTATTTCAGGATGATCCGCAATAAGATGGTTGCCTAGCCAGGCACCTAGTTTTTCGTTGATATAGAGCCAGGCACGTTCCAGATGGTTCCACTTGCCACGTCGCCATTCAACACCATCCATATTGATAACGTTTTTAATACCCTTTAGTCGATAGAGTGCGCAGAAGATTGCCGTGTTGTAGCCTAGAGTAAGGACAGGAATCTTTCTTTTTACTGCATGTAGAGTGGATCTCCAGTCAAAGACTATAGTGCCCTTAGCCCCTTGCTGGGTGACAGGGATGTGGACGCGATGAATTCCGCACCACTTGTCTTCATATATTTTTCCATCACCCTCTTCCTGGCAGTAGACAGTGACCTGCCAGTTCTTTTTCTGAAGGTAAACGGCAAAATGTTCTGTAAAGGTCTCAAATCCGCCGTGTTGGGCTGGGATACCACGGGTGCCAAGGATATGTAGTGTACGTTTTTCTTCCATCATTGATCCAAAATAGACTGTTAGAAAGAATTTCCGGAGTTAGTTTTTGCAAACCCATCCCGCATTTTCAGTATTCGTGCCGGGGCTCCGCCGACAATCGCCCCGGTGGGGAATTTACCCCGGACTATTGCGCCAGCTGCTACAACCGAATGTGGGCCGATTTCCGCCCCGTCTAAGAAGGTGACTCGAGCTCCAACCCATACATCGGATTCAATATGTATACCCTGTTGCCTTCTCCTTGCTCCCTTATCAATCGGTTCGGGTCCGAAAAAACATGTTCCTGGGCATGAAAACTGACATACTGGCCCATGCCAACGTTATCACCGATCCAGATTCACCAATTCCAGATTTTTTGCCCATGTTCAGACCGACACCGAGCACCGATAAATGGGCAGTTGAACGAACAATGGTATTTGCGCCGATTCGTGATCTGCTGCCGATCAACAGGCCATCTCGGGCATATGCATCAATTTTAACATTATCCTCGATCGTGGCTAGATGCCCGGTCTTCAGCCTGCTACTGCTGAGTATGCACACCGCCCTTCCAATAAAAATTCTGATTACGTATAAAGCTCAGCCATTATTTTAGACGGTGCTCACTATATGAGCACCTACCCCTGTTATGATATCTCAACACTACTTAATCATAGGGGGTATCATTATGGCTAAAAACAAAATTCAATTCCAGGCAGGTCTCAGTTTGAAAGATTTCTTGGCCCAATTTGGCACCGAAGATCAATGTCGCCAAGTCCTTTTCGAGTTGCGCTGGCCTCAAGGATTTGTATGCCCAGAGTGTGGGCATACTGGCTATTGCGAACTAAAAAGTAGAAAACTATTTCAATGCAACAGTTGCCGATCTCAGATCTCTGTTACTGCTGGAACTATTTTTGCCTCCACCAAGTTGCCCCTCGCCACTTGGTTTATGGGAATTTACTTTATCACTCAGTCAAAAGTGAGTGTTTCTGCTCTCAGTCTTTCAAAAACACTTAGTATTTTATACAACACTGCTCTTTTGATGAAGCATAAAATCCAACAGGTTATGAAAGAACGTGACGACAGCAAACCTCTTACTCATTTTGTACAAATAGACGATGCCTATTGGGGTGGCAAAAAACGTGATGGAAAACGTGGACGAGGGGCTATAGGGAAAATTCCCTTTGTAGCAGCCATTTCCAGCAATAAACAAGGCCATCCTGATCAAATGCGTTTTACCCAGGTAAAGTCTTTTTCTAAGAAAGCAATTGAATCTTGGGCCAAAGAACATCTTGCCCCAGGCAGTCAAGTAATTTCCGATGGCTTGGGTTGCTTTTCAGCCATTGAAGATGCTGGATCTGCCCATACAACAATTATTACCGGCGGCGGCCCAAACAGCGTAAAGATTTCAGAGTTCAAGTGGGTTAACACTATTATTGGCAATGTAAAAAAGTGCCTTCATGGTATTTTCCATGCCATTAGTAAAAAACATTTTTCACGATATCTTGCTGAGTTTTGTTACCGCTTTAACCGGCGATACGACCTAAGCCAAATGATATCACGCCTATGCTATGTCGCGCTACGAACGCCTCCCATGTCGAAGCAACTCCTAAGAGTGGCTGAGTTTCATACGTAATCAGAATAAAAATTGGTTTCCGCAGCTTATCATACCTCTAATGAGCATAACTAGGCGTGCCCAAATTTCACACAGTAACAACCCGAATGGAATGTCAGGGTCCGGTTCATAATTCTTTCCTGCTGCCTGTAACAAAAAACGTGCAATCCGTGAAGTTTTGGTCATGTTCCTTTATCCGTTCCGCTATTGAACAAAAGATCGCTGACAATTGCGGCAATACGCATACGGTAGCGTTCATTTGCAAACTCCTGCTCAGCGCACTTGCGCGCCTGCTTGCCTGCTGTAGAAATTTCGCTCCTTTCTCTAGTTAATCGGTCCAGGAGATTGGCAAGAGCTGCTGCGTCACCAGGTGGGAAAAGCCATCCTGTGGCATTGTCCTGAACAATTTCTTTTAATCCGCCATGGTTGGCAGCTATAACAGGACGGGCATGACTCATGGCTTCCACCGCCACCACACCGAACGGTTCCGGGGATGTTGACGGGATTACCACAATATCTGCCCACTTGTACATTTCGTCCATATTTTCATGAAATCCAGCCAGATCCACGATATCATCCAGTCCATGAGTGTGGATACTGGCATGGAGTTTGTCCTTGAAATGGTCCTGGCCCTTATAAACATCGCCCACTATACGCACAGAAAAATTTCGGCATTGTGGTTTTATGAGGGCAATAGCATCTACAAGGAGATCCTGACCTTTCCACGAGTTGATGCGGCCAGGCATCAGTACTTTGAGCGGATGTCCTGCTGCCGGACTAGGAGGTGTTGAGGACGCCGGGATATTCGTACCGTTCCAGACAGTATGAACGTCCGGGAGGCCAGCTAGTTCGAAGGACAGTGCCGTGGCCTTCGAATTACACACAACTGCGCTGGAAGACAGGCGAACCAGCCTGCCGAATATCTTCCTGGTAAACCCAGGGATAAGTTCATGAACATGCACTAAGGCAGGGGGGCCGCCTAAGAATCTGTCCAACAAGGCGGCCAGCAGAAAATTGATTACCACAATAGTATTGATGTAAACAAGGTCATAGTCTCGCATTAATTTCCTGGCCTGCCATACTGCTCCAAATAATGTTGCAGCCCGGCACATGCCCCGTACCGTATTGAAATGGCTTTTCCGTAGCACCCAGAGAGGCCCGTACAGTACATTGTCTGCACTATCCAAAAGTAGTTGCTCAAGGGGCCCGGTCCCAGGTAGTACTACATCGATTCTGGCATCTGGATAACTCTGGCGCAATGAACGTACCGATTCCGCAAAAACCCGGTCAGAACCGTAAAGTTCATTGCCTTGGTGTACGCACAGGAGGGTAGGTCTATTCACAATTCCCATTGCCCTTCCTGTGCGAGGCCCATGTCAGGATTCTTAGTCGACCCCAGAATAGATTCAAGCCATGAGCACCGGCGCCGAAAAGCACGGCATAAAGTTCTTGAGACGCGCCCCTGATCAATTTCCCCTAGATCAATGACCATCTCCTCGGCAAGATAAAGGCAGACAATGGTAACAGCGGAATTCATCGGGAGGGAAAATGACCGACAAAGTTCAGATACATAATCCATGGGAGACTGGAAGGAAAAGCGGGCTATGGCCCGCGGTTGGGCATGATAATGAAGAAAGTCAGTATAACGTACCCGAAAACCGGCTCTTTCTGAGTCGACCAATGCCATGCGGCCGTCCGTGGTACGATAACTATTCCACGGAGTCATATCGCCATGGGCCAATTGGATAGGATAGCTGTCAATATGCGGTCGCAAGGCATTTTTTATTTTTTCCAGAATCTGCATCGCCTTGGACTTGGACACGCCGGCTTTGTTGAAGCTATCCATTCTGTAACTCATACTGTTAATCAGTTTCTCCAATGATGCATATTGCTGTTCTGAATTCTCTGGCATCTCGATTAGTGCCTTTTTAAGTAGCTGTCTCCCTTCTCTTGGAGGCAGCCATTCAAGGCGTGGCAAGTAAGAAAGCACAAGAAGCCTCCCATGCACTCCCTCGACTCTGGGTATTTCAAACCAGCGCTCGTACAAATCACGTATGATTTTCATGCGTGCTGCTTCCTGGTTAGCTATAGACTGATGTTTAAATACTTTGAAGAAAAACATCCGTGAACCTGTCTCTGCACAACCGACGAGCACTGTCTCTTTGTACCAGGATGTGGAGAGGAAGAGCCCGTCCCACTTTTTGCCGCAGGGCCGAACAAGAAATTTATCCACTTTTTGCAGGGCATTAGTTACTTCACACCCACCATATGGGATCGTAATTAACGGTTCAGTTCCCAGGCGCATAACTTTTTTTTCCGCAACCAGCCTTAGACCGCGATAAAATGAGATTATGGGCAGAAAATCCAGGCCGTTTCCCACAACTATATATCTTGCCGAGCCAAGTCCATTTGTGTAAATGGCATTATCCATGTTCTTTGAGCCGCCTCTCCATGCTGGCATAGACCTTCATCATAGCCTGGGCACGGGCCTCCCATGAGTGCTGGGCCGCAACAGTTTCCTGTGCACATCGTCCCATCTTTTGCCGTAGATCCTTATCCTCAAGTAACCTGCTAATCGCCACGGCAAGATCATCTGTAATTTCTTTTTCGTCATTGCCCCTGGCAACAAGGCCAATATCAGGGGTTACCACCTGCGCCGGGCCGGTTCCTTCAAGGCAGACAACTGGCAGACCAGCAGCCATAGCCTCTAGTACAACCGTGGCAACTGCGTCTCTAAGGCTGGGATACAAAAAAACGTCTCCTTCCGCTAGAAGTTCCCACGCCTGGTTGCGATCGATTCTGCCAGTGAACCGGACCCGGGAGTTAAGGCCTAGTTTGTCGCTCAGTTCTTCCAGTGCCCGTCTTTCTGGCCCATCTCCGATGACAATTAACTCAGCATTATGAAATTGGCTGGCAACACGAGCAAAACTTTTAATGGCCAGGCCAACCCCTTTTCGGGCAATTAGACGGCCCAAAAAAATAAGCTGAACTCTTTTGCCCTTTCCGGGACGACAAGATAACCGATACAATCGATCAATATCTTCTTGGTCAAGGCCGGTGTCGGGAATCACGGCATCTGTACTTAGGCCTGTCCGGTCGAGCAATCGTTCTGCCACAAAATGGGTCCGGCAGATAATGGTCAGGCATTTCTTGAGGGAAGAGCCGACAAACGGGTCGAGATGTTCACCACACCAGATAATGTTGCCCCGAAGAATTTCTTTCAACGAATTCCTCCAGCCTAGCATAGGCCAGAAAGCCGGCCTGATTATTCCAAGGCCGTCAAGTGGACCCAACAGGCAATTCCCATGATAAGCTGCCCAGCACGGCTGCCAAGTAACGGCAAAATTCAAATGGTGGATAATGTCAATGCGTCCTTGCCGAACCAATGCTCCTGCCTCTCGGGAAGCTGCCAATTGCCATATATAATGGTAAGCCATTGCACCACGAGCACCCCGCTTCCAGAACCGTAACCAGATGGGCAGGTCACAACCCACGACATTGATGGGGGCTATTTTGCGGGCTTCAAGTTCCTTGCGTATTAATCCAATATTGTTCTTGCGTGTGATTACAGTAACATTAATATATTTTGATAGCCCAACAGTCCATCCCCAGCCGACACCTTCCTCGGAGCCAAGGCCTGGAGAGCAACTGTAGGCAATAAGGCAAACTCTTGGATTGTGCTGATTTTGATTCATGGTTTGTATTTTTTCCGTTCTTTTCTAATGTCTTTAGTTGATAGGGGATTTTCTGGAAAATACTCATAGTGCCAGAGAAGATTTATAAGTAGGACAGGAAAGACAAACTGGGGATATATCTGATATCCTATCGATGATTGTATAACATTGTGTAATAGAAATGCAATTAAGAGGCTAAAAAGTAAAATAGAATATTTCCTGTCGGATGTGGTTTTAAGGCTTAGAGTGAATTTTAAATACAGGAAAAGCTGGTACAGAAAAAGACTAAGGCCAATAAGACCGGTTCCGGCAAGCAATTGGACATAACCGTTGTGCGCATGAAGTGTTTTAAAATATCCTAGAACCACTACTATACCCTTTCCGGAAAGAGTGGCATAACCATGCCCGATGAGCAGATAATAATCTAGTTTGTCTAAAATGATCTTCCACAACAGGGTTCGGGAGGATGCGGTCATGAGATTTTCCATGGAATCTCCGCGGGAAAGCAGGGTAGCAATATAATATGCTTTATTGCTTAATACTAGTAACAATGCAAGTCCGGCAAGTCCAACAGCTAGATTTTTCAATATTTTTGCCTTTCTACTGATATCTAGACTTTTGAGATGCAGATATACCAGGAGCTGGACGCTGAAAATAGTTAGGATAATGGAGGATCGCGAAAAACTCATTATCAGAACAATCATGGCTAGAACAAGAGAGACAAGGGATAGTAACAGTTTCTTCTTTTCGCACATCAGTCTAAAGAGATTGATGAGTATTGAAATCATACAGAATGCTCCAAGGGTATTGGGATGGATCAAAATACCTCCCAACCTGGATTGTGTATACCGAAAGGCGATGTCTGGTTGTGACATGGCAAGATACAGTATGATACAATGGGCCAGAAAAAAGGAGATCTGGATATGATCTAGCAGCACCCTCCAAGCATTGCGTTTATTAAAATGGGTGTATAGCAAGACTAGCGAACAGATCGACGAAACAATGATAAAAAAGGAAAACACGCGCTGCAGGCTATGTCCGGGCAGAGGGGACCATAAGGCGGTAAAAAATCCATAAAAGGCCAGAAAAAACAGGCCAGCATTCTTCTTCAAAAGACCTGTGAAGCTTTTTGGATAGAGTGGAAAGCCAGTGATTACCAAAAAAGACAAATGAATTGATGGCATGGCCAGAGCAAATCCTTTTATCAGCACGGATTCACTCTGGGTCTCGCCTATAGCGCCGCCCCCCCATCCTGGCAAACTGTAAAAACTCAAGGTCAATAATACTATTTGAAAGAGTAAAAAGAAATTAATCATTCAATTTCTCGGTGGTTATGCGCGCCTTCATTGTTTCTAGGACATGGAACAAAATGTTCTCACAAATCGCATCAATTTGATTGTCGCTATTGACTAATACTCCGCCTAACTTTTGTGCCAGTAATTTATAATTACGTACTTGACGCTCGGTTTCTTCCCGGCTAACCTCTTGCTTGCGTAGCTGAATGACATCAGGGGGAGCGATCAGTACAATATAGAGATCCGGTTTTGGGATAAAAAATCGTCCTAGTTTTACAATCCATAGGGGCGCACCATATCGGTATCGTTGTGGGTCAATAAGAATGTCATCGTAATAACGGTCAAATATTTTCACATTAAAGCTTTTTTGCCGACAGATGGTACCGTCTATCCAAGCCTCGGTAATCCACAGCACGAGTTTGAGGACAGAGGTGAAGGTAGAACGCTTGGGCTTGCTATGTGGTTCGGTAACAACGCCACGAGAGGCATTGCGTTTTTTTAAGAAAAATACAGGTTTCAAATGCACAACATCAACCCTGTTTGCTACATATTGTAGCCGAGCCGTCAGGGCATTAAGGATAGTGGTCTTGCCTGCGCCGTCAGGGCCAAGAAAAGCAATGGATATAGATCCGCCGCCTCTCACGAACAAGTTTAGCTCCGTGTACATATGTCTAAAAAACTGACGTAGAGAGTTCCATGGCCGGACTTGCAAGTTATAATTGATAATTTTTCGGATAACCGGTGCGCGCAATTGTTTAGTTTGTTCTTTGTTATCGGCTAAGACTGTTCTGATAAGCTTTTCTGCTAACGCCGGACCCAGAGAGAATTGCAACTCTTGAGTAGTCTCCTGTCTGGAATGGCTGAAAACATCAAAGATAAAATTTCTATATTTATCTTTGATGTCACCAGTGATGAGATACGTTCCTAAAAAAGAGATAATTGCTTCATGATATGGCGCGGGAGTGCGGATAAGCGGCCTGTTGGAAAATGGAGCTATACTGTTGTCAAGTATCCGTTCTGCAGATAAGTATTCAAAACCTTTCCAGGTACGGGCTGTGATTAGATCTATTTCAATGGCTTCATGATCCTTGCCCCAGAGAACGCCATGGACATACACAGCCGTCATATTGGCTCTTCGGGTTAGGCCAGTGAGCGTAACCCCAGAAATAGCCCCAATGGCCCGAATAGCCATGCCATTGTCCGCAGCCGGGATTAGAATATCTATATCCCGGCCGCCGTTATCATGTGGAAGTTCCTGATAATTTCTGAGGATACAATAGCGGATGTCGAGTTCTTGAAATTGACCCAGTAGCGATGTTAGAAAGCTGTGTAAGGATGGCATGGTTATTCGCTCAGCCTTTTGTAGACTTCATCAATAAGCAGCTTTGAGACAATTTTATAGCTGAATTTTTCTTCAATCATCCTGGTTGCGTTGGCCCCAAGATCGACTAACCCATTATTATCTCCTAAAACTTCAAATTCCCGCATGGCTGTTGCAATGTGATCAGGAGTGTTGTCAGCCAAGGCAATCCCGCATTTCCACTGGGAGACCTCGGTAGCCATATTGGTTCCTTTACTGAGCAGAAGGGGCTTTCCCAGGGCAGCTGCCTCAAGGACGGCATTGGGGATACCCTCCCAGCGTGATGTGTGTACAAAGACATCGAAATTAGCAATGTGGTTGAACTTTTCTTCGCCAAAAAGAGGACCTAAAAAAACAGTGCAACTGGACAGATTATTCGATCTGGCATATTCTTCAAGCTGACCCCGGGAGGGTCCATCCCCAATCATCCACAGACTACCGCACCCACCATGCTGGCGGTATTGTTTGAATCCTTCAAATAGTTTGTCTAATCCCTTGTGGTGGTGCTCCAACCGCCCACAAAAGCCGAAAACAGGTCGGTCTGCGCACACAATTGCCTGAAAAGAAAACTTGATGTTCTCCTTGTCCTCGCCATTGGGAATGACATGAATGCGGTTTTCTGGGTATGGGTACATTGCCTGTACCCATTCTTTTTCACGTGGAGTTAGAGTATGCACCGCACTCGCTTGTCCGAGAAACTTTTGCTCGAAGAGAAAAAAATATAGTTTTTTTAAAAATCTTGATCGATTAAGGGCCGTCGGGCTATAGGCCCCTCTCGGAGAGACAACCCATCTTATGTTGTGCTTGAGTAGCTCTCGGCTCAAACCATAAAATTCTGGGATGAGAACTCCATGGAAATGGATAATAGTGTCTACAGGTAAGGCCTGGATTGTATCCTTCAAACCTTTATCGAGGTTGAAACGATTGCGACGAGTTTGAAATAAGCGTAAGGGATATTCCCTTGCAGGAGTTGCGGCATGCGGATTTTTTGTGATCCCCCATAGTTCAACATCTAAGCCCATTCTATGTTGAAATTTAGAAAGGTTATGGGCGGATTTGTTTACGCCGTTCATTTTATAAGGATTTGCCTTACCCATAACCACATGCACGATTTTCATATTACAACCCGCTGTTTTTCGGATTTACTACATGCCACATATAACCATATAGTGGCGACGATTTGTTGAACAGACATTCCCAAAATTGCGCCATGAAGCCCCAGGTGGCTGATTACAAATTTTGCAATAAGCAGGCTCATCACGAAAGTTATGATGTATGAGGTGAAAATTGGTCTAGTAAATTCCAAAGACCTGAGTTTGATGCGCAGAAGTAACGGCAGGAAAATAATCACATAGTAAAATGAGTATGATACCAGTAGGGGCGCATATTGCCGATATTCATCTCCATAGACCAAGGGCATCAGCCATTCCGAAGAAAAAGCAATAACCACTGATACAGCAAGAGTTAAACCAACTCCACAGAGAAAAATCCTCGTTAGGTATATGTTAAATTGCTCGTTGCCCTGCTGAAAGAAAATTTTTGATGCCTGTGCGGGGACAACATTTTCAATTGCGAGAAACAGAACATTAATTGCTCCGGCAATGTTCTGGGCCGCCTTGAGTGCTCCTGTGGCTACTGGGCCGAAGACAGCTGCTGCTACGACATAGTAATAATTTGTCCCGATCCACTGAATAATCAATTGTGCCGTTAGCCATTTTCCGAAACTATAGTGTTTTTTTGCAATTCTGCCGATCGAAGCTTTTGGACAGCCAAAACCGAATCCCATATGGCCACGGAACATAATGAGGGAAAACAGGCTGGCGGTCAAAGCAAAACAGAGTGTAAAGAAAACAGAGTTCAGTGTTAATTGTTTATGAACTGAAAGATAAATTATTATTGGAACCGCAACAACCAGATAGACGCTGTCCAACGTAAAAGAAAAATGGTATTTACTTTGGGCACGTGCATAAAAATATTTTCTCATAAATTCATGGAGTTGTTTGGCAACAATAAAGAGCGAAAAGGAGGCGGATACAAGGGCTGTTGTGTAATTGATAATAAGGAGCAGCGAGAAATACATTACAAGGCCGAGAGACGCTGCCAACACGGCCTGCATGAGAAGAACATTAGCATAATAGCCATTTTGACTTTTTTGACCGAGAGTCATCATTGGTGAAATAATAATTGCATTCTGTAGGCCGGCGCAAAACAGATGTGCAAGAAGCAACAGGCTATAGATCCCGAACTGTTCCAGGCCGAGTAACCTTGCCAGAAGGACATTTAGGAGAAAACTGGAACCGCTGACCAATGCTTGATCGGCAAGAGCCCAAGTCGCATTTTTTAATTTCACGTTATTGTATTATTTGGTTTAGTTTTTTGAGAAACATTCCAGTTCTATTGGGGGAGGATCAGTAATGAACCTCGAGATTCCTAAGTGCCTTGGTTGTGTTATATCTCTATTCAATAACCAGGTTGGCAGCTTTATTTTTGAATTCGTTCGTGTATGTTCTACTTGTTCTTTACCCATGTGAACACCTTCTTAGAGCCATTTAATCGCTTTTAAATTTGTGTCCGTTGCTTCTATATCATCTCAAACCGCCAATTAGCTGCTTTTTTGAGGAATTTAAGCAAAAAAGTTTTGCAGAAGAACCTTGTTATTAAAAGGTCTGCAGGTGTTTCCGGATTTTTTCGTTATCCGGTTCGAGTATCAGGGCCTGTTCGTATTCTTCTTTGGCTCGGTAGAGGATACCCTGTTGTTTGTAGAAGTTGCCCAGATAAATGTGGAAGGGGGCGTGATTCGGTAGCCATTCTATAGCCACGCGGAGTGTGGCAACGGCTTCATCGGTTCGTTTTTGTTTGTGGTAAAATCTGTAGAGTTGGTTGAAATACTCAGGTTTCACAATCTTTTCATTCTTGAGGAAATCGAGGGAATGGCGTCTGTAGTATTCGGCATCTTTCATTCGGCCCAGCTTCTCAGAAAAATCTCCGAACTGTATCCATGCTGAGACTCTTTTAGGAAGGATATGTTGTAATTCATCTCGACTGAATTGACTGCTTATTAGCAATGGGGGAAGTTTCTGGGCCAGACTGGGAAATCGTTTCATGGCATGCTGGAGGACGGTCAGGGCCTCCTGCTTTCGGTTTTGGTGTAAGAGCCATTCAGCCCAGGTGAAGATGAGTTCCTCTTTGTTCTGGCTCCTGGCATAGCCTTCGGCCATGAGAAACGATGCCTTGGCGCTGTCGGTTGCAGTCAGGATGATGCCAAGTCCTTGCAGGTATTCGCCTTCCAGGGGGGCTTTTCTCGATGCCTGGAGATAATTGCTGAATACTGCTTTGTTTTGTTGCTGAGAGGAGAGCAGGGTCCCTTTATAATAAGAGTAGAAGGCTTCCAGTGGATCAAAGTAGATCGCCTTATTTATTGTGAGTAACAGTTTTTGAAAATTTTGTTGAGAGAGCTGTGGAGTGATATACACTTCGGATATTTGGTTATACAGGGCTTTTGCCTGGACTATCCCTCCCTGGGTGGTGACAGTGATGAAAAGCAGGGGGATTACGGCAAGACAGGCCAGTTTCCATGTGGGGGATGCACTGTTGAGCAGGGTTGGTTGGGTGCGGTATCGAAGCCGGGTGTTGCCGGCAGAGACGAGGATACCGCAGAGGAAAAAGAAATAGAGACCGTTTGCCCCGTTGTGCATATTAAAATCAGTCACACTGTGGAGGAGAAGGGAAACAATGGCTGTGATTCCGCCGATGATGAGGAGAATGGAGTAATGTTCCCTTCGGGTAGAGAGTCTTCGCAAGCCGTGACCAAGGATAGTAATGACAAACCATGCTGCCAGGAGAAAACCGATGAGGCCACCGTTAGTAATGAGCT
Organism: Pseudomonadota bacterium; assembly: GCA_018817385.1. Classification (GTDB taxonomy): domain Bacteria; phylum Desulfobacterota; class Desulfobulbia; order Desulfobulbales; family Desulfocapsaceae; genus Desulfocapsa. The sequence goes on from JAHIUA010000051.1 coordinate 18,413, forward strand.
CAATGTAATCGTTGTGGGCGTGATCGATAATGGCGGTGGTTGGGAGAGAACTATATTTCGGATACACTTGGAGAAAGGTACCGAAGCCAGACCCGGTGAAGAGGAAGTCGCGGATAAGGGGGGCGCAATCCTGCCATATCATCAGTCTTCCTTCTTTAATTCCTCCGGTTTCAGTAAAGGTGTTGTTAAATTCCGAGAGAATTGGATCCCATCCGAGCCAGGTCACTGCCATTAGTGCGCAGCCAAGGAGTAACAGGGGCAGCATCTTGCCGGAAGCCGGATTTTTTCTGGCCAGGAGCAGCAGGAAAAAGAGTAATCCAAGGTTGATAGAGATAATACCTCCTCGGGAAAGGGCTATGAAGACAGAGGCCAGGATCAGAACAATACCGAATCCGAGGAAAAAATGGATGTTGGAGTCTGGAGCAGTGAAGATGGCTGCGATCCTGGCCCGAAGAGGCTGCTGATAGGTGAAGGGCGGGCGGTAATGAAAAAAGAGGGCCAGGACAAGGGGGAAGACGAGTTCCATGAAACCGGCATAGTGGTTGTGGTAAACCCATGGCCCCACTGTGCCGGAACCCACAGGGGTAGTCCGAAACCAGTAGATCTCTCTGGGAGAGGTGAACTTCTGGATAATAGCAAGAAAGGCAATGCCTATGGCCAGCCAGGCAATTATTTTCACCGTCTTAGTCAAGGCCTCGCTTGTACTCAATAGCTGTACGGTGAGGATATAAAAGACCCCATAAGCGCTGATGCGGAGGCCTTCAAGCAGGGTGGCTTTCAAGTTGACGGTGAGCGGGATCCACTGGCTGCCTGCCTGCAGATCAAGTAATGGGGCATAGGCCTGATAAATCCCCGGGGCTATCACTTTGACCAATGGAGGCGGCAGGGGGACCAGTTGCAGAAACATCCAGAGGATCAGGAGGAGCAGGGGAAGGATGCCTGGTACCTGAAGCAGTGCTTGTCCTTCCTGCTTTCCTCGGAAAAAATATGATATTGCGGTCAGAAAGACAAGGATTTCAACGAGGGCAATGGACCAGGTTTCTACGCTGCCAAAGGCCAGTGGGGCAAAGAAGAGGGTGGTCAGGAAGAGGGGCAAGGAAAGGGAGCGCATGGGTGCTTAGGCTGAATATGGTAAGAGGATGTCGTACCCACTTACCAGCTTCTGGGCTTCTGCTTTGCCGATGATTTTTGCAGCCTGTTTGACTGCCTTGCTGAGTATGGGTTTCCTGAATCCCGGAGAGTGGGAGTCCGTTCCTATGTAGTGGACCTGCTTTCTGTGGAGAAGGTATTCAGCACAGTTCCTGGCCATTATTCCTTGGTCTCCGGTAATGGATTCCGCAGTGATCTGGGTTTTCGCACCCAGTTCCAGGAGGGGGGCCAGCAGCCATGGTTCTCGTGATATCTGTCCATTCCGTTCCGGATGGGCGATGATCGGGTTGATTTTGTTTGAAATGAGGTTGTATATCAGATCTTCTGCGTCAGCAGGCAGGTAACTGTGGGGAAACTCCACCAGCAGCGAGGAACTTCCTGCCAGGCAGAAATCTTCTCCAGCTGCCAGGGCAATGTGTGCTTGCACTTCGGCGCCAAAAAGTACGGTAATTGGAATGGTCGCCTTTTCAAACTCTATATTGAGCTCGTGTATCCCCTTCAGGAGTCTGTCCTTCGGGTAGTCGATGGTTGCGAGGTGGGGAGTGGCAATGATGGTGTGAATGCCATCCTTTGCAGCCATCTCAGCCATTTGCACTGAGGTCTTCATGTCCGGTGAACCATCATCTATCCCGGGGAGAATATGGCAATGGATATCGATCATAAGGGGGCAAGGCTGCAAGGGAAGAGGTTTAAGGGATCTTTCATCTTCTACTTGTTTTTTTCTTTACTATAATACTCATAGTAACCGTAGTAGCCGGAGTCACCCTTGGATTTGTTGAGGCCATTGAGGACGATGCCGAGGATATGGGCCCGAACTTCGCGCATTTTTTTCAGTCCTGATTCAAATATGTCATAGGTTGTTTTGCCGCTGCGCGTGACCAGAAGGGTACCGTCCACCAGTTTGCTGAGGGTGAGGCTGTCGGTGACGCTCTGTACCGGTGGTGAGTCGAGGAGGACAAAGTCAAACATCTTCAGCATCTCATTGATCAGCAGTTGCATCCTCTCTGAATTGAGAAGTTCTGCCGGATTGGGAGGAACAGGTCCTGAGGGGATAAGAGAAATTGCCTCGTTGGGGATGGATTTGATGAGGTTTTTTTCAGCGCTCCCTGCCAGGTAGTTGCTCAGGCCGTAGGAGTTGGGGATGGCAAAGAAAGAGTGCATCCGAGGTCTTCGCATATCGCAATCGATAATCAGGACTTTCTGGTTGTTTTGGGCCAGGATGCGAGCCAGGTTACTGGTTGTGGAGGTCTTACCCTCCTTCGGGGCCATGGAGGTGATGAGCATGGAGCGCGGAGGATTGTCGGGGGTCGAAAGTAACAGGCTGGAGCGGATGAGGCGATAACTTTCCGCCAGTGGTGATAAGGGATTCTTGAGGAGAAAGGTCTCAATATTCTCTGTTTTCCCCTGCACCTCTTCCACTGATCCGAGAACGGTCAGGCCGAAGCGTTGTTCCAGGTCTTTGCCATCCTTTACCGTATTGTCCAGATATTCGATGAAAAAGGCGAGACCGACTCCTCCAAAAAGCCCCAGGATGAGTCCCAGTGCCAGGTTCCGTTTTTTTCGGGGCTTGGCAGGGGCCATGGGCAGATCTGCTTTTTCTACCACCCAGATTTTGATATCCTGCGATTGCTCAGTGACATCAGCCTTTTTGATGCTCTCTGTCAGGGCATCGTAGACAACTCGGTTCATATCAACCTCCCGTTTCATGATGGAGTATTGCATAAACCGCTCGTTGATGTTGAGCATCTCTTGTTTGGTATTTGCCAGCAGCTGTTTCAGATTTTCTTCGCGGGTCTTGGCAAGGTCATAGGAGTTGCGGGTTGAACCGGTGATTCTCTCGATCTCAAATTTTTTCTCTTTTAATAACTGATCGAGCTCGGCCTTGGCATTGATCATGGTTGGGTGTTTATAGCCGTATTTTTTAGAGAGATCTTTGATTTTTTGTTCGGTCGTGAAAATTTTATCACGTAGACTTTGGAGAACGGTGTTGTTGGCAAATATCGGAATGGTTTCAATGAGATTGTAATTATCACCAGAATCTTTTATCTGGGCATACAGCGATTCATATTCTTTTTGTTCTGCCTGGGCCTTGGAGAGCTGGGAACTGAATTCCGTCAGTTTCTGGGGGTAAACAGCCAACTTGTTTTCAACCGTTACCAGGTCATTGTCCCGCATGTACTGCTGCAGGCCCAGTTCCGAATCTTCAAGCTTCTTTCGTTCTTCATTCGCCTTGCTTGTCATCCATTGCAGGGAATAGCTGCTGGTGGCCAGTTTGATCTCCAGTATTTCATCCATATAGGCCTGGACGACTGCATTGACAACAAGCTTGGCCATTGCAGGGTTTTTATCGCTATAGACGATATAAACGGTTTTCGTATTGGGTACCGGGCTGATGGAAAGATTTTCTTGAATCATTGCTGCAATCATATCAGCATCAGTTATTGGCTCCGTCATCACTGACAGGAGTGGGTCATCTTCGAGGCCACCTGGTTTCTGGGCTGGAGTCGTGGAGGTGAGAAGATTTGAGAAAAAGGTCTTCAGCCCGCTTGTCAGAGATGAGAGATAGGTGAAGAGTCCGTCTTTCTGGGGTTCAAAAAAATAATGTTTATACTTGCTGTCCAGTTGCAGTTGCTTGACCACTCGACGGCTGACATTGAGACTGCGAATCAACTCAAATTGGGTGGTCAGAAAATCAGGATCCCAATATACTCTACTGCTGTCTAATGAGTTGGAACCGAAATTTTTTTCAATAAGGACCTGAGACGAGGCGGTATAGTAAGGAGTAGCCGTATAGGTGGCGATGACCACTGTGAGGAAGGTGATAACCAGGAAAGTGAGAACAGTCATTTTCCGTTTGCTGATGACACGGATATAATCGCGAAGGTGAATTTCCTGTTCCTGATTCTGTGATGAATCGAACTGTTCCGGGGAGAGAGTGTTTTGCATAGTGTGTCGCAAGAGATGAGAAATGTGAGTAACTGGCTATAGTTGTATGGTTATTTCTTGGCTGCTGGGCTTTTTCGAACAGTCTGGTATCGTTGCAATATCCCCTTGTGGGCTAAAACACGTTGCAGGTGGCGAGTTGTACTGAGTCAGCTGGACGTTTCAATTTTTGATGACTGTGTAAAATTAAACAAAATTGGGCTGTACACCTGCTGAAGCGCCAGCACAATGGTTTTGAGTGAGAAAAAAGTCTCTTTCCGAGTAACTAAAAAAAGCTTTCAGGGATCACAATGATATCGTTGGCGATAACCGGGGTATTCAGATCGACATCTTTGAGTATGGTCTTGGTATCATCAATCAGGCGGATAATGCGCACACTGGAATGAGAGGCCTTGCCGGTAAATCCACCCGCAAGGGCAATCAGATTGAGAACCGTTGCTGCATTGTCACAGGGATAGGCATCCGGCTTGTTGACTTCTCCTGTCACATAGCAGGTGCCGCCCTTGGCGATATAGATGGTGTCGCCATCCTGGATAATAATGTTCTGACTGATATTGCCGCCTTCTACCAGTGATTTTATATTGAGGACAATGACTTCCTGTTTGCCGTCTTGGACTCTCTTGATGGTGGCAGTATCACCGGAACCTTCTTTTAAACCACCTGCCTGGGAGACGATCTCAAGAAAGGTGGCGGATCCGCGCAGTTCGGCAATCCCGGGCTTATTGATGTGACCGAGGATAACAGCTTTTTTGCTGCGGAATTCTTCGATGAAAACATTGACTTGGGGGTTGATGATGTAGCCGTCTGCCAGGAGACGTGAGATTTGATCTGAAACATCAGATGTCTTCATCCCTTCGACTTTCACCTGTCCGAGGAGCGGCATGACTATATAGCCATTTTCTGTGACTCGAACCGTGGTTTTCAGGTCGTCGTGATCGTAGACAGTTATCTTGATGACATCGCCGGGACCGACAATGTAGTCAGTTGCCTGGGTGAAGGTTGGAAGAAGGAAAAGTGCCAACAAGCAGAACAGTACGTTGGAGAGTAGAGTTACTGGTGTAGCAAAAAAAAACGGAATTTCAAGAGGTTTTATTGTATTCATTGCCTGAAGGGATGCATTGTTGTCTATTGTCTTCCCTATTGCTGGAAGAAAAAGCGTCTGGTTAATAAAACCAGATAGTTTGAATCCCTTCAAGAAGAATATGGTCTCTTCCTCCAAGGTGGAGAAAGTAGTCTGTTTTGGTGATGCGGCAGTGACTTCCACGCTGGTCCGTGGAAGTCACTGCTTTGAAGTTGCTTTACAGGGCAGCATTCAGGCTGAGGTAGACGGTATTGGTGTCATAGTCGAACAGGTCCTGGGTGGAGTTCCTGGTGTCATAGCTGTATGCCAGTTCTACCATGAGCCAGTCTTTGAGTGTATACTGCAAGGAAGGCTTGACAAAGAAGCGATTGTCTCTGCGATCCGGTGCCCCGGCAATCTGATCATAATCCTCGTTGGCGTAGGTAAACACACAGACGCCTTTGATGCGATCGGTGAAGTCCTGATAGTAGTAGAGCGTACCGCCCAAGACCTTTTTGTTCAGGGCCACGGAAGAATCTGTCTCTTCAATTTTGTGACTCAGGGCAAGGGTTAAGGCTGTCTTGGGGCTGTACTGATAATCGACGGCCATCTCCACTGCCAAGCCATTTCTGTCACTTTCTGAGAGACTGTCTTCTGTATACTGTTTGTCTTGATAACCCGTTTTAAACGTGAGGGATGTTTTTTCCGTTGAATCCCAGGTAATACCTCCGAAGATGTAATTGTCTTTGCTGTCCAGTATGGTCCTTGTATCATAGCTGATATCGATGTAGCGATATTCCAGGAAGAGGGCGGTCTTGATACTGTATTTATAGATGGCGTAGAGGGAAATACCGTTGTCCATACGGTTGAGGAATTCGTCTATGGTCTCTTCATAGCTGAGCCAGAAGTTGGAATACTCAACCTTGGCGCGAAATTTTTCAGAAAAATCCCAGTCAGCAGCGAGAAGAGCCAGGTTGGAATCGTAACGGCGCATGTTGTTTACAGCGGTGGCGCTGCCTGCATCAAATTGATCCTGGGCATGGTAGAAACGATCGACAAGGCGTAAGGAAAGGCCTCCGCGGAGGTTGTATTGGAACAGGCCTTCAACCAGAGCGTCCGTGTCATTGAGATCGGAGTCTTCTGAGTAAAATTTTACATCCAGCATACCGAGGAGATAGGCGTTGAATCTGTCAAAACCTTCTGTGGAGGGAAGGGCTAACTGGAGACCACCGGCAGCGGTGTTGCTGGGATCGAGGTTCAGTGGCGGTTCTTTGGCACTGGGAACGGAGAGCCATATCCCTGGAGTGATCCGGGTGAGGAAATTGTTTGTTTGGTCGGTGTTGATATTATAAAGGTTGTCAGTGTATTCCTCGGTTATGCCAATGAATGGATGAAAGTATCCACCTTCTAAGCCAAAAAGGCTTTTGGCATCCATCTGCTCATCTTCCGGAAGCAGTGATGGTGTCTCGCCTCCACTCTGGCCCATAACATCTTCATTGGCTGCAGCGAGAAGAATTCCGTTTTGTGAAATTACATCCAGGTTGTCAATGCGGATGTCGGACGATTCTACAGTTGCATGGGCAAAGGTGGGCAGTATCAGTAATGATGAGAGTGCCCACCTTTTGTATTGATGCTTCATGATTTTCTCCTCTTTGTCGAACGGTATCTTTTTTATTCTGGTGAGCATAAAATGAACCAATTACATTCCATTCCTGCTCCATATTAGAGAGTATTTTTCGGGTGCGTGTGGGCGCATCTGGCGTTCTTGAACTTTTTATTGTTATGAGAATGCCCTACTGTTTACAAAGGTTCTGTGTGTTGCTGAAAATGAGAATGTAAAGAAGGCGCTACGCGAAGGGCGTAGCGCCTCTGTCATATACCGGATATGTAACGGCAAGTCTGCAACTCAACCAGACAGGAAGAATTATAAAGTACTGGGACTTACGTTAGGTGGCGGCGTTTTGGGGTGAGGCATGCCGGCAAAACCTCTCGGGGTATAGGCCTGGGTGTCGGCCATCTGATCTTTACATTCTTCGACACTCTTGTCGTAGGCTGCCTTCAGGATCAGTTCAGATATTCCATTGTCGAGAGCTGCCTTGCCGATATCATTTCCATCGGCTCCTGCACAATAAAGGGCCTTGATGAGATTCTGAGGGTTCAGTCCTTCTATTGTCTGTCCAACTGCAATAATGGGGTAAGGAGCGATACCTTCTTTCAGAGCTTCAATAACCGCCTTGTCAATTCCGTCTTTGTGATAGGTTGATTGAAAATTGTCATTCCAGGCGGCCAGGGCAACTGAGGCAGTAAGAGATATAAGTAAGAGTGGTAAAAATAATTTTTTCATGGCTTCTCCTGAGAAAAAAGATACTGCTGAGTAAGTAATTAAGTGAAAAATATACTTACAGTTACAAGTTCTTTACCAAAATAAAGAACACTAAATATATAAATCTATTTTTGTTATAATATCAACTAGGAGTCTGTCGGATTTAGAGAATCGTAGCGAAAATTAGAGAAATCGAGACCAGATTTTCATGGATTTGAGGCGAATAGCAGGCCTATTTAACGAAAAGCCATGGAAATATGGGCCGATTTGTCAAATTTGCAGCAGA
>JAHIUA010000052.1 GCA_018817385.1 Pseudomonadota bacterium
CAGCTTTTCTACAGGGTGTTTACCGCCTTGCTGGATGACCTGATTACTGGAAGAAGGCCGCCTTTCCACCGCTTCAGTTTTAGTATCCCATTTCTGACCCTTTCGGACCTGCTCTCCTGACAGCTTTTCTACAGGGCGTTTACCGCCTTGCTGGATGACCTGATTACTGGAAGAAGGCCGCCTTTCCACCGCTTCAGTTTTGGTATCCCATTTCTGACCCTTTCGGACCTGCTCTCCTGACAGCTTTTCTACAGGGCGTTTACCTCCTTGCTGGATGACATGATTATTCTCCCGATACCAGCTGGTTCCATCTTTACGATAGACATTGCCGCTTTGATCAACATAGCGATTATTAGGCCTGATCTGCTTCTTGTTGAGAGTCCTGTTGATCTCTTTATTCACCTGCCATGTCTTGATGCCAGGGCGATTGCCTTTGCGGTAGATATTGTTATAATGATTCTGTCGATAGTTCGCCCCATACCTCTCCCTTGATCCCCAATCTCCCCTCCTGTGATGCCCTGCACCGTAGGATGCTCCTCTTTTCAGCCCTGGATAGTAGCCCCTGGGTCCCCAATACCGCGGAAAAGGATGATACCCCCAACTCATCCAGCTGTAGCAATAATCGACACTAAAGCCCCAACCGATGTAGGAATTGTACCGTACGCCAAAACCCCAGGTCAGGGGACGGGGATAGTAGTAGGATCTATACCACGGCCTGTAATAAAATCCGCTGCCATAGACCACCAGTCCAGAGTAGATGTAACTGTAGGTATATCCAGGCAGATAGCCCATATAGACGACATCTGGCGTATAGTCATAGATATAGACATATTTCACATTGTAAACAGGTGAATGAATGGGAATTGCATCCACCTCACCCGGTCTTTCCGTAGCAACCTGCCAGGGACCATTGGCTGTCACGGCAATATACCAGACACCATCCGCCACGGCATAATAAACACCGTTGATCTCCAACACGGACTGGCTGGTATTCAGCGCATACGAAACAGCAGTTCCCGGAATGGCCTGAAAAACAGGCTTTCCGTCATACCGCACCGCAACCGTTGCCGTTTTACGATCCACCACCACAGTCTGGGGGATGAACTGGGAAAGATAAGCATCTCTTGCTTCCGGGGTTCCGGGCACAGAAACCCGGACATCAGCCATATCACTCTTGTCCGGAATCTTGGCAAAATCAGCTGGAATATCTTTTGGTTCCACAAATCGCCAGTCCTTACCCTGCAACGATTGAGAGGCATACCAGCGCCCTGAAAGAAGAAGATAATAGGTCTGACTGGGGATAGAGAAGATCAGGTCGCTCTCCGTGTTTTCAACATAGAGCAACTGGGTCTCCTTTATCGGTACATATTCCGCTTTACCATTGACAACTATCAGCTCAGAAGGATGCGTCACTACCAGCAGATCAGGTGCCTTGCCCACTGTTTCCGGCATCTCCACATCCTGCAACACATTTTTCTCTGCAAACTGTCTGATTGGTCCAGGAACCTGATCAGTGACCGTCCACCCGTTACTGATTGCAGCACTGACATACCAGAAACCTCCCCCACTGAGATAGTAAGAAGATGTCTCCTTTTCTCTGACAATGAAAAACGGGGTGTTCCGAACCGCCTCCAGTCTGCCATCCGCCACATCCATCCATATGGGCTCGCCATCAATTGTCACCAAAAGTGTTGGCTTATCACGAAAACAGATATCCGGAGGCGTGTTATTCAATTGCAAATCTTCTCCTCCAGAACCCAGATCATGGTTCAATTCGGCGACGATACTATCAATTGCAATCACGGGATTGATTCTTTGTACTTCCTGGATGATATGGTCTTTGATTACCTGCAGAGAGACTGAATCTTCCATGTCGGGAAAGCGCAACTCAGGTATCGTCAGGGTGGCCAAGGTCGCTGTTCGAGAATCCAGGTCTGTGTGCAGGGTAGCCCTGAACCATAAGGCACCGAACAGAGGTTCTTTGTTTGCTTCCGTATACGAGAGGGCCATTCGCCCTTCCACAATGTTTTTTTCAAAAGAGTCAAGCTGTGGTTGATAGAGGGTAATTTCTCCCGTATCAGTAGACAATTGAGTTGGCCAGACCAGATCCTGAGCCCAAAGCGGAGTAGTGAACAAAACAAGAAAAACAGTGAGAAAAAAGAACTGTCTTGCTATCTTGCCAATCGCTGCCGAAGCCCCAAAGAGGCCACCTGTGGTAACCATATCCCTTCTCCTTTTCAGTAACGTTCTCACATTCTCTTTCCTGTCACAAACTCACTGTGCCGCTTGCCTCTAGGGCTCTAGGATGATATGATTCAACCAGCACATTGGCCCTGTTGCCACCAGTCTTGAATAAATCTGCAGATCTCGGAGACTGAACGCTGGTTGCAGGATACAATCAGATCGGCATGATCTCTGTACAACGGTTGCCTTTCGGCAAACAGTTGCGCAAAGCTCTGACCGCCCTCTTTCACCAGGCCACGGGCAGCAAAATCGCCCACCCGCTCTTCCAGGACAGGCAAGGCCACATCGAGGAGGACAAGACAGGCTGATTTCTTCAAGTGTTCCATCCCCGCTCCACTGTAGATGGCACTGCCACCAGTGGCAATGACATGATTTTTACGCTCCAGAGCAAGCAGAACCTTTTCTTCAAGGGCACGAAAGCCATGTAACCCCGTGGCCTGAAGCACTTCCTGCAGAGGCAGGCCTTGATCCTCTTCAATCAAGTTGTCCACATCAACAAATGCGAGGTTGAGGAGGCGGGCAAGTTCCAGCCCGACACTGCTTTTCCCAGCTCCGGCCATGCCGATTAGAGCTATATTGGTTTTCATTTTAACACCTTATATGAATCTTGCTTACTTTTTATGACAAAAAGATAAAGAATTGGGTAAACTGCTTGCAGAAACAGACCGACGACTGAAGGTACAGACAACGAGCATTCCACCTGGCACACTCTCTCTTTTCCTTTGTTTTCATCCTATTACCAGAGGCGCACACCTCGTTGCACCAATACAGGCTGTCCCTTTCCAGCCCAAGAGGGAACACATCATGCTATATATCTCTAACAATTTAAGTATTCCTGAGCAGGAAATCGAGCTCAATTTTATTCGTTCCCAAGGAGCGGGTGGACAAAATGTCAACAAGGTAGCCTCGGCTGTGCATCTCCGTTTTGATATCCGGGCCTCTTCCCTGCCTGAACATGTTAAACAACGACTCCTGGTTCTCCATGACCAGCGCTTAAGCAAAGAAGGTGTCCTGATAATCAAGGCCCAGCAACGCCGAGGTCAGGAAAAAAACCGGGAAGACGCCCTGTTCCGTTTAAAAGAGCTGATCATCCAAGCCTTGCAGGAGCAGAAAAAACGACGTCCAACTCGTCCCGGCAGATCTGCCCGTAAAAAACGACTGGAGACAAAAAAGCAACACGGACAACTCAAGAGCCAGCGAAAAAAAGTCCGTTTTTGACTCCTGCTCCGAAAAAACTGTCATATTTTCTCTCCAGACCATACCATTGTGCATGACACAAGATCACCAATCCGTAACCCATTCAATGCCATCATGAATAATTCATTATCAACCACCTTTGCCATGGAAGGTTTTTTAACCAATAAAAAAAAGGTGATGTTTGCCTTCACCCTCATCATCACCCTCGGTTTTCTGGCCACCAGCTTTTTCAGCTACAGCGTCTCAAAGAATCTCCTCCAGAAGCAGATCACCCAGAAGGACCTGCCACTCACCAGCGACAATATCTACTCCGAGATCCAACGCGACCTTTTGCGCCCTATTTTCATCTCCTCACTGATGGCCAACGATACCTTTCTCCGGGACTGGGTCCTTTCCGGTGAATCGGATACAAACCAGATCAGCAGATACCTGAAAGAAATCAAAGAGGAATACAACACCTTCAGCAGTTTTTTTATCTCGGAAAAAACAAGAAACTATTACCATCCGCAAGGGATTCTCAAACAAGTCAAGGAAGAGGAACCCCGTGATGTCTGGTATTTTCGTATCCGCCAGATGGAAAACGCTTACGAGACCAACGTCGATGTGGACCTTGCCAACAAAGACACTCTGACCATTTTCATCAATTACAAGGTGTTTGACTACACAGACAATTTTATTGGTGTGGTGGGGGTGGGACTGGCCATCAATCACGTCAAAGACCTGATACAAAGCTATCAGCAACGCTATCACCGCCGGATCTATCTCGTCAATCCGCAGGGAGAAATCACAGTCAAAAGCCCTGGCAGCAACTTTCCTGAAAAATCAGTCTTTGAAATTCCAGATTCCGAGGTCATCCTCAAAGAGATCCTGACCAATCAAGACCTCTCAAGTCGTCACCAGTACCAGCTCAACCGCAGTATGGTCTATCTCCACAGCCGCTATATCCCGGAATTCAACTGGTACCTCTTTGTGGAAGAGACCGAAGGCGAGGCCATTGCTACCATCAAAAACACCTTCCTCTTTAATATTGGCATCTGTCTGACCATTGCCGTCCTGGTCCTTTTTCTGACCAACTGGCTGGTTTCCGGATACCAGAGGCGACTTGAACTCATGGCCACCACCGACAAGCTCACAGGAGTGTACAATCGACAGGCCTTTGACATGTTTTTTCATCAGCATTTGAAAGAGCAGAATCGCCGCTACCTCCCCTTTACCCTTCTCAGTATCGATATCGACCACTTCAAGCTGGTGAACGACACCCATGGCCATCCCGTCGGCGATTTGGTTCTGCAAGGGGTGGCGGAAAAAATACAGGCGATCATCCGTCGGGAAGACATCTTTTGCCGCTGGGGAGGCGAAGAATTTCTCCTTCTCCTCAAAAAATGCAATCTGGAACAGGGCTGCCGGGTAGCCGACTCCATCTGCCAGGCGGTGCGTGAGCACCGATCTTACCAAGGGAAAAAGAGTATAGGGGTCACAGTAAGTATAGGCGTCACCCTCCACGAACGGGGAGAAGAGGAAAAAGCCCTGTTTGATCGAGTGGATAAAGCCCTGTACCTGGCAAAAGAGAAAGGTCGTGACCGTTATGAAACTGCCACTTCTTCCTGAGATCAAGGAATTGGCCAAGCAGACAATCGAAGCCACCGAGGGGATCAGGAAGAAGATCGAACCCCTTCAGTCGTCAGCCGATCCCACAGTCAGCACAATCCAGGAAATCCGTTTCGGCGCTCACGACCCATTATCGTCCCTACTCCCACAAGGTGGCCAGGCAAAAACCACCAAAAACAGATCCCGAGCACCGCACAGTCATCAAACAAGATTGGGCTCTGCAAAGAGCAATTTCACCAGGAGCCAGACATAGGCCGCAACTGCAAGCACAGCAAAGGGCAGGAAATAATAGCCCAGGGGACAGAGAACGAGCACGGTAATCCAGTGCATTACGATCACCTTGGTGGAATGAAGCTGGATGGGAAAATCTCCCTGACGGCAGATCACTGCCAGTCCGCTCAGATTCCAGCCGTACAGTGCAGTGAAGGCATGGAGACGAAGCAGAGGTTGGAGTTGTTCCGGGCTCCAAGTCCCCGAATACTTCATAAAGATATAAAGAATTCCAGAGAGAGCAGTAATCAAGAGAAAGAGAATCCCGGAGGTGAGAAAGCTTTTCTGTTGGGCCCTGAGGCCCAAACGCTGGTAGAGGAGAAAAACAAGGAGGACCAGGAAAAAGAGAGTCGTTGCAATAGCCATCTGCGGCAAATAGAGATGGCCAAGGATAAAGAGGAAAAAAACGATCACTCCCAGGTTGACCCCCCAGAAAGCACTCTCCTGCAAAAAGTGGATCAAGCCATCGGATTCCCGGCGCATCAGGGCAAAGATCACTGCCATACTGATGAGTGATATTGGAAAGGAAAAGGCAAGGTAGAAGGTGTTGAGGGTAAAGCCATCCAGGGTGACCCATGGCCCGAATTGCTGATTAAAGACCACAAAACTGGAGAACACCAGGGCCAGAGCCAGACAGAGAAGAGCTGCCTGGTGAAACTTACGCGAGACACTCTCCTGACCCGAAAAGAGGTCAGCAGGAAGGACTCTGCCAAAGGTCTTGACCCGGACCTGCTCCACCAGGATGGCCAGGGGCAAGGGAATAAGCATGGTTGCCGGGGCATAGTCAAAAAAGGCACTCAGGGCAAAACAGACGGAAAGAAAGAGAAAAAGTCTGCCGCGAAGAGAAAGCCCGGGCTGCCTTTCACTGAAGTAGAGAAGCAGGGTACCACCGGTACAGAGGTTGAAGAGAAAGATATGGAGACGTTCAAAATTCATCTCCTCCACTGGAATGACCTGGTGCATGAAGCCAAACATCAGGGCGCAACTCATCATGAGCAGGAAAAACCACTTCAGCGATCTACTCATTTCTTCTTCTCCTGTTCTCTATCACTTCCCAGCAAATGGGGCAAAGCAAGGGCAAGGGCGGGGTGGCGAAAGGAAAACCCACTCCTCTGCAACAGATCCGCCCTGACCCGGCAACCGGCAAGGATGGCCTCGTCTGCCATCTGCCCAAACCGAACCCGTAAAAGCCAGGGAGGAACAGTCAGCGACGCCCTGATAGCGAGACAGTCCCCCATGGCAGCCATCAGTCCCCTGTTCGTCACCGGCTCCGGGGCAACGATATTCACAGGCCCATCCAACTGGGGACAGACCGCAGCATGAAGAATTGCGGAAAGCATATCGTCAATACTGATCCAGCTCACAAACTGTTCGCCGTTGCCCAGGCGGCCAATACCGAAACGCAACGCCAGGTGCAGCTGACGCAGCGCTCCTCCCTTGGCAGTGAGGACAACACCAATACGTAGCAGCGGCGTACGTATGCCAGCCTCCAGGGCCGGACTGACGGCCTCTTCCCAGCGTCGACAAACCTCTGAGATAAAATCACTGCCGTATGCCTGCTCCTCTCCGACCCACTGGTTGCCAGTATTCCCGTAACAGCCGATGGCCGAGGCGGAGACAAAAACCTTGGGCTTCACCGCCAGTGAGGCCGCAACCCTGGCCAGAAGGGCAGTCCCCTTGACCCTGCTGGCGATGATACGTCTTCTCTTTTCTGTTGTCCACCATCCCTGAGCAATATTTTCACCAGCCAGGTGGATTATTCCGTCAATCTCGGGGATGGCTCCGACATCGATTTCCCCCTGGGCCGGATCCCAGTATATCTCGCGACTGCCCGGTCGCGGCACTCTCCGTACCAGGCGCCAGACTTCGTGCCCACCGGTGGTGAGGAAGGGAAGCAGCTCCCTGCCAAGCAGGCCTCCGGCCCCGGACACCAGAAAGCGCAGTGACTGACCGCTGCAACGCCTGTGCACGGCCAGATCTGCGGCCAGGGTTGCATGACGGCTGACAAAGGTCTTTTTCAGTCGTTGCTGCAGGTGTTTTTTCAACACGGACGGCATAAGACGATGAAAAAACATCCGGTACTCGATCCGGTCTTCAAGGATGGCCCCGCCGTCGCCACTGTCCGTGAAGAGGTGCTGGTGTCGCCAGAAGGCAAAGGGCCCCCTGCTCTGTTCGTCACAGAAACTTCTCCCCGGCTCATCGCTGAGGTGCAAGGCATACCAGGAGAGAGGAATGGGTCCGAAATGGATCCGTAATTTGGCCCTGGTCCCAGGGTGGACGCCCTCCCCGTTGCGTTCCAGGACCCAGGTATCCTCCCAAGGAGGAATCAGTCGTTCCAGAGCCCCTGATCGCGCATGCCAACTGTACAACTCGGCAACCGAACAGTCAAACCGACTTTTCCAGGTAAAGAGAGTGGTTCCTTCCCTCATTGCAGATTATCCAAGGACATGTCCAGACGTGGAAAAGAGAAGGAAACCCCAGATTGGAGGAGGAGGACGGCGGGATTACCATAGAATCCAGCCGCAGCGGTGCTGATAAGGACCTTGGGTCCCTTGTCTGCAGGCAGGGCTTCTGGCAAAAGACGGGCGGTGAGACTTCGGCTGTCATAGATCGGTCCCTTATACGAATCCCTCCAGAGATGGACGCCTGAGCGACCTGCCGGGTTGATGAGGCCCCCCTCTTGACTCGTATCCGCCACCACATAATGAACGCCAGGATGAAGCGATAGATTGTCGTGGCTATGGCCGCCCAGGGCTGTCACCGCACAACCCTTTTCCAAGAGGAGAGCGCTAAGAAATCTCCCAACGAACCCTGAACCACCTGTCATGAGAACTTTCATTGTTGCTCCTCCTCTATTGTCTGGGAGTAAAGGAAGGTGAAGATCCGCTTTCCTCTCTCATCCTAGAGTTCAAGGGCCTTGGGATAATAGCGATTGAGATCAAACCGGCCTGAGGTGAGAGGCTCAGTGGCGTCAAATCGTTCCTGAAACCAGTCATAGTGTTGCCAGAAATCATCCTCGGCCCGATTCACTCCATATTTCAGAAAACGCCCCCTCTCTTCTTCACTGTCATGGACATTGGCCAGGAGGTCGAGGAAATCGGCAAGATCCTCCTCGGCCACATCAAAAAAGTAGTTGGGATAGGAACCGACAAAGCCCGGGAGGAAATCGGCCCGATCCTTACTGGCATCGAGGGCATTCTTTTCTCCCAGCATATAGGTGACGTTGGCATGATAACGATTGATCACAATACTCCCCACTCTATCCGTACCGTCTTTCGTCCTGATCCGCACATAGGCCAGATTGGCATTGTGATCATTAAAATGGCTGAAGAGAGCAGTCCCCGGCCGGGAGATGGAGCGAAAACCCTGGAGATAGTCGGCCTCGTTTTCGTAGCTTTCAGGCAGGGGCGGATACTCTTCACCAGCGGAGAAATAGTTAATGGAATCGAAGCCGATCTCACAATCAGGCCGGATCTCCTCGTTCACCACATGTTCTATGAATTCCTGTTTCGGCCTCTCTGTGGAAAAGGAAATTCCACTCTCCATATCGGCAGTAAAGGTGTGAATATCGGTATAGGGCACCCCCTGGTACCAGGAAGAGATCATCTCCTTCCGTTGTTCCCGGGGCAGAAAATCAAGAAAATAGCTTTCCCCTTCAACCCTCAGCGTATCCATATAGACGCGTACCGCCAGCTGATGGCCCAGGGTTCCGAAGACATCGAATCCTGCCACCAGGGCATAATAGATCCGTTCGAAAAGGGGGTAATCAATCACCCACATGGTATCAGGAAGCTCCCCCAACACCCCCTTATGGACGGAGGCACTGTCAAAATGACGATAGACCGTGAGCAGCGGTGCATCCTGAGGGCGATCCCCCTTCCAGATAGCATCATATCCCAGGCCATTATAATAATGGGCGCCATAAAATTCCTGACGGGCCTGAAAATAGCGCATCACCGCCTTATGGTATTTGTATTCAAAGAGATTGATGACCGGAAACTTCGAACCTTTTTCAATGGGCATGATCAGATTATCCTTCTGCCAGCGGAGAAAGGCAGGATACTGCACACTCAGGTCATAGTCCGGGTCGAGAAAGAGGAGCCAGAAGTGATCGTGGATCACATTCAGTGCCACCTGGCCGCGACAGACCGGACCACGGATAAAGGTCATGGTGATATAGTGGGAGTTGTCGAGGAGGAACTGATAACGAGAGCGAGGAGGGATCTGCTCAAAGACGACAAAGGGATTGGCTCCTGCTTCGTACCCCATACGGTGTGGTTCCTGCAACCATTCCGGCTCGAGAAAGAGTTCATGAAAACGCTGGAGCTGAGCATCATCCAAGGAAAATACCATGTGCGTCTTGTGGACAATGGTAGAGTGAATCTTACGGAAACGGTAATAAAAACGTGCCACCTCCGGCGAGTCATAGGGGCGTAGCGAGTTGATCAGATCAATCGGAGCCCCTGATGGCGTACGGGAACGAACGAGTTCAAAAAACTCCCTGCCACCTGTCTCAAAGCTAATATGGGCGAGGAAGAGATGTTCATAGAGGTAGCGGGCAGTCATAACGTGCTTGGCATCCTCCATATTCAAAAACGCCTCCCACTTGTCAAGAGCAGCCGCGGCATTCCTACTGGGCCGGACCAGGGCTGCCTGTTCTTCGGGGCCAGGGCCCTTGGCCCCCTGAACCAACCAGCCGGCAATGATGGCAAATTCTTGATCTGTCAGGGGGGGAAAACCAAAAGGCATTCCGTTATTCTGGTGCGATTGCAGGTAGCTGCCAAGCTCATAGCCATTTTCGGCACATGTCAGATCCTCCCTCTCCGACACGTAGAGTCCGCTACGCCTCTTATCCTTAATCTTATGGGTCAAGAGCTGGAGCATCAGAGAGTTGTTGTATCCGGCCTCGGCATCGCTTTCGGTCACCGCAAAAAACGACTTCTGCCTCCAATCTTCAGTGGATTGGGCATCAATGAAGAGACGGGTCGGATCCATGGTCTGCAGGCGGGTGGAATCATAGACAGCCTTTTTGCTCCCTCCCCGGTCGACACCCTCGTAGGAACTGAGTTTCAGCTGGCAGGGAGAATTGTAACAGGAGTGGCACACCACACAACGCCTGTCAAGAAGGGGCTTGACCTCTGCCTGGTAATCAATGACATGATCCGGGATCGTTACAGCCACAGGTTCAGCGGTCTTCCCCATACAGCCAGTCAGTAAAAAAAGGAGGAGAAGAACAGGACAGATCACTCTGAGCATGGCATTTCCCTTCATCTGGAGGAGGAGAATGAGGCAAGAACAGGACAATAAAGAATATGGTGGCATCCTACATGGATACCCCATTCATTGCAAGCCCCTCCCACCCTTTCCGCCGCCATTTCCGATAACCTTTTTCCAGGAAAGAGTATTTACATCTGCGCCAAAAGGGGGTACTGCTTTTTTCGTTCATTCAACTCCAATCAACGAGACATATTGCATAAGGAGATCAGCATGTTTAAGACCAACGAATATTTTGACGGAAAAGTAAAATCAATCGCCTTTACCAGCCTTGAGGGACCAGCCACCGTTGGAGTCATGGCTGGGGGAGAATATACATTCGGAACCGATTCTATTGAGATAATGACAGTCGTTTCTGGTGCCATGGACATCAAACTGCCAGGCAGCGATGCGTGGAAGACCTTTCACACGGGGGAAAGCTTTGAGGTTGCAAAGGGTGTCAAGTTCGGCGTTCGAGTGGCCACAGAGACAAGTTACCTCTGCCTCTATAAATAAAGGCCAATTCTTCTCAGTATCTGTTTCTCAGAGTAGCGAGGGGAAAACGAACAAGTGAAGGACAAAAAGCTTGCCTCCTTCTCCCTTCTCTGGTATAATAATTGTCCCTTTGCTCACACCCCATCTTTACAAAATTACTCCACAGGAGGAAATGGGCCTTTTACAGGTGCCATTTCCTCCTGTTTTACATATAGTTTTTTTTCATACTCTGCCTGCTCTCCCATAATGGCTGACAGGCCTTTTTTATTCAGCCATCCTCGCCGCCTCTCTCCTCACTTTGCCAGGCCAAACCCATGCTCACGCATACCTTTGTCCATCTCCCGGGAATAGGGAAAAAAACGGAAGAAGTTCTCTGGCAGGCGGGCATCCAGCGCTGGAATCAGTGGCAGACAACGCCACCTGTCAAGCTCCCTAACAGTTCTCTCCCGGAACTGAACAGACTCCTGCAGCATTCCGCAGAGGAATTACAAAAAGGGCCGGCATTTTTCAGCAGCCGTCTGCCTGCAAATGAGCAGTGGCGGCTTTTTTCCCATTTCCGGCAACAAACGGCCTACCTCGACATCGAGACCACCGGCCTGGGTCCGCAGGCAGAGATCACCACCATCACCCTTTATGACGGTCGCCGAATCCGCTGCTACATCAACGGCCGCAACCTGGATGATTTTGCAAGGGACATATGGGATTACGAGATACTGGTCACCTATAACGGCCGAGGTTTCGACATCCCCGTCATCGAACGCTGCTTCAGGATAAAACTCAGCCAGGCCCATATCGACCTCCGCTTTATCCTGGCAAAACTGGGATTCACCGGGGGACTGAAAGGCTGTGAAAAACAACTGGGAATAGAGCGTGGAGAACTGGATGGTGTAAATGGTTCCTTTGCCGTCCTCCTCTGGCAGGACTACAAAAACAGCAACAATGAAAGGGCTCTGGAAACCCTTCTCTCCTACAACATCGAAGATACCGTCAATCTCGAGCGTCTCCTGGTGGAGGCCTACAACCGCAACCTCCTTCAGACTCCCTTTGCAGCAAATCTCCTTCTCCCCCTCCCTGCCTCCCCAGCCATCCCCTATCAGCCTGACGTTGACTCCGTGAAACGAATCAGGAGCACTCTCCTCAAAAACCAATGCGGCGCCACAAGCGATTAAGGTTGTGGTTCTTCCTGGGAGCCTGTCTGAGAATGCCCTTTTCCCAAACTCTTCGTTATTGCATAAAAATAATACTCGCTATATTATTTAGATGGCTGCGCTTCTTTTTCAGAAATGCCTCGGTTTTGAATAAAATGCCCATTCTCGGACAAACTCCCAGGCCGGATCACAGATGGATCATTGCTGTAATCGACATCCCGGTGAGGAGAAAAATAAAAATCTCCAAGGTATGAAAACAGAAGGCCGAAATCTGAGCGAATACAACAGTGTTGTCGAGGCCACCTTAACGCCCGGATTTTTCATCACGGTCGTCACCAGAAACTGAGGGACAAACACTCCCAGGCACCCTGTCAGGATGTTCTGAATATTTTTATCGCTGTAAGCAAAGAGATGCTGGACTTTTGGCGTCGCAGGAGGTTTTGCTGAGCAATGGGGACTGGAGGGAATCTGCAGAGGAGTAGATAGATACAAGCGGGAAACAAAAAAATTCGCCTGGTGGCCAGAAAAGGGTGATTGCCCTGCCTGGCCAGGTTACAATCCTCCCCCGCAAAGCAGCAGGAGAAGGCAGTTCCTGCTCCCGAACACGCACCAGTATTGCCGACTACACAAATTCAGACGGGGTGGGCTTTGTTACTCACTCTGGAGCAAGTGAATGAGTATGAGGCCAAGGGCAGGCGTTCCCTCTCCCCCTCCACCGCTAAGCTCATCAGGGACCACCTCATAGGTAGCTGGACGGTAGTTGAGCAGAGAACAAACGGCCCGATTTGCCTGTTCCGCGCTAAACTGGTACATGCAGATATCATCGGTGTAATCCATGTAATTATGGATGGGATCGGGACTGCCGCAAGTGTAGGTCTGACTGCAGCCATAATGGTCTTCCTCCTCAGCTGGGGTATCGACGATGAGATCTCCGCCCGTATAGCTGTTGATGCAGGCAGCATAGCCTTCGAAAGTATGATAGAGGCCCAGATAATGGCCCATCTCATGTACCAGGGTGCGCCCTTGATTGTACAGGGAAAAGCCGTTATAACGACCGCCCACAACCGCATGCAAAAGGACAATACCATCCCACCATTGCCCGGCCGAATCCTGAGGAAAATAGGCGTACCCCAAATACCCGCTGGCACTTGTGCTGTAAACATTGATGTAGCTTGCCGGATCCTTATTCAAGACCGGTTTATAGGCTTCTTGATCGTCACTATCAAACCAGGTGTCATTCTCGGTCCGAGTTATACCAACAAGTTCAAACTGAATGCGGGTATCATAGCCATCCCCTCCCATGCTTCCAAGCATGGCCCCGTAATCCTCATTCAATACTTGAATCTGAGCCTTTATTCGCTCATCAGTGACATAGCCAGTACCATCACTTCTATAGATCACATGAAACCAGACAGGCATGACATAGATCACAGCGGACGGCCAGTACTCTTCCTGAATTGAGGTCATCGTTGCGGTGCAGTCAACAACAGATCTTGCCATTACCGATTCTGCCCCACTGGCCAGAGGAGGCTTGGTACCGCAGCGCATACCCTGCTGCCGAAAAAAATCCGACCCCAGGTAACTCTCCATATCATTAAAACGAAGACCCTGAATCGCTATGGAACCATCAGCAGCCAGGTGAAAATCCACGTCTTCAGCAACGGCAAAAGAAGCAAAGGACAGTGCCCACATAACCAGGAGCAGCAATTGCTTATACATCAGATCACTGTTAATTAATTTCCGCCAATAACTGATTTTTACCTGAATCCGTGAGGCATCCCGGATTCCCCCTTAAAAATTCGAAACCGCGAAAAATTTACAGTACCGAACCTGCCAGAATTTATTCATTGCTGACGTATTGTTGACGAATTGGGACATCGTTCCCCTTGTTCTATGA
>JAHIUA010000053.1 GCA_018817385.1 Pseudomonadota bacterium
CATAAAATACCTCCGTGATGGATTGGGGCAACCGGAATAGTTGTCCTTCAAGAGATATTTTACTGAATAAAATCAGAAGAGTGAATAAAAACAGGAGGTGGGGGCCGGGATGTCTTTTCCGCGCCAGCGGTTCAGTTCAACCCTGGTTAGCCAGATACTCCCCTCCTTTTTACTCATAGTCGGCATTGGTGATACAGTCCATATTCTCACCATTTTTTATCGAAATTATAACCGGCATGGCGACAAGAAAAAGGCCATCATCGATGCCGTTGGATTTTCCGGCTTACCGGTTCTGATGACCAGCGTCACTACGGCCTGCGGCCTTTTGTCTTTTGCCTGGGCGGATGTTGCCACGGTTGCTCAACTTGGCTATGTGGCGCCGGTGGGAGTTATGCTTGCCTTTGTCTATACCATAATTCTTCTGCCGATCTTCATAGCGATCTTTCCCGTCAAACAAAAAAAGAGCAAAACAGTAGCTATCAACTCTTTTGTCGACACGCTCTTTGACTGGATCGCCCGCACAACAACACGACGTCCCCTGGTAGTGACTCTGATTTTCGGGGTTATTGTCACTGTGGCTTTTTGCAGTGCCTTAACTGTACGCTTTTCCCATAACATATCCACCTGGTTTCCCGAAGATTCCGATATCCGTGTGGCGACAAATCTGCTTGATTCTGTTAATGGCGGGTCGGTCATGCTGGAGGTCCTGATAGATTCCGGAGAGGAAAATGGGCTGCATAATCCCGAGTTTCTACAGCGTCTGGATCAGGCCGTTGCCGTTATCAGCGAATTAGAGGTATCCGGAATTAAGGCCGGCAAAGTCTGGGCACTCTCCGATGTACTCAAAGAAACGAACAGAGCCCTGAATGAGGATAAACAGAGCGCCTACACGGTACCGGATAGTCGTGAACTCATTGCCCAGGAGCTTATTCTTTTTGAGTCAAGCGGCAGTGATGACCTGGAAGATTTTACAGACAGCAGCTACCGGACCGCGCGCATTTCTATCGTTGCCCCTTTTGCTGACGCCATTCTTTATGCCGATTACACGGAAAAGGTATTGGAGTATTTGACCCAACAGTTTCCTGGTGATCCTGTGACCTTAACGGGAAAAATTCAGCTTTTTGTGCACATCATTAGCAACTCCTTGACAAGCATGGCCAAAAGTTACACCTTTGCCATTGTTATCATTACCCTGTTGATGATTGTCCTGGTGGGCCGTGTTCGTATTGGTCTGATGAGTATGGCAGCCAATGTAACGCCCATTATCTGTATACTGGGTGTGATGGGGATGCTCCGCATCCCTCTTGACTTGAGTACCATGCTCGTGGGGAGTCTGATTTTAGGAATTGTGGTTGATGATACCATCCATTTTCTCCACCATTTTCGCCGGGCCTTCGAGGAAACGGCCGATGTGGAAGAGGCAGTTCGTGAGACCCTGTATACTACCGGCAGGGCATTGTTTATCACCAGCATGGTCCTCTGCGGTGGGTTTTACATCTACACCGTTGCCTATCTCGCCAACAATGTTCGTTTTGGTATCATAAGCGGCACAGCTGTGCTCTTTGCCCTGGCGGCTGATTTCTTTCTGGTACCGGCATTGCTCACCCTTGTGTATAGACGCAGGTAAATCGTTTGAGGATAAATTGATATGAAAATGGGCTTGTTCAAAAAAAGCTGTCTCGGTTGTCACTATTTGGCTTTTGGAAATAACACAAGGCAGGTACTTCTGTTGCTCGTTATCGGCCTGTTCCTGGTCGAGCCCACCTCGCCAGCGCATGGTGCTGAGTATAGTGCCAGAGAAATAATGGAGATGGTAGATGGCCGCGATGATGGAGACAGGTCTATTGCCGATATGCAAATGGTTCTTTTTGACCAGCATAACAGTCAACGTCTCCGTTCTATTCGTTCCTTCGGTATTGATCAAGGGGAAGACCGCTACAACCTCATGTTTTTTCATTCCCCGGCAGATGTGAAAGGAACCGGTTTTATGACCTACGATTATGAGGAGGAGGGGAAAGACGATGATCAGTGGCTTTACCTGCCTGCCCTCAGGAAGATAAAAAGAATTGCTTCCAGTGATAAAAGCGGCAGTTTTATGGGGTCTGATTTCAGTTACTCCGATTTAACCAAGAATCGACTCAATGACTACACCTACACCTTTCATAAAAAACAGGCCGAGGTTTCGGTCTATGGCAAGCAATGCTGGGTCATTGAGAGTGTTCCTAAAAACGTGAAGATTATAAAAGAGACTGGCTATACCCGTTCTATTCTCTTTGTTCGTCAGGATAATATGATGGTGGTTCGAGCAATCAACTATGTCAAAGATGGTGGTGATCTCAAATATTTTGATGTCAAAAAGGTTAAAAGAATTGATGACATCTGGACTGCTCTTGAAATTCATATGACCCGGAAAAAGGGGGTACAGACAGTTCATCGTACTATCCTCACTCTCACTAATGTCAAATATAACCAGGATTCGGTTGATGAGACGCTCTTTACCATCCGTCGCCTTGAAAAAGGTCTGTAGAGAAGTTCTTATCGTCCTTGGTCTCGTCTCCTTTCCAGCATGGGGGGGCGCTGTTGTGGAAGCGGGTGATCCTTTTGCCGGATTTGACAGTCCAGACTCTTTTGCGGAACCAGTTGCACCATCTTCTGCCAGTCCTTTGCGGTATTTCAATGGCTATGCCAAGGTGTTATCCGTCTGTAATACTACCCACTATTATCCAGAAGAGGGCTATGGAGACTGGCAGGGCCTTTCCAAGCTGCGCCTGGAAGGCTTGGTGGAGGTGGATTTTCGTATTGTTGAATGGAAAGCATTTGCCAGTATCAAGGGATTTTATGATGTTGCCTATGGTCTGAACGGGCGTGATGGGTATAGCGAAGAGGTCCTTGATACCTATGAAAAAGAGATAGAAATAGGGGAAGCCTACCTCCAGGGCAAGCCCACCTCTTTTGCTGATCTGAAAATTGGCAGACAGGTTGTAGTCTGGGGACGTTCCGATAATTTTCGGGTAACGGATGTCCTCAATCCGTTGGACAACAGAGATCCTGGCCTGGTGGATATTGAAAATCTGCGACTGCCCCTGGCAATGGTCAAGCTTGATTTTTTTTCAGGGGCCTGGAGCCTTGGCCTCATTTCGGTCCATGAACATCGTTATGATGAAAATCCGGTATTCGGTCATTTCTTCTATCCCTCAAGTGCGCAACTCCCAGCTGAAACCGTACCAGCCCATACCCTGGAGAATACTGAGATCGGGGCAGAACTCAACGGAACCTTTGCAGGCTGGGATCTCTCTCTGTACGGTGCACGAGTTTTTCAGGATCAGGCGAATTTTGTTCATTCGCCTTTGCTTGGCAGGGAGCATCAAAAAATAACTATGCTTGGTGCGGCAATGAGTCTTGCCCAGGGAAATATACTTTATATTGGTGAAGTGGCTCATCTGCGAGGGCTGCACTTTTTAGAGGGGGAGCAAACAAATTATAATCGAAATGAATTGCTAGTGGGCATTGCATATAGTGGCCTGTCAGAAACAATCATCAGCCTCGATTTTGTCAGTCGTCATTTCCATAATTATACTCCAGACCTGGATACTTCTCCTGAAGGCCCACGAAGTACGGTCAATGAGATTGCCTGCAGGGTGACCAGCAATTTCATGAATGACACCTTGGAACTTGCCGGGATGATAATCCTGAACGGCGTTCGGGGACAGTATGGGGCTCTGCAGCGTTTTACCGCCACCTATAACCTTGCTGACAACTGGAGTGTGAATGGAGGAGTGTTGCTGTATCAGACCAGAAGTGGAGCAATGGTCCCTGTTGGTGACAGCAGCAGAGTGTTTTGTGAGTTGCGCTATGATTTTTAGCGGAAAAAGAGGGGTAACTGGTGATGATAAGCAAATGGATCGGTCAGTCTATAGGGGGGACTGGAACTATTCCATAAAATAAAATATTGATGGGAGTGTTGTCTCTCCGCTTCACTCCGGTTAATTTCCCGATTCTAAGGCGTTTTTTCGCTTCCAGGTAAGAGTTTGGAATAATTGTTTGTTTATTCGATAAATCAAGGTGTCGTTTCCGTATCTGGCCACCCTGTAATCCTGATTCTACGTGAGAGGGTTCTTGAGGGATGTCGGCTGGTTGTAGATTCAAGGCGATACCGGGAAAAGTGCTCTGTTAACTCTAATGGAGATCGCACAATGGGATTGAGGACAAGGACAAAAGCATTTCTGCTGAAGGCCTTAACAAAGAAACAGGATCGTCAAGATTTCGCCCGATGGCAAAGTCTGTATGGCCATTTTGACCAGAAAGGGTATGAAAAATTTTCTGTCAGTGATCTTAACAGTGAATCCTGTATGTATCATGGAGAGATCATTAAATGGGCCACGGACCTTAAACCAAAATGTATCCTTTTTGCAGGTGAAACTAAAGAGACCGCGAGTCGGTTAAAAAAGATCATGAATGCTGAAGAAGTTTTCACAACGGGGTTAGACGATACCGATTTTAAATGGGATTTTGAGAAGGATGCCCCAGTTATTGAAGCAAATTTCGATCTGATTGTCAGCCAGGCGATTTTAGAGCATCTTTTAAACCCATATAAACATGTGGAAGATTTAAGTCATCTGCTTCAGAAAAACGGACATCTCATCCTGCACACGGTTATGCCGGGCTTTCTTTATCATCGTTATCCAATCGATTCAGTACGATTTTTTCCAGACTGGTTTGAGGAGGTAGCATTACGAATGAACTTGAAAGTAGAGAGAAAGAGAATCAACGAGACTCATATTTTTTATATGTATCAAAAAAGATGAGCAAAGTAGTTCGGATTTATTGGTGAACCCATAAGGTGAATGACCGTCAATCTTGGGCCGACCGATGGCAACAAGGGCAGACCGGGTCAACAATTAGGGATTGAAAAGAGTCCCCCAGCAAAGCCGGAGGACTCTTTTCAAGTGGCCTGCAGGTTGTTTGAACAGTATCTCACAATTTCAACACCGTTTATATCACTTTTCCCTCTTGTAACGGACTGGAATGTTGAGGATTAAAGGTAAGTGAATATTCTTGGTTGGTCATGCTCTCTATGGGTAGACCTTGATTCAGGCAGATTTTCCACTTTGTACTCTCACAAATCTTTTAATCAGTCACTCGCAGCTCAATCGTGGCGTCACCCACCGTTATTGTGCTAGCCATGTTCTTGGTTGTCCCGTCCTGACAGAGAAATTCGTAATATGAAATGGTGACGGGGTCGCCTTCTTCTAGGCAGATGGTATATTGGTTGCACAAGTAATTGAACTTTATGCCAAAAATTTCAGTTCCGTCAACCACGACCATATTAGGTTTATAAGAAATTGATTCAATCGTTCCTGTGACATCAGTGGTTTCGACGGCGCTGACGTTTTGTACGGTTACGAAAGTCGCGACAATTGTCAGGATTAAAAACATTATTTTGAGAGTGCTCTTCATAATTGTCCTCCAATAGGTATAATTTTTTTCTCAGGCCATCTTATAGGTATCCTGTCTTTCTTTGCTTACTGTAAACGCATATAATAAATGAAGGTTACAGCTTGATTGCCAGTATTGGTTCTTTTTCGGATAGATATTGAATTGTCATCGCATAAGGGAATAACCAGGATTCAGCCACGGTTTTTTTTAAACATCAAAACTGTGGCATCCCCTTTACGAGTTCCTGATTATTTCAGCTTGCTGGTTTCAAGGTGATCACCAGCACTCACGAGGACATCTGTCCTTTTTTACAGGGGAGGCCTTACCAGCCACTGCCATCAGAAATACCGTCACCAGAATTCGGCGCAGGTCCATCTCCATCTCCTACAGAATCAGTATCATGATCGAATCCACTGCCGTCAGGGTCACCATCACCCGAATTCGGCGCACCAGGAGCTGAGTCATCATGGCCAAAAGGACTACCATCTGCGCTTCCAATTGCCATACTGACGTTACCGACCATAAACATTACAAGACACATCACCAAGATCCATTTCTTCATCTGTTCTCTCCTTTTGAAAAAAAAACTACGGGTCAGGTTGTCCTTTATTTACTGCTGAAGCTCTTTTTCATTTAAAATGACGCCTGGTGAAGGAAATAGTTACACTGCGAGGTGAAAAAAGGAGGCGGCAAGTCTTCTTATTGATATTCCGATCTGTATTCATTGCTTGCCCAATGAAGAAAATTCATTCGTGTTAACAAGGTGTTACTTGTGGTTCCGGGTGTTTTTTGCAAGGAGCAAACTTGAAAAAAACTGCTGAAAGAGTTTTTTTGTTCATCAGTAATAGTTAAGAGAGCAAGCTTGTATTTGCTCTTTATATTGATAGAATGCATTATATGGGGGGCTCTTTTGTTTTGTCTGTTGGGTGGTGCAATATTCTAAATTGACAACCCTTGTTCATAAATTCTGCTATCCGGTCAGGTTTGAAGTCACTCACTAAATTAAATCAAGGAGAGGTTCCATGAAAAACACAACCATCTTGGCCCTGATTATCTCTATCCTGTCTTTCTTTTTCCCTGCTCCTTCAAACGCTGAAACTTCATCTGATGTCGAGGTCCTTCCCGAAATCACCCTTACTGTCCCTGACAACAAAGGATATATCCAGTATCTGGGGCTTAAAGGGGAGCCGGGTACATCCTTTAGCCTCAATGATATCGATGCCGATATCTTGTTGATTGAATTGTTCAGCATGTACTGTCCTTATTGTCAAAATGTTGCTCCGACCGTTAATGAACTCTATGAAAAAATAGAACAGACTAAACGACCGGACCTGAAGCTTGTGATCATCGGTATAGGTGCGAATAATACCGACCTTGAGGTGGATATCTTTCGCCAAGGTTTTGATATTGCCTTTCCTCTTTTTTCCGATTCGGACATGTCCATCTATAACACTCTGGCCGGCGCTGGAACTCCAGGCTTTATCGGATGCAGAAAAGATGGGGAGAAGAGCGTTATCTTCTTCAGAGAATCAGGTGGATTTACTGACCACTCTCAGTTTCTAGCCGATCTGTTGCATCGTGCTGGAGTAAAAGAGGTGGACCGTGTTCGCTAATCCTGTGCTGGCAGTGCTGGCTGCCCTGACCGTTTTTCTCTGCCCTGAAAGCATTCAGGCCGCTGAACCGAAAAATTTTCGTGACCTTATTTTTGCTTCAGAACCTCTCAAACCGATCGACAGTGAGTTGAAGATTAAGATCGGTGATGTGGCGCCAGACTTTATCCTGCCCTCCATTCAGGGAGAAAAGGTGCAATTGAGCCAGTTTAGAGGGAGAAAAAATGTTGTGCTCTCCTTTGTCCCCGCTGCCTGGACACCAGTTTGCTCCGATCAATGGCCTGGCTACGTTTTCGCCAGGCACCTGTTCGAGGCTCAGGAGGCCATCATTCTGGGTATTACGGTGGATAATATCCCAACGCTTTATGCATGGACCAGGCAGATGGGAGAAGTCTGGTTTCCTATCCTCTCCGACTTCTGGCCGCACGGAGATGTCGCTGATACCTATGGAGTGCTTAGAAATGATGGAACCACGGAGAGGGCACTTGTCATAATTGATAAACAGGGGGTTATCCGCAATATAAAGGTTGAAGACATAAATGTCAGGCCGCCTCTCGATTTCATCGTCACATCCCTTATCCGAATCAATAAGAAAAAGGGAGGCACTGAATAGGAAAGATCCTGTTTGTTGAAAGGTTGTTTTATTTCGTGAGGAGGAGCTGGAGGATAGGCATGAGTCCATTCATAGTTGCAGGTGCTGGCGGCTCTTCTTCATTACCGGGGGTGGGGGGGAATACATTTTCGGCGAAGTCACCAATGTAATTTCCTGGTGGGTTATACTGACATACCCAAACGTTAGGCATCCAGGGCCAATCGTTGCCACAACCTGTTGCAGCGCCGCAGCCAATTTCCGTAGTTCCTCTCCAGACGATTTGGGTGAAATGTCCGGTTTCAGAACTGAAACCAGGGTCATAGTAGTCATAAAGCGGTTCTTCGTCGTACCACATCTGAACAACAGCACTCTCTCCCATTTCATATGTTGCCCAGGCCAAGTTTTCTCCATACACTGCATTCGAATGAGCGGAAGGACAGGTGTTGGCATACGCCTGAGCACTGGCAGCAACCGTTGCGGACCACGTCACGGGAGGGACGTTGTGGAGTATGCGGTAAGTGTTGTGGGCCTGCAACCAGTTTTGGATCTCTTCTGAAGAGGCCGCCAGAGAAGATGCTGACCAGAAAAG
Source organism: Pseudomonadota bacterium (assembly GCA_018817385.1). Taxonomy (GTDB): domain Bacteria; phylum Desulfobacterota; class Desulfobulbia; order Desulfobulbales; family Desulfocapsaceae; genus Desulfocapsa. The sequence continues at coordinate 8,228 of JAHIUA010000053.1, forward strand.
GAGCAGGGAAAATCCCAGCAAGGTGAGCCATTGTGAAGAAATTTTATGAGCCTTGGCGTGTTGCATACTCGTGAGTTGTAATAAAAAGAAGTTTTCAGTGCCAAGGGCACTTGATAGAAAAAGGCACAGTCAGAATGGATTTTCTCCTCCATTCATGGGAATAGGGATTTTTAGGAATCTGCTTCTAATATTAAATTCCAAAGCCAGTAGGGTTGTCAATCCATTTACTCCCTCCAACCGAGTTAAAGAGTCTCAACTCACTTGAAAAGGGGAGCAATTGCGAGTGGAAATAAACTTTCAATGAAAAATATCTTTTGTTTCAAGGCCACATTCCTCAGAAAATCAACTGGGAAGCAGGTAAGGATAACATGTCTTTTGTTACGTGTAATATGTTTATATTCCGGCATGTTACCGGTATTTGTTTTGTCCCTGTTGGTTGGTCCTGTGCCACTTTCCGGCTTCTCGTAACGATATCTGGATGAGAAATATGGGACAAAGGCAGCGTCAAACAGAATGACGTCTTGAGTGGAAAAAAGGGGGCAGCATCTTGAGATTATTAGGCAATACCTTTTGAAATAACTTGATTTTTTGTTTTGCTTATTGCTAGCATATGGATGGAGAAAAAACTAAACTTTAAGAAAGGGGGAATACGAATGAGTCAATTAAAGCTTTCTGCAGGCCTGGTAATAGGCCTCACCGCATTGGCTGCTCTGCCTGTCAGTGCTGGAACGAATACCATTAATGTTGAACCGGTGGAAGTCGTCACTGGGGTCGCCAAGGCTCAGTTAATGGTCGGCGTTGAATCCTGGTCAGGCGACAATACTTACCAGATAGGGAACCCGGTTCATTGGTTTGATGGAACCGTTGACCAAGGGTATTTTCCATTCAGTGAACTCGCTTTTCCGCTGGATATCGCCATGGTGACCGCACAGGCCAATGTGGAATTTTATGACACCTGGATGTTTATGGGTTCTGTAAAAAAGAATGTCACGGATCCTGATGATCAGATGATTGATAAAGACTGGATTACAGATGCAAACCCCAGTCAGCTTGATGTCTATTCCAATAGTAATATTACTGATTTTGATGGATACGAGTTTGATTTCAGTGTGAAATACAAATTCCTTCAAGGCGAAAATTGGTCATTGGACGGTGGTGCCGGATATCTTTACCAGAACTGGCAGTATGAAGCATCAGTGGTCAGGCAGTACTCTCCATCCGGCTTGGATGGCTTTGATTATCTGGGTGATGGCCGTCCGGCAATTCGTTATACACTTGAGTATAATATCCCTTACTTCCAGGTGGGTGGTAAGGTCAAGCTCGGTAACAAGGTGAGTCTGCTTTCCCGTCTCAGTTATTCTCCCTGGGTGGATGCGGAAAATGTCGATCAGCATATGCTCCGTTACAAGGTGAACAAGGGTGATTTGGATGGCTATTCATGGATGTTCAAGGTAGAGGGGCAGTATGACTTCAGTGAACATTGGTTTATGACCGCCTCATATGACTATAAGCAGATGAAGGTCGATGGTACGATGCGTGCTGAGTTTGCTAACTTTTATGAGTATATCTATGGCGTGGTTCCAAACCACACGGTATGGGAAGAGATAGAATCAGTACAACATGCCATGGCCATAACTGTGGGGTATCATTTTTAAGAGCCGTTAGGAAATAATCTGGCCATTTTTATCCATTTTGCCACAGATTCTTATGCCGTTCCGTGCATTACTCTGGCCATGTTATTTATTGACAACGGCTTAGTGTTCGATAGGGTGTTCTTTTATTGTTTGTGAAGCGAAAATTAATTTCTCTCCATAACCATGAGATGCTCCCTTCCTGCGAAGGTTTCTTTTCCCTCAATCGATATTGAAAAGAATCTTTGCAGTGCAGGTTTTCGCAACAGAGTCTTATCTAAAAAGGCGGTCGATGCTATTGCATCTGCCGCCTTTTTATTCTGGAGAAGAATAGCCTGTTTGTCTTTTAGATGAACAGCATCTTGTTGTTGCGGCAAATGGGATGCTGTGCGGCTGAAAAGAAGAGAGGAAAATAGGTGGTGACAGTATTTGTGGGAGTGGCTGAAGCCGAAACTCCATTTTCTGTGGTACACTGCTTGCTGCGGCATGACCTCTATTGTGGTTTTCGTCAGTTCCTGAAATGGTCTCGTGCCAATATTGAAGGATTTTCAGGCGCTGCAATCAAGACGACCGTAGCGTTTATCGGTTCAGACCTATAGTTGTCAATATCGCATAGGCCAGTAACCAGATTAAGGTATAGAGCATGTACCAGCGGTAGCCTCTGTTTTTCTTTTGCAGAAGGGCGAGACTGATGAGGAAAGAGGAGGGAAAAAAGAATCCAGCGAGAAGAGGATGAAGGTGTATCAGGAGTTCCTGGAGACCGAGAAAAAACCATGGTCCCGAGATATGAAATACTCCGAGGTGCTCTGGGTCAAAAGGGGCGGCGACACCTACAGAGAACAGCAGGGTGGCGATGGTCAAGGGGATGTGCTGGGTAAAAGGGACCATGTATTTTTTTATATGAGTCCATGCCAACCATCCCCACAAAACACCAAGTCCGATGATATGATTGACGTATATCCTTTTCATTCCATTGTCGGAGATGGAGAAAAAAAGGTCATTCAATGGTTGCCCTATGAAGGGGAGGTCGAGGAGTATTGCCTCTGCTATCAAGCCGGCTGAGGAGCCGGTACTGTCGCCACGCAGAATATAGCCGGTAAAGAGGAGGAGGAGGGCTATGGGAAGGGTGGCTGTCAGTTTGATCCATTGTTTTGTGGAGTAGGCCTGGGTCTGTTCAAATACGGCTATCAGGTGGAGAATGGAAAAGAGAAAAAAGAGCTGGCTGGAGTAAAAATGGAGTGAACGGAAGTACGCCCCAAAAGGAACCAGCAGATCCATGGTCGATATCGAGTAGAGGGGTGTTTCCGGGCTATATTGAAGTGCAACAACGACACCAGACAAGACAGAGATGTAGAGGGAGATGAGTGACCATCCTCCCCAGCGAATTTCTCTAAATATTTTGAGTATGGCTGTCACTGTATTCCGAATATCAGATGCTGATGATATAGCCGCCATTGTCTTTTAGTTTTTCCACTTTGTAGCGAGGCAGTTCTTTTTCGGCTGGGCCATGGAGAACCTTGCCCTCGGGTGAGAAACGACTCTGGTGACAGGGACATTCCAGTAACCCATCTTTTTCACGGTAATTGACGGTACAGCCAAGGTGGGTACAACGCCTGGAAAGTGCCCATGTTTTTTCCCCATTGTCAAAAAGGATGTAGTCGGCTCCAAGGTGAAATCCTCCGATGGGCAATGGCGCAGGTACTTCAATGATTCTGGGTTTACGGGGAATAGAATATCCCAGGAAACGGAAGAACGGATAGAGGGCGGCAAGGCCTGCACAAAAGAAGAGAAAACGTCGCCGTTTTTCGGGCGAATGAACTGTATCTGCTGGAAGTGGCATCGAAGAGCTGGAATGCAAGGTCAAGATTTGGCGAACGCTGCCCGCAGATGTTGGTTGACATGTTCAGGCACCAGGTCGCTGACATCTCCACCATGTCTGGCAGCATCTTTGATGATCGAAGAACTGATATATATCCAGCGAAATCCGGGCATGAGAAAAACGGTATCCACCTCCCTTTGCAGTTTTTTATTCATGAGGGCGAGCTGAAATTCGTAATCAAAGTCTGAAACAGCACGTAAACCACGGATGATGGCTTTTGCTTTTCGCTTTGCTGCATACTCTACTAAGAGCCCTGAAACAGCAACGATTTCGATTCTGGAATAGTCCTCGGGAAAGCATTTCCTGGCCATTTCCAGTCGATGTTCCAGTGAAAAGAGAGGTGTTTTGGCAGGATTAATGGGAACGGCAATGATGATTTTGTCAAAAAGGTTCAATGCACGATCAATGATGTCCAGATGGCCCATGGTAATGGGATCAAATGTTCCAGGGTAGACTGCGAGGGTTTTTTTTGCTGAGGGCATGATAAGTTAAAAATTAGAGTGTTACTTGGTTTCTTTCACAGTGTAAAACCAGAAGGCCGTGTCACCGTACCGTCTGCGGTCTGAAAGAATGAGATGAGAAAAATCGTCGGGTAATATTTCTCCGCTACTTTCCTCGGCAATAATGAGTGTTTTCGGCCCACAGAGGTCGCTCTTATCAATATTCTTCAGAGTTTCTTCTGCAAGTCCTTGGCTGTATGGTGGGTCGAGAAAAATAAAATCGAAAAATGGCGGAATAGTTTTTTTCCCGAAGTTCAGGTCGAGGCCGCGACGGAGGTCGTGTCTGAGAATGATCAATGCCTCTTCTGGAGAGGGGGCCATGTTTTGTAAGCAGGCTAAACAGTTTTTTTTGATTAGCTCCAAGGCCTTAGCTTGATGATCTACGAAAACGACTTGCTTGGCTCCTCTGCTCCAGGCTTCGAGACCTAATGCTCCGGTGCCGGCAAACAGGTCAAGGACAAGGGCAGAAATGATCCGCTCTCCTATGATACTGAATATGGCTTCTTTGGCCCGGTCCGCAGTGGGACGAATAGTTTTTGACTGGCCCGGAGAGCAAAGGGTTCTGCCTCGAGCCAGTCCGCTGATTATCCGCAATTATTTATATTTCGCCACAAAAACTTCGGCGATCTGAACGGCGTTCAGGGCCGCACCTTTGAGAATATTATCAGAAACAACCCACATATTGATCCCGTTGGCGATGGATTCATCTTCACGAATTCGGCCGACAAAGGTCTCAAATTTGCCGGCACAGTTGATGGCCAGAGGGTATTTGCCGTGTTCGGGGTCGTCAAGCAGTTCCACGCCAGGAGCAGTTGCCAGCAGTTTTTTTACCTCGGCTGCACTGATTTTGGAGTTCGTCTCGATGTTTATGGCCTCGGAATGTCCATAAAAAACGGGTACTCGGACGGCGGTTGCGGTGACCCCGATGGAACTGTCTTCAAAGATCTTTCTGGTTTCGTTCACCATCTTCATCTCTTCCTTGGTGTATCCATTCTCCATGAAGACATCAATCTGAGGCAGACAGTTAAAGGCTATCTGGTGAGGATATACTGCGGCCTCCATGGGGGTACCTGCTGCATAGGCCAAAGTCTGATTGTGTAGTTCTTCTATGGCCTTGGCACCGGTTCCGGAAACAGCCTGATAGGTGGAGACGACAATCCGTTTTATACCGACCTTATCGTAGATGGGTTTCAGGGCAACCAGCATTTGGATGGTGGAGCAGTTGGGATTGGCAATAATTCCGTGCTTGCTATATTGTCCAATGGCATGACCATTGACTTCGGGCACCACCAGTGGAATTTCGGGATCCATGCGATAAGCGCTGGAGTTGTCGATGACCACTGCTCCGGCTGCAGCAGCTGCAGGGGCAAAGTCAAAGGAACGGGTTGCTCCTGCTGAAAAAAGGGCGACGTCAATATCAGTGAAGGCGTCTTTGCTGAGGAGCTGCACCTCTATTTCCTGGCCTTTAAAGGTGATTTTTTTACCAATGGAACGCTCTGAGGCGAGAAGTCGCAATTGATTGATGGGAAATTCACGTCGTCTCAGCACATCCAGCATGGCACCGCCAACTGCTCCAGTGGCACCAGCTATGGCAACATTATACTTTTTCTGATTGTTACTCATCTTGTATCCTTATTCGTATTTCAGGGCTAAATGGTGGTAACCTGAAAATGATATTCATTTCAGGGGATGTTAAGTTATAAGAAAAAAGAAACTAACAAATTTTTCCAGTGGGAGCAATATGGATTGTTTCAGAGATAAAAAAAGGGCGTATCCGGGTTAGAATAAGCGGAGACGCCCAGTTAACAAGAGACAGGATGTGTTATCGATCCTGGTTTCGTAATCGGAAATTTGATTTCTTCATATGCCTGATTTTTCTGTAAAGGGCATAACCAGGTCCGGAGATAAGATAGCCCAGAAAAAGAGCAAAAATCATAATCTGGGGTTCTGCTGCAATGAGCATAAAGAGCAGGAGAAAACCAACAAGAATCTGAAAGCGGTTTGCTTTGATCTGAGGAACTTCTTTAAAACTATAATAGCTGTGGGTGGATACCATCAGGTAGGAAAGGATGTAGACGAGCAAGAGCAGGGAGATATGTTTGACTTCGCCGGTGATCCCGAGGAAATTACAAAAAAGGATGGATGCCGAAATCATGGCAGCAGCTGCAGGGCAGGGCAGGCCAACGAAATTTTTTGTTGCTGCGGCAACATCCTGAGAGTTGAAACGGGCAAGGCGTAACGATGTCATGGCCACATAAAGAAAGGCCGCGAGCCAGCCATAGCGGCCATAGGGGTGAAGAGCCCAGAGGAAGGCAACAACTCCAGGAGCAACCCCAAAAGAGATCATGTCGCAGAGTGAGTCCAGTTCAACTCCAAACCTGCTTGTCGTTCCGGTCATTCGTGCCACACGACCATCAAGTCCATCAAATACGGCGGCCACAAGAATAGCAATGGCAGCTGTCTTAAAGTCGGTGTTAATTGCGGCAATAATAGCGTAAAAGCCACAGAAAGAACTGGCCAGGGTAAACATACATGGCAAAGGGTAAAAACGGTTGCTCATGTTTTGAGAATTATCTTCCATAAAAATAAACTCCAAAGAAGATGAGGTGAATGAGTATCTATCTACTCATATTGTATATCTTTTTGTAACAAAAGCAAAAAAAGAAAGGTCTCCGTCAGGAGAATGAGGCAAGTGCTGTCTCTCCAGCTCGTACTTTCTGTCCTATTTTGACAGCAATTTTAGTCTCTAACGGCAGATAGAGATCAACACGAGACCCAAAACGAATGAGACCAAAACGTTTACCACGCTGTACCGTATCTCCCGGTTCGAGCCAGTTGACGATTCTCCTGGCGATCAGTCCGGCAACCTGGACAAAAACCATGCGTTCTCCTTTCTCAGTTCGGAGGATAGCGCCGCAGTGTTCATTGAGCAGGGCTCCTTTGTCGCTGTCTGCAGAATAGAATTTTCCAGGGGTGTAGCGGATGGCTTCAATTGTTCCATCCACCGGGATACGGTTGACATGAACATTGAAGACGTTCATGAAAATGGAAATTTTAATAACCTGCTGCTGCAGATATTTATCATCAAACTGTTCTTCAATGAGGATGATCTTTCCGTCTGCAGGTGAAAGTAAGGCCTCAGGAGGAGCAGGACTTATTCTTTCAGGATCACGAAAAAAAGCCAGAATAAAAGTTGTCAGGATAAGACAGGGCCAGGTCAGGAAGTCATAGCCAAGTATGGCGGTGATCAAGGTAATAAAAGCTGAAAAACCAATAAAAGGATAGCCTTCCAATGCAAGAGGAATCCGGGGGGATGTCATAGTAGTTTTGTACCGGAATTGAAGAAGTTCTTACACGCCAAAAGCAGGTAGCGACTTTCGTCGTCACCTGCTTTTGGCGTGACTCAGTTACTGAATGTCAGCGAAGACAATCTGTTACTGGACTATTTTTTCGGGGCTCGAGCCATGGCAATGGTGCCGGTGCGGACAATTTCTTTAATTCCGATTGGACGGAGAATATCAATAACGGCCTGGATCTTTGAGGCTGAGCCTGTAAGTTCAACGGTATAGGTTTTGGGGCTGACATCGACAACCTTTCCGCGAAAAATATCGATAACTCGTAAAACTTCAGCACGGGTTGTGGACTCGGCCTTGACTCGGATGAGAACCATTTCTCGCTCAACATACTCACTCTCGCTGATATCAGTGACTTTAATGACATCAATGAGTTTGTGCAGCTGTTTTGTGATCTGTTCAATAATGGCTTTATCACCGCTGGTAACCAGCGTGAGACAGGAGATGGTGGAGTCCAGAGTCTCTGCAACACTGAGGCTTTCAATGTTAAAACCACGGCCACTGAAAAGCCCGGTGACCCGGGAAAGTACGCCTGGTTTATTTTGAAGAAGGACTGAGATCGTATGTTTCATCGGTTTATCCTGTACAGAAAAATATGTTTAAGAGGCACCAGCAGGTGCCGCAAAATTATACTACTAGCAGACAGTGGTGTATCAGACCAGAAGCATCTCTGTGGTGGCTTTACCAGCCGGCACCATAGGGAAGACGCCTTCTTCTCTGGCGATACGGAAGTCCATGAGGACAACGTTGTCTATGGATAATGCCTCTTTGATAACACTTTCGACTTCACTGGTTTTTGTGGCTCGAAGCCCAACAGCACCATAGGCCTCAGCCAGGGCAACGAAATCTGGAGTTACTTCCATGACTGTTGCGGCGTAGCGCTTGTCGTAAAACAACTCTTGCCATTGACGAACCATACCAAGATAATTGTTATTCAGGAGACAGATTTTGACCGGGCATTTATACTGTTTGGCGGTGGCCAGTTCCTGAATATTCATTTGGATGGAGCCGTCGCCGGCAATGTCGACAACGGTAGCATCCGGGAAGGCCATTTTGGCACCAATAGCTGCAGGCAGGCCGTAACCCATGGTGCCAAGACCACCGGAAGTGATGAGGCGTCTGGGTTTGCTGAATTTGTAGAACTGGGCTGCCCACATCTGATTCTGGCCGACCTCAGTGGTGATGATGGCATCTCCACCAGTCAATTCGTCTAGTGTTTCGACGACGTACTGGGGTTTGATGATTTCACCCTCGTTCAGGTAACCCATGGGGTGTTTTCTAGTCCACTCTCCAATGGTCTCAAGCCAAGGGGTGTGCGTTGCGGCAACCTCATTAAGATTATGGCCACAAGAATCGAGCCAGTTGTTCATTGCTGTGAGGGCATGTTTACAGTCGGCAACAATGGGAATGTCTACGGCCACGTTTTTACTGATAGAGGTTGGGTCGATGTCAATATGGATAATTTTGGCATGGGGGGCAAATGCGTCAACACGACCGGTAACCCGGTCGTCAAAACGGGCACCCACAGCGATGAGAAGATCACTTTTGGCCACAGCCATATTTGCGGTATAGCTTCCATGCATGCCGAGCATTCCCATGGACAGGTCGTCACGGCCAGGGAAACCGCCGAGACCCATGAGGGTCATGGTTACCGGTATTTTCATTTTTTGGGCGAGCTCGGTCAGTTCTTCGTTGGAATTGGAAAGAATTACTCCGCCGCCAACATAAAGAACAGGCTGCTTGGCTTTAAGAATCTCTTTACATGCCTTTTCAATCTGTCCCATATGGGGTTCATAATTGGGCTGATAATTCTGCATGCGAATAGGTTTCTTCTCGGTAAACTCAACCATGGAGGCAACAATATCCTTGGGGAGATCGATAAGAACCGGGCCGGGACGCCCGGTGCGGGCGATGTGAAAGGCCTCACGTATGGTTGGAACAAGGTCTTCCGCCTTGCTCACCAGATAATTGTGTTTGGTGCAGGGTCTGGTGATGCCGACAATATCAACTTCCTGGAAGGCATCATTACCAATCAGCGGTGTGGGGACTTGGCCGGTGAGAATGACCAAGGGAATGGAATCCATGTAGGCCGTGGCAATTGCTGTTACCCCGTTAGTGGCCCCTGGGCCAGAGGTAAGAAGAGCAACTCCAACTTCACCGGTAACACGAGCAAAACCATCGGCTGCATGTACGGCACCCTGTTCATGGCGAACAAGAACATGATTGATATCAGAGTCGTAGAGGTCGTCGTAGAGGTCAATAACTGCTCCTCCGGGAAAACCAAAAATTGTCTTAACCCCTTCTTCCTTGAGGCATCTTATAATGGCAATTGAGCCCTTAACTTTTTCCATGAACCCTCGTCCTTTCAATGTTGAGGTTTTTTAGTGTCTTATAAAAATTTGTCATGTTTTTAATGGGGAATTTCAAAAAATGATCCTCATCAATCACAGTGAAATTTTGAGACACGTATTCGTTGGGATTTGAGAAAATTATCATCGCTGCAGGCAACATCTGTTTCGTTATCGAAAGAAGGAAATATATCTTTCAATGAGATGGATGTCAATATTGAAGGTGTTACTGTTTTGCAAACGGCACAAAAAGCGCATGAGTTAACGGGAAAACGTCAATATTTTTTTTGTCTGTGGAATCGTTTGCTCAGAAAAAAGGTGCTTGACAACAGTCGATTCCAGTGATTATCTATGCTGTATCAATCAAAAACAAATTTGCCAGAGACTACTATGTTTTTCAATACCCTTCTATCTCTATTCCTATTGACCCTGCTTAGGGAATCGACTGTGGTAGAGAGTGGAGAGTTGTGAAGCATATACTGTAATAGCAACGAAAACTCGAAAAAGGCCGCAGTGAGAAACTGCGGCCTTTTTTTGTTTGTGCCCTGTTTCAAACGTGTTGGCATAGAAAAAAGGAAAAGGTATGAGACCAGAAGCAGTAAGAAAATACAGGCCCTATCCAGCAATTGATCTTCCGGATCGCACCTGGCCGGGGAAAACGATAGCCAAACCACCGATCTGGTGCAGCGTTGACCTTCGCGATGGAAATCAGGCCTTGGTTCAACCCATGGATCTGGAAAAGAAACTTGAACTTTTTCAGTTACTGATAGATGTCGGTTTTAAAGAAATTGAGGTAGGTTTTCCCTCGGCATCACAGGTTGAATATCAATTCACCAGGACTTTGATTGAGAATGGGTTGATTCCCGATGATGTCTTCATTCAAGTCCTCACTCCAGCCAGAGAACCTCTGATAAAAAAGAGCTTTGAGGCCTTAAAGGGTGCAAAACGTGCTGTGGTTCATCTTTATAATTCTACTTCTACCCTGCAACGGCGTGCTGTTTTTAAGATGAATAGAGATGAAATCACGGCACTTGCTGTGCAGGGAGCAACAATTATTCGCGATGAGGCCGCCCGGTATCCAGAAACTGATTTTCGATATGAGTATTCTCCAGAAAGCTTTACTGGTACAGAATTGGATTTTGCCCTTGCCATCTGTGAAGCGGTGATGGATGTGTGGAAACCGACACCTGAAAAACCTGTGATTATCAATCTTCCTGCAACTGTGGAGATGGCTACTCCCAATGTCTATGCCGATCAGATCGAGTGGTTTTGCAAAAATATGAAAAATCGTGATTGTGCTATCATAAGTCTGCATGCCCATAACGATCGCGGATGTGCAGTTGCTGCAACCGAGCTTGCTCTTATGGCTGGAGGAGATAGAGTCGAGGGGACACTCTTTGGTAATGGTGAGCGTACTGGTAATGTGGATGTGGTGACCCTCGCCCTTAATATGTTCACCCAGGGAATTGATCCCAAACTGGATCTGCATGATATCAGTCGGGTGGTCAACGTCTCCGAACATGTTACTGACATTCCTGTCCATGTTCGTCATCCTTACGCTGGAGAATTGGTTTATACCGCCTTTTCCGGGTCGCATCAGGATGCAATTAACAAGGGGATAACTCTTTGTGAGCAGAATAAGGAGTGCAGGTGGGAGGTGCCCTACCTGCCCATTGATCCTACTGATCTGGGAAGAAGTTATGAATCGATAATCCGCATCAACAGTCAATCGGGAAAGGGTGGTGTGGCCTATGTGATGGAGAGAGAGTTCGGGGTGAAGATGCCCAAGGATATGCATCCTGAATTTGGGGCAATTATCCAGAAAGTGACCGACAAAGCCGGTCGGGAACTTCAGCTCTCCGAGATATGGGAGTCCTTTGAAAAAGAGTATTTAGCCATCCGTTCTCCTTATGCCCTGAAAAAATTTAACGTGATCAAGCGTCACATTGACCGTGATGAGCAGGGCTCCATGGCTGAGATTGAAGCCGTTATCGAGGTTGAGGGAGTTGAGAGGACAATTGCAGCAACGGGCAATGGGCCCTTGGATGCATTTTGTACGGCCCTGCGAAATCAGCTCAGTGGAGATTTCTCTCTGTGCCAGTACCATGAGCATGCCTTGACCAAGAGCTCAAGCTCTAAAGCAGTGGCATTTATTCAGATAGAGATGTCCGATGGCAGGAAAAAATGGGGTGTAGGGGTGGATACCGATATTATCGTGGCCTCCATCAAGGGCGTACTGAGCAGTCTGAACAGGATCCGTTAATCTTGGGCAAAGGTAAAGAACAATCCCATGGTGAAATTGCCATTCACTATGGGATTGTTGGTTGCGGAATGGTAATAGGTTGAGGTGGTAAGAGAACCTGGTCAGGCGTAAAAATCTATCCTTCCCTGATTGTCGGCCGTCACCTGTTCAACTGGTTTTGTTGCATCTGATTGTTGTGATTGTTCTGCTTTTTCAAGGGTTTTCTGTAGGATATCCTGTTCTACATTCGCCTTGTTTAATGTCATTTCCCGAGCAGCCATAGAGCTTGCGCTGATTTCCATAATGTTCTCCTGTGCAGTATAGAGCGAGTCTTATGCTCCATGTTTTGCAAAGTGTATTGCATCAAAGAAAAAATCTTCTTTTTTCCCCAAGGGGAGATTTTATTGAAATACATTCATCTGTGAGAAGAGAGAGAATTTGCTGCACAGCAATGCAACTCTATTCTCCTCTACCATTCGCCCTCTTTGTAACCCTTGGATTGTAATTCCAGGGTTGGCAGATTTATCCTCCCCGTCCGATATTCAGGAGAAAAAGACACACTCCTGCCATTTGAAATGGGTTCTCTCCTGCTTGGCAGCTGTCAATGAATTCCATGGCCTGCAGGCTGTGATGGATATGCGTATCTTGGTGACTCTTGTTTCGTCACTGTACCTATGACAAGAAACAAAATACTCTTGACCTATTTGGCCCACAGATAAAATCCTACACCGCTTGCCGCTAGCCAGATATTGGTGATATTGGAGACCGTGATGTTGAGGATGGCGGCCAGAGGTTTGTTGCGGCTGAGCAGAGCCAGGCAGGACTTGAATTCAGGCCAGGAAGTGAGTGTGGCCAGGACTAGAAAACCAATTACTCCCTTTGGTGTCTTGGAATGTTCGGCGGCAAAAGAGACCACAGGGTCGAGAAAAAAACCGGCTCCGCAAAGAAGGATGATGGCAGGGAAAAACCAGGCTCTGGCCTCGGGATGATACATTTCGTCGCTCTCCTCTTCCCCTTCTGTGGGCCTGAAGAAAAAGAGAGGAATGGTTACAAGCAAGGCGGCAAGGAGCCAGAATGGGTAGAGCGACTTGTCTAGCAGGTAAAAACCAATGGCCAGGGAGGCAGTTGAGAGAATGGTGATCAGGCTGTAGATGGGCCTTGTCTTGAAAGTCTGTAAAGTTCTCCCGCAGATGATGGCAGCAGTGAGGAGCAGAATTGGGTTTATGAAATTTGACCCCAACGGGGTGGAGGCCGCAAAAAGGACATCGCCGACCGCCAGACCTGCAATAAGGCAGAGGGCCTCCGGGCCATTGGTGATAAATCCGGTGATGGTTCCGATCCCTTTGATGTGCTTGATGGACTCGATGATGATCTCTATGGACAAGCCGATGATCATCATTTCAACAATAATACCACAAGCCCCGATAAATGAGAGTTGTACGTTTCCGTGAAAAAACAGGGAACTGCCGCAGAAAAATGCGAGAACCAGCAGCCAGACCACCAGGTCCAGAGTGTTTACCGAGTTCAGCATAAGCTGTTTCATGAGTGGTGTACTCTTTGTAAAAATGCTTCTATTTGGGCACGATTAAGTAATATTCCACTTAATTGTTCATCGCCATACTTGAGAGTGGGGATAAATTTAACCCCGTCCCTAAGGGTACGCAGGGGATTAGTGAGCACCTCAACTTCTTCCAGGTGAGCATCATCCAAGTTTAGTAGCAACTCATCCAGAGCTTTTTTAGCCATGCGGCAGCGAGGTCAGAGGGTGGAATGATAGAAGGTCAGATTCATGGTTTCTGTTACAGCTCCTTTTCTGATGTTTTGTGATATGCTGGGGTGTTAGGGAGTATCTTGTGTGCCGGGATAATGAGATGTTTTGTACCAATAGTAGTTGACAAAAGGTTCTTGTACACAGTACACCGAATGCTGGAATATGATCAATGAAAGTTTTACGCTTCGGGGAATGTGACAATGTCTGCACCTCTTACTATTATTACTGATCAACGCTACCTTGAGCATGATACAGGTGGAGGACAACATCCAGAATCCCCGGCCAGGCTTAAGGCTATTTATCAGGCATTGGAGGCAAGTTCTTGTTTTAGCGATCTCTCTTATGTCCTTCCTCGTGTTGCTGAGCGCGAATGGCTTATGAAGGCCCATAGCGAGGACTGGCTTTTTCGTTTTGAGGAATCAGTTCTTACCGGTAGAACCTATATTGATCATGATGATAACCAGATCTGCTACGACTCCTTTGATATTGCCTGCCTTTCTGCAGGTGCCGGCCTTACCGCTATAGATCTGATCGAAGAAGAAAAGGCTCGCAATGTCTTCTGCCTGATTCGTCCACCAGGGCATCATGCTGAACGTAACATTCCTTTTGGCTTCTGTTTTTTAAACAACTGTGTTATCGCGGCTCGATACTGGCAACACTGTTACGGTAAAAAACGTATCCTGGTTTTTGACTTTGATGGCCACCATGGGAATGGCATTCAGTCTGCTTTTGAAGATGAGGCTGCCGGCTACTATATCAGTATCCACGAACATCCAAGTTTCAGTTATCCGGGTACCGGTTATGGAGATGAACATGGATTGGGAGAGGGCAAAGGAACAATCCTTAATCTCCCTCTCTCACCAGGTGCCGATGATGCGAAAGTCATAAAACTTCTTCGCGAAATCATCCTGCCGCAGGTTGAGGAGTGGCAGCCGGACGCGATCATTGTGGCAGCAGGATTTGACGCTCATCGAGAAGACGATATGACAGGGCTGCAATACTCCACGGAACTGTACCATACCATAGGCTTGGCCATGCGTCATTGGGCTGAGCGTTTCACCGAGGGCAGAATTCTCTCTATTCTAGAGGGTGGTTATGAAATTTCTGTGCTTGGAGACTCAGTGGAAGCCTATGTCAGGGGACTTCTGGGTAGATAACATGTTTTTTTTACCGATAAAGGCGGATCATGTATATTTCACGACATATGACAGCTGAGCCGATTACTGTTTCTCCGGCCATGCTTCTCCCCGAGGCCAGAGCCTTGCTCAACGAATATCAATTTCGACACCTGCCTGTGGTCGATGGCGATGGCGTCTTGTTAGGAATGCTCACGGACCGTGATTTACGATCCGCGTATCCCTCATCAGTTCTCAGTAACAGTGAGCGTCGACTGATCTACGAAAAAGTTGAAAAGACCACTGTTGCCGAGATCATGTCCACAAATTGTGTTACCCTGGGACCCGATTCCACCTTGGATGATGCCCTTTTTCTCTTTGATCGGGATCAGATGGGTGCGCTGCCGGTTCTCGAAGATGGGAGAGTGGTCGGTGTCTTTTCTATCAGAGATTTAACCACAGCCTATAAAAATCTTTTTGGTGTTGGAGAAAAAGGATCTATACTTATAGGTATTATAGATGATGGTAGTCCTGGTATCATGACTCGGATAGTTACCCTGCTGGAAGAACACGATATACCTTTTACCAGGCTGTTGCGTATTCAATATAAGAAGGATGGGAACACCATCTTTCTGCGGATTAATACATTTAAGGTCGGGAAAGTATACAAACTCCTGGAGAACGCGGGGTTAGTTATAAAACGAGCCTGATTTTATAATCGAACCAGTTACCTTTCCTTCTCTTTTTTCAAAGGTATTGTTATGACTATAGATACACTTTTTCATCCCAAGAGTATCGCCATTGTTGGGGCTTCAAGAACAGCCGGAAAGGTTGGTCATGATATCCTGGCCAATTTGATACGCGATGGGTATCAGGGAACAATTATTCCCATCAATCCTTCTGCCGAAGAGCTGCTCGGGCTCCCTTGTTTTCCATCTCTGCAAAAATATGGAAAAGATGTTGATCTCGTGGTGGTGGCAGTTCCACAGGCCCTGGTCAGGGAAGTTGTGAAAGAGTGTGTGAAGGTAAAGGTCAAGGCTATGGTTCTTACCAGTGCTGGCTTTCGGGAGTTGGGTCCGGAAGGATTAGCTCTGGAACAGGAGCTGCTGGACCTCTGCAGGCGTCATGATATCCGCCTTCTGGGGCCCAACTGCCTGGGTCTCATTAATACTGAAAATCATATGAACGCCTCTTTTGCCGGGAATATGCCCGCATCTGGTGGAATTTCTATTTTTTCCCAATCTGGTGCCCTGTGTACGGCCATGCTTGATCTTGCGGCAGAACGACATCTTGGTCTTGCCAAATTGATTAGTATCGGGAATAAGGCAGATATTTCTGAGGTGGATATTCTCTCTTATCTGGCAAAAGATGAACAGACAAAAGTCATAGTCGGGTATCTGGAAGATATTTCCACCGGCAAGAATTTTGTAAAAGCTGCAGAAGACGCTTCTTCACAGAAACCTGTGGTTATCCTTAAAGCAGGCACCACTGCTGCCGGTTTGCGGGCTGCGGCCTCCCATACCGGGGTGCTGGCAGGAGCCGATACAGCTTATGGAGCGGCTTTTAAACGGTCCGGTGTTGTTCGGGCAGATAATTTTGAAGCCCTTTTTGATTATGCAACGGCCCTTTATATGCAGCCTCTGCCTAAAGGGAATAATATTCTAATCATAACCAACGCAGGTGGTCCAGGAACGATGGCCGCCGATGCCGTGGAACGAGCTGGAATGCGAGTGGCCGAACTGGATCGCAATACGTCCAGTGCCCTTCGTGATCGACTTCCCCGGGTAGCCAGTGTCGGCAATCCCATTGATGTCTTGGGAGATGCAGATCCTGAACGTTACGTGGCAGCCATTGAGGCGGCCCAATCTGACCCTGCTGTGGATGCAATCCTTGTAATTCTTACTCCCCAGGCCATGACTCGTTCTACAGAAACTGCCCTTGCCATCGCTAAGACCATTGACGGCACTAAACCGGTGGTGGTCTCTTTTATGGGAGGAACCAATGTTATGCCTGGGCGAAAAGAGCTGGCAACAGCCGGCTTCCCGGATTATGACTCTCCGGAACGGGCTGTTGCAGCCCTCAAGGGAATGCGTGAATATGCGGCTTGGAAACAGCGGCCCCCCCGGAGAGTGACCCGTTTCCGGGTCAACAGAAGGAGGGTGGAGCGAATCCTCTCACGTCGTCAACGCATTGGTCTCTTGCAGCTGGGTGAGATCAAGGGCAAGGATGTCCTTGGTGCTTATGGATTTCGTATTCCCATAGGAGCCCTTGCCTCTTCCTCCGAAGAGGCAAGAGAAATAGCAGAACGTATCGGGTTTCCGGTGGCCATGAAAATCGTCTCTCCTGATATTGTCCACAAAAGTGACCTGGGTGGCGTTCACCTCAACGTGGCTAATGGAGAGGCCGCCGAAGATATCTATGATCTGATGACCATAAAGATTGGCAAAAAGGTTCCAGATGCCAAGATTGAGGGGGTCTATGTGGAGAAGATGGCCTGTAAAGGCCTGGAGGTCATTATCGGTATGACCCGTGATCCTCAGTTTGGCCCCATGCTGATGTTTGGTCTGGGTGGTATTTTTGTCGAGGTAATGAAGGATGTCACCTTTCACCTGGCACCTATCACAGCCCAGGAAGCAATACAGATGCTTATGACTACCAAGTCCTATGCGATGCTTGAGGGACGGCGTGGGAATAAGGGGGTTGATATTGCAGCCATCGCTTCAGGTCTCCAGCGCATAAGTCAGCTGACCACAGACTTTCCACAGATTTTGGAATTAGACATTAATCCGTTTATTGTTGGCGACTTTGGCTCCGAACCAGTGGTGGCAGATGTACGAATGACATTGGCACCATTGCCGGAAGAGAAATAGGGAAAATCATGGAATACGACGCGAATTGGAAAGAAACCTATAAAGACATGATCATGACCCCGAAACGTGCCTTGTCTCACCTGAAATCAGGGCATCGGGTGTTTCTCGGTACTGGCTGCGGTGAACCGACGGTACTGGTCGAGGCCATGACCAAGATGGCAGGAAATCTGGCAGATGTGGAAATTGTGGAGTTGCTGACCAAAGGAAATGCACCCTATGCCGATAAAAAATATAGCAGCTGTTTTAAGATAAATTCCTTTTTTATCGGTCATAATGTTCGCGATGTTATCCAGGAAGGAAGAGGAGATTATACCCCTATTCTCATGTATGATATCCCGCGCCTTTTTAATTCAGGACAGCTGCCCCTGGATGTGGCCCTGATTCAGGTTACCCCTCCCGATGCCCGGGGAAAAATGAGTTTAGGGGTGTCCGTGGATATTGTTAAAAGTGCCGCTGAAAATGCCTCTTTGGTTATTGCCCAGGTCAATCCGCAGATGCCCTGGACCAGAGGTGATAGTCTCATTGATGTGTACGATCTCGATATCCTGGTTCCGGCCGATGTTCCGCTCCTGGAGCGTAAGTCCCAGCCGGCACACGCGGTCAGTGAAAAGATTGCCGAATTGGTTGCAGCTCTGGTTCCCAGTGGCTCTACAGTAGAGTTCGGCATTGGCCGAGTCCCTGGAGTCGGTCGGATTTCACAGGCCGTCATGGCTGCCCTCAAAGGAAAACATGATCTGGGGATTCATACGGAAATGATCACCGATGATCTTCTCGATCTGATCAAGTCAGGAGCTGTGACAGGTAATAGGAAATCCACAGATCGTGGCAGGATAGTGACCAGCTTTTGTATGGGGACCAAGGAACTCTATGACTTTGTCAATGATAATCCTCTGTTTTCCTTCAGGCCCACAGAATACGTAAATGATACAAATGTGATCGGCAAACAGACTCGCATGGTTTCCATTAACATGGCTCTGGAAATTGACCTCACAGGACAGGTTTGCTCCGATTCGGAAGACGGTGTCTTTTATTCAGGAGTTGGCGGACAGGTGGACTTTAATCGAGGGGCAGCCCGTTCCGATGGGGGAAGGGCCATCATCACTCTTCCATCGACCACCCGGGATGGTAGATCGAGAATTAATGCCCGACTGAGCGTGGGATCCGGGGTGGTAGTAAGCCGGGCCACTGTTCATTACGTGGTCACCGAATACGGCGTAGCATATCTGCACGGGAAATCGGTACAGGATAGGACCTTGGCTCTTATTGCCATTGCCCATCCTGATCATCGTGAACGACTTCTCAAAGACGCCATTGAGGCAAAATTTATTCGTCAGGATTTTGTTCAGATCGAAGGAAAATTCGTAGTGGCACCCCAGGATATGATGAGGACCACGTATCTCCTTGATGACGGGACCCAGTTTCATTTCAGGCCAATCCATCCCACGGATGAGCCGCTGATGCGTGATTTGCTCTATGCCCTTTCTCAGGAAACTTTGTACTACCGTTTCATGAGCCATAACCAGCGATTCGGGCAGCGTGAAATACAGAATTTTGTCTATGTGGACCATCGTAAGGATGTGGCCATTGTCGGCACCCTGCCTGAGGCCCATGGCGATAACATGGTAGCCGTGGGAAGATACTATCTTGATGAGAGTACAAACCTGGCCGAGGTGGCCTTTATCATCCGTGATGAGTGGCAGAATAAGGGACTGGGAACCTTCCTCTTCCGACATCTGATTACCCTTGCCAAGGCGAGCGGTATATCCGGTTTCACTGCCGAAGTTCTGCGTGATAATAAGCGGATGCAGGCTATATTCAATCACTCTGGATATAAGGTGCAGAGTGTGGTGGAAGAGGGTGTTTACAGCTTCAAAATTGAGTTTTAATGGGTAGTAAAAGGGAGACATCATTTTCTTGAAGGTGATATTTGAGGCTACCTTGAAAAATTAGAATTTTCCTTCAAAATCGAGGTATGAGAAAAAAATACCGCAGGCATTTGTCTGATATTCCATGGATAAAATCCTTCTCATACCAGAGAGTTTGAGCGAAAAGGCGATGTAGCAAGGTGGCCTTAAGAGAAACTCTCTCGTTTTTTCGGTTATGCAAGATACCGAATCACCGACCCATATCTTGCCTCCTGTCCGAGAATACCCTTTTTTCCCAAACTCTTCGGTATGTTAAAAAAATAATGCTCGCAATAGTAACTCTATGGTTGCGCTTATTTTTCAGAAATGCCTCGATTTTGGATACCAGGCCTGTTCCCGGACAAACTCCCAGGGACCGACGGAGCAGGTAATCTTTTTGACATGTTGGCTTGCCAACAAAGCTCCCTTGCGCTGTTTGGTCGTAGTTGCTTCTCACCGTGATGTGTTTCGATACTTCCTTAGTTGCTGGACATAAAGCGAGTCTGTAGGGGGGTCCCTTCAGAACGTAATATCGTAGCGCCCTAATAGTCCTCCCTTCTTTCGTTGTCTTCTCCTTTACCTCAGCAAAATATGGTTATAATAACTTGACATTTTCGCGAGTTTGTATAGGGTATACCCCTATACACTAAGGAGGGGCGACATTTATGGGACTATGCGGAACAGACCAGGACAAAAAACGTCTGGTGACACGACTTAAACGAATCGAAGGGCAAATCAGGGGCGTATCCAAGATGGTTGAACAGGATAAGGACTGTATGGACGTTCTCAGGCAGGTTACTTCGGTGTCCGGCGCCATGCGCGGTGTGTGGTTGCAAATTGTTGGTGATCATATCCGTGGGTGTGTCCAAAATGCCAGCCTGGATGTGACCAATCGTGACCAGCTCATTGATGAGTTGATGGAACATTTAGGGAAAATACGATAATCTCTTAGAGAGTTGCATCCGAGGCTGATTGGCATTGGCTGCAACGAATCGGTGACCGTTTATGGGAAGGACACATCCCTCGGTAACGGTTCAGGACAATGGACTGAAGGCTGGTCGTCTGTCGGATTTAGACATAACTCTGCTCCAAATTTGATAGGTCGGCCCATATTCCCATGGTTCTTCATTAACTGGTCCTCCTGTTCGCCTCAACTCCATGAAAATCTGGTTTTGATTTCTCTAACTTTTGCTGCGATTCTCTAAATCCGACAGACTCCTGGGGCTGGTAATGAATGGTGCTTTGATCTGTCTGGATAAAAAACAATTATAACAGTTAGATAAAAAGGTCTTTTGCTTTAGCGCACAGCCTTGTTACTGAAGGCTGACCGCCTACAATTTTTCATTTTTAGCCTTTGGTTTGTTATGCATAGACTATCCCGACAAGAATTGAATCATAGTCACAATTTTGATCAGTGCAGTAAAAGTAATGAACGGAAAACCATGGCGGTTATCATTCTCACTATCCTCACCATGGGGGCAGAAATCAGTACTGGTATTCTTACCGGCTCCATGGCCCTCCTGGCCGATGGCTGGCATATGGGGACGCACGCCTTTGCTCTTGGTATCACCTGGTTCGCCTATATTATGGCTCGACGTTATGCCAATATCAGCACCTTCAGCTTTGGCACCGGCAAGTTCGGTGTTTTGGCGGGGTATACGTCGGCGCTCTTTCTTGGTGTTACCGCCGTATATATGATTGTTGAATCCACTAAACGTTTTTTGTATCCAGTGGATATAGGCTTTAATGAGGCAATCATAGTTGCCATCATCGGTTTGCTGGTCAATGTCCTCAGTGTTTGGTTGCTCCGTGCTGATAAGGATCACCATCACCATGATCATAATCTCAAAGCTGCTTATCTCCATGTCCTGGCAGATGCCCTTACATCGGTGTTGGCCATCATTGCCCTCCTGTTTGGAAAATACTTTGGTCTGGTTTTTCTTGATCCAGTTATGGGATTGGTAGGGGGAGTGCTTATCGGCAGCTGGTCCTGGGGACTTCTGAAATCCAGCGGCTTCATCCTCCTTGATGGAAATCAGGACCAAAAAACAAAACAGGCCATCATAGAGGCTATTGAAGCGGACCAGGACGCCAAAATTGTTGATCTTCATCTGTGGAAGCTTGGCTCAAACAGCCTTGCGGTTCTTATTACCCTGGTTGCCAGTAATCCCAGTTCGCCGGAAGAGTACCGCAGCCGTCTGAACCGGATTCATCACCTGGACCATATCACAATTGAAGCACATAGTTGTCTGGATACCAGATGTATTTGTCAGCGAGAGTGAAATACGTTCAAGCAAAAAAAACTTAAAAATAATCAAATATGAGTATCAAAAATATTTATATTTGAGGGCGTGGTTTGCTTGTATTTTGTCATTTTGTTTGCGGAAAGTGAACGGTCTGTAGGTCGTTAAAGTCACTTGATAACAAATAGATAAGCGTATCGAGAAGTGGTTCTAAAATGTGATCCTGCAGTTTTTTCGCATCGCAGCAGTGATGATTAGCCCTGTTGGGGCCATCTTGATATTTACTCTGAGTTACGGTATATAAGGCTCCAGAAAGAGATATACCGGCTTGCGGATAGCCATTATTTGAAAGACGATTATCCGTTATGTTACTTTGACATTGACCGTATTGATTTTATCCTTGTATTCATATCATCATTTCTAGATCTCATCTGGTTAGTGCTCATGGAAGTGTAAACTGCGCTCTGAGGAAATGGCTCATGGAGTGGTGACGAGAAAAAGAAGAGAGGGGTAAAATGACTCCTGGCAGGGAGACAGAAAGATACTTGCACAAACAGTTGAATGTAAAAGAGGAGAGTATATGCAGGGTGCGGAGTATATGATTAAAAGGGCTGAATACCGGAAAACAAAAGAAGCCCATCTCTTTGACCAGGTCATTCAGTGGGCTCTTGAAGATAAGGATGATCTTATAGTAGAAATTGTTCAACGTGCTTTCGCGGACGATTATGCGGAACACTGGTTGACTATTCACCCGACTAGTTCCTTTTCAGGTCTCACCGGCTATTACATGGAGATTGTGGCCAATGAAAAAGAACTAAACGGTAATGAGCGGCGACTTCTCAATAACAGGTTGAGTGCTTACAGCAAACGACTTATCTCATGAGGGTTATTGCAGGCCATAACAGTGTTCTCATCTTTTATAGCCAAGCAAAGGGCATAGCATCAGGAACCACCTGACTTTTTCCATCAGTCAGTCCCTGCGTTTTCCGTGGTCGGTTCCAACTGCTTTTTTGCGAGATACTGAGTAGAGAAAGGGGCTTTGTTTGAGGTGGTCACGATTTTAGCAGATAGAGAGTTCATCGTTGGCCACAGCAAAAATTCCTGGCAAAAGTTCAGGATGGATGATGGACGGAACCAGCCACAAGAAGATCTGGCTCGAATCGCTTATGTCGACTCATGTGGCTGAGTCATTGGAGAATAATCTCGGCCTAACCGGTGATTAGATTTTCCAGCGCTGCTGATCCTCTTTACCTCTTTATGATGAGTACAAAAATCATATTGGCAGCTTTTATTCTCCCCCCTGGAACTCTTTCGGCAGATCTTTCCGGAAAGCATGGTTGAAAAAAAGATCTGACCGTTATCCGCTGGATTCTCTCAAACACTGGCAAAAAACAAGGAAAGGGCAGGCAGGTCAGAAAAAATACCCTCCAAGAACTTGGGTACAAACCGGGCCATGGTAAGGAATCCAATAACAGCATCCGCAACCATCTGTTAACACAACTGGGAGGAGAAAACCTCGCGCCACTCTCATCTGTGCTTTCTCTCCTTTGGAGTCGCTCAGACCAGGGGCCATCCCCCCTGGTCAAACTGGTCGCAGCGACACGCGGTTTATGCAGCAGGCCTCCTGGGCACATTGGGCCTGCGGCCTTTGCCAGGTAGGTGTCTCCTGCATGAATAGGACTTCGGATCACTGAGGAGGAACCACTCCTGGCTGAAAGAGTCTACTCTTTGGTCATAAACGTTTTGGACTCTTTTTTGGACTTCTTTGCCGCTTTTTTTTCTTTCGTGGTCATTGCTGGTTTCTTCTTTTCTGCCTTCTTACTATTCCGTTCTTTACTCATTGTTTTTGCTCCTGATAATTGATGAATGTACTTGAGGTCAGCTACTGTCGTATCTGACCCCTGAGCTGAATCTATCCTGTTTTGGTGAAGTCTCTTCCAAGATACCAAGTGTCGAGAGAGTAATCTCTTCAGTGGAAGTCTTGGTCATCAACGCTATCTGGCAAGGGAAAAGTCACAGCTGGTCAAAGAAGTTGTTCTTTACTTATTATACCATAAAAAAGAATAACTGTTCAGGTTAATAGACTGAAGACCAAAGAAAGAAGATTTGAACTATTCAGCAACCAGCAGCATTCCCTCTTCGTCCATTTGGGTCTTCTCGAATAGCACCAGTATGGCTTCGAAGTCTTAATTGAACAAGTATAAAGCACTGCTAAACAGGTACAGAGCGGTTGTTGGTCAAGTATTGGCCATTCCCTGAATACGGATGAAGATTCAACACCACCGGTTATGGCATTTTGCAATGAGGGGTACTAATCAACCAGCATTGTATCTGCATCGTGTTATCTCTTTATCCGGCTTTCGGCTTGTATGTCGGTCTTTGTTTCTGTGAAACTGAAAAATCTGGTTATTCAGGCCAAGTCTCCTCACCCGTATTCTTACTCTTATTTCATCATGGTCGTTAAGATTTTCTGTGTGATATGACCTTCAACAAGTCCGGCAAGCAACAGGCAGGATATGACAATCAGAATGATTTTTTTTAAGGGAACTTCCTCTTTATAGTTCTCTAGAGTTGTAAAAAATTGTTCTGTCCTGTTTTCCCTGACCTTTTTTTTGATTAATAAGTGTCCGGCAAAAGTCACCGCCCCAGCAAAGGAAATGGTTGGGATCTCTATGATTCCGTGTGGAATGAAGGAGACAAAGCCAATGACATAGGAGCCAAAGAGATAGGTAGATGTTGAGACAGTGAGGCCGCTTTCTATTCCCAGGAGTATCATACCCAGCCAGGGTATCATTAACCACACATAGAGTCTGCGCAGAGACTCGTCCTCAATGCTAAGGCATCCAGGCAGATAACAAAATAACTTCATCCTTTTTTGGCCACAGAATGCTTTTCGTATGTATTGGGGAAATAATGTCATGTGCTGGCGATTAAAGAGATGGGCCGTATAAAGAAATGAAATTGTGAATAATGTACCCAGAGTATTCCAGGCAAATATCAATATTCCTCTGTCGATCCCCAGTGCTGCCCCGGTTTCAAAAACAGGAAATACATAAGAAAGACGCTTGGTGGAAATTTCCAGTATCGTTTCTGGCGCGATGTTGAGGCATTTTATAAAGAAAATCCCTGCAACAAGACTCAGGACAAATGAAATGAGATATGCAGAAATTAATTTTATCCAGGCCCTGCAAAAAAGGGATTTATTGTTTTTGTTAAACATAAGCTTTGATCTGGTTCGGCCCTGGAAAATGGGGTTGCAGGGAGGCAATCTTTTGGCAAAGTGAGACCCGTAATCCCAGCAGGAGAATGGCTTGCCTGACAAAAAAAATATCCCATTGCCCTGAGAGCCTGTTCGTACCTTAGAAATTCATTCTGTGTTTTTTTGAAAAGAATTTCGTGAAGGTACTTTCACCGTTCAAGGGGGTACTGTACTGAGTGCCGGCTTACCGTTCATCACCGGTGCGAGAAAATAACCTGGCCCAAATCTAAGCCTAATTATCAGCCAGGGTACCCCCTTCCAGGTCCGCAGTGAGAGCAATGGAATGGGTGGAAGGAACGTTCATTTTTTAAAAATCTTATAAATGGCTGAAAAATCTTCCTCGGCGATGTCCTCTTCAAAGGTTCTACTATACAGCTGTTTGACCATGGCCCCGGTAAAAAGCGGTTTTTGCAGGCTATTGGCCAAATCGAGGAGACAGTGAAGGTCCTTGGCAATCAGGGCGCAGGAGAAGTGAGTGGAAAAATCTTCTTCCAGGAGTTTGGTCTTTTTGGCGTTTAACACCAGAGAACTGCCACCTCCCACCGAGAGTATTTCCAGTATATCCTTTTTGCTGATGCCTGCTTTTTCACCCAGGGCAGTGGCCTCGGCCAGAGTCGCCATAAAGGTTCCCAGTACCAGGTTGTTGATCAGTTTCATCTTGGTGGCCAGTGCCGGTGCCGGAAGATAGAATATGTTACTGCCGATATCCTGTAATATTGCTTGAACCCGTTCATAGGCGATTGTGCGGCCACTGACCAGGACGGTCAGCTTGCCTTGTGTGGCCGGGACCACACTGCCGAGGACAGGTGCTTCCAGGTAGTCTCCGCCTGCTGAGCGGCACATGTCGTGAAAGGCGGGCACTTCACTGTAGTGGTTGGTTGTCAGGTCAACGATGATTTTGCCGCTGAGGTCGTTGGCAGAGAGGAGGCCGTCGCTGCCGGTCAGCACCTCTCTTACTGCTGCAGAGTCAAAGAGGCATACAAAAATTATTTCCGCTTTGCTTATGATTTCTGCCGGAGAAGTGGCGATTTCGGCTTTCAGTCCTTCGGCCTTGCCAGGGCTTCTGTTATAGACGACCAGTGAATGATCGCACTCAATGAGTCTACCGGCGACGGCTTTTCCAAGATGACCAAGTCCAATAAATCCAATGTTCATGATATGCTCCTTTGCTGTATGATGGTTGTTTGTGTGTGTGCCCCATATCCATATTCATCATCTTCTGATGTCGTTCTGCTGCTGAGTACTCGGATGGCGGAATGACCGGGAAGGGGGCATTTATTCTCGCAGATACCACAGCCGATGCAGAGTTCAGGAATGAGGTAAGGCTGCCTCAAGTCAATGGCTTCTCCTTTGTGGTTGATTACAGTGACCTCCTTGAATTTGATGGCCTTGTCATGGGTTGGACAGTGTTCCTCGCAGACAATGCAGGGGCTGTGGGCAGCGAAAGGCAGACACCGTTCCTTGTCAAAGACCGCCATGCCGATAACAAAGGTCTGCTTTGCAGGCTGGCTCAGTTTGTGGATGGCGCCGGTGGGACAGACCTGGCCGCATAGGGTACAGTTGAACTCACAGTAACCGATCCGGGGGATAAGTCGTGGGGTAAACATGCCCTCATAGCCACTCTCTAGAAAGCAAGGCTGCAGCGCGTTCTGGATACAGACCTTCATACACTCGCCGCAACGTACGCATTTGGAGAAAAACTCTGCTTCGGGAGCAGCCCCTGGCGGTCGGAGGAGGGTGGGGCGAGGGAGTCTGCCACCGGCATTGACCTGGGACAGCAGCGGCAGAGTGATCCCTGCCAGTCCGGCCCCGATAAAGGTGCGACGGCTCATGTCGATCTGGAGCCGGTTGTCCGGCAGGGCAAAGTGAAAGCGGGACGCTTGCTTGACACAGTTATCGACGCAATCCAGGCACAGATTGCATTCTTCATGGCGTACCTGTCTACTCTTCGGGTCAAAGGCATCCATCCTGCAGGAGGGGGCGCAGTGCTGACAGTCTTTGCAGGATAGCCCCGGGAAACGGCGAAAAAGAGAAAAGCGGGAAAGGATCGCCAGCAAAGCACCCAATGGACAGAGATTGCGGCACCAGAAACGCTTGGCCAGCTTTTCCAGGGCAACAACTGCAATGAGAATAGTGGTAGACAAAGTGCTTAACAGAAAAAATGATTGTTTGTGGGGCAGCACGCTGTTCTGGAGGACTGTATAGATAGGTTCGCTCAAATTGCTGAGCCACTGTGGTGCATAGCGGTAGATTGGGTCAAAAAAACCGCTGACCAGAAGGTTGAAGAGTGGATCAAGGCCCAGGGTCAGCCCTCGAACCAGGAGAGAAAAGGGGTCAAAAAAACCGACCAGCTGTAATCCGAAGAGACTGGAGGTCAGAATAACGGCGAGGAGGATGTATTTGACCGAGCGCAGGGAGCGACCTTGTCGAGGAGAGGTTTGGATGAGTTTGCCAACCCCGTCCAGCAGTGTTCCCATGGGACACAGCCAGCCGCAGAATACCCGTCCGAAAATAATGGTCAAGGCAATGATAAAGAGAGACGGCAAGAGGAGCGCGACAAAGGTCTTGGTGGCTAGGACCACGGTGGCGGTAACCAGCGGGTCCCAGCGAAAAAAGATATTGACCGCATAGGGGATCTCGTCAAGGCCGGAGTAATCAGTGAGACGAAAGAAAAGGAGAAAAAGGAAAAAGAAGAGGACCTGGGAGAGTTTGCGGCAGGTGCGCAGGGTGACTTTGGTCGCCATGTCAAACCATCCGGATATCCATTTTATTGAGATCCATCTCTCCCAGACCCATTTTCGCGGCAACCCTGGTGGAGTCGATCTGTTCCGGCTTGAATCCAAAGAGGGTCGTGGCATAGGCATCAGCGGCCACCGGATCGGCGGAGGCAATAACTGTATCCAGTATCTTGACGTCTTTGAGGCTTCCCCCCTGGGGACCGTTACGGAGAAGAATCCGGGTGGCATCTATAATGGTCAGATCTGCCCGGATCACAGTGTTGAGATCGGCAAGGTTCTGGCTCATGTTGCCGTGAATCTTGCCGCGGTTGCCGCCAATGACCCCCATGGTGTTTTTCAACCCCAGGGTGAGTCGCGCCAGGCCATGGTGTTTTGCCACCGGAATGTTGATGTAGCAATCGGCTTGGAGGGCATCTTTATAAAAGGACCACTTGCTAAGAGAGAGTCCTTTTTCAATCGTCACAGGAATAAACTTCCTCTGGTCGATGTAGTTACATTGAACCTTGCTGTTCCCCATGCCATCGAGGGCCGATTTGATGCCGCTGTTCATGTAGCAGCGCCGCTCTTCGTTGCAGGTGCGGTCAAAGACCTGTACTGTTTTGGCACCGGCCATAATGGCCAGTTCCACCACCGCTCTGACGATTTCCGGATGGGTTGTAGCCGCCTGTTCAGGTCGTCGATCCCAGCCGATATTGGGTTTGACGACCACATGGTCACCGGGCTTGACAAAGGCAGCTATTCCTCCCAGGGGTTGTAAAACCGAAGAGACCAGAGAAGTATAATTCTTTCCGGTACCAACACTGAGTATTGGTGTACCTGTTTCAGCAGCCAGCAGATCTGGGGTAATCCGGAAGACTGGTTCCGCCAGGAGGATGCCGCTGGACCATACCGCGACCTGTTTTAAAAAATTGCGTCTGTCCATGTTCTTCCCTTTGTAATGGTTGTTCTTGACCTCTTTAGGCGGTTAGGCCGTAGAGAGATTTTATCACCAATAGACTCTGGTTGGAAATGCTATCAGGCCAGGAGCCTAGTTATCGCTCAGCAGCTCAAGGGTGATCCGCGCATCGACATCTTTGCCGATGATACCCAGATCGGCAAATTTCCCTGTTCCCACCTTGTATAGCAGACGGTCGAGTATGATACTGCCATTGAAGCCGAGAATATCCTTTTTATTATCCATTGGGTGCTGTTTTATTCCAGCGAGTGTAAGCGGCAGCACTAAATCATATTTCACTCCTTTCACCTCGAACTCTCCGGCAACGTCATAGCTGTTCTCACCAGTTTTTGTGATCTTTTTCGAAGTAAAGGTCATTGTCGGGTAGGTTGCGGCATCAAAGAAATCAGGAGACTGAAGATGCTTGTCGCGTTTTTCGATATTGGTATCAATGCTGGCAACCTTGATGGTGAACACCATCTGAGAGGCTTTGAGGTCACTTGGATCAAATTGCATCTCGACTTCAAAATCGTTAAAGAATCCGTTTATTGTGGAAAAAATGTGGCCAACGCTGAAATGAAAGCCGGAATGTGCCTTGTCCACTTCCCATTTTCGTGCCGCAGCATGGAGGGGATTGTTGCTGACAAGCATGAGAACGACAGCGTAGATGAGCAGTTGAAATGTTTTCATATTCTTTCTCCAGATGTGTGATGATCGTAATGCCGGGGGCAGCATACCTGGTTGTTTTTTTGCGACCTGACTTTTGTCTTTTGAGTACATGTTAAGTCAGCTCTTCGACTTTCGCCATAAAATCATCACTACTCAGCGGCCAATCAATTCTTTCATACTGGAGCAGTTTTTCGTACGCTTCGGTGGTCAGGTCGCTTGTCAACAGGTCTTGCCAATCTGGAAGTATTGAAGGTTATGGCTCAATCTTTTCCTGAGTTGCCGCCTTACCTTGAAGATGGGCTTCGGCATTACTCCATTTGTAATCTTCAGGCATTATGACGATTCCTGTTTTGAGGGATTTAATGTTATGGAGCGAGGCGTGGTGATCAGGTTACTGCTCGTTTATGGGAAAAAAGCCGCATCTTCCCTGCCAGAGATGCCCATTCCAACCCTGATGAAAATTGATAGACCTTAGCGGCGGTGGGCTTCCCCTGTCGCCCGACGCAATCCGTTTTCCGACTCAGGGACAACGATAAGATGAAGATGAGTGGTCATCAGGCCGTATAACCAGAGATGAATACAGTTACACCCTTTGGCCATTAAATACAGACAGTAATGGGAGTCAGTTTCGGAAAAGAATGTCTCCATCAGCCGATTACCGCGTTGGGGGATGGGGTGCTAAATGGTGCCGATAGCGATTCTTGCTATGTGTATCATCGCAAAATGCTGTTCTGCCAATCACAAGGTGCCAATATTTAGGATGGTGTCCCCGGAATTTGTGTAATTTGTCATTTGTGATGAACGGGCTCCATTCACATTCAGGTCCTAGGAGCCTGTCGGACTTAGACATAAATCTGCTGCAAATTTGACAAATCGGCCCATATTTCCATAGATTTTCGTTAAATAGGCCTGCTATTCGCCTCAAATCCATGAAAATCTGGTCTCGATTTCTCTAATTTTCGCTA
>JAHIUA010000054.1 GCA_018817385.1 Pseudomonadota bacterium
AAAAACACATCCCAAAACTCCTCACTCCCCCACGCAAAGGAGGAGCCGGCTTCAGCCGCGAACAACCCCCGTACGGCTCAGCCAGGAAAGGAGAACGCGCCAACCCCATTCGCGGCTCAAGCCGACTCCCACAAAAAACAAAAACACATCCCAAAACTCCTCACTCCCCCACGCAAAGGAGGAGCCGGCTTCAGCCGCGAACAACCCCCGTACGGCTCAGCCAGGAAAGGAGAACGCGCCAACCCCATTCGCGGCTCAGGCCAGCTCCCACAAACAAGCTCAATGGAGTTGCTCTCAACGACGACTTTTCACCTTTCACCAGAAACAATCAAAAGCCCACTGGATCAATGATCCCATTCTGACATCCCGCAGCTGCCTGTTCTGCATTCTCCAGGAGGGAAGAGAGCGGTGTGTGATTTTCTACCTCACCTGTAAGATTGATCCACAGTTCACTGATCATGCCGTCGGCACAATGGACCTTCAACTTGCTGCTGGCCCCCTCACCAAAGGCCTCATCGAACTTGGCCCGGATCTCGCTGACTTCCACATTCTTGCCGATATTGGCCACAAAATAGTCACGTAGCACCGAGGTATTAAGCTGGTCGGCCAGCATAATAGATTCCTTGAAATACTCTTCCGGGGTCGTACTGTAACAGGTACCGTGTTTGATCCACTCATGACGGTGGAGATAAGAGGCAACACCCGGCATGGTCTCGATCAGATTGCCATAGGTCTCCTCAGTGATGGCCAGGGCCGGCAGCTGGTCCCACATCTTGCGCTCATCCAGCCTCTTCTGGTTATTGGATACACTGCAGTAGATGTTGTTTTGCGGCTGGGGCCAGAGCCCGTGGAGGGTGAAGTGACTGGCGTCATAGCGGTCAACGGTCTGGGTCTGGCACTCGATTTTCTGCTGATGGGTCTGGCAAAAGGCAGGCTGCCAACTCATGGCCAGGAGATAGGAAGGACCCTGTACGGGAGTGGGTGGCTCGTCAGGATCCACGGGCGGGACCGGCGTCACCACCACCCCCTGTTCCCGGCAGTCGGTGAGCGCTATGCCGCAGTCAACCGATACCCAGCGCTCAGAAGGGCTGGCGTTTTTGACCCTGATGCGGTAATGGCTGGCCTCCGCCTTGTTCTTGGCCAGAAGTTCATAGGCACTATCCACGGTCAGGCGGATAGCGCCAGGATTGGAATAGTTCCTGAACGAGTGCACGGCCTCACAGGTATCGCGGGCAATAAAATAGCCATCCAGGCGAATCTCAGCCATTGCCTGCCCGGAAAACAAACAGGACAGGCCCAGAATAATCGTAACGACCAGCGTTTTTTTCATCATTCTCCTCCTCAGCAGTTATACAAAGATAAAATGGCCAGGTTATTTTGTAACGCCTCCTAAATTTCCAGGGTAATGGCCAGCGGACAATGATCGCTGGCCTTGGGTCTGTCATAGCCGATGCGGGGATACCTGTTGAGATCTGCCAAATCCGGCACCCGATAGGGTTGTCCACCACGGATGACTGTCGGCACGGCAGACGGATTCCATGCCGCCAGTGCAGGAGAGGCGAGGATATAATCAATCTGGTGTTTGGCGTTGGCAGGCGGATAATAATGGCTCCAACGCTCTTGTTCAGGCAGGCGCTCAAGGAGGTTGCAGGCAAAACCATCAGCAAAGAGCGGTCCCAGTCCATGGCCGGGCTCACTGACATAGTCGTTGAGATCTCCGACAATCAACCAGTCGCCGGTGGCCGGGTCTGGAAAGGAATTGGTGACTATTCGGCGCACCGCTGCAGCCTCCACTTCCCGCACGCAACGGGTCTGCTCCCTGCCACCGGCAATGGATTTAAAATGACAGACAAAGATAGATAAGGGTTTGTCTTCCACCATAACCTGCACCTCCAGACAATCACGACGAAAGATCCCCTCCCCTTCGCTCAATCCGTATCGACAAAGCTCATCATTAAAGAGATCAAAATCACCAAAGGTAACTTGAGCATGGGAGGTGACCTTGATCCGTTTTTTTGACATAACCGCCACATCTATGCCGCGTTTATCGTTCCCTTCCAGACAGCGACGCCAGCCATAGTGGGCACAGCCTGTTCGATTAAGATAAAATTCATGGAAATCATCAAGGATCGCCTTGTTCTCAACCTCCTGCAGACAGATGATGTCCGCCTCGGTATCACGGATGGCCTGAGCAGTCTGCTGTCTGGAATCATCAGTCAGGGAGATGGCCAGAGATTGGCGCAGGGGCATGTATTCCGGGGTATTCTCCCCCACCCCCAGGAGACGAAGCACCCGCTCCGAGGAAAGCTGACCATAGCTGTGAAAGTTGAAACGCTGGAGAAGATTTTCGACATTAAAGGTTGCCACTCGTATGGTGCCCATGAACTGCCTCCTTGCTGACGGTATGAACTCGGTTCATTTTTGCCGTGAGGTTAGCTGATCAAACTGGTTCCTCTTGATCTGCAGCCTGGCATCCAGCATGAAAAAATGACAGTGCCGGATATACAGGAATGTTCAAGGCCTGCACAGGAACCAGTCTGGAATGGCCGGACCGGAGAACAAATCGGCCTGGCAGGTGATAAGGGGATAATGGGCCGTGCGACGACTGCATGCTCAGGGAGAGAAATAATACAAAGAAGGCAAGCACCAGGGTCTCAATCAAGCCACCTCAACACCTTTTGCACCAACTAACTGTACTTCCAACTGAAAAACAACATTATTCTTTCACCGCCCCAACCACTTTTCTCCACTCAGGGGGGAAGTATGCGCCTGAAAAAGGGATAGAAGTGAGGTTAAGAGGTTGAGAAGCGGCGTCTCATCTATTCATGGCGGAGGGCATCGATTGGGTTGAGGCGAGCGGCCTTCCTGGCCGGAAAAAAACCGAAAATAACACCCACTGCAGCGGAAAAAAGAAAGGCGATGACCATAATGCCCGGATTGAAGATAAAGGGGATCTTCAACAGGCTGGCCAGACCGATGGAAGCGGCCAGGGCAAAGAGGATACCGATAAGACCACCAAAAGAGGAGAGCACCACCGCCTCCACCAGAAACTGGAGGAGCACCTCTCGTTCCAGGGCCCCGATGGCCAGACGGATGCCGATTTCCCTGGTACGTTCAGTCACCGAAACCAGCATGATGTTCATAATACCGATACCGCCCACCAGCAAACTGACCGCCGCCACCGCACCGAGGAGGGTGGTCAGGATCTGGGTGGTGCCGGTGAGCATCTTGGTGATTTCTTTCATGTCCCTGACCTGGAAGTTATCATTTTCCGAGCCTGAGATATGACGACGTTCACGGAGCAGGAACTCAATATCACTCTTGGCCTTGTCCGTTGACCTGCCTTCTGCCACCGAAACCTGGATCAGACTGATATCCTGGTTACCGGAAATACGACGCTGGAAAGTACGCAACGGCACGAGGACAAGGTCATCCTGATCGGAGCCGAAGGTGGATTGGCCCTTGGCCTCCAGCACCCCGATAACCTGACAGGAAAAATTACCCAGACGGATCTTGGCATCCATGGGATCCTGCTGGCCAAAGAGCTCTTTGACCACCGTGGCCCCTACAACACAGACCGCTTTTCCAGAGCGCAGCTCGCTATCAAGAAACTGGCGACCTGATTGAACAGTCCAGTTCCGGACGCTGAAAAAACCATTGTCAACGCCAGTGGTCGTGGTCGACCAGTTCGCGTTGCCGTAGACCGCAGTAACTTTCTGAGAAGAAGAGGGCGCAACCGCTGTGATGGCAGGGATCTCCCGATAGAGGGCATGGGCATCGTCAAGATCAAAGGACGGAGCGGTCGATGACTGTCCCGGTCCCATGTGCTGCCCCACCCGGATCATCAGGAGGTTGCTGCCCAGGCTGGCTATCTGGTCGGTGACCTGGGCGGTGGCGCCGCCGCCGATGGTAACCATGACAATAACCGCAGAGACACCGATGACAATCCCGAGTATGGTCAGAAAGGAGCGCAGGACGTTGCGCCGGATTTCGCGCAGGGCAAGAAAAAATGTATTTAGCAGCATTAGAGTGTCTCCCCGTTGGCCTTATCCGCCAAGACCAGGCCATCCTGAAACTGCACCACCCGGCTGGCAAAATGGGCCATTTGCTGTTCGTGGGTGACCATGATGATGGTGATCCCCTGCTCCTGATTAAAGGAAGTAAGCAGTTCCATAATCTCGATGCTCCGTGCTGTATCAAGGTTGCCCGTCGGTTCATCGGCCAGAAGTATGGCCGGTTCGGTGACAATGGCCCGGGCAATGGCGACCCGCTGTTGCTGGCCTCCGGAAAGTTCGCCAGGCGTGTGGTATTCCCAGCCGGCAAGCCCCACCAGGGCCAGGGCTTTACTGGCCCGACTGTGACGTTCTTCTACCTTGACCCCCCGGTAGATCAAGGGGAGTTCGACGTTTTCCAGGGCCGAAGTGCGGTTCAACAGGTTGAAGCCCTGAAACACAAAACCCAGATGATGCCGGCGCAACAGGGCCCGTTGATCCCTGGTCAAGGCCCCGACTTCAACGTCCTTGAACAGATATTTGCCTTCCGTGGGGGTATCCAGACAGCCAAGGATGTTCATGCAGGTGGATTTACCGGAGCCGCTCGGCCCCATAACCGCAACAAATTCCCCCTCATCAATGCGCAGGTTCACCCCGCGTAAGGCCTTCATGGCCGCCGTACCTCTGCCGTAGACCTTGCTTACGCCCTGCAGTTCCACCAGGGGATGCCCCTCTGTTTGCAACTGGGATGTCATGCTCATTTCCTCTTGCTTACTGCTTCAATGATCAGCACCATACCGGGAGTGACCTCACCACTGACGATTTCGGTCATAATACCGCTGCTTGCGCCGGTGGTAACGGGAATGACCTGGGGCTGTTTGTCGCGCAGGGTCCAGAGCCGCTGCTTCTTCCTGTCACCGTTGTCATCGCTTTTTTGGGGCCTGGTATGAGAAGGACGGGGAAAAAGCTTGCTGATCAGGCTGCCGCCCTCTGTCTGGGATGATTTCCCTTCCTGGAGGCGGGGAACGTAGCGCAGGGCATTATTGGGTACCAGCAGGGTATTTTTGACCTCTTTGACCACAATATCCGCCGTGGCAGTCATCCCGGGACGGAGAGAGAGATCCGAGTTGTCAACGTTCAAGACGGTGAGATAAGTCACAACTCCCTCCGTAGACTGGGCGCCGTAGCGTACCTGGGTGATATGAGCCGGAAAGATGCGATCCGGATAGGCATCCACCGTAAAGGTGGCCTGCTGTCCCGCCTCTACCTGCCCCACGTCGGCCTCATCAACATCAACATGGAGCTCCATCTTGGTCAGGTCCTCGGCCAGGGTGAAGAGGACCGGGGCCTGCAGGGAGGCAGCCACTGTCTGGCCCGGTTCCACGCTGCGTTCGAGGACCACGCCGTTGATAGGCGAGAGGATGGTGGCCTTTTCCAGATTGGTCTGATCCACCCGAAGTTTGGCCTCCGCCTCGGCGATATTAGCCCGGCTCATGGCCACGTTGGCCTGGCCACGCTTGAGTGTTGCCTCTGCTGCTTCAAATTCCTGCGCAGAAGGTATTTTCCCGCCGCTGAGTTGCCGGACATGGACAAGTCTCTCAAGTTCTTTGCTGGCCTCAAAGAGGGTGGCCTGGTTCTGGAGCAGGTTGGCCCGGGCCGATTCCACAGCAGCCAGTGACTGGTTTGCCTGGGCTTCGAGCTTCGTGGTGTCAAGCCGTGCCAAGACCTCACCGGCCTTGACAAAATCATTATAATCCACGGCCACAGATGCGACGGTGCCAGAAACCTCGCTGCCTACTTCCACCTGATTGGTCGGTTCCAGGTTGCCGGTGGCAGTGACGATAACCGTTAAATCTCCGAGTTCCGCCTCCACGGTCTTGTATTCAATTTCTGAACTGTCCTGACCCACGACCCATTTAAAAATGACAAAGAGGACCACAAGCAGCACCAGGCCCCAGACGAGCAGCCGCTTCAGGTACCTGCTGCGGCTCGAAGATGACTCAAGGGCCAGTGTTTTTTCCAGATCTGACTTGCCGGCCTTGTCTGTGTTACTCATTGTCTTGCATCCTTTTCTGAAAATTGTGAACTTGCCAGTGAATCCCATCCTCCACCGAGAGCTTTATAGAGCCGGATCAGGTTGGAGGTGACAGCCCCATCGCTTTCGGCCTGCTGATCGGCAAAGGAAAGCAGCGCCTGTTGCGCATCAAGGATGGCGGTAAAATCAATCAATCCGGCTTGATACTGATTGCGAGCAAGGGTCTCGGCCTGACTGGCTGCAGCCGCTGCCGCAAACAGCCTCTCCCGACGCAGTTGCTCTTGGGCATAGGCGGTAAGCGCGTTTTCCACCTCTTCCAATGCGGCCAGTACTGCCCCTTCATAGATAAAAAAATACTGCTCCTGAATAGCTGACTGCACCTCTATATTCTGTCGGATAGCTCCTGCATCGAAAATATTCCAGGAAACACTGGGGCCGATTCCCCAAGTCTTACTGGCAGCTTCAAAGAGCTCAGCCGATTTGAGAGCTTCCAAGCCGATGGATCCGGCCAGTCTAAACGTGGGATAAAGATCTGCAGTGGCCACCCCGACACGGGCAGTCTGGGCGGCAAGATTGCGTTCTGCCCTGCGGATATCCGGCCGCCGGCGGAGGGTTTCAGCCGGAACACCCACCGCAACCAAAGGCGAGGCAAAAGGAATCGGTCGTCTCTCTGCCAGCAGCTGGTGTACTCCCCCGGGAACCGTGCCTATCAAGACGGCCAGCCTGTTTTGGGCCTCATCCAGGCCACTGCGGAGGACAGGGATCTGGGCCCTGGTACTTTCCAGATTATAACGGGCCTGCTGCAGAGCCAGCTCATTACTGATCCCGGCCTGACAGCGTGCCTGAACCAGAGCAAAGGTCTGCTCCTGAATGACTAGATTTTCTTCTGCGACCCCAAGACGTTTCTGGAGGGAGCGTACATCCAGATAATTGAGTGCCACCTCCGCAGTCAAGGTCACCAGCACGTCCCGCAGATCCTCCTGACTGGCAGCAAGATCGGCCTCAGCAGCCTCCACCGCCCGCCGCTTACCGCCAAAGATATCTACTTCCCAGCCGGCATCAAAAGCAACGGAATAGGAACTGTGCGTCCCGCCACCACCGCTGTTTTCGCTGCTCTTACTCCTGCTCATGGCACCACTCCCATCCACAGTGGGAAACTGTCCCGCCTGGCTGACACCGCGACGAGCACGGGCCTCGCGGAGCTTGGCCGTGGCCTGCTTCAAGTCAAGATTGGAGGTAACTGCCCCTTGAATGAGGCTGCTCAAGACCGGATCATCAAACTGTGTCCACCAATGGACCAGCTGCTGTGAGTCCAGTGTTTTTCCTGTTCCCCCCTGCTTCAGTTCCGTATGCCAGGCTGCAGAGACAGTACTCTCCGGCGACACATACTCTGGGCCGACGGCTGCACAACCGGCAAGCTGGATCAGTGATGCTGCACTCAAGGCCCTGGCAAGAGTGGACCATGAAACTCTTTTTTTCTGCTTGTTGCGGCCGTGCCATGATTGGTTCATGACAGGATCACCTTGTAGTTCATATTACCTTTTCCATGAAATTGTCATTATCGCCCGGACCTGCCCCCAGCTACCTTCCTTGTCCATAAGAGCAAGGAGTACACGGGGAACAGAATGAACAACATAGCCCCAAAAAAGGCCCGTACTCTCACTGCATCTTTTGCTCATGACACTCAACCGCTGCGTACCCATAAAGGCACCAGAACGATTTCTGCTTCCCCGCTGCTACAGGCGACATCCTGCCGACCGTCAAGCCTTCATAGCGTACCTCTGCTTAATACACTTGTCACCATATTCTACACCAGCAGGGCTTACCGTTAAGAAGTGTTAAGAAGTGTAAGCAGCTACCTGGCCACATAAGGAGGCCCGCTCAAGCGAAGCAACAGGGATTCTATTCAGCAGGGGGAAATAAAAAGTCATCCGGAGCAGATGAAGAAACAAGACAAACCAGTTTCTCGCCCCCATTTCTCATCGGATTCAGAAGGAGAGGAAAATCAGTACACCCAAAAGAGCAAGGGGATCAGGCAGCCGTTGTCTCCGGGATCAACAGGGCATCGCAGTATTCCCTCCCCTCTTTGAGCCGCGCCCCATCCCAGACCACACAGCGTCGGAGAGTAACGTTTTTCTCCAGCCGAGCGCGACCAACACAGGCCCAGTCCCGCAGTGCAATCCCTTCTCCCTGCACCACATCATCATGGATACAAAAGGGGGTCGCCGGCGGCCTGGAAAACTCTGACCAGAGGGGGATTTTTTTCTCCAGCAGTCTGCCATGCAGGGCCAGATAATCTGCCACCGTCCCCATATCTGTCCAGGAGCAACCATCCACACGCCAGGCCTGAATCCTGCCACCGTCCTCAAGCAGTTGACGATAACGATCGATGATGGAGTACTCGAGAGCAAGTGGAATCCTCTCCAGGATCTCCGGTTCCAGGACATGGAGGCCGGTAAAGGCCAGCAGATCTAAAGATCTCTGACCATCAAAGCCAATGACCCGGTCGCCTTGGACAGTCACTGTATTAAAGCGCGGATAATCATGCATGGCCATGGTCACTGCCCCTCGCCGCCGATCGTGGCCACGATACAGTTCCTGATAGTCGACCGTATGATAGATATCGCCGTTAGTGACCAGCAGGGGTTCTTCCCGCATCCTGGACAGGGCCATGCGCAGGCCCCCGCCTGTACCAAGGACCATCTCTTCTTCCTGGATCGTGACGCCCTCTATGGCATCGAGTGCTGAAACAATCTGTTCGCGCAGGTAATGACAGTTGACAATAATATGATCAAATCCTGCCGCCTGCAGTCGACGGACAGTGAGGAGAAGAAGAGGCTCATTCAGGAGTGGAAAGAGAGGCTTCGGGCAGAGTTGGGTGTAGGGAAGCAGACGGGTGCCGAAACCGGCAGCAAGGATCATGGCCTGCATGGAAGTGTATCCGCCATTTTTTTTCAGTATTCAAGGCTGCCGTCAGGAAGCTCTTTGACCCCGACCACCACGATACCAGCCTCAT
Source organism: Pseudomonadota bacterium (assembly GCA_018817385.1). Classification (GTDB taxonomy): domain Bacteria; phylum Desulfobacterota; class Desulfobulbia; order Desulfobulbales; family Desulfocapsaceae; genus Desulfocapsa. The sequence continues at coordinate 9,044 of JAHIUA010000054.1, forward strand.
CGGCTGCCTTCACCGCAGCCTCCCGGTCAAAAATAAGTGATTGCCCGGCCTCTACCGCCAGGACCGCCCCGTTGACACTGGCCAGGGTCTCGATGGTCTTGATGCCGGTGGCGGGGAGATCAAAGCGAAAGTCCTGATTGGGTTTTTTGACCTTTACCACCACTATTTTTTCCCGGGCCAGAGCGCCGCCTCGGGCAATGGTGACATCGGTCCCTTCTATGGCTTCCACGGCCACCACCGAGCAATTTCGGACCACCACACACTGGCCGATATCCATGGCCCCGATAGCCCTGGCATTTTTCCAGCCGAACTCGATATCCAGTCGCTGATTTTTATCCGGCTTCTTCCGGGTCAGGACCCCATGGGGAAAAAGAAGATGGCGGAGATAGAGGGTAGACTCCAGAACCTTGATCCCCTCTTTTTCCAAGGCACCGGCTACGGCGCGCAGGATGGCATCATCCTGCTTGCTATCAATCTTGTTCCAGAGGGACATCCCTTTGAGGTCGGGAAGAATATCACGAAAGATTCTGGTCTTGGTAATGGCCCCGACGAATACGGTCTCTCCTACGCCCTGCTGATGAAAAAACTTGATCATCTTTCCCAGCTGACCCAGTTTCACCCACAGGACCTCATCAACAGCATCGGCAACTTCCTGGGAGGTCTCATTGCGATGGGCAATCAAGACAATTTTCCGTCCTGCCTTCTGAGCAGCTTCAATAAAAAGGAGGGGAAACTGACCGCTGCCGGCTATGACTCCTATCTTCGTCGCATCAACCTTCATGGAAGCTCATTCGCTTTTGATGCGTTTGACGACACCGCGTTTTGAGGTCCTGAAAAAGGCCACCAACTCATCCACATATTCACAATCGACAATCTCTTGTTCGACCTTCTTAATGGCATCCTTATGAAGAAGCTTGGAAGAACGGTACAGGATACGAAAGGCATTATCGATCTTGGATATCGTTTCACGCGTAAATCCGTTGCGCCGCATACCCACCTTATTGAGACCGGATATCCGCATTTTTCCTCTCACTCCTGTCACCATGGCAAAGGGCGGCACATCCAGACCGACCCCGGAGCCACCTCCGATAAAGGCAAACCTGCCGATCCGGCAGAACTGGTGTACACCGACCAAGCCACCGACTGTCGCCCGGTCACCGACCTGTACATGGCCGCCCAGGGTGGCTGCATTGACCATGATGACATAATCGCCGATAACACAGTCATGTCCCACATGGGAATAGGCCATAATCATATTATTGTTGCCGACAACCGTTTTTCCGGCGCCATGGGGTGTCCCCCTGTGGATGGAAACATATTCACGAATCAGGTTCCCGTTGCCTATAATCAATTCTGTGAGCTCACCTTTATAACTTATATCCTGAGGGGCGCCACCCAGGAGCGCAAAAGAACAGATCTCGTTATTTTCACCAATGATGGTAGGCCCGAAAATCATGGCATGGGAGCCGACGGTGCTACCTGCCCCAATCTTGACGCCTTCTTCGATCACGGCATAAGGGCCAACTTTCACAGTGGGATGAAGCTCGGCTTTCTCGGATATTATTGCTGTAGGATGTATATTCATTCTTGTTCTGGATAGATGAGGTAAAATACTTAAACAGGCCTCGATAATTGGTCAAGAGGTCCCTTCACACAGGTCGCATTTCTTAACGGGTATCGCCTGTCTGTGCAATATTTATTTGTTTCAGCCAAAGGAGGCCAGCAACTCTGCTTCGGCAACCAGCTTCTCACCCACATAGGCTTCTCCTCCCATTTTCCACATCCCGCGTTTCTTTTTGAGGAGCTGCAGTTTGTATATCAACTGGTCCCCAGGTTGCACCGGACTGCGAAAACGGGCCTTATCAATCCCGGCAAAATAGAGGAGCTTGAGGCCTATGTTTTCCGGTTCGGAACAGTAGGCCAGAACCCCTCCTGCCTGAGCCATGCCCTCCAGCATCAATACTCCGGGCATCACCGGTTTTTCGGGAAAATGACCCTGAAAAAAGGGCTCGTTGATGGTCACATTTTTCAAGACCACCACCTCCTGATCCGGGACCAGGGAAAGGACCCTGTCGATCAGGATAAAAGGGTATCTATGCGGCAGCAGGCGTAAAATTTCAACAATATCTATATTCTCAGCAATCAATGCATTAGTCATTTTTTTCTCCTGGAACTATTTGTCTTTCCTGACTGGTCAGCTCAGCCACTGCTTTTTTCACTTTTTTGAGATCACGGCCCATCTCTGCCAACTTACCGAACTGGGTCGCGGCCCGCACGAACTGTTTTATGGGAATTGCAGGAGAGCCACCTATCCTGGCGCCATCCTTCTGATCATTATGGACACCACTCTGGGCAGCAACCATGACTCCGTTGCCAAGCTCAATATGACCGGCAAGACCGACCTGTCCCCCCAGAACCACATTTCGTCCCAGGATTGTCGAACCGGCAATTCCCACCTGGGCCACGATCAGGCTATTTTCACCCACCACCACGTTATGTCCCACCTGGACCAGATTATCAATTTTCGTTCCTGACTTTATCCAGGTCACCCCGTAAGCAGCCCTGTCCACACAACAATTGGCACCGATCTCAACATCGTCATCAATCCTGACAATTCCCACCTGAGGTCGCTTGACATGAAAGCCACGGCTATCTGTAGCATAACCATATCCATCACTGCCGATCACTGTTCCTGAATGGAGAATGACCTTTTTTCCGATTATACACCCATCGCCAACCGTTACATTGGCCTTGAGGATGGTATCATCGCCAATCTCCACATCATCTCCAACCACAACTCCTGATTCGATGGTCACCCGTTCTCCCAGCTTCACTCGCTCACCGACAGACGCCAGAGGAGCAATGGTGATCTCTTGGGGAATAGAGGTATCCTTTCCCACCCAGGCCCGTTCATGGACCCCTTTCGCCAGAAAGATTTTTTTGAGAAGGAGTGTATGAATACTGGCAGAGGCCAGATAAGGATCTTTTACCCGAATCAAAGGAACAGGCGCCTCTTCCACAGCCATGGGCACAATAACCGCACTCCCTTTAAAAGCAGCAAGAGAATCTGCCAGCCCGGCCTTGACCAGGAAACTGATATCACCCCTTTCCGCTGTTTCCAATGGAGCAAAACCAGTGATCATCACTCCACCATCTCCGACAATCTCCCCCTCTACAAGAGCCGCCAAATCGGCCAGACTCAAACTTTTTTCACTCACACTATCCCCTTTTCAACTCACTGGTCAGCAACAACCTTTTCCCACATTATAAGCCAACAACATCTCCTCAAAGGAGATGGATTTAACAACACTCACAATTCCAAACTTCCACCCTCGCCAAGCTGGTAAAACACACCCGCAACGACTCCCACCCTCCTCACCAGGTAGGAGCGGCTTCAGCCGCGAACCACCCCCGCACGGCTCATACAGGAAAGCACGACGAGCCAACTCCATTCGCGGCTGAAGCCGGCTCCCACAGGGAAGACATACCAGCAACTCGCCACTATCTTCTTTCCTCTTTCCCCTCAATCATACAACAAATACTTTGTTCGCTGCTGGAGAAAACGATCCAGTCCGGGTTGCCATTTCTTTTCCAGGTTCAGGATGGATTCCCCCTCTTCCAGGGCCTTGCGCAGGCTGGAATCACCGAGGATGAGATCCATGGGCAGACGTTCAAACTCGTATTCATAGGGAGGTTTTTTGTAGGCGAACTCCCGCGGCCAGCACTGTATAACGGCCTGGAGGAGGGCAAGACTGGTTCTATAAGGCAGAAAAGAGAGAGGATCGGTGACATGGAGCTGAAATCCGACACAGGGTTGTTCCGCCCATTTACCCGAGGTAGGTTGAAAAATCAGCGGTCGAAACCGACATCCCGGCAAATCGATGCCGGCCAGACGCTCCAGAATGGGCTCATGCTCCCAGAACGGAGCGCCCACCAGCTCAAAGGGCAGGGTGGTTCCCCGTCCCTCGGAACAATTGCTCCCCTCCCATATCACCTGGCCGGGATAGACCAGAGCTGTCTCAGGAGAGGGCATATTGGGAGAGGGAGAGACCCAGGGAAACCCGGTATCCCGAAAAAACATGGAGCGCTTCCAACCCTGCATGGGCACCACCTGCAGATCAGCTCCGATCTTGTATTCTTTATTGATGAAAAGGGCCAGCTCGCCAAAGGTCATCCCATGACGCATGGGAATGGGATAGAGCCCCACAAAGGAGGCACAGTCTGCTTCCAGAACATTGCCCTCCACGGCCTTACCACCCACGGGATTTGGCCTGTCCAGGACCACCACCTGTTTGCCATACTCAGCAGCGGCCTCCAGACAGTAGGCCATGGTGTAGAGAAAGGTATAGACCCGGGTCCCGACATCGACGATATCAATGAGGAGGACATCGAGATGATCGAACATGGCCGCATTGGGTCTCCTGGTCTCGCCGTAGAGACTGAAGACAGGCAAACCGCTCACCGGATCTCTCTGGTGGGCCGATTCAATCATATTATCCTGTTTTTCAGAAAAGAAACCATGCTGGGGGGAAAAGAGACAGGTCAGGCCGTCGCCATAAAGATCACGCAGGACATCCCTGCTATGACGCAGACTGCAGTCAGTGGAGGCCTGATTACAGAGGAGCCCCAGTCGTTTCTCTCCCAACACCAGTCCTGAATCGACCAGTTTTTCCAATCCAACACGAATCATCTCACGTTCCCTATTCTTCCCTTCCCCAACCTCAAACCCCGCACCTCATACCTCCTACCTCATACCTCATACCGCCCACCGCATCCCGCACACCGCATACCGCATACCGCATACCGCATACCGCACACCGCACACCGCATACCGCACACCGCACACCGCACACCTCACACCTCACACCTCACACCTCACACCTCACACCTCACACCTCACACCTCACACCCCATACCGCATACCGCATCCCGCATACCGCATCCCGCATACCGCAACCCGCATCCCGCACACCGCACACCGCACACCGCACACCGCAACCCGCACACCGCCTTCCTATTCGACAGTGACGCTCTTGGCCAGATTTCGTGGCTGATCGACGTCACATCCGCGTCGGGTGGCGATCTCGTAGGCGAGGAGCTGAGCCGGGATGGTATAAAGGATGGGATTGAGTTCCTCATGCACTACCGGCAGGTAGATGACATCATCGGTGATGGTCTGCAAGTGACCGTCACCTTTGCTACCAATCAGAATAAGACGCCCCTGTCTGGCCTTGATCTCCTCTACATTGGATATAGATTTCTGATAGACGGCATCCCTGGGAGTCAGGGCCAGAACGGGCATATCCTTATCGATAAGGGCAATGGGGCCATGCTTGAGCTCACCGGAGGCATACCCTTCGGCATGGATATAGGAGATCTCTTTCAGTTTGAGTGCCCCTTCCAGAGCAATGGGAAAATTGAGCCCCCTGCCCACAAAGAGAAAGTCACGACTGTCATAGTACTTTTCGATCATCTCCCGGATTTCAGCCTGCAGCACAGGTAATTCTTCTTCAATAACCTTGGCCAGGGCGATCAACTCCCTGCCCATCAGTAATCGTTCTGCAACAGGCATGGTTCCCCGCTTTTCCGCCAGGAATAGGGTAAAGAGAAACAGTGCTGCCAGTTGTGAGGTGAAGGCCTTGGTCGAGGCCACCCCGATTTCCGGACCGGCATGGGTATAGATCGTACCGTGGGCCTCACGGGTCATGGTAGAGCCCACTACATTACAGATGGTGACAATCTTGGAGCCAAGCTCCTTGGCCAGCCGGATTCCGGCCAGGGTATCGGCTGTTTCCCCAGACTGGGAAATGGCAACGGTGAGGACCCGATCATTAACAATCAATTTCCGGTAACGAAACTCCGAGGCGATATCTACCTCCACCGGGATTCCTGCCCACCGTTCGATCCAGTACTTGGCCACCAGAGCAGCATGCCAGGAAGTCCCGCAGGCGACAAGGAAGATACGTTCGATACCGGCCAGATCCTGATCGCTGAGATTCATCTCCGGCAGATCGATACTGCCAGTCTCGAGATTGATGCGCCCACTGATTGTGTTGATGATGGCCTGAGGCTGCTCAAAAATCTCTTTGAGCATGAAGTGTTTGTAGCCCCCTTTCTCGGCCATGGCTGGATTCCAGGCAATGGTCGTGACCTCTTTCTCCACCTCTTTTCCGCTTTTCAGGGAATAAATAGTTTGACTGTCGGCCCGCAAAACAGCCAATTCCAGATCGTCAAGAAAGATAACCCTATCGGTATAGGGAAGCAGAGGTGGCACATCAGAGGCCATGAAAGTCCCTTCCTCCTCATGGACACCTAAGACCAGAGGACTGTGGTTCCGGGCCGCAATCAGGGTATCGGGCATCCCGGTCCAGAGGACACCCAGGGCATAAGACCCCTCTACCCTGGTCAGGGCTTTCGTTACGGCCTGGCGAAGATCGCCGTCAAGGTACTCTTCAATGAGGTGAGCCAGGACCTCGGTATCCGTTTCAGAGGAAAAGCGATGCCCTTTTTCCAGGAGTTCCTGGCGCAGAGAATGATAATTTTCAACGATGCCGTTATGGACAACAACCAGCTTACCACTGCAGTCACTGTGGGGATGGGCATTTTCAGTGGTCGGGGCACCATGGGTTGCCCAGCGGGTATGACCGAGGCCGATGTGGGAATGAGCACCAATGGCATCACCCAGGATATTTTCGAGATTCTGGAGTTTTCCTTCACTACGATATTTTTTCAAGGCGCCATCCTGAAGATATACAATACCTGCAGAATCATAGCCCCTGTATTCCAGGCGTTTCAAGCCCTCCAATACGACGGGGACAACCCGTCGACTCCCTACATAGCCTACAATACCACACATATACACGCCCCCTTATTTCTCTATTGGATAGCCTTCCTGGCAATCAGCCAATACTCATTAATCATTCAGAATACCATGGTATTTTTTCTTTTTGCGAGTTTTTTCTTTTTTCCTGGAAGAAAAACAAGTAGATTTACCAGGAATTAAGACGAGCCTATTACAGAACCTTTTTCGGATCTATCCCAAAAAGGATTTTTACTTGTTTCTGTTCATTAACAATGATAGTTTTTCTCCCTCGAGATACTCGAGCAACTTAAGCGCAGACATCTCATTGATATTCAAAGGCTTACCCCCTGAGAACAACGAGTGAAGCAGCAAGTTTGAGAATCAGGAAAAAACAGCAAGTTATGGACAGGCACTTACTCACACCCTACTTATTGATCAATCATGAACGACAGACAACGATTAAAAGAAATTCTCCTTGAAAAATCGTACCGAAAAGGCTCCTTCACCCTCACCTCGGGGAAGACCTCAGACTTCTATATCGATGGCAAACAGACCACCCTCTCGGCTGAAGGAGGCTATCTTTGCGGCAAACTGATCCTGGAGATCATTAACCAGGCAGCAGAACCTATTCAGGCCGTTGGCGGCATGACCCTGGGGGCCGACCCTCTGGTCACTGCAGTTTCTGTGGTCAGCCACCTGGAAAAATGCCCCATCCCGGCCTTCATAGTCCGCAAAGAGGCCAAGGGCCATGGAACCGGCAATTACATTGAAGGACTGAGCAACATGATTCCCGGATGCCGGGTTGCCCTTCTCGAAGATGTGGTTACCACCGGAGGCACTCTGCTTAAAGTTATTGAACGAGTGGAGGCCCAGGGCTTCAAGGTTGGCCTTGTTATTACCGTTGTCGAACGTCAGGAAGGCGGCGTCGAAGTCCTGGCCAAGGCCGGTTACAAACTGGAATCCCTCTTCACCCGCGAACAATTGCTCAGCTGACGTAAGCTCCTGCCGGAATCCCATCTTCGCCTGTTCTCTCTGGCTCACAGAGTAAAAAGAGAGGTTACCAGCCAGAACAGGCGAATCTGTGACACTGGCGCACGCTCAGAGCACACGTTAAAATACAGTTAGTACCTTCACGAAATTATTCAGATGTCTTCTTGAAAAAAATTTCGTGAAGGTACATTCACCCCTCAAGGGGCACCTGTACTGAGTACCGGCTTACCGTTCATCGCCGGTGTTAGTTTTATCCCCAACAGAATGTTAACAGTTAACTCCCTATGAAATGTCGAAAATGTAATAAAAAACTTGAGGTTCTCCGTCAGTGTCGGCGCATTCGCTTACGCTGTACCGGCTGCAAGCATGAATACCAGATCCATGAGGTCGCAAGTGATCTCGATCGGGAAACTGAGGAAATTCTGGAACGTTACACAGTTCTTATTTACGATTAATCTCTCAACGCAACGAAAAAACATTTCACCTCTTCCCCTTGTATACAGTATAGTTATTTCAAAAAGGGACGTTCATTGTCTATTGAACAGGCAAAACAGACGTTAAAGAGAAGACGTCAGGGGAAAAAACAGCATCAGTCCTTAATCATGTAGCCTCCGAAATGAGGTGAGCACAAATGTTAACCAACACAGCAAGACGGTATGGATATTCAAAAGGCATTTGTAAAAGACAACGACATGGCCTCAATCCGATGTCCGAAGTGTGAAATCGTCAAAGATATTG